>JANRIC010000134.1:0-40378 GCA_033765345.1 Microscillaceae bacterium
CATTCTCTGCTTCCAAAGATGCAATCTTGGCTAAACACAAGCGCAAAAGATTCTGTAAACTTTCTATATCAGTAGGTAGTTCCATCAAAGCTAATTTCCATATTTTTTACCAATTTTGCAAGTACCTAAATAATTACGAAAAGTTTAAGTCACGTTGCGCTAAACTAAGGAGTGAAAAATAAAAAATTTTGAAGCAAATTTGGCGCAATTTGTATGCAAATAAAAAAAGCACTTACAAAATATGCTTTGTAAGTGCTTGAAAATCAAGTGGGCCCACTTGGAATCGAACCAAGCACCTACTGATTATGAGTCAGTTGCTCTAACCGAATGAGCTATAGGCCCTTTTCATATTTAACAATAAAATAAAGTTTTTATTGCTAATTTTAGGTTGCAAATGTACATTTTTACAGCTACAATCGCAAATAAAATATTTTAAAATTAATTATCATGGATATCCAAAATCTCATTTTTGATCTAGGGAATGTCATTATTAATATTGAGCCTGAGCTAACCATCAAAGCTTTCAGCGAATTTGTACCCCATAAAGCTGATCTTATTCGACAAGAGGTGCTTAGAAGCCCTTTTTTCCACGATTTTGAGACAGGCAGAATCAATAATGAGCAGTTTCGAGAAGGTATCCGTGCTATGTATCACGCTGATTTGAGCGACCAAGAAATTGACAATGCCTGGAATGCACTCTTGTTGGATATTCCAGAATCACGCTTACAGCTTTTGGATGCTTTGAAATCTTCGTACCGGACGTTTTTACTCAGCAATACGAATGACATTCACGTGGACTTTATCGTACGGCAAATGGAAGCACAAGGACAACCCGCTCTGAATCAGCTATTTGAACAGGTTTATTATTCCCAACACATGAACATGCGCAAACCTGACCCGAGTATCTATCAATATGTACTGGATCAAAACGGACTTCGAGCCGAAGAAACCGTATTCCTGGACGATAACTGGGACAATATTGTATCAGCCCGCAGCCTGGGGATTGTCTCCATCCATATTGAACCACAAAAGAACAGTATGTTGGATTTTTTCAAACCTGATTTATCCTTACACTATCCTCTGGAAGCTTAATTATGCATGTGTATAGATGTTGATACTCATTGACAAAAAAGCTGCTTTTAATAATTTTCAAACAGAGCTTTGAATCAATTATCGATACTAATTAGCTCAATTTCAAAAACTAAGGTTGAGTTAGCGGGGATTCTTCCAGAGGGGCGGCTTCCGTAACCAAGTTTAGAAGGAATAAATACTTTCCATTTGGAGCCGACGGGCATTAGTTGTAATACCTCCTGCCAGCCTTTGATGACTCCTCCCAATGCAAAACTGATGGGTTCGCCTCGATCGACTGAACTGTCGAAGATAGTGCCATCCAGCAAAGTACCGTGATAATGTGTAGTTACTTTGCTATCTGCCAGAGGTTTGGCTCCTTGTCCGGTTTTGATGATTTGATATTGTATCCCTGTGGGGGTTTCGATTACGCCGGGTTTTTTGCCATTTTCTGCAAAAAAGGCTTTTTCAAGATTCAGGGCAGCTTCGGATTTGATATTTTGAAGATTGGTGATTTTATTTTGATATTCGTTTTGGGCTTCCTGCGGGCTCATCAGGATCGGTTCATTGTTAAGTACTGCTTTTAATGCTTTGATCATATCTTCTAATTTAAGATCTTTGGCATCTATTCCTTGAGATTTCATACTTTTGCCCAGTAGTACTCCATAACCATAAGAAAAACGATCAACAGAGTCGGTTTCAGATTGTGCCTGTAAAAAGCCGATGTTCAACCATATAAAAAAAACAAGTGCTAAATTTAATTTATTCATACAATAATTATTTTTTTATTGCTCCCGAGGTAAAATTAATTGAATATGCATCCAAAATTAATATAAAGATTGTTTTATTGGTAATATTGATGGGGATTAAATTGTAATGAATGAACTATCCGAAGGTATAAAGCTAATTTTGACTCCTAACATCAGGTTGACCGATATGATGTGGGGATTTGTTTGTGTTTTGGATAAGTCTTGTTTTTTTTGATTGGTTTAGCTGCATCTTACTTAAGACATCCAAATGCCTTTATTAAGGCAAATTTAGATCGTCTGTAAAAAAAATAAAAAAAAGCTGTTACTTTTTTTTATTTTTCCGTATAAATAACAAAAGAACTAAAGAAACTTACACCATAGATATATGATAAGGTGGGTAATTAGGGGAGGTAGTAAGGATTTTTAGTTAAAAAGAACACATTCTTCTCACAAATCAATATAATACTCATCTATTCTGAACTAAAACTCATTTATATTTATTTATAAATTTGTTGAATGTTTGTTCGTTTCAATTAAGAAATGAATATCCCAACGAAGAGTTTTAAAAAAGTAGCAACAAAAAAATTCAATATATTAAGGATTTTATTTAGTATAGTTTAGATTTAGTTTAATCAAATTAGTTTCGAACACTTATCTTAAAATTTAAGGTAAGTGTTTTTTTTGTTGCTACTCAGATAATATACTCAAGTAAAATATCTGAGTGGAGTAAATTTTAAAAAAAAATATTATAAATTACTGATAATCAGGCTATAAATTTACAAATATTTATTATAAACTCAATACAATCAATTCAAAACGTCTATTTTTTGATCTTCCTTCTTCGGTATCATTAGAGGCAACTGGTCGGGTGGGTCCGTATCCTTTTTTAAGTAGGTTCTGAGGTTTAATACCTTTTGCTACCAGATATTCATATACTACTGCTGCTCTTTTGCGTGAGAGTTCCATATTAAATGCTAAACTTCCGAGGCTATCCGTATGGGCGGCAATCTCGAGCTTTGCTGTGGGATAAGATTGTAGGAGATCTGCTACCCGGTTGAGTTCATTTCGAGCATTTTCATCGAGATCGGTGGCACGGCTTGCAAAGGTGATTCCATAAAGTCTGACTTTGGAGTTGGGTTTAAGTTCGGTAAGCACTTGAACTTCCAGTTTTTTGTCCTTCATCGTTTTGGGGTCGATTAGGTTATTGGTATAAAAGATCAAACCTTCGGGATTTTTGACTTCTACTTCATACTCATCTTCTTCTCTGAGCCTGACGGTATATTTATTATCGCGGGCATCTTCGGGGTGCAGCTCTATTTGTTCTTTACGGTCACGATTTCGCACCAATACATCCATATTTAGGAATTCGTCTTTATCTATATCTCGAATTGTAATTTCTACCTCAGTACGTTTGGGAGACAGGAAAGTCTCTTTTTGGAGTTGATAATTTTCTATTTTTGTCAGATTGACGATAAGGAGCGTATCATTGTATCCGTGGGCTTTGATATGGAGTTTATAAATTCCTGAAATGGGCAAAGGTACTTCTCTTATGAGGATTTTGGAGGAGGAGTCTGCCTGAAAAACGATGCCGTGGTTGAGTGAGTCTTCGGCTTGGATATAAAAGCAGAGTGTTTCAAGGGTTTCGGCATCTCTTACGGTCAAATGGAGCATAATCTGGTCAATACCCAGGTTTTTATACACGGGGCTTTCGCTTTCTATTACCTTGTTTTGAGCGGTAAGAATAGAAACATAGCTCCAGATGAGTACATGAAGAAGTGCCCTTGATGAAATTTTCATTGCTATAGCTCGTATCATTTTTGGCCGGTTAAAATACATGATTTTAAGCGCAATGCCAAAGAAGTGGTTAAAGTTTTAATCCCAAGACCAACACGTCATCAGTTTGTGGGTGTTCATTTTTCCAGCGATTAAATTCTTTCTCCAGTCTTTCTTTCTGCGTCTGAAGTGGAAGTGGGCTGATGGTATGCAAAAAATCTCTGAATCGGGTTTTTAAATATTTGCTGTCGTCCATCCCTCCGAATTGATCTTGAAAACCATCTGAAAAAAGATATATAATTTCTTCCCCTTTTAAGTAGATAATTTCTTCTGTAAAAACTTTGGGTTCATTGTTTTGCCGCCTACCGAGGATATATTTAGAACCTTTGATTTGATGAATTTTCTGGTCTCGCACATAATACATGGTACTCCCTGCCCCGGAAACAGATATTTGTTGGTTTTTAAAATCGAGGCGCGCAATCATCAAATCCATCCCATCTTTGGTTTCCCCTTCATCGTCCATTTTTTCTCCCAGCGCATTTTGCACTCTAAAGTCTAATTCTTCCAGAATTTGGATTGGCTCGATAATATTTTTCTCATTGACGATCTGGTCTAGGGCATCATTGGCCATGATGGTCATCAAGGCACCTGGTACCCCGTGCCCTGTACAATCAATGACAGCGATGAGTAACATATCATTTTTGAAGCTATGCCAATAAAAATCTCCACTGACAATATCTTTGGGTATATGCAAAATAAAGCTGTCTTTGAAATAATACTCGAGTTTTTGGGGATTTACCAGAAAAGCACTTTGGATTCTTTGGGCGTATTGTACACTATCTTTGATTTGATTGTAGGCAAATTCCAGTTCTCGGTTTTTAAGCCGAATAGCATCGCTTTGCAATTTGATTTCTTCTTGTTGCTGATTGATTTCTTCATTTTGTTGATTGATTTTTCGGATATTTTCTGCCAGAATTTTCTTCTGCCTTTGAGTTCTTTGATTGATTAGATAAAAGATATAACTCAATAAGGAGAGTCCAAATATGATGGCTGTCAAAGTAATAATTGTAATTCGATTGATTCTAATTTGAGATTCTTGGACATTAAGTACTTTTTGAAGCCCTTGAATTGCGTCTAAGACATTATTTTGGCTGCTTTGATTGGCTTCGGTATAATCCTTAATTTTTTTATCCAGATTTTTGAGATATTGTCTGAGTGTATCTCTTTGTTGATTGGAAAGATTTTTTTTGAGTTTGAGTTTATCCCAGAGTTGCAGTATATCTTTTTTGATATTTTCGCTACCACTGATGATATTCTGGCTCTCGATTTCAATTTTTCGGGTGATGGCATCAAAGTCTTTTTTCAGATCGCTGATATCTTCCTGGGGGCGGATAGAGTTTTTATTTTCAACAGTATTGATTGTCAGATATTTATTACTATCTGCCTGGTTGGCAAGCTTTTGTGATTGTAATTCGGATATTTTATCTTTATCTGTTGTTTTAGCAGTTTTGAGTTTATCGGTATTGAGTTGAGGATTGGTACTTTGGTATTTGGGAAGGATCATGGTTGTATCCTTTACAGGAGTCTCAGGGGTCGAATTTTCGTTGAGATAATCGGAGGATAGTTTGTGAGGTATTGGAACTTGCAAGACTGAGCTTTTGAGAAGGGTTTCAAACTCAAAAATTTCATTATCCGGCAGAGAGATTTGGATTTTAAATACGGTAGAAGCTGGAACATCTTTGGGAAGTTTAAAGGAAAATTCTCCTTTTTTATTGGTAAAAGTCTCATAACCAGCCATATTCACAATGCTTACCAAAGCACTTACTACGGGTTTTTGATTGTCTTGATAAAATAAATATCCTCGAATATCTTGCGCTTTTTGCCCCAAACAGATGCCTGGCAAGAACAATACAAGCATCAACAAAAAAAATTTATTAAAAATATAATGATTATGCATCATAGGGCGAACTTACTGGGGTCGGGTACAAATATATGATCAGATTCTTTATTTTGATAGTTTTAATATTTAAATACTTATATGCAAATGTACTTAATTTTGTATTAAGTTATTACAGAATTTGATTGATTTTCAGTGCTTATCCTGAAATTGTCTTGATTTTCACTGGATAATGGCTTATTGGCTTAATACTGGTTTATTTGAATCTAACCATAAAGATAGGAAAATTATTCCGAATTGGGAATGACTTTGAACTCGACTCTCCGGTTGATATTTCGGTTGTATTCACTGTCATTGGGTACCAATGGAAACGAAGCGCCCATTCCTTTTACTTTGAGGCGTTCGGGATTAACACCTTTTTGAATCAAATATTCTTTAACTGCCAAAGCCCTGGTCAGGGATAGTTCCTGATTTTCGGTTGCGTCGCCCACATTACAGGTATGCCCTAAAATCAGTAGATGAATGGTTTTATTTTTTTGAAGCATCTCTGCAATTTCATCCAGATTTCGCTGATATTCTCCTGAAAAGGTATCACTATTGAGATCAAAGCGAACTTTTTTATTCAATATGGTTTTGTCTTCTTTACTCAATGTAAAACCTATTTGTTTCAAACTTTGGATGGTGAGTGTATCTGGTTTATTTTTTTCAATTCTTCTGACTTTTATGAGTACGGTGTCTAGCTGGGGGCTAAAACTGATCGGCTTATCATTTTCTAAATTTCTGAAATATTCTTCGGGAAGCCTTTTTGGCTTCAGATTTTGGCTCATGAATAGATTATAGAGATTCTCTTGAATGAGGGAATCTCTGATCGGAAGTTTTACTAAGGTGTTCGGAGGTAGGGCAAGTGTATCTTCTAGGGGTACGTCAGGTTTGATTTTACGGGGTATTTTCAGCCCGAGGGTCATTTCAAAAACACCTTGATTGCTGAATGTTTGTTTTTTAAGCCCTATAGAAAGATCATAACTCAAAGCAATCCAATAGCGGGGTTGGTGGAATTCAAAGGCAGTCACCAATGCTTTATTGGTATTATACCATAATCCTACGTGCACATCTCCGTTTTTAAGTAAATCGCGATCGGAAGAAAAGCTAAATTTGACCATACTCCCTAGGTTAAGCAGGTGGGTATTGAGTCTGTAAATCCAACGGAATGAAGGCATCCAAGTGATTCTATCGTGAGGATAATGATAAAAACTTCCGGTAAAGGTAATATTGCGGGGAATAATCGTCTGCGTAGAGGAGCTATTTTCTTTGAAAAGAGCTACTTGGGGTTCATTAAAGTGATTAAAAGATAGCCCGAAGGTCAGTTTATCTCTTTCAAATACATCTTTAAGCGTAAATGCCGCCCCCAGACTAGCGGTCAGGTATACCGCAGAAGTATTGAATAAATCTTCGTTGATTCCGGCATCTGGGTTAAAAAAGCCTAATAAATACTGATTATCGGTCGTAATTTTTTCAATGGCAATTCTTCTTTGAAATATCCCCCCCAATGCTCCCAAACTAATCAAAATTTGACTTCCAAGTTTCTGATGGTACACCCCACTGAATATCAGCCCATTGGTAGTCAGTAGCTCGGCTGCATTGTCATTGATAAAAGAAAATCCGAACCCAAGTCTTGGAGTCGCCCCTTTTCTCAATCCAAAAGGATAGATCAATGAGGCCATGGGGCTTGAGAGGTTATCACCTGCGCCGATGCTTTGATTTCGGAAGTTTAAAAAAATACGCATTTGGTGGTCTTTGACTAATAAGGCTGGATTGGTCAGGAATGGGGTGTGATAAAATTGCGAGAAAGCCAGATCCTGAGCCTTCAGGCTTCCAACTGATAGCAAGATCAGCGGGATGATCAGATAACTGGTTTTTTGCAATTTCATTCCGTTGTGTGTTGATTAAATTCTAGCGCACCAGGTTGATCTTTCCTTGGGCGTTTTTTTCAATTCCATCGTCAAATTTGACCCGAACCGACCATACATACACGCCAGGAGGCTGATTGCCTCCGTCCCAACCCTCTGTGGTAGCTTTTGCTACATCTTGGGTTCTGAATACGATATTTCCGTTTCGGTCATAAATATTGAAATCAACTTCTTCCACATTCAAGGATCTCAAAATAAAGAAGTCGTTTCGTTTATCACCATTTGGTGTAAAGGTATTGGGAAGTAATATTTCGTTATTTCTCCGAACAGCACAGGCGATATTGCTATACGGGGAGTCTCCTTTAAAATTTATTGCTTTGATTCGGTAACAATATTTACTGATACCTGTCTGCAAATCTAAGTCCACAAAGCGTGTAATATCCTCGTTTACTTGTCCTATTACTTCAAAATCGGTTTCATCTTCAAATGCGCGCTCGATGACAAAACCCTCTTCATTGGCTGTAATGTCATCCCAATCCAGGTTGATTTCGGTAAAATTGGGAGCCACAGCACGCAAAAGCCCTACTCCTGCTGGAGCTACTTCATATACTTCAACGCGTATCGTCTGGCGGCTATTGTCTACCCCACCGAACAAAACTCCGCCATTATCCCTGACTCGAATCTCGATATTGCTTATGCCGGGTTCAAAGGGGCTGAATTCCAGTTCGGCTGTACTGTCTGTAAGTCGATCCAGGTTCAACCCGGTCAGCACCCGTTCATTACTTTGGCTTATGTCAATGTCTTCAAAGTCTTGTTTTTCAAGAGGTCCCACGGTCAGTCTGAAGGGTATAATCTGAATCCCTGCATTTCTACCCAGGCTTAGATTTTCGGGTAGTCCGTCTATTTCTGGGGCATCATTGATCGGCATGATCTCGAGGGAAACGAGAGCCTCTTCTTCGGACAACCTGTCGCCCAGTTTGAGTCGATATTTAAATTGATCTTCTCCAAAATAATTAGGTTGAGGTTGGTACTGAATCTTGCCGTTGTTTGTGAGAGTCAATATGACGTGAGCAGGGTTTTGGGATATGATCATTTCAGGGTTTCTATTCAGACCAAAAAAATCGTTGTTTCTTAAAGTATTATTGATGTCAAATTCCTGTAATTGATCTTCTTTTAGCTCTACTTTATCAGCTAATGGGATTAATAAACCTTGTGTAATTACAATATTTAGCGTAAAAGTAGTATTGTCAAACCCGCCGTTTTCAATTCCTCCATTATCCTTTATATATATCTCAATATTGGTAGTATCTACCCGGAGAGGTCTAAATTCCAGCCTGGCTCTTTTCCCATCCAACAAAATAATTGTGACATTCGTCAATACTTCGGGTTCTAAAGCATTGGCTGTCAGTGCCGCAATGGTTTGATTTTCTTCTCCGAACCCAGTTTGCAGGTCAAACTCTACGAATTGTAACCCATCATCCAGGTCAGCTCGGAGTGTATCGCTTAGTCCGAGAATTTGAGGAGGGTCATTCACTGCCTGTACAAAAAGAGTAACTCTGACGGAATCCGAAAATAATTCACCATCATAAGCCTGATAGATAAAACTATCCTCTCCTACATATTCTGCGTTGGGGAGGTAGGTAAATGTACCATTTGCTTCATCCAGGGTCAATTGGCCGTGTTGCGTATTTTGTCTGAGGATAGCAGAGATATTCGGGGTATCTACATCCGAATCATTATCAAGTATGCTTGCGCCAGAATAAAGCTGATCTTCAAACACCTGATAATTATCTGCTTGAGCCATTGGCGCATCAATCACCGGGTTGATTTGAATAAGTACCCTTGTTGGTTCGGCATCCGCTTCACCATCACTACATACATAAAAAAACTCATCCGTACCAAAATAATCCGAATTGGGAATGTATATGAAAGTCCCAGTAGTATCATTTAATTCAATAGTGCCGTGATTGGGCGAGGTTACAATCCTACCAGATTCAATCTTATCTCCTATATCTAGGTCTAGATCATTATCCCATAAGCTGGCTCCCAAAAGTGGGCGATCTTCAAGCGTTGCGTAGGTGTCAGGCAAAGCTTTGGGTGGGTCATTGACAGGCAATACCGTGATAGTGACTAGTGCGCGGTTTGAAGAGCTGTTTTGATCCCTAGCTTCATACGTAAATGAATCGATACCCTCAAAATCTTTATTGGGTTTATACTCAAAAGTACCGTCTGCTCTAAATAATAAGATACCCGATTGCGCACCTCTCAATAAATTTGTAGCAAGAACATCGTTTTCAATGTCCAAATCATTGATCAGTACATTCCCTATGAGGGTAGAATCCTCCAAAACGGATAAACTATCTTTAAGTGCCTGGGGAGGATCATTTTGGGCATTTGTGACTATCCAGACTATGGCAAGGTTTGAAGGAGCATCTCCGTCGTTGAGTTGATAAATCAAGCTATCCACGCCATAAAAATTTGCACTGGGCGTATATGTCAGGCTGCCGTCAGTATTTAAACTAAAATTTGTCTGAAGGGGGGCTTGTATCAATTGCACCGTGAGTTGGTTCAATAGATGATCTGGGTCTTGATCATTCTCTCGAATGTTGACATCCGTCAGGGAGGAGTCCTCAAGGATATTAAAAGTATCATTGCGGGCAAAAGGAGCATCATTGACTGGGCTGACTGAAAGCAAGACAAAACTAGTATCCGAGTTTCCCTCTGGATCTCTTACACGATACGAAAAACTATCCAAGCCATTAAAATTAAGGTTTGGGGTATAGGTAAAGATTCCATTCGGTTCTAATTGTACCAGTCCCTGAGCGGCGTTGGAAGTCAGTTCGGCAGTCAGTTCATTGGATGGATGATCTTCATCCAGATCATTATTCAGAATACCAGAATTATTTGTAATATTTGTAAAAGGAGTATCTTCGGCCAAATAAAAGGTATCTGAAAGAGCAATGGGAATATTTTGAATAATTTTTATATAAAATGCTGCTCCGGTGCTATCCTTGCCACCATTCAGCCTGCCGCCATTATCGTTGAGGTTTATCAAAATCTGAGCGATGCCCGGCTGTCCAATGATCGGAAAACGCATGCTTGCTTGTCCGCCCACAAGGCTAATGAAGGGATTAGCAATTAGCTCCGGGTTTAGGCTTTGGGCAGATAAAAACAATATTTGATCATTCTCAAGGATATCTCCGGCATTGACCTGAAAGTCCAGAGAGTCTATTCCTGCATTTTGTTTTACAAAAATGGTATCGGGCAAATTTTCAATCAAGGGAATATCATTGACCGGATCAATGGTAAGCAATACCGTGGCGGTATCTGATATATCCTCTCCGTCGCTGGTCTGATACCGAAAACTGTCTGTTCCAAAGTAATTTTCAGTAGGGATATAGGTAAATGTACCCTCAGGATTTAATGTAAGGCTTCCGTGTTGTGGATTTTGGGAGAGGATGGCACTTAGGTTCGCCTGATCGGTATCCTGATCCAGGTCATTGTTTAGGATGGAGTTGGGGCTACTTATCTCGAGGGTTTGATCTTCTGACAAAGTATAAGAGTCATCCAAGGCAATGGGGATGTTTTGAATAATAATCACATCAACCGTGACAAGGACACTGTCTATGCCTTCAGGGTTGGAAGCATCGGTATCTTTGGCTATGATTTGCAGGGTCAGTTCTCCGGGAATGCCCAAGGGTCTGAACATTAATTCATATTGTGTTGAGCCGAGGTCTTCTATGTTTAAATCGCCCAGCAGATTCAATTGAGAGGGTATTATTTCAAAGATTAGTTCCTGGTCATTTTCATTGGAAGGTCCTGGGAAAGCTTCAAAAGGGTATGTTTTGAGATCATCATTTTGTTTAAGCACCAAAGTATCCTGTAAACTAAGAATTTGGGGCGGGTCATTGATCGGCTTTACGATGATTGTAGCTTGTACGGTTTCGGAGGTATCGAGATCGTCATAAATACGATAGCTAAAATGATCTTCTCCAAAAAAATCCGCATCCGGTCTATATTCAAACGCTCCACTGGTTTGATGGGTCAAAGTGCCGTGTTGTACGTCCTCGATGAGCATAAAACCGAGGTCTTGGTTGTCGGTATCTTCATCCAGATCATTCAGCGTGACATCACCGCTTAGCAGCCCGTCTTCATTTACTTCAAAATTTTCACCCAGAGCAAGAGGGATTGTTTGTAGGATATGGATTCGGATCGTTTTTTCGGTAGATTCTCCTACCGGATTTGTAGCCACAAATCGGATTTCGGCTACGCCGACTGTACCGCTAAGGGTATAAATCAATGAAGCTTGATTGCTGGAAAGGAAAAGCGGATATTCCAGTTCTATTTTTGGAATGAGTTGAGGATGGAGGTTAAACGTATCTAATCGTATGGATTCTGTTAAAGGGCTTCCTAGTCCTGGGTTAACTTCAAAAAAAATAGCATCTGAGATTGCTCTTTGGCTAATAAAATAATCATCGGCTAGTCCTACAAAAACTGGAGGTTCCTCCAAAAAACGGTCATAAACATCCGCATATTGAGTTGAAGTAGAAACCAGTGTATTGAGATACATTAAACCCAAACCCTGGGAAAAAGTAAATGAAGTACTTAGCCCCAAACACAGGAAAATGATCCGAATCTTATTTTTCATATCCTTACACCATAAGCTTTGCCAATACATTTTAATCGGTGATTCTACAATGCACTAAATTCTGCTCAACTTAAGGAATGCCGGTTTATAAGAATACAAAGATGCTGAATTGTTAATTTTAGGAGTTATTATATTCCTAAATTTCAAATATTTTTAAGCGATCAGTATCTCTGAGGTTTTGTCTACAAATGTAAGTAATTATCATGAGTAAAAAAAACGTCAGAGAAAATGAAGATTTTTTAAAATTTTGAGGGAAGCTATTTGCTGAAAATATGTCTATTTTATTTTTTCAAGCTGTTTGGGGAGTTATAGACACCTTTTTTAAAACATTGCTCAGGTATCCCAAGCGTAAAGCATTCAGATGATTTTTCCGATTTTTTTCAATAATTGCTTTTTCTACCAAAAATATCCTAAAAAATCGATTAACTTTATAAAATCCATTTTAACAAAAAAACTGATAAAATATGAAAAAAATTACACTCTATCTTTACATACTGGTCGGATTGTTTTGTACGACCCCAAGCCAGGCACAAAATGACATTTTATCCAAACTTCAAGAGATCGCCGTTATAGACCAAAAAGTCATGATGCACATGCGTGATGGGGTAAGACTTGCCACGGATATTTTCAGACCCAAAACAGACCAGAAGGTCCCGGTTATTTTTTCCAAAACTCCTTATAACTTTAATGCTTACGGTGACGGCGAAATGCGTACTCGCACTTATGAAACAGCCTACGACTATGTCAAAAGAGGTTATGCCTATGTAGTCCAGAATGAAAGAGGTAGATTTTTTTCGGAAGGAAACTGGGACATCCTCGGCACACCCACCACAGACGGCTATGATGCCATGGAGTGGCTCTCCAAACAAAGCTGGTGTAGCGGCAAAATAGCTCCTATTGGTTGCTCCTCTACAGCAGAATGGCAAATGGCTGTTGTGGCACTTAATCACCCTTCACTGACTACTTTTGTAGCACAGGGCTTTGGTGCCGGTGTAGGGCGAGTGGGCAAATACTTTGAGCAGGGCAACTGGTATCGGGGTGGTGCCCAACAAATGCTTTTTACAGCCTGGCTTTACACGGTACAAAATGATGAAATACGCCCCCAATTTCCCAAAGAGGCTACTCAAGAGCAGCTGATTAGGGCATCCCGCTTTTTTGACCTGGCTCCCGAACACAAAAAAGTAGATTGGGCCGAAGGACTCAGCCATCTCCCGGTAAAAGACATTATTAAAAATGAAGACGGCCCAGTGGGTATCTATGACGAAATGATCAGACGCAAACCCAATGACCCAGCCTGGTACCAAGGCGGACTGTATCACGACAATATGCCGATTGAGCGTCCGGCTTTCTGGTTTGTGTCCTGGTATGATGTATCGAGCAGCCCGAATCTGGCCTTGTACAATCACGTGCGGTCTGTAGCCAAAGACCCCCAAGTAAGAGACAATCAGTATCTGGTCATTGCTCCTACACTCCATTGTGCTTATAAAAGAGCCACTGAAAATACCATTGTAGGAGAACGCAGCGTAGGTGATGCCCGGCTAAACTACGATGAGCAAATCAACGCTTGGTTTGATTACTGGCTCAAAGGTGAAAAAAGTGAGTTGCTTGACAAACTACCCAAAGTACAATATTATACCATGGGTATGAATCGCTGGCAAAGTGCCGATACCTGGCCTCCTGCGGATGTAGAAATGACCACCTTTCACCTGAATAGCAACGGCAAGGCCAACAGCCTGTTTGGAGACGGTAGACTATCTCCCAGCCCAAATAAACAAAATACATCGGCGGATGCTTTTACCTATGACCCGATGAACCCTGTACCTTCGTATGGAGGAAATGTATGCTGTACCGGGAATGCCGTACAGGGAGGTGCTTTTGATCAACAAGAAATGGAAACCCGAAATGATATACTGGTCTATACCTCCGAACCACTAGAAGAAGGTATCGAGGTAAGTGGTTTTATTGAAACAACGCTTTACGTGTCTTCAGACGTAAAAGATACCGACTTTACGATCAAACTCATAGACGTGTACCCGGATGGGAAAGCCTACAACCTGGATGAAACCATTCAAAGGGTGCGCTACCGAGAGGGTTATGACAAAGAGGTATTTATGGAAAAGGGCAAGGTTTATAAACTAGAAATGACCCCGATGTCTACCAGTAATTATTTTGAGAAGGGGCATCGTATCCGAATTGAAATTGCCAGTAGTAATTTCCCCAGGTTTGAGCGCAATCTGAATACCGGAGGCAATAATTATGATGAAACCCAGGGCATCATTGCTCATAATCAGGTACACCATTCGGTGCAGTATCCTTCACAGATCAGATTGCCGATTTTAAAATCAAAGAGCAAAACAGCCGCTAAAACGGAAAAATAAGTTTTCAAAAATCATCCGCTGCTGTTTTGCCTGAAAAATTCAATTATGGCGAAGTAGCGGATGGTTTACGCTTCATCCTCAGTACTTGAATTTTCTTTGTTTTTTTTCAAAGTGGCTTTATAAGTACCGGCGGGGCTATCTGGATCAAGATAATCGGGTTCTTCTTTTTCATCAAAGGCTTTCTGAAGATCTTTGCTCAGTAATTGTGTCTCTTTGGTGTCTATCTCGATAGGCTCAAAATAATTTTGAATCATTCCTACTCCGGTATCTTCGTCGGTTTCGGCATAAAACACACAGGCTGTATCCACATCAAAAACCCATACCTCATAAAGTACCTGTTCGGGATCATCCGCTTTGATCACTTCCCACAACTCACAGTTGCTGCCGTAAGTTTGGGTAAATATCTCTAATGGGTCATCGAAATCTTCTCCATAACACATTTCGCCTGAGAGTGCAAATTGGCGTTGATGGATTTCAGACAATTGAAGCAGGTTTTGGGGAGTAATCAGACGAAAGTTTTGAAATTTTAGATTCATGATTGTTTATTAAGGGAGTAAAATCAGCTCCTAACTAAAAGTACAAACAATCCCAGAACCAGGCAAGTAATCCGGTTAATTAATTTTGGCTCTTACCTAGAACTGGACTGATAGTTTTAAAAGGCGATCTTTTGACAAAATTATGGAGTTAAAATCATTAAATTTCAGTCATCAGCCTAAATTATGGTAAGAGCCTTAATTTTTTGAAATATCTATTCAAGCCCATAAGTAAAACACTCATTAACATGAGCTTAACACGCACAGCGTTCGTTTTTCTTCCTCACTAGCTGATTTCTTATTAAATTTGATTTAATAAATATTTTATCCCAATAATAATTCATGAAAACACTTATATCCTTATTCTTCTCATTGGTATTTATACTTTTCAGTAGTTCGTTTACACACGCACAAATTACTACCCTTTTTTCTTTTAAGGAATATCAAAATTTTAGAATTATTTATAGTACACAATTACAAGATAAATGGGTCTTCATAAGCGAAGGTAATCTTGGAAATGCTAACATTCAAAAGCTTTGGACCAGCGACGGCACTCCAGCCGGAACCCACGAATTAATGGATATTCCTTCTCAAGGATTTCAAACGCAGGATTACATAAAATTAGGTGATGAGCTGTTTTATGTAGTTCTTGATTATTCCACCCAAAAGCATACCCTCTGGAAAACCAACGGAACAAGGGAAGGAACAATCTCCATCAAAGAAATACATAGATATTACTATGATCAGACAGGCTACAACAGCTTTCTCCAACCCAATGAATTTACGGTTTTTAAAGGTTTATTGTATTTTATTGCCAATGGAGGTGGCACAAAAGACAGACAATTATGGCGGAGTGACGGCACTCCTGAAGGCACCTTTGCCGTATATACTTTGCCAGCGCAGGTAAGAAATATCTATAATTTACGAGCAGGAACAAACCACCTGTTTTTTATATCCCAGGTTGACACAATGCCCTACACCTCCCAACTTTGGGTATCTGACGGAGAAACTGCCGATACTGTTAAGACTTTTGAAACTATTCTTAGCTTTTATTATGAATACGCTTTATCCAATGATGTGATTTTTTTTGTGGGTTTTGACCCCGATTCAGGAACAGAACTTTGGAAAAGCGACGGTACAGCAACAGGCACTCAACTGGTTAAAGATCTAAGCCCTGGTAATTATGACTATGATACTACTAAGGTAGCCAGTTCCAGCCTGAGCACTTTTATTAACTTCCAAAACAAAGTTTATTTTGTCAAAGATAACTGGTTTAAAGCCAAACTCTATTCCACAGACGGTACAGAAGAAGGCACCCTATTGGTCAAAGATTTTTCTGAAGGGCAAAACGAGTTAGGCTTTTCTCATATCTCCCATGCCCTTGTAGCTCAGGGGCGTTTGTATTTGGTAGCAGACAACGGCGAGACTGGCGCAGAGCTTTGGATCAAAGACCAAAACTCCGAAGAATTTAGTTTGGTCAAAGATATTCGCCCAGGAAAGCCATCCTCCTTTGCATCTTTTGAAAGTTTTGAATACAATCAACAATTATACTTCTATGCCAATGATGGTATCTACGGACTGGAACTCTGGAAAACGGATGGAAGCCCCGAAAATACCCAACTTGTAGCTGATCTAACTCCAGGAAGTGCCTGGACTTTCCCTAGCCCCAGCTATTCTATCAATCCTCCTGTGGTAGTCCAAGATAAATTGCTTTTTTTTAACTTGGATCAGAACAAAAAGACTCAATTAAATGCCCTGGATTTAAACGCTGACTTCCCTGCCCCACAAACGCCTATCCAATATGCCGAAAATGAATGGTTTAGAAATATTGGAAATTTAACCGTTTACGCCAATTCAAACCCTACCTGGAGTGATGAACTCGTGACAGACTCGAAGAACAATATCTATGTATCTGGGAAGTCTTTCTTTTTATTTTATGGCTTGAGTTTTTTTGAAAATCAAAAGACTTTGTACCGAAATCCGGGAAATGACTCAGGTGGGAACTTCATCGCTAAGTTTGATCAACAAGGCAATCTGCTCTGGACAAAACACGTCGGAGGAAGTAATGCTTATGAAAGTAATACCCTTTTGGCGGTCAATCCCAAAGATCATTTGGTGATTGCTAATACTTTTTATGGTTCTGCGGGATTTGACTCGCTGACAATCAACACCTATTCCTCTACCATGTATATGGCTCAATATACCTCTGCGGGCAAGCTGATCTGGATCAATACCTTTCCCAATCGAGGCAGGTTTAATAAAATCCAAACAGACCAGGAGGGTAATATCTATGCTGGAGGTTTATATTATGATAATTTTTTGAATCTTAGCCAGGGCGTCACACTAGAATCTATCGCTAGCCCACAGTATTTTATAGCCAAATTTGACCCTCAAGGCAATGCGCTTTGGGCTAAAAACATAGACCATATCGGAGACTCTTATGGCAAAATCGCCGACCTTAAAATCAGCGCAGATAATCGTATTTATGCACTGGTCACTCAGGGAACTATCCGAACTGCAAGTTCTTGCAAATTTCAAAACTGGGGCATTAAAGTAGATTCCTATCAGCCCGACGGCACCCAGAATTGGTCCAAAACCATGTATACCGACGATTTGAGCGTAGCCAGAAGCCTGGATATAAGCCCTTTGGGGGATGTTTTTGTAGTAGGAAGATTCCGAGGAACTCTTACTGCCGACGAACGCAAGCTCAGTACACAGTCTCATGACGGCTGTAATCTCACCTCCTCTTTTTTGGCTCAGCTAAACGGGAAAAACGGTAAAGTCACCAAAATCTACTCTGATAACCCCCGATCAGTGGATCTGCATCAGGTTTTGTTTGACCGGGAAGGCAATTATTTCCTGATGGGTACCGAAAATGAAGCAGAAGGCAAAATTTATGAAGGGTTTTCTAATGGAGAATTTCCAAGTAGTCAAAGCTATTTTTTTGTGCGTAAATTTGACCTGTTCGGCAATCTCTTACAGGAAAGGAAATTATACACAAATACAAATTTTCTTAATGATGAACCCACCCCAAGAATGGCCATAGATCAGGAAGATTACCTGCTTTTGTCAGGTTCTTATTTGAACCAACTGGATACCATTCCCAATTGTGTTTCGGTATCTTATAATGAAATCATGTTTCTCATGCGGTTTAAGCAGATTGAAGATCATTTTGTAAATTTTCCGGAGAAATTTACCGAAGGGATCACACTTGCCCCCAATCCTACCCAAGATGTCTTGTATATTGTTTCTCCCGAAATGGATTTTACTGGCTACGAACTCAAGATTCATAATGCCTTGGGGCAGGAGGTTTCTGCCTGGAAAAAAACAGGCGAATATCCCTTCGCAAGGATTGATCTCTCCAACTTATCTACAGGATTGTACATTTTAACTTTCTCAAACGGTAGCCGGAAAATCATCAAAAGAGTCATTAAAAATTGATGATAAGTATTAAAGCTTGGCACATATTTTTGAAAAGCCAAAAGACATGGTGCTTATAAATAGGCTATAGCCTTCAAGTAAAATTTACATACGCCAACATTCGCTACAAGCGGGCATCAGCACGATTAAAAACATTCCGTTTCAAAAAAGAAACGGAATGTTTATATTTGAAGAGTAATAACACCGTGGAAGATGCAATTATATAGATATTTATATATAAAAGCAAATTTATATATATAATTTTGCAAAAATAATGAATGTAGGTGAACACATCAATAAAATAATTGAAGCCAACGGACTGAAAAAGAGTGCCTTGGCCAAAAAGTTAGGTAAAACTCCCGCCGCTCTGAACAATCTCCTCAAACAGGATAATATCGGCTCCAAGCATCTTTTGGAAATTGCCAAAGCCCTTCAGATGCCGCTTTATATGCTGTTGATGCCTTTGGAGGAAGAGGAAGAAGAAGTAAACCAAATCCTACAGGAACCTCGGGAAGAGTACGGCATCCCTAAAGATGAAATCATCCAAAGATTGCTGAAAGAAAATCGCCGCCTAAGCAATTTGGTCAAAGCACTCAAGGCGGAGATTCACTGAGTCAGAATTTCACTGTCATTATTTTTGCCATTCAAGGTTGGGCGGATCATAAAAATGTGATCCCGGCAGATTTTGATATATTTAGTTTTTCGGGTATTTCTTGTGAGGAATAAACTCCCCACAAATAGGCTATGTTACATTCTCGGGTTTGGGATTTAATGAAAAAGGTTGTTGAATGACCCATTGATACGCTTCCTGATAGGTTTCGGCTAATTTGATTATGTACATATTTCTGGCATCCTCTAAGTAAAAATCCATAGAGATTCTGGCGGCCAGTTCTTGAGGAGGGAGAATAGCCGCGTATTTGAATCCACGTTTGATAAGTCTTGGCGTGTAGTCTTCTAAAAGCCAGGCATTAGATTCATAAAAACTACCATCAGTAAGTCTACAGTCAGTAATGGAGCGGCTCACTAGGTATCCGTGCTTACCGCAGAAATATCCCATATATTTGTAGGCTTCAATAATTGCCTCTGGGCGCATAAACCCTTTCCAGACGACATGGGATAGTTGGTAGGCTTGCTCATAACGAAAATTACAAAACACCTCTCCTTTCAGATCTGCTATTTCTATTCTGTACAACTCCTCTTTTACTTTGATGAGGTGAGTCTTCATGTCATTGATTATGTTAGGTTTAATATTTAGGTATATGATATCTATATATTTTAATTATGGTATTGATGCCTGGGTCTGTTGATGTGCTCATTTTTAAGCCCATAGATGCAAGCGACAAGCAAATACTTCAGCTTGCTATCATTTTAAGTTTCTCCAATTCGGCTTCTTTTTCATTTAATAGAGCAGACTGTTTGTTATACTCCAATAGGATATACTCTAATTCTCTTTGTTTAGCGGCCATGGTTTCCTGCGTAGTGTGAAGTTCTTCCATATTCTGGCGCATTTCTTCTTCCTGTGCGCGAAGTTGCTCAGTTTGTGCTTGTGATTCTTCCAGCAAGCGTTTGGTTTTTTCATTGATCTTGGCTGCGGCAAGCGTTGAAGCGAAGCTTTCCGCTACTTTTTCCAGAAATGTTATTTTATAATCTTCCAGCTTAGATACAGAAGCTATTTCAATGACTCCATAATTTTCTTCATTGAATACAAGGGGTACAAGCACAAGTTGGGTGGGCGTACTCTCACCGAATCCGGAGATAATCTTGATATAATCTTGAGGCACTTGGCTGATATTGACTGTTTTACATTCTAGAAAGGTTTGTGCGACCAGGTCTGTGGCTACACCTTCACGGATTTCCAACTGTTTTTTGATAAATTTTTTACGACTATATGCATAAGAAGCTTTTAAATCCAAATAGATTGTTTCATCCTGGTTAGTCGAGTCATTCAGAATAAAAATCCCTCCTAGTTCCACGCGGATATATTGTATCAGTGCCGATAATAATTCCTGAGAAAGTTGTTTGATGTCAGACATATAGTTGCGCATAATTTCGGATAATCGGGCTTGCCCTTCGGCTGCCCATTTTAAAGTCTTTTCTTTTTGTGCAGCAATCAGCAAACTATCTCTCATGGCCAATAGGGCATTATCCAGAACCTCGATTTGGCTCAGTACATCATCCTGGGTGTCAAAATTACCTTTCTCGATTTCTCTGGCAAAAGCTGCGGTACGTTCCAAACCTCTAACCAATACATTAGATGCTTTAATCATATCACCCACTTCATCGTCGGGGATGTCTATTTGGATGGTTTGTAGTTCGCCCTTGCCTAGTTTGATCAAGGATTCTCTCAATTGATTGAGGGGTTTGACAATTGCCGTGGTAGTTCTTAAAGAGGTAAGGCTACCAATAAGGATTGCTGCCAGCGTAGACAGAACCAAAATAATTTCGAGTAGGGTAAAGGAGTCTGATTTTGCTTGTACTTTCAAGTCTGATTGGAGTCGAATATTTTTGCTCAAACGTTCCAGTTGATTGATGAGTGCTGTGGTTTTGGGCTGCACCTCTCCTTCAAGAATTTGAATGGCTTGATCTATTTTTATATCATTGTCATAGTCATCTAAATTCTTTAAAGTTTTTGCAATCATTCGCTCGGTTAGGACAAGTGTATCTGCCTTTGGTAGCAAAGCATTCATTTGCTGTACTTCTTTCAGATTCCACCCGATCATAGTTTTTTGGATGCTTCTGCGAAGCTCGGGTATTTTTTTGGCTTGAATCTCGATCAATTCATTTTTTTCATCTGGGTTGGGTTGATAAATCCAGTTATTGCTGAGTCTTTCGGAGCGTTTGATGGCAATGCTTAAATCATCGATCATTTTCAGACTGGGTTGGTAGATGGTACTAACCTGCCTATCAATCCAAATACTTCGTCTGAGGACAATAAAAGATGCCATACTGATTAGCAACATCAGCGCAAGAATGACAGCATAGCCAAAACCGATCTTACGGGCTATTTTTTTTCTTTTTAAATGTTTCACGGAGAACGCTCAATTTAAATGATTTAGAAATTGAGACCTGTAAAGTTTATCTACTCCACAGGTCTCCAAAGAATTGATTATTGTATTACCAAGACTGCTTTTACTTTGCCTTGAGCAGCCTGATAGGTGGCATAAGATACATATCCGATTGCTCCAATATTCTCAGCCACATAGTTGATTACTTCTGTATCATTGGCAAGTTTGGTGGGAGGGGTCTCGGCACCGGCGTATTGTTTTTGTGTGAAATACTGGCTCATCGCCTCTCCGCTCATGCCGATTACTTTACTTAGGAAAGCGGCTCTGACGGGGGGGGTTTCCGGTTCTGTCTACGGGGCGAATATTCTTCTCAATCACCGGCCATCTTTTTTTGACTTTTCGCAGGTAGTAGAGTTTTGCCTGGCCTGCATTCATTTGCCCAACAGGGTTATCATTATTGACAATCACCACAAAACCCGTATTTTGGGCTTGTAGCGTTTGATGATTTAGGATACCGAGAACCGCAAAAGTCAGCACAAATGCAAATAATATGTTAGAATAATTCATCATGTCAGTTTCTTTTTTATAAGAGTAATTTTTTAGAATGAGAATGAACTACTGATATTGATGGCATTTTGCGGCTCTATTCCATCCAGAATACGGCTGTACTCCATCTTAAATCGGTTAAAGGGAAAAATATCCCAGGCAAAACCTACCATCGCCTCAGCACGATTGGGAGAAATCCCTCGGACGAACTCCCCTTCCCCTAATTCTTTCACCGAATAAAAAGGTCCTCCTCCAGGTACATCAGGTACATTATCCACATCATACCTGAGATAAGGGTAAAATGGTCTGCCTGCTAGTTTGGTTTTGAACAAAACTTCGGCAGAAACTGCTAGGTAAGAATAAGTACTCGATTCAGTATTACCAAGCAGGTCAGTCATTTGTGTCCAGTGTAGTTCTGTTAAAAATTGCCATTTATTGAAATCCAGACGAATATAGGGCGCAATGGTTAATTCACGAAGTTCCATTTCTTCGGCATTATCTTCTGTAAAAACTACGCCCAAGGAATCAAAATACAAACTCCGAATCTTGGGATTGGCAAATCCTCCTATTCCGAAATTCATCTCTGATTTTTCGGTATTAAAGAAAAACTCCAAATTAAATGTATAACCGATGTCCGTCTCATTGTTAGCACCTATTTCCGCAATGCCGATTTCATCCTGGGTAGCAAACTGACTTCGCATCCTTCCAGCAGCCAATTGGTATTTAAACCCTGAAGCCCCCTCTCCAAAGGCGAATGTACCATATAGCTGAAGACCCAAAATACGGAAAGCTGCATACCCAAACTCTTCGTTGATCATGTTTCGAATCCTTAAAGAGTTATTGAGGTAACCGATATTGCGAGGGTTTTGCGTCAGATACCCAAACGGATTCAAAAATACACCGGCTTGTAAGCCGAATTTCTCGCTGATTCTATAATCCAAATAAACCCTTTCCAAGTCTATTTGAAACTCATCACCCTCTCTTTCAAAACTAAGCTCTCCCTGGAATTTCAGTTTTTCGCTTAGTTCGGAAGCAAATAATAAATTAAGATTTCGGATAAATAATTTAGATCCATCTTCCAATTCTTCTTCGGCATCTTCTCCAAAAGTTGATTTAAAAATCTCAGCTCCGTCTTTATTAGGGGCTTCTCCAAATCGATTGAGCAAGAGAATCTCACTAAATCCATAGACATTAAGTCTTCTATTATCGCTCTCTTGGGCTTGAGTAGAAAAACTACAAATGATGCATAATAAAGACACATAAAATAATTTACTGAATAGACAGACAGCTTTCATGGGTATTGTTAATTTTGAGGATATCTAAATATATCGTAAATGCTATTCGCAAGAATGATGTCATTCGTTGCCCGATGTAAGGTATTTATATACCTTTGGATGTAAGAAAACTACATATTTTAATTTTATGATTTAACTTTTGTTTAAGCCGTGTTATGCAAAGGTAAAAACTCGCATAAAAATAAATTTTTACAAACACGCAGTAGTCAGGCAAATAGTGGGAATTAAGTCGGCGAAATCGATAAAGTTCAAAAAAAACTATACGTCAAATAGACCTTATCCAATCAATTATTTTCATAAAAGCAGATTAACTTACATGAGTAAGTTCTGAAATATTTTTTTATGCAACCGATTGATTTTAGCAATCAAAAAAAAGACAGAAAATTCTTCTAATCATAAACGGCTAAATTTGAGAAATTTGAGGGAAATGAAAAATAAAAAAGGATAAAAAAATATTAAAACATGATCAAAAGAGTGTTATTTTATTTAAATATTACATTTGAGTTTTTAGGACATTCTGCATGCTTGCACATACATGGGTTCTTCTGAAATTTTAGTATTCTCGGTGAAGAGACGCGCTAAGATTTAATCCAGAAGAACCAATTTTTCCATTTATTCCAGTGTTTTGCTTTCAAAGAGGTTCTAAGCCTCCTTTTGAATATTTAAAGGCATCTTCTTAGTTCATTTAGATACAGATTGGTCTCGATTTTTCAAATCCAGAACAATAAGTGCAACATTTCCTAGTTCGCTGTAAAAAATTTGAGCTTATTCCAATTTCTTAATTTCTTCTAAAAAATCAGCAGTTTTAATGATGTCTACCAGAGGAAATCTGACTTCTTTCAATACTTCAAAGTGTTTATCATCTGTTACCAAAAAGTTTGCATTACCACTTACAGCACAATCTACGAATTTATCATCATATGTATCCTTTTCAATGAGTTGCCAACGATAATACACTTCCACTTTCTCGACATAAATGGATTGTACCAGAAATTCTGTAATGTTAAATGCCACTATATTGTTTGTTTTTTGCTCCAATATCTCAGCATATTCAGATAAAATCTCATTGCTGATTAAAAGCCTGCACTTACCATCAAGAATCGCATCAAAAATAGGTCTGTACTTTGATTTTCTGGAAATACTTACCAGTAATAAATTGGTATCCAGTACAATTCTCATTTTCTATAATTTAGTTAATCGTCCCCTTTTAGCCAATTATCCATTGTTTCATTGCTCCAATTTTTGGAATCCCAGATCTTATCCATTTCTTCAGTAGCTTTTTCAGCAAAATACTGACTTAAGATGTCTTTGATCTCCAGCAATTGGTGGTCGCTGATACCAAAACTGTAAATTTTAAGGAGCTCCAATTGTAAATTACTTAGTGGAGTACTTAATTCCATGATTTCAAATATTTTGATCTAATACAAACTTATTTATTTTACGGTGGATTTCCTAACGCTCATGTGGATTTATACTCAAACCAAAATGGTTTTCGGAAATTTAAAATTATAAATCATTAAAAATCAAGATAATCAATCAAGAAAACTTGCCCCGCAGGGGTCTTGTATTTCCTACATCACCTTAATCTGGGTATAAAATCCAAATCAGACTGATCTCGAGTTTAAAAACCTAATACAGCAAGGACAAAGTACAAAATCTACAACACCACATTCACGATCTTATTCGGCACTACGATGATTTTTTTAGGGGTTTTGCCATTGCTCCATTTTTTGAGTACGTCTGATTCCAGGACAGCTTTTTCTACATCTTTTGGGTTGGCATTTACGGCAAATAAAATATTGCCTCGTTTTTTGCCATTGATCATAATGGGGTAATCTACCTCCTCTTCTTTGATGTATTCCTCGTTCCAATCTGGGAAATGCTCGTGGTGGATGCTGTCGGTGTGTCCTATTTTAGCCCAAAGCTCTTCGGTGATATGCGGAGCATAAGGTGCCAGAATAATGAGTAATTTCTCAAGGACGGCTTTTTTATGGCATTTAAGGCTTCCGAGTTCATTGACACAGACCATAAATTTACTCACAGGGGTATTAAAGGCATAACGGTCTAGGTCTTCCTCTACCATTTTGATGGTCTTGTGGAGGATTTTGAGTTCGGCAGGCTTGGGGCTGTCTTCATTTACAAGATAATTGCCTTTGTCGTCATAGAAAAGTCGCCAAAGTTTTTTGAGGAATTTGGCTGTTCCGTCTATTCCCTGTGTATTCCAGGGTTTGGATTGCTCCAAGGGTCCTAGGAACATCAGATATAAGCGCATCGTATCGGCACCATACTGAGCCACTACATCATTGGGATTGACGGCGTTGTGGTAGCGTTTGCCCATTTTTTCGTGGCGACGGATGCATAGAAACTTGCCCTCATCATCCAAAACAAACTCAGCTTCTTCAAATTCATCCGGTCTCCAAGCTTTCAGTTTTTCTAGATCAACGGTTTCGTTATCAGAGAGCGTATTGATACTGATATGAATTTCAGAGACTTCGTAGTTATCTATCTTAGAGGCACTGATGTAGGTATGTCCATCTTTTGCCCGATAAATAATTGCCGATTCTCCCTGAATCATTCCCTGATTGATGAGCTTTTTGAAAGGCTCTGGGTTGGAGATATAACCTCGGTCAAAGAGGAAGTGGTTCCAGAAGCGGGAGTACAACAAATGCCCTACGGCGTGTTCGGTACCTCCGATATACAAATCTACCTGATCCCAGTAATTGATTGCTTCACGATCTGCAAACACGTGTGGATTCTCAGGATCCATATACCGCAGCGAATACCAGGATGAGCCTGCCCAACCCGGCATGGTTGTAAGTTCGTAATCATATTCCTGTTGGTATTTCCAGTCAAGGGCTCTACCCAACGGAGGTTCTCCGGTTTCGGTGGGGCGATATTCGTCAATGGCGGGCAAAGTCAAAGGCAATTCTTCTGAAGGCACTAAATAGGGCAGTCCATCTTTGAAAAACACTGGAACTGGCTCTCCCCAATAACGCTGACGACTGAATACAGCATCTCTCAAACGATAATTGATTTTACCTTTGCCCAGCCCCAAGGCTTCTAGGCGGGTGTTTACGGCTTGAATGGCTTCACGGCAGGTCATTCCATTGAGAAAGCCGGAGTTGATCATTACATCGTCTTTGGTTGGATTGGCTTCGAGCACTTCTCCGTTTTCGTCCAGAAGCGTACTTGCTACTACGGGGAGAATCGGTAAGTTAAAATGTTGGGCAAAGCGGAAATCGCGTTCATCCCCTCCGGGAACAGCCATGACGACACCCGTACCGTAGCCTGCCAGTACATAATCGGCAATCCAGAGTGGGATTTTTTCTTGACTGATTGGATTGATCACATAAGAACCCGTAAAAACCCCTGAAACCCTTTTCACTTCGCTTTGGCGCTCGAGTTCAGAGCGGTTTTTGGCTACTTCTACGTAGGCCTCTACGGCAGCTTTTTGATCCGGTGTAGTGAGTTGAGGGATGAGTTCGTGTTCAGGGGCAATCACTACAAAAGTAACCCCAAAGATTGTATCGGGGCGCGTGGTAAAGCAGGTCAGGGTAATGTCCTTGTCCACGACTTTAAAACCGGCTTCTGCACCGTGGGATTTGCCGATCCAGTTCCGTTGCATTTCTTTGAGGGCTTCCGACCAGTCTACGTTCTCGAGTCCGGCGAGTAGTTTTTCGGCATAAGCAGTAATACGCATCATCCATTGGCGCATTTTTTTACGCTCCACGGGATGGCCACCGCGCTCTGAAAGTCCATCTTTGATTTCGTCGTTGGCCAGCACTGTTCCTAGGGCAGGGCACCAGTTTACCGTAGAATCAGCCACATAAGTAAGTCGATATTTTAAAAGGATTTCCCATTTTTCTTTTTCGGAAAAAGCGTTCCAATCTGAGGCTGAAAACAGCGGCGTGTCTTCATCACAAACTGCCTGAACGGTCTGATTGCCTGATTTTTCAAATTCAGCCATCAAGGTCTGAATGTCTTCAGCTTTATCAGATTTGAGGTTGTACCAAGACTGGAAGATTTGTTGGAAAATCCATTGTGTCCAAATATAAAATTTAGGGTCGGAGGTTTGTACCTCACGCGCCCAGTCGTGATCAAAACCGATGCGCGATAATTGGTCTTTGAAGGTTCGGATATTTTCATCGGTAGTGAGGGCGGGGTGCTGCCCTGTCTCAATGGCATATTGCTCGGCGGGCAAGCCAAAAGAGTCGAAACCCATAGGATGAAGCACGTTGAATCCCTTGAGGCGTTTGTAGCGGGCAAAAATATCAGTAGCCACATAACCCAGCGGGTGTCCGATATGTAATCCGGCTCCTGAGGGATAGGGAAACATATCCAATACATAATATTTGGGTTTCGTGTAGTTATTTTCTACTTTGTAGACTGCATGTTGCTGCCAGTAGCTTTGCCACTTGGGTTCAATTTCGCGGGGGTTATATTCCATTTCGTGAGAAAATTTAATGCTTTAATCATTCACCCTGCAAATTTAATAATTCTTCAACTTTAATCTTAAATTTTTAATTCTACTTTCTTAGAACTAACTTTATAGGCTAATTTGGCTACAATATATTCATTCTTAATTTACAATTCTGATGCGTACTGGTTTTCAGGTAGGATTTTCTATTTTGTTATTAGTGCTTGTGGTAGTTTATTTTTATTATCCCAGTACCTTTAAGGAGGCCACGGGTTCCTTGAAAAAAATAGCTCCCAAGCTTCCTCGGGTCGGTCCTTATGGAAAAGACGGATTATTGAGCTGGGATGCCTTAGAGCAAGAAAAAAGCTACTATTCCTTAGATGCGGCGATGGCCATACCCGAAGATGTGTACATTTTGATACTGAATCATCAAAATCTCAAAAGGATACCACAGGATATTTTTTTACTTAAAAAAGTACAAATCCTTGAATTGCAAGACAATAAAATTCAGGAAATGCCTCCAGAAATAGAGCGACTAAATAATCTGGAGTACCTTTATCTGGAAAAAAACCGATTAAGAACCTTTCCTGAGGAAATAGGACAACTGAGAAACTTGAAACTTCTGGATGTCAGAGCCAATTACTTAAAAACCCTCCCTCGAAGTATCCAAAGCCTGGATCAATTACGGGAATTTAACCTAAGTTATAATCAACTTACGATGCTCCCGGATGAAATTGGGCGACTCAATAAACTAAAAATTCTCCGGGTAGCTTCCAACAAGCTCGTCTACTTACCCCAGGAAATTACTCAACTCGACAGTCTTAAATTATTGGATTTGAGTGGAAATACAACGATGGAAATTAGGAGGGTACTCAATACCGTCAGTAGCATACCTAGTCTTGAGATATTAGAATTTAATGATCTCAATATCAGCACGATACCTGAAGGAATGGCAGCACTTCGAAGATTAAAAAGCCTTAGTTTGCGTGGAAATTCACTCAGTGCCAAAGCCAAAGGAGAGTTACAACTCTTATTGCCAAATACCCTGATTGAGTTTTAGCACAAAATAAACCGATGATTCTTAAACTAATTTCTTGATTTACAGACAAAAAAGACTAATTTTGGGATTTAAGTTTAATTAGACATTCCCCATGAAGAATATTGTACTTAGTTTGTTATGGCTGGTTTTGGGAGGTTTGGTTTTTAATGCTTGTAACTCCAATTCCAAGAAAGTAGACCCCAAAGCGATCTATACGCAAGCCGAAAAAGATTCCAGCTCAAATGAATCTCAACCTTCGCTCAATGCAACACAGACCGGACTTGAATCGTCTCAGTCACCAGATCAATGGCTTACGCCCTCTGATGAAACTGAAAAACTGCTTTATTTGATTGATGAAAGAGGTGCAAGACCCATCTTTACTTCTCTAGACGAGGCTCTGGCAAATCCTGAAAATGTATTTCGCTTACAGTTACACGCACAGCATCTCAATCAGCTTCCAAAGTCTATCACCGATTTGTACAATCTTGAGGAGCTGTACCTTACCGGCAACAATTTGACTGCTTTGCCTGATTCTTTTGGCATCAAACTAAAAGGGTTAAAAGTATTAGACCTCAGTGATAATAAATTTCAAAGATTACCTGACCATGTGGGTGAGTTGAGCAATCTGGTTTATTTGAATGTCTCTTCCAATCAATTAAATGTCTTGCCTACCACGCTGAAAGGTTTGAAATCTTTACAAATCCTGAATATTGAAAATAATGCCTTTAGGGCTTTTCCTGAGACAATTTCAGAACTTACTACGCTGAAGTATTTATTTGTTCAAGGAATTCCATTAAACAAAATTCCTCCACAAATTGCCCAGTTGAGCCAACTCACCCGTATTTCTTTGATCAATTGCCAATTGAAGGAAATCTCGGACGAACTTCTTGCGCTCAAAGACCTGGAAAGGATGATACTCTCCAGAAATCAGATTAGTACGATTCCAGCAGGTCTTGGTGATTTAAAGCAGCTCAACTTTCTCAATCTCTCTGATAATCGAATCAGCGGTGGGCTGGAGCCTATTCTTAGGCTAGAAAATTTACTTACGCTAGATTTGAGTTCCAATCCGCTGGAAAATATTCCTTCCGACATTTTCCAAAAGTTAAACCTCAAAGCACTGAATCTTTCTTTTACCAAGATATCGAGTTTGTCTACCGGGATCAGCAAGTCTGCCAATCTTATTTGGCTTGCTCTATCAGGCACTCTCCTTCAGGAATTACCGGCTACCATCACCGAATGTAGAAGACTTCAGGTGGTTCAACTGGGGTATAACCCACAGCTTAATCTAAGCCGAACAATCCGTACCCTAAGCTCCTTACCCAAATTGTACGCTCTTGAGCTTCGTGAAATGAGTACCCCACAAGCCCCTTTACAGTTGCCGGATGATCTGGATAAACAACTCAAATCATTGATTAAATTAGATTTACGGGGTAATCGTTTTGCAGATATCAACGCAACATTGGACAAGATATCCAAAATATCCAAATTAGAAGCGCTCAACTTATCCGATTGTGGAATTCGCAAAAATGAAGAAGGATTTGTCAAATTATCTAACCTACACCTACTAGGGATCGATGAAAAAAGTATGCTCCCTGGAGAAGCTGCAAAACTGACGCAGGCGATCCCCCAGGTCAAAATGGTAGATGGAAGTGAATATTTTGATTATCGTTTCTAAAAATAAGACTTTTTATTGCCCTTCGTAGAGTGCCTGTTGGTCTATCCAATAGGCTTCTTTGTTATAATATATTTTTTGTTGGATATTCGCCCCAACCGATCCGTAATCCAAACTACCCGTAAACTTATAAAATTCTCCTTTTTCAATCCAGGTATTAGCCGGAATATTAATCTTTGCCTTTCCTTGCGAATTTGTGGCTGTCAGTCCATTTTTAAGATTGATTTTTTCACGGACAATTTCTAATTCTTGATAAGACACTATTTTATATTTTTCATTAAAAATAAGCTCGACAATCACCGGTGCCGAAAAGGTTTCTATTTCAAATATTTCCATTTCAAGCCCTTCACTCGTAACCGTGTCTCTGGGATTGGACTCAACTGACCAATTGATATTGACCTTGACTTTGGCTGTGCAGTGATTGCCACGAATATCGAGAAGCATTTCATCCATCAAAGGATAAAACCCAACTCCGGTCTTCCGATCAAAATACTTACGGGCTTCTTCCGAAACTCTTTTGGCCGGGATGTTTTTTAGATGAATAAATCTAGTGATCGTAGGAGCATAATAATCTTTCAGAGCCAGAAACTCTCTCGTCTGATATTTTGCAAAATACCCCTCGATGATCAGCTTTAGCCTTTCTGCTTTAAAATCAAAATCCTCAACCAGTGTATCTGCCTTATCCAAGCCTTTGGCCATAGAATCTGCTAGGTTGCTATTTTCAGATTGACGATCGTTTTGTGAAGTTTTCTCACAGGCCAGACACACGCTCAAAAAAAGAACTCCCAGGGATGGAAAGTATTTTTTGATAAACTTTATAAGGGGCAAAGCAACCATTTTGTATAAATATGTATTTATAGAATAAATTGTGTCTCAAATTTACAGTATTGTTGCGGCTTATAAAAACAATTATAATTAGGAATTTTATGGAGCTTCTTAAACTTATGAAAAAAACCCTGAAAACCGCTTTTTTAGCCATTTTATTTGTTTTAACTAGTTTATTCACTCAGGCTGCCATCATCAAAGGTCGTATCACAGATACCCATGGAAACGCGCTGGCTTTTGCCAACCTCATCGTCAAAAACACCACCATTGGCACTACCAGCAACGAAGACGGGTATTATTCCCTAGATTTGGCACCTGGAAAATATGAACTAATTTTTCAGTACATAGGCTTTAGAAAAAAAAGCGTAGAGGTAGACCTAAGTTATGAAGACATCCTGATAGATGTGGTATTAGAATCCGAATCTTTTTTATTGAAAGAAATTGTCATTGAAGGCAGTGACTACGACCCAGCCTACGCCATCATACGCAAGGCACAAGAAAAACGCCGCTACTACCTTCGTGAGGAAATCAAATCTTACCGATGCAAAGCCTATATCAAAGGTTTGCAAAAACTTACTAAAAAACCCAGAAGTCTTGTAGGCGTAAAAATCGACCTGGATACGGGGATTGTTTATTTTTCGGAATCCATCTCTGAACTCAGCTTTGAAAACCCAGACAAATACAAAGAAAAAATGATCTCCTCCAAGGTCAGTGGAAATAATCAGGCTTTTAGCTTTAATCAGGCGACAGATACCTGGGTGAATCTCTATGAAAATGTCAACGGAGAAGAACTTAACGGACGCGGACTGGTTTCGCCCATTGCCGCCAATGCCCTAGCATACTATCGGTATCGCCTAGAAGGTGCTTATCAAGAGGGGAACTCTATTATTAATAAAATCAGAATCATTCCAAGACGTAAAAACGCACCGGCTTATTCAGGCTTTATTTATATCATCGAGGATAGCTGGCGAATCCATAGTGCGGATTTATACCTCACCAAGGGTACGCTAGAGTTTGTAGATTCGGCAGCCATTCAACAAGTATACGCCCCCGTACCTGAAAAAGGGCTTTGGTTGCCAGTTTCACAAAAGGTTAGCTTTGATTTTAAGGCTTTTGGCTTTGAAGGCAACGGATATTTTATTTTTGTTTATTCCAACTACGAAGTAGAGCCTATGCTTCAACCCAAATACTTTGACAATGAGGTCATCGCCGTAGAGCCCGAAGCCAATAAGAGAGATACAAGCTATTGGAATAAGATCCGCCCCGTGCCGCTAACCTTTGAAGAAATGAAAGACTACCGAGAAAAAGACAGCATTCGGATTATCAAGGAAAGTCCTGTATATCGAGACTCCGTGGATGCAGTCAGGAATAAAATCTCAATTGGTGAAATCCTTTGGGCGGGTTATACCTATGAAAAATCGCACAAAAAAGTCAGACTGTCTTTTCAGCCTATTTTGAGTACTTTTCAATACAATACCGTAGAAGGTTTTGTGACCGATTTTAATATCAACTATCAGAAATCTTATGAAGATAGGCGTTCTTTCTCGATTGCTCCAGTGCTGCGTTATGGTTTCTCGAATCGTGCATTCCAGGGCAAAATCACAGCCGGTTATACCTTTAATGCCTACAAAAGAGCCCGATTTGAGGTAGAAGGAGGGCATTATGTAGACCAATTCAGCCGTACAAACTCCATCAGTCCTTTTGTGAATACTTTTTATACTTTATTGAGGGAAGAGAATTTCCTGAAAATCTACCAAAAAAGTTATGGAAAGTTTTTTTACGGTCAAGAGTTGATCAATGGATTGCGGTTTTTTGGCACCATGGAATACGCACACCGACAAGCCCTTGCCAATACCTCTGATTATACATTTAAAGATTTTAAAGAACGGGAATTTACCCCCAATTTCCCTATCAATCAGGAGTTGGCTTTTACCGACTTTGCCCCCAATCAGTCTTTGACCTTGGGTTTTGTGTTTTTGATCAACTTCAAGCAAAAATATGCCAGCTATCCCAATCTTAAATTTGTGGTCGAGTCCAAATATCCTACCCTGCGTATCAACTATCGCAGAGGATTGCGTATTTTTGGAAGTGATGTAGATTATGATTTTTTGACCCTGGGCATCAATCATAGTTTTACACTAGGTCTGGTTGGAGAAAGTAACTATGAGATAGAAGCCGGGGCATTCCTGAGTAAAAAAAGCCTTACATTTGTGGATTTCAGGCATTTTAATGGAAATCAGACCATTTTCCTCAACACTGATTTCTCGAGCTTTCAACTGCTGGATTATTACCAATATAGTACACAGGATAGATACATCAGGGCGCATTTCACCCATCATTTTAATGGACTCCTGATCAATGCCATTCCCCTGATCAAAAAATTAAAATGGCAAGGTGTATTGGGAGTTAATTATCTACACACCGAACAGGCAGGCAATTACTTGGAATTGAATGTGGGAATCGAGCACATTTTTAAAATACTTCGCATAGATTTTGTAAATGCATTTCAAACGGGGCAAAGCTACCGGAATGGGTTTAGAATAGGTTTGGGGTTCTGAAAAGGGTATTGGGTATCGGGGATGATAAAAAGCAAATCTCTCAGCTTAATCAAAAAAAGACGATATTTCTTATTCCAACTTACTTGTGTCTGAATGATAGCGTTTTACGTTTGAGAATTATAAATTTTTTCCGGGTTAAAATTTGAATTTCAGTTTGGGAATTTATAACTTCGCTGTCACAAGTATAAGCTTATTTCAAAGCTTCAAAATACCTGTTTTTCAAATCCCATTACAAAGATTCTTTTTTCTAAAAATGTATCTTTTTGGTTGTGAAGCCCACCGGAGAATTTACTACGTAAGTTCTTCTTAGCTTTTTTTTGAAATTTTTCAGGTACATCGTTCTGTTTTTTTATTGGGTGTTATTCAGGTTTTAGATTGTCTATACGGGTTCAAATAATGAAAAAATCACATTTTCTTCCGATTATTCCAGGAATGTTTTTGGTATTGGCTTTGATCATTCCCCCAAATAAACAAAATTTAGCTTTTTCTCTTGAAACCAAAGTAGTACAAAGCATTGCTGCCAAACTTCCTTTGGATGATTTTCAGGAAGACAAATTTTCTATGAAACCTGCTTGGTATCGTTTTTTTAATGTACATACTGCTGATAAGCTCCCAAAACTTGGGGCAGGGCTAGAATTTAAATTTCAGGAAGAACAAAATCTCAAAGGTTTTATCAATTGCAAACTGATCAATACTTCAGAAGCAGATATTTCTATCCGTATTCAAAATGGAAGCCTGATCATGATTCAGGAAGCCAAAAATGAAAAAGGCCAATGGCAACCCATTGAATATTGGGACTACGATTGGGGCGATGGAAGTGTTTTTGATCAACTCGTCTTAGGACCCCAAAAAGCCATACTCATCAGTGCACCCCAATACAAGGGAGACTTCGAGACCCAAATCCGATTTAAGCTCAAAATCGGCGATTCGATAGGCACAGAAGATATTTATTATTCTCCTGCATTTGCTGGTAGTATTTCTTTGAGTCAGTTCAAAATCAACCCTCAATTCAAAGACAATACGATCAGTTATTTGGAAAAATAAAGCTAAAAATACAAATATCTCAAATACTCAAAAGCTGTTCTTACACCAGAACAGCTTTTTTGATTTTCCAGTATTTTGGGAAATTTAGATTTTTGTTTATCTTGACCACTTTCTTGAAATAAATAAGCACATAATGAAAATTACCAAAGACCTGTATCAAAGTTCGCTGAGTCTGCTCACGGATTTGTATCAACTTACGATGGCTTATGGCTACTGGAAATCTGGCATGGGCGACCGGGAAGCCGTTTTTCATTTATTTTTTAGAAAAAATCCTTTCCAAGGAGGTTTTGCGATTGCTTGCGGGCTGGAAAGCATCATCGATTACCTAGAAGGTTGGAAACTCCAAGCGAGTGACCTTGCATATTTGGCTACGCTGCATGGCAATGATGGCAAACCTCTTTTTGAGCCTGCTTTTCTGGAGTATTTGGCGCAGATGGAGTTTAGCTGTAAGATCGATGCTATTCCCGAAGGAACGGCAGTCTTCCCCCACGAACCTTTGGTAAGGGTACAAGGGCCTATCATCCAATGCCAGATTATAGAAACTCCCCTACTCAATATGATCAACTTCCAAACGCTGATCGCTACCAAATCTGCCCGAATGAACCTCGCTACAAGGGGCGAATCGGTGCTCGAGTTTGGGCTCAGACGCGCACAGGGCATCGACGGCGGGCTGATGGCCAGTCGGGCTGCTTATATCGGAGGCTGTAGTGCTACTTCCAATGTGCTTGCAGGTAAGCTGTATGATATTCCTGTACGAGGTACACACGCCCATAGCTGGGTGATGTCATTTGATTCAGAATTGGAAGCCTTTGAAACCTATGCTGAGCACCTACCCAATAACTGTGTGTTCCTGGTGGATACCTTTGATACCCTAGAAGGAGTCAAAAAAGCCGTGGAAGTAGGCAAAAAGCTTCGTGCCAGAGGATTTGAAATGAACGGCATCCGCTTAGACTCCGGCGATTTGGCCTACCTGAGCATCAAAGCCCGTGAAATCCTGGATGCGGGCGGTTTTCCCCATGCAGCCATCGTAGCCAGCAATGACCTGGATGAACACATCATCAGCAGTCTGAAAGAGCAAGATGCCAAAATAACTGTCTGGGGTATCGGCACCAAGCTCGTAACCGCCTTTGACCAGCCTGCCCTCGGAGGTGTCTATAAAATCGCCGCCATCCGCAATGATGAAGGCGAATGGGACTACAAAGTCAAACTTTCGGAACAAGCCATCAAAGTCTCCAATCCGGGGATTCTTCAGGTTAGAAGGTTCAAACAAGACGGCGAATTTGCCGGAGATATGATCTACAATACCGCCAAAGCCCTTCCCGAAGAATTGGTCATCGTAGACCCCATGGATCGTACCCGCCGCAAAAAAATGCTCCCCGACATGGAACAACAAGACCTGCTTGTTCCTATCTTCCAAAATGGACAACTGATCTACCAAAGACCTTCCATCCATGATATCCGCACCCGTGTACCTCTAGAACTTGATGGCTTCCACAGTGGTATCAAACGCTTTATGAACCCCCACGAATACCCCGTAGGACTGGAAAAAACCCTCAGCGATGATAAGTATCGTATCATTTTGAGGTTGAGAGGGGAAGATGAATTGGATTGAAGAAATTAAAAAAATGAAGGACTGAAAAATTTCGGTTTTCTGGCAATTGATGTGCAGGTGGCATTCACTCAGAAAACTTACCTAAGGAAGATTCTTTATCGAGAAAATCGATTTTAAAGCACATAATCTTGATTTTATGGGTAGTGTTAAACAAGTAATGCTGTTCGTTCAAAAAGGGGCTTTGTGAGGACACAAAGCTGGGCGTTTGAAAATCGATTTTAAAGCACATAATCTTGATTTTATGATATTTCATCAAGATTTTACAATATTTTGTATAAATTTTACAACATTTCATCTTGATTTAAGACAATTTAAACAATTTTATAGATACTTTAACAAAATTTTACAATACTATATCTTGATTTAAGATAATTTTAACAAGCTTTTAGAACGCTGAAGATCAATTTTAGAATGCTGAAGATTAATTTTAGACTGTTGGTTATCCATTTTAGAATGCTGAAGCGAAGTTTTAGCTCATTGAAGGAAGCTTTTAGCGCCTAGCGATACTTTGATAAGGCGCTTGCGTTTGTATTTCTCGATATGGATTTATCAAAAGCCTGATTGCTTGAGAAAATAAAGGTTTTTCCAATATTTTAGTCCGTCAAGTTTCGTCAAGAGGGCAAAGTTTATTCTATCAAATTTTCCAATTTCCCTACAATTGATCTCTTACAGCCCTTATTGTGTTTCTGTAAGAATGTATCCGAATTGATTTGCAAAAATATCGCCCAACCTTGATAAGTATTTAAGCCGATTAAATAGCCTCTTCAAAACTTTTGTTCGCCTGCTATGCTTTTCTATTCGCTTTCAATCGCCTATCTTTGTAGCTTAAATCGTAATTACTAATTCCCAACTAAAACTTAATGACGATGGCATACAATAAAATTGTAGAATTACTTGGTAATGAGGCCGATAGCTTGCTTAACCACACCTGTAAAACGATCTCCAAAGATTTGCTTCACCTTCCCAATCCAAATTTTGTGGATCAGATTTTCGGACCCAGCAACCGCAGCCCACAAGTACTTCGTAATCTGGCACAACTTTTTAATTCAGGACGTTTAGCCCATACCGGCTTTTTATCTATTCTTCCCATAGATCAAGGCGTTGAGCACTCTGGCGGAGCTTCTTTTGCCAAAAACCCGATTTATTTTGACCCCGAAAACATCATTAAATTGGCTATCGAGGGCGGTTGTAATGCCGTAGCCACTACTTTTGGAAATCTGGCCATGATGTCAAGAAAGTATGCCCATAAAATCCCCTTTATCGTCAAAATCAATCACAACGAACTGCTAACCTACCCCAATCAGGCTGACCAAATTATGTACGGCACCGTCAGAGATGCCTGGAACCTGGGTGCGGCTGCTGTAGGTGCTACGATCTATTTTGGCTCCGAAGCTTCTGCCAGACAAATCGTAGAAGTTTCCGAAGCTTTTGAAGAAGCCCGCGAACTGGGTATGGCTACCATTCTTTGGTGCTACACCCGTAACGATGCTTTCAAAAAAGACGGCGTAGATTATCATACCTCTGCCGATCTTACCGGACAAGCCAATCACTTGGGTGTGACGATTCAGGCTGACATCATCAAGCAAAAACTACCTACCAATAATGGCGGTTACAAAGCTTTGAATACAGGCGGGTCAAGCTATGGAAAACTGGACGAACGCATCTATACCCAACTTACTTCCGAACACCCCATTGACCTATGCCGCTATCAGGTAGCCAACTGCTATATGGGCAGAGCTGGTCTGATCAATTCAGGCGGTGCTTCCTCAGGTGATTCAGATATGGCTGATGCCATCAAAACCGCAGTGATCAACAAAAGAGCTGGTGGTATGGGATTGATTTCCGGTAGAAAAGCTTTCCAAAGACCTATGAAAGAAGGTGCCGAGCTGCTGCAAGCCATTCAGGATGTATATCTGGCCAAAGAAATAGAAGTAGCTTAAGCTTTGTATAATCTAAATGATCCACAGGGAAGGTTGTTAAAAACAAGTACATCATATTTCAAAACGTCAGATTGACTTGATCAAGATTTGGAATTGAACAAGTATCTATTTTAACACCCTTTCTTTTAATACATGAATTATGGAAATGGAAGATATGGCCTGGTTTACTCGCAAAGAAAAAGGAATTGTCACTCCTACCTCCGATAAAAAAGAAACCCCGGATGGTCTGTGGTACAAATGCCCCAACTGCAAAAACATGATGCCAACCCGTGAACACAAAAAAAGTAATTTTACCTGTACTTCTTGTAGCTATCACGAACGCATCGGCTCGACTGAGTATTTTGAGATTTTATTTGACAACAATGAGTTTGTAGAATTGGATGCAGAAATGATTGCTGCAAATCCGCTCAATTTCGTAGATTCCAAACCTTACACCCGACGCATCAGCCAAAGTATTGCACAAACAGGCCTCAAAGATGCCGCCAGAACGGCTTATGGCAAAATGAACGAACTAGACATTACCTTGGCTTGTATGGATTTTAGTTTTATCGGTGGTTCTATGGGTTCAGTGGTTGGTGAAAAAATCGCTCGTGCAATTAATCACGCATTGGAAAATAAAAAGCCTTTTATTTGTATTTCTCGCTCTGGAGGAGCAAGAATGATGGAAGGTGGTTTTTCATTGATGCAAATGGCCAAAACTTCTGCCCGCTTGGCCTTGCTGGCTGAAGCCAAAATCCCTTATATTTCGCTGATGACTGACCCTACAACCGGCGGAGTTTCTGCTTCTTTTGCTATGCTAGGCGACTTTAATATAGCTGAACCCAGCGCGCTGATCGGTTTTGCAGGTCCTCGGGTGATTCGCGAAACGATCGGGCAGGATCTCCCTAAGGGATTCCAAACCTCCGAATATTTACTAGATCATGGCTTTTTAGATTTTATTGTGGATAGAAAAGAACTGAAAGAGAAATTTACGACTCTTCTCAAGATGATTTTGTAAGAACTATTCTGCCTCCCTAATTTTTAAAGAATTTATAAAAAAAAAGCCCGGTTTTCACCGGGCTTTTTTTATAAGATATTGAGGGTCAGCCATTATTTCAGTACTCTCACCTGAGTTGCTTTCAATTCATCTCCTTGTATTTTGAGATAATAAGTACCCTGAGCCATCGTCAAATGACCAAATTTGATGGTCAGCTCTTTGGTAGTATTGCCCAAATCCAGGTTCTGATTATCCAGTACGCTTCCAGATAGAGAAACCAATGTAAAGCTTACTTTACCCTGAATTGCTCTGCTAAACTCAAGATGTAGCTCTTGGCGATTATCCATAGGCACAGGATACGCATTAACTAATAGAGCAGGTTCTTGATCTATATTCAGGTCTTCAGCCGAAGTTGCTGCTTGCTCGCCTTTGGCAGCAGAGTAACTAATCGTAAAGTTTACAGTAAACGTGCTGCCTTTGGTGCCTCCCAAATTAGCTCCACTGTAAGCCGTTACTGCTAGGGTATAAGCACCAGCAGGCAACACTCCCGTACTATTACCCAGATAAGGGTTCAAATCATTCGGATTGATAGGTGCCAGATCTCCAAAAATGGTATATGGAGCGATATTCTCGGTCTTGGAGAAGTTGATCCCCGGACCCGTGAGTACAAAACCAACACTGGCTACATTGCCACTGGTATTGGCACGCGTGGCTAGTTTGGCAGTGGGTGTCAGAGTAAATATCTGACTTATTCCCGAAGTACTGATAGTCAGTAACTCTGTATCTGTACCCGTAGCATCTACAAAAGTAAGGCTTTGTATAGTCGGCTCATTACCACTTGCGGGTGCATTTACAGTTACGATTACTTCATCAGTGTCAATGACACCGTCATCATCAGCTACAGTAAGCGTAATGGTATGAGTGCCTACGCTTAGGGTCACACTTGGGCTTACTCCGGTAGCGATTTGAGCACCGTTTTCTGTCCAAACATAACTTACGATCGTGCCATCTGCATCCGTAGAAGCTGCGCCATTCAGACTTACTGCCTGTGAGCCGTTATTATCGCTATCTGTCAC
>JANRIC010000158.1:0-6154 GCA_033765345.1 Microscillaceae bacterium
TTGTAAGTTTTCTTGTAAGTTTTCTTGTAAGTTTTCTTCTAAAACTCTATAAAATATCGCAAAATATGGGTTTTGATAAAATATAGCATGTAAGTTTTATAAGAATAGTTATATTTCATATAAATATTTCGCTAGGGTGCGAAAAGTCGGGTACTAATCTTCTTCAATCCAAGATTTTGCCCTATTAAGTGCTTTTTCCCAGTTTTTTAGCAGGTGTTTTTTGGAGGTTTGCTCCAAGTGAGGCACAAAAGTTTGATCGGCTTGCCACTGTGACTTGAGTTCATCCAAATCCTTCCAATACCCAACTGCCAGTCCGGCAAAATAAGCAGCTCCTAAGGCGGTAGTTTCCAGAATTTTAGGACGTACCACAGGAAGCCCCAGGATGTCTGCCTGGAATTGCATCAAAAAGTTATTGGACACAGCACCGCCGTCTACTCTGAGTTCTGCTGGAGGGATTTGTGTATCAGCATTCATAGCTTCCAGCACATCATAAACCTGATAAGCAATGCTCTCGAGGGCTGCACGGGTGATGTGGGCGGCATTTGTGCCACGAGTCAGCCCCATGAGCGTACCTCTGGCGTATTGATCCCAGTGAGGAGCTCCCAGTCCAGTCAAAGCCGGTACCAGATAAACCCCACCGTTGTCACTTACCTGAAGGGCAAGTTTTTCGCTTTCTGCGGCATTTTTGATGATTCCCAACTCATCCCTGAGCCATTGAATGATGGCACCAGCAATAAAAATACTGCCTTCAAGGGCATAAGTGACCTGATCACCGATTTTCCAGCCGATGGTAGAAAGGAGGTTATTTTGAGATTTAAACGGTTTATTCCCAGTATTCATTACCATAAAACAACCCGTGCCGTATGTGTTTTTGAGCATTCCAGGCTGGGTACACATTTGTCCGAAAAGGGCTGCTTGTTGATCACCTGCCATGCCTGCAATCGGGATTTCGGCAGTGATGAGATTAGTTTTGTTGTAGGCAAATATTTCGGAGCAACTTTTGACCTCCGGCAGTATAGCCGCAGGAATGTCAAACAATTCCAATAGCTCGGTGTCCCATTCCAAAGTATGGATATTAAAAATCATGGTGCGGCTGGCATTGCTGACATCGGTGAGGTGTTTTTCGCCCTGGCTGAATTTCCAGACCAGCCAAGAGTCTACCGTTCCAAAAGCAATTTCTCCTTTTTCCGCCTTTTGGCGTGCACCTGCCACATTGTCCAAAATCCATTTGATTTTAGTAGCTGAAAAGTAGGCATCGATGATCAGCCCGGTTTTTTCTTGTATTTTAGAGATAAGTCCCTGATTTTTAAGCTGATCACAGTATTGAGCTGTGCGGCGATCTTGCCATACGATGGCATTGTAGATCGGCTCGCCAGTAGATTTATCCCAGAGGATGGCGGTTTCGCGTTGGTTGGTGATGCCGATGCCAGCGATTTGATGCCCACTTAGATTGGCCTTGGCGAGCACTTCGGTAGCTACGGAAGCCTGGCTCGACCATATTTCCTGTGGGTCGTGCTCTACCCAAGCACTTTGGGGGTAATATTGTTTAAATTCTTTTTGAGAGACGGCAATCACTTCGCCGGAGTGATTAAAGAGAATGGCTCTAGAACTGGTAGTGCCCTGGTCAAGGGCTAAAATATATTGCGAACTTTGTGTCATAAGTTAAACATTTGAATACAAGAGTTTTGATATGACGAAGGTAAAGAAAAAAAATTAATTGAAAATATGTAGATTTGGATTTTATAAGGAGAGAGTTTATAAAAAGATAGATTTTATCCTACGCAACCCATATATTTAAATAAACTACAGTGAAAACTTATGGCTTTTTTTCGGCTTTGTAAAGGAGAAGATATATTGGAAGTGCTTCGGGAAGTATTCCGGGCAAATATTGTACGCATCCCTCAGGCGGGTATTCGTCCGCTAGGTTTGATTATTCAAAAAGATCAAAAAACACGAATTTGGGGCGATTTAAGGGATATTTTAGTAGGCAATGCTGCCGAAAACCTTTCGGAATATCGTTTGTTTCAGATGGAGCAAATTCCAGATCTATCGGGGCGCAAATCCCGTGGAGTAGATTTTGAATTGGGTTCGGAAATTTTGGCAGGTTTCCTCAAAGGTTTTTCTTTACCCGCAGCAGAGATCAATACACATTTAAAAGGAAGTTATAAGTATCAATTTAGTTTCAAAGGGGTAGATCGCCTTTATGTCAGCCCTTCGGCATTGGGCAAAGCACTCCTTGGAGTACAAATAGATAAGTATAACCCAGCAGCAAAAATTTTTTTTGGAGACCATCCTGCACGTTTGTTTGTGATTGATTCGGTCATCAGAAGCACTAATTTTGCCGTACACCTGGAAGCTTCACAGGAGACTAAAATCAAGCTAGAGGCAGACAAAATACAAGCCGTCTTGGATGCGCTCAAATCTGAAATCAAAATCAAATCCGAATCCGAACAATCCATAGCCTTTGAAGGGAAGGAAGCGATGGCTTTTGCTTTTACCTGTCTGCAAATTGTGACAGATGCTTCTGGGCGGATCGAGTTGTTGCCCGTCCAAAGCCGTCTGGATGAAAAGGATTTGGAGGCCAGAGGAGTAGAGCCAGATGAGTCAGAGCAAGAGGAACAAAGCTTTGAAACTGTACTTTTGCACGAAGAACCGGGTATGTTGAGCTGGGATGAATAATTGTACTTGGACTAATCTCAGAGCGTGTAATCTGGCAAACAAAGACTAAAAACTTTCACGCTTACATTTGTGTTCATTGATTAAAAATAAATAAGAAAAATTATCGCACATAAAGGATTTTTTGAGTGTTAGTTTTATGAGCTAATGCCTCAAATCCTACCTTTACTTAAAATATGATGAACGAAAATCAACTAGAAATAGCTACCTTAGGAGCTGGATGTTTTTGGTGTGTTGAGGCTGTTTTTCAAAGACTAAACGGCGTGAAGTCTGTGGTCTCAGGATATGCTGGCGGGCATATCAAAAATCCCTCTTATCGGGAAATCTGTACCGGAAGAACCGGTCATGCAGAAGTAGCCCAGATTACTTTTGACCCTCAGCTTGTTTCTTTTGAAGAGATTTTAGAAGTTTTCTGGCATACGCACGATCCTACCACACTCAATCGCCAGGGCAATGATGAAGGCACACAGTACCGTTCGGCTATCTTTTATCACAATGAATTACAAAAAGAAATTGCCGAGAAATCTAAAAAAGCTACGGACGCTTCAGGCTTATGGCCTAATCCGATTGTTACGGAAATTGTGCCGCTCAATAATTTTTATGTGGCTGAGGACTACCATCAGAATTATTTTAATGATAATCCCAATCAGCCCTATTGTGTGTATGTGGTGAATCCGAAAGTCAAGAAATTTAAAAAAGAGTTTGCGGAAAAGTTGAAAGAAGAGAACTAGTTTTAGGTCAATAGTCCATTGTTTGTAGATGGGTATAATTTTAAAAATCGTTTGAAGGGAATTTTTTTCATTTCTCTCAAACGATTTTTTTCATTTTTTCAGGATTGTTTACTAAAATTTTATGCCCGTGTCTTTGAATAAGCCCTTCATGTGCCAGGTCATCCAGTATTTTCATCCAGTTTTTGTGGGAGGCTTCCAATAAGAGTGGTATCAATTTGTAACAATGATCCGGGATTCCGTCATCTCCGCAGGCTCTGGCCATTTCCAATAAAATATAAGCTGTTTTTTGTTTAAGAGATTTGTTATAATGATTGAGGTCGAGGTTTTCAATTTTACTGATTTCTTTACACATCTCCTGCATAATGCCGATGCGCAGTTGTATGTCTTTATTCAGCAAATGTTTAACGTCATATCCATTCAACAAAAAGGCTTCAACAGGTGTGAGCGTTTGAGCAGTATCGCGATAAACCCCTGATTGTAAGGTATTAAGTGGTAGTATTTGGCCGCTTTTGATAAACCTGGGGAATAAAAATTTATTTTGTTTATCGTTTTTATATACAATCAAACTTCCATGCTGTATTCCGAAAAGATTATCTGCACGAGAACCTTCCTTATAAAGAATCTCATTGGAAGAAAGATGTATTTTCCCGGCAGATAATTGTGATAATGTATCAAAATATTTATTCATAATATTGAAAAAAACATTTCTTTCAATAAAAGTACGCTCTATTCAATTACAATAAAATGATAAAGGTCATCAAAAAAGGTGACACATTTTTTCTCACGGAATTTTTTTAATAATTTACGTTATTGGCCAGTTTCTCCAATAGTTTATAGTTGAGAATAGCTATTTTTTTTCCTTTCAGATCAATTACTTTATTTTTTTTAAATTCTGAAAGAGACCTAATGAGAGTTTCTGTGGCAGTACCTACTAGATTAGCAATGTCTTCTCTGGAAATTGTAACATTGATGGTTTTTTCATCGGATTCCATTCCATAGAAATGTTTGAGCATCAGAATGGTTTCAGCTACTCTTTCTTTGACAGATTTTTGGGCAAGGTCTGCAATTTTTTCTTCAGCCACTTTGAGGTCTCTGGTAAGCATTTCCATCACGGTATGGGTGAGGTTGTTGCTTTGCTTGAGTACATCTATAAAGAGTGTTTTGGGGACAAAACAAATCTCACAGTCATCTATGGCTGAGGCAGATACCTCGTATTTTTCTCCTGAAATCAGCGAACGGTAGCCCAGAACGTCTCCGGCTTTGGCTAAAGCCAATATGTGTTCTTTACCAGTTTCAGCGGTTTTATATACTTTTACTTTTCCCGAAAAAATTCCAAAAAGCCCCAAAGGGTAGTTGTTTTCGTGAAAAATTGTACTGCCTTTTTTATAATGGTTGATGTTTTTCTTATCGGAGATTTCGTGAAGATAACATTGCTCCAGCCCGGAGAATATACAATGCCCTCTCACTTCACACGTGGTGCAATCTTGATGTTTCATAGTACTTTAGCTTATAGTGATTAATATCCTATTAGGGTTTAATTCATTGAATATAACATATAAATTACTCCCTCAACACATATTATGAATAGATAACAGGGATAACCATAGACTTAACTCATTTTAATTGATAAATATAGTATATAGAAATTGAATAATCAAAGAAACATTACTTTTTACTGCCATTCCCCACCTAAAAAAAAGGAAAAAAGTATTTAATTAGGGGATGGAAAAAGAAAGGACAAGTAAATCACTGGATCATCTAGGTTTGGTAGCCGGGATGATAGACGAGCTCGAATTGGTAAAAACGATAGATTCTAAAGTTGCTCAATCGTTAAGCGACAGGCACATTAGTATCAGCAATTCCCACTTTGCTGGTAAATCGGTATCCCCCCCAGCATCCCCATCCTAGAAAAACGCATCATAGGCATTAGCTTTGAAAAAAAATAAAGATAGTCAAAAAATGGATAAAAGCCAAGCCATGTTTCAATTAATGGAACAATATGAACAGAGCGGACAAAACCGCGTGCATTTCTGTGCACAAGCAGGCATCAGCCTGTCCAAATTCGGATATTGGCGGAGTCGTTGGTTAGGTGCTCAAAGGAATTCTGAGCCACAAAACCCTCCCTTTGTAGCCTTTGAGTCGTCAGCCATTCCTCTGCCTGTGGCTTGCGAGCTGATCTACCCCAGTGGTATCTGTGTACAATTCCCAGCCATAGACGTATCGGTTTTACAACAACTGCTAGATGTTTAGCCTCCACTCCGAGCACCGCTACTACCTCTACACCCCCGCCTGCGACATGCGCCGAAACTTTGACAGCCTTTGTGGGCTAGTTCGTTCAGCACTAGGCAAAGACCCCACGGACGGTTCAGTGTACCTTTTCCTGAACCGTCAGCGCAGCCACCTCAAACTGCTGCACTGGGAAGCAGGCGGCTTCGTACCCTACTTCAAACGCCTAGAACAAGGCAGCTTTCATTTGCCTGAAAAACGCAACCAAACAGGGCAGTTATTCGGGTCGGAGCTCGTAATGATGGTTGCAGGCATAGAGGTGCAAAGTAGTCGCCAAAGAAAACGCTATGAACTCAAAAAAAGTTGAAATTCAGGCTTTTAAGCTAGGTTTTCTCAGATTTTCTGCCTAACTTTGACCATGCAATAAGACCTGGAACCACACCCAACACCCCACACCCAACACCCAACACCCAACACCCAACACCCCACACCCAACACCCCACACCCCACACCCAACACCC
>JANRIC010000159.1:0-115772 GCA_033765345.1 Microscillaceae bacterium
TTAGAAGGTTTAGAAAAACTCATCGCCTTTCAAGAAATAGCTTTACAAATGAAAGAACAACATATTGCTATGGAAGATATACAAGAATTTTTAGATAATCTTAAACTTAATAAAAAATGACTTCTCCGAAGTTATCAGAATCTTATAAAATTTCAAATTTACACATGATTCACGGAGGAAGCCAAATCATCCATCAATCTATTCTGCAATTGGTAGTGGATAAAGCCCGTGAAACAGTTCAACAATCCAGAGGTGCTTATACACAATTTGACAACTTATTAGAGCCTTTATCACACTGGAAACATGCCCATTATCGCAATTTATCGAGTATGTTGGATATACCCTTGAGTACGCTTAAGTATTATTTTCAAAAGGGCGAAAGTCTTAAAACTCAAAATCGGAAAAAAATTTTAGAGTTTATGCAAGTACAGCATTGGGAGAATATAGAGAAAGAAGCACTTTATAAAATCTTTCAAGATAAAATTGAAAACTCTAAATAACCTTCAATTAATTCTTAAGTCTGAACTATGCTATTCAAATCATCTTATTTTCCTCAAAAAGGATATTCCGATAATATTAGGGCGGTTCTCCAAAATATTTTGGCAACCATTAGGGTTCAGGTAAGTAATACTACACTTAAACAGTTTATACAAAGTCACCCTGATTTCCCAAGTTTAGCAACCATTGAGGATGCCTTACAGGCTTGGAAAATACCTCACATGGTTATCCAAATTTCTGCCGATCAATTGCATGAAATTCCTCTTCCGGCAATTGCACACTTTTCCAAGCAGGGAGGGTATTTTGTGATGCTTCAAAATATTCAGGGTAAACAAGTCCGGTATCTTGACCCAGCCCGAGGCTGGCAGGAAGAATCTGTATCAGAGTTTGCTTCTCAATGGACAGGTATTACGCTAATTTTAGAAGCTCAACAAGATTCGGGAGAAGATAATTATGCTGTGAATCGCCGAAAAGAGATTTTGAATTGGTTGAGGATTCCGATTTTAGGTACTTTGCTTGCCATACTCTTAGTTTGTGTTCTGATTTGGAGTATAAGCCACCCAAGCAGTCTAAGCACTTTAGGGATTACTTTGATGATCAGCAAACTATTAGGTATAGCACTTTGTGTAAACCTACAAAAGCTTGAAAGAGGAAGTCATTCGGCTTTTCTTCAAAAAGTATGTCAGCTTACAACTCAAAGTAATTGTGAGGCAGTGCTACAATCTCAAGCTGCTAAAATATACGGTACAATTGGAATGAGTGATTTGGGTTTGTTCTATTTTTTGGGAGGGATATTGAGCCTTAGTCTAGGGCTACTCACCGGGCAAACCCCTGGACTGGCTTTCGGATTAAGTGTACTGAGTATGTTGGCACTTCCTTATACTATATTTTCTATTTACTACCAAGGGCAGATTTTAAAGCAATGGTGTCCTTTGTGCCTGGCTGTACAGGCGGTTCTTTGGGCAGAATTCCTGACAGCATACCTTTTTAGAGGTTTTGATAGAGGAAATTTTGACTATCAAGTGATTCTCTTGGGAGGTATAGGCTTTGCAGGAGCTTTGAGCATACTTTTAATGCGTTCTTTACCTAAAGATGAGGATTCTGAGGAAAAGGTTTTTTATCTGGAAAGAACCTTTAGTAAATTTCGTCGCCGGGTAGATATTTTTCTGACCTTATGGAAGCAGGAGGAAAGTTTTAATCCTGAAGGTTTTGAGAAAGAATGGATTATAGGTAATCCTACAGCACCGCTAAGTCTTTCTGCAATTTTCAATTTATCCTGTGGGGCTTGCGCCAAAACTTATCAAGAGATAGAAAAATTACTCAATCAATTTCCTGACGATCTAAAGGTAATTGTCCGTTTGGCAAATCCTCCCGAATCACAGCGGTTTGATTATCCGATTTCTAAGCACCTGTTGGCTTTACTCGTCACACAGGGCTCAGACCAAGCCTGGCAAATGCTTCGGGCATGGTATGAAAAACCTTTCCTAGATTTGTCGTTTTGGCAAGCAAATTTTCCTGTAGAAGTTTTTGATGAAGACGAAGTAATAGCTCTGTGGCAATTACACATCAATTGGATAAACCAAAGAAACATCCATACTACCCCCGCATTATTTTTAGAGCATAGAAAAATTCCTGACTACTATACCCTGGAAGACCTCACATATCTTATTCCAGGTCTACGAAAAGAAATCCTTACTAAGACTATGGATAAATTACCAAATATTATTCGTTAAGAAAGTTGCTGAATTTTTCTTATAAAGCATTGATTATCAGTAGAAAATGTTTTTATTTTTTTATTAGTCTTGGTAAAAATTATAAAATGTTAATTCTAATTTTGAAGCAAAATATTTTTCATTTAAACACAATAAAATATGTCTAAATCAAAATTTGAAAGCATTTATGCAGAAAAATTTAAAGGATATGAATTATCCAAAGAAAGCTTATTGAATCTTGTTGGATCGGGGTGTGGATCTGCCCCCAATACTGGTCCAGGAACTTCCGGAAACGGAGATGCTCCAGGTGATACGACTGGTGGTGGTGAAACTGCTTGTTGGGGAGAATTAGGATATGGAGGTCTTTGTGGATTTGTCAAAGATATTGCACCAGTTACCTGATTTTTTTTTTTAATTTGTTAAATAGTAATTGAGTTACCCGATTTAGTTCGGGTAAATTTAAAAATCCTTTTAGATTAATTTTTGCACCAAATGATATTAATAATTTCTGAGGAAGAAGATATAAGCACCAATATCGTTATTGACTGGTTACATTTTTATGGCCAAAATTTTATAAGGGTAAATAAAGAAGATAAGATATTCATCAAAAAGTTTCATATACATAATAATTCTATAAAATTTGAATTTATTCATAAAAATCAATTTTATGATTCTGATTCCATATTAAGCGTATGGAATCGTAGAGGTACATTATTTCCAAAGAGATATATAGAAATGTCAGACATATCTTCGCTTGATTTAAGAAATGCTCTTGTGGAACCTTTATCAAGGGATTATATTTCTTTAGTAAATTATTTACACTATTTTTTTGAACGAAAAGAAATCATTGGTAAAATGTATAATAGAAATATTAACAAACTTATGTGCCTTCATATTGCCAAAGACTGTGGTATGGAAATCCCAGAAACACTTGTGAGTAATGAAAAACAGGAGATCATTAATTTCGCCCAAAAGCATTTCAAAAAAGGTATCATTACTAAGGGAATTCAAGAAACTATATTTTTTGATTTAAATAATACTACCACTTACGCTGCCAAAACTGAAAGTGTAGATGCAGAAGATTTAAAGGAGTTACCTGATGAGTTTTTCCCTCTTTTGATTCAGGACAAAATTCCGAAAAAGTATGAACTAAGAATATTTTTCCTAAACGATGAGCTTTATACAATGGCTATTTTTTCACAATTTGATGAGCAAACTTCTACTGATTTTAGAAATTATAATTATAAAAAACCTAATAGAACAATTCCTTATATACTACCTCCTGAAATAAGGAATAAACTTATTCAATTCATGCACCAAGTAGACCTGAATACAGGCTCTATTGATATGATTCTTACACCAGATAATCGTTATATTTTTTTAGAAGTCAATCCAGTGGGGCAGTTTGGTATGGTATCTTATCCTTGTAATTATGGAATTGAGAAAAAAATTGCTGAAATATTAATTCAATGTAATTCTTTTTAATTATGGCATCAGAAAAATACTTTGCTGATCAAATCTCAGAAGAAAAATATAATAAATTTCCTATTGGGTTTAAGAAATTAAAACTTTATGATCAAAAGAATAATTTTGAAGGTTTATGTGTAGAATTATATTCTACTAACAAGCAATCTTTAGAACTTCCGATGAGACCTATAGCCAAATGTGTTAATTATTATGAAATTTAAGTAAATATTCTTATGCAAAACAAGTATTTTAAATTGTTTACCTGTTGTAAAATAGTAAAGGGATATGGACGAAGCCTTATTTGCGATTTACAAAGAAATCAGTATCATTTTATCCCCAATAAACTTGTTGAAATCTTAAACTTTCACGCCAATCATACTATTGGAGATATTCAAAAAATATACGGTCAAGAAAATGAAGCTCGTATTGAAGAATATTTTCATTTTTTACTCTCTTACGAATATATATTTCTTTGCAGTAAAGACGAACTAAATAAATTCCCAGATATTAACGAGATTTACGATCAACCCACATTGATAGATAATGCCCTTATAGATCATAATCAATCTAGTAAACATGATTATCAGAAGTTATTCAACCAACTATCATATATGAATTGTAAGTTTATACAGTTGAGATTCTATGATTTAATTGATTTTGTTGAACTTGAGAAAACTCTAAGTTATTTGGAAGGCTTGAGAATTATCTATGTTGAAGTCTATATGAAATACCCTAAAGATTTTTCTGAAGCCTATTGTTTAAATTTGCTAAATAAATTTCCCAGGTTAAGAAACCTAGTGTTTCATTCCGCACCTAAAAACCAATTTATAAATCAAGAAAACCATAATGCCGCTTTTTGGCTTCTGACTCAGGAGATAACATCTAATCATCATTGTGGATTTATCTCAATGGAATATTTTACAATACATTTACACACATTTAACCTAAGCAAATCTTACAATAGCTGTTTATACAAAAAACTCAGCATTGACACCAATGGCGACATCAAAAATTGCCCATCTATGCTGGAGGTTTATGGGAACATTTATCAGGGAGATTCATTATATAGTGCTTTGATGAAAAAAGATTTCAAACAATATTGGGAAATCAACAAAGACCAGATAGAGATTTGCAAAGACTGTGAATTCCGTTATATCTGTACGGATTGTCGGGCTTTTATTCAAAACCCGGATGATCGCTATTCTAAACCTTCCAAATGTAGTTATGATCCCTATACTACTACCTGGAAGTAATTTTACTTTATAAAGATTTCTTTACCTGTTGCCACAGAATAAGTATAAATATTTGTTGCAGACACAAATTTTCAAAAGTATCATGAAAGCCCTGTTCAATTTTGTATTATTTATTCTTTCTATAAGCACGATTATTTCGGATGCTTATGCCCAAAAAACCTCAGATATTTGGTATTTCGGCGTGGGTGCAGGGATCAAATTTGAAGAGACCGGGCTCAAGGTACTTACTGATAGTAAAATGCGTGAGAAATCTGGCGGTTGTGCTACTATGACCGATGATGCCGGGAATTTACTTTTCTATACGGATGGACGTAGTGTTTGGAATCGGGAGCATCAGCTCATGGCAAATGGCGATTCTCTTTCTAAAAGTGAGCATAATGAGGTAATAATTGTTCCCTTACCTGGTCAAAAAAACTATTATTATATCCTTACCGTCGCTAATGAATTTGTAAAAGATCAACCCATCTGTCTTTCCAAACTTTTTTATAGTGTAGTAGATACTAAAGGTGATAAAGGGAAAGGTATCTTAGTGGTCAAAAATCGGTTGATCACAGGGCCTGTGATCAACCCAATTTGTGCTGTCAAGCACGCGAATGGCAAAGATATATGGATTCTGGCACAACAGTGGAATTCCCCCACTTTCCTGGCATATCTTTTAACAGAGCAAGGCTTTCAAAACCTGAAACATCCCATTGTGAGTGAGGTAGGGGCGATCCATCCCGGATATGGTGTATTTGGAGAATTAAGTATAAATCCCCAGGGAGACAGACTGGCTAAGAGCCTTGAAGGGGCGCAGCATAAAGATAAACTCTTCGAGTGTTATAAATTCTCATCTTCAACAGGAAAAGTTTCAGAACCACTCACATTTTATGAGCCTTTGGATTTTGCTTGGTCAACACACGGAATAGAATTTTCTCCGGATGGGAAAAAGTTATATTGTGTTTTACAAGAAAAAATTTATCAATTTGATGTTCAAATTTACAGCCAGGTGTCTATTCAAAACTCAAAAACCCTGATTAAATCATTACCACAAAGTGATTTCTCCAATAGGTTCACTGATTTAGAGCTAGGTCCAGATGGACGTATATATCTGGCTCAGATGGATTCTCCTTTTCTTTCTATTATCAAATCTCCAAACCTAAGTGGAGAACAATGCGAATTTGTTTATCAAGGAATTTTTTTAAAAGGAAGAAAGGTTTATTGGAGTTTACCCAAAAAGCCTAAATTTTTGTATTCACTACATAAAATCGATCAAAAAAACACAGAACTGACCACTCGACCCAACGAACGAATTAGCCTTGAGTTACTTTTTGAAGACCACCAAAATGAATCTTCCGTATATCCACCTCATCTTGAAATTCTCAAAAAAATAGCCGATACAGTCGGGGCTCAATATCAGGGTTATGTGAAAATTACTCCCTATATAAATTCTCCCAGAGATACTACTTATAACCAACACCATATTAAAGCACTAAAAAATCAATTACAACAATTTGGATTGGTTAGTGACCAAATCATCATTGCCCAAGAATCTATTTTAGCCGCTTCATCTTCAAAAAATTCACAAAAATTTGATTTTCTGATTAGTCAAATGATACATGATACTTTGGTGGTTAATACTTTTGATATTCTTAAATTTAATGAAATTTTGGGACAATCTAGAGAAAGTATATATTCCTCTTATTTAAGCCTGAAGAAACAGGCAGATCAAAATAATCCTTCCCTAGAGAATTTTAGGGTAATATTTTATCAGGCATTGAGTTGGTTAGCAAGCTTTGTAGGAGCTTATGAAGAAGCTCAAGAGTTTCACCAAAAGTCTCAGCCCATCCCCAAAAATAAATCTCAAGAGCTTAATGTTGAAAATAAATTAAAAGTCTTGGAAGCCAAGGAGGCAATTAACACAATTGCTCGTGAACATTCCCTGATTTTTATCAATGAAGCTCATCATATCCCCCAACATAGAGCTTTTGTAAGCCAAATACTGCCTATTCTTTACAAGCAAGGATTTCGATATTTGGCTTTGGAAGCCCTTGCCATAGAAGATAGTTCAATTCAACAACGCAAATACCCGGAACTCAATTCCGGTGCTTATATTGGGGAACCCATCTTTGGTGATCTGGTTCGCCAGGCTCTTCGCTTGGGTTTTACTTTAATCCCTTATGAAATTAGAAATCCTGATTCTTCTTTCGTGAATTATGGCGTAGAAATAACGGATGAATGGTCTTTAAGGGATTGGACACAAGCCGCTAATCTTTATCAAAGAACTCTACAAAAAGACCCGAAAGCCAAGGTATTGGTACTGGCAGGTTATGGACATATTGCCGAGAAGCCCTTACCGAATTTTATGCCTATGGCTTATTTTTTAAAAAAAATTAGTGGCAAAGACCCTTTTACCATCAATCAAACTTTTGATATGGGTTTCTCTAAAACAGATTACGAAAAGATTTTTGCACGATTGAATCTTTTGCAAGCTAATGAAAAGCAATTTTTTTTTCTACAAGAAGATCAAAAGGAGGGGTTTTGGGTAAATCCTACAGACAGCAACTACTTTGATGCTATTCTTTTGCATACACCAACTCATTATGAAAAAAGGCGCCCCAATTGGATGAGAGGTTTAAATGGACGAAAAGAAATAGAGCTTTCTATACAGGTGAAAAATTTACAACCTCCTTTTCTCGTACAAGCATTCTATACACAAGAATCGGATATGGCTGTTCCAATAGAGCAATTTGAAGTTAGAAAAGAAAATGACCTGCCAGTATTATTATTACCTGTTGGAAATTTTAAAATAAAAATTCTTGATCCACAAAATCAAGTAATCTTCGAATACATCATTAATTTGGATTAAAATTACAGTTTTAATATTTATTCCAAGCCTACTAAATATAACTATGACCCCTACATGCTTGGGGAGAAGAAAATTTAAGTAATAATCCTTTACACGGTCAATAATGCCAAAATTCCCCTTCCACCGCCAATTAGACCAAATGGACTGCGGGCCGACCTGCCTCAAGATGGTAGCACAGTACCACGGCAGGCGTTTTTCATTGCAAAGCCTACGGGAGAAAAGTTATATCACCCGGCAAGGCGTTTCCTTGCTGGGTATCAGTGAGGCTGCCGAGGCAATCGGTTTGCGTACCCTGGCTGTAAAAGTACCCTTGCTCAAACTGGAAAAAGATGCCGAATTTCCCATCATTGTTTATTGGAATCAAAACCATTTTGTGGTTGTCTGGCGCATCAAAGGCAACAAAATCTATGTAGCAGACCCGGCAGAAGGTCTACTGGTCTATCAAAAAGAAGATTTCCTCGAATCCTGGTCAGGCGGTGAGGATAAGTTCGGTATTGCCCTGCTCATCCAGCCTACACCGGACTTTTACACCGATGAAGCGGACTCAGAAAGTACCGCAAAGGGTTGGTCTTATCTTTGGGGCTATTTGCGGGAGCAAAAAGTTTTTATTGGGCAGTTGGTTTTAAGCCTGCTTTTTGGGAGTTTGTTCTCCCTCCTGGCACCCTTTCTGACCCAGGCCGTGGTAGACATCGGCATTCAAACCCAGGATGTGTCTTTAATAGCCCTGATTCTGATTGGGCAGGCATTTTTGCTGCTCAGTCGTGCCGGGGTAGAGTTTATCCGGCGTTGGATATTATTGCACCTCAGTACAAGGCTGAATATCAGCTTGATTTCTGATTTTTTGATCAAACTGATGCGCTTGCCTATGGGCTTTTTTGATAGTAAAAAGACCGGAGATTTATTACAGCGCATCGGCGACCACCAAAGAATCCAGGCATTTCTAAGCACTTCTACACTCAGCGTACTCTTTTCATTTTTTAATCTGATTGTTTTTGGGATTGTGCTGATTTTATATAGCTGGCAGATCTGGCTCATCTTTATGCTTGGCAGTATGCTGTATGTGGCTTGGATTTTATTTTTTCTTCGCCAGAGGAGAACGCTGGATTACAAGCGTTTTCAGCAATTGGCCGGTAATCAAAGCACCCTGATTCAGATTATTTCGGGTATGCAGGAAATCAAACTGCATAACTCCGAGCAGCCCCGCCGCTGGGAATGGGAACGCATCCAAGCCAAAATATTCAAGGTCAATATCCAAAATCTGTGGTTGGAACAAGCCCAGGAAGCCGGAAGCCTAGTACTGAATGAAGGTAAAAATATCTTGATCACCTTTGTAGCAGCCAGGGCGGTGATAGAGGGAGAAATGACTTTGGGGATGATGCTTGCCATTCAATACATTTTAGGGCAATTAAATGCACCGATCAGCCAAATGATTCAGTTTGTGCATCAGTACCAGGATGCCCATATCAGCCTGGAGCGGCTGCAGGAAGTCTACGAAAAACCCGCAGAAGATGCACACCTCCCACAACAGCAAACCCTCGACTTATTTGCTGCTCGTCAATCGGTAGATATACTGCTGGTAGGTCTGAGCTTTCAGTATGAAGGACCCAGCTCTCCCAAAGTGCTTGACGACATCCATTTGCAAATACCCGGTGGCAAAGTCACGGCCATCGTCGGGGCAAGTGGAAGCGGCAAAACTACCTTGCTGAAATTGCTACTCAAATACTATCCTCCGGTAAGTGGCGATATTCGGGTGGGGGATATTTCCCTGGCATCTGTAAACAGTCGCTATTGGCGGCACAAGTGTGGCGTGGTGATGCAGGAGGGCTATATCTTCTCAGATACCATCGCCCGTAATATCGCCCTGGATGAAGAAAATATGGACATACAGCGTTTGCAAGAAGCCGCCCGCATTGCCAATATCCTGGATATGATTCGCTCACTGCCCCTAGGCTGGCAAAGCAAAATAGGAGCAGAAGGCACTGGACTCAGCACCGGGCAAAAACAACGCATCTTAATTGCTCGGGCGGTGTATAAAAACCCTGAGTTTTTATTTTTTGATGAAGCCACTTCCGCCCTCGATGCTGAAAATGAAAAAGTCATTATGGAAAATCTACAGCAGTTTTATCAGGGCAAAACCGTAGTCGTCATCGCACACCGACTGAGTACGGTAAAAAATGCCGATCAAATCGTGGTGCTGGAAAAAGGAAAAATTGCAGAAATCGGCAACCACCAAAGCCTGAGCAAGTCAAAGGGTAAGTATTACCACCTGGTCAAAAATCAGCTAGAGTTGGGAGATTGAGAGAGCTATGCCATGCCAAAACCTTTTATTACTCAGCAAATCCTTGATAAAACAGAAAATAAATTGTATTTTTTTAGTATTTGATTTTTTGGTAGTGTGTCGCAAATAATGCTGTGAATTCAAAAAGGGGCTTTGATGACGACACAAAACTAGGCGTTTTTTATAAAAGCATTATATCTTTAATACTACCAGTTGTCGCTGGGGTGCAGGAGATACCTTCCATCAATGCTCGAGGCTGTCGCTGGGGTGCAGGAGATCGATATTAAAAAAATAGATGCCCTTTTGGGTGTTAAGAGAAGTGCTGTGAAGCGTGAAGGGAATGCTCAGGTTTGTATATAAACCATAACCGTAAGGTTAAGTTTCCCTCCCCTATCTGTCATCCTATCAAGGAACTTGTTGAATCCCACCAAATCATAATTTGTAAAAAGTTCCTGTCTCTACGACAGAATGTGAAGGTTCTATGATTATCATTGAGTTAGATTTATGGTATATTAACAAAATTAGCTCTTGGCATCTATTTCTAAACACCAAGAGCGGCAAAAAACAAATCATGTTTATATGAAGGCTAAGTAGTTGCCTATCATTAGTTTAAATTACTTGTTTTCATAATTAATTGATAAACAAGCAATTGTATTTGCTATGGACTATCGACTAATTACTATGGATTACTTATTACTCCCTTATCCAGACCTTAAAATGTGTTGGGGCTAAAGTAATTTTGCGTGTATTGCCACCAGAGATTTGCTGGAGGTTATTGTCAGGGTCGGAGATGCCTCTCTGGGCATCAAAGCCGCGCGGGCTGCCTACCAGTTTCCATTTACCTTCCGGGAAATACACCGAATCGAAGGTATTTTCCTTGTCTTCGGTATTAAGCAGCACCAGCACTTTGTTGTCAATGGTATAGCCCAGCAAATAAGGGTTGGCGGGTTCAAACCAGCGATAGTAATCATCTGGCACACTCACTTCACTGCGAAAAATCTTGCCGAATTCACTAAGGCGAAATCTAATTAAACCGCGCCAAAAAGCAAACATGCCAGCGTGGTCGCCATAACTTCCGGGGTCTTTGGGTGTTCTGCCTACATTTTCCCAGACAAACTGATTGGCTTTACGCATATTATAGGTGTCTCTTTTGCCGTGCAAATATACTTTGATGCCGGCTTTGGTTTGTTTGAGGACTTCTTTGAGTACAGCGACTCCTTTGCTACGCATCATTTCAGTACCTCCGTGCAAAACGAGCGGACCCTGAGAGGTAAAGAGCATCAAAGCAGCCATTTTGAAGCGGTTTTCTTCTACGCCCTTTCGCCCGTCCCAATCCTGGATGGCAAATTGATCTGCCAAAGTCCAATTGTCGTGAATATCCAAGTAGTTGATGCCACTCAAGGGAGATTTTTCTTCAGGGAATCTGTTCATAAGTCCTAGTTTTACTTTGTCTCTTTGGCTGGCATCTCCTCCGGCATAACCTCGGTCTTTGCTTTTGTCTTTGATGTCAAAGACGGGTCCTTTGAAAGCATTGCGGGCATCATCCTGAAAGAAAGTGATCGGTGAATCTTTTTTGTACCAGTCCCAATCCGGGTTAGATTCATAGTTGGGATCATTGGATCCGATCCAGGGTTCGCCATAGATGATGATGTCATTGCCTAAAGCCTGACGCAACAAGGTAAGCGTCTGCTGGTCGATCTGGCCTGCGAGGTCAATACGAAATCCGTCAATACCAAACTCCTCGATCCAGTGTTTGCACTGATCAATCAGCCAACGCTGTACCATAGGTCGGTTTTCGGTTTTGACTTCATTGCCGTACTCACCGATGTGCTCTAGGTCTTTGGTGCGGTAGTAGTACTGTTTGTCCAGGGCATTGAAGTTTAGACAAAGCTTTTGCCCGTCGATATTTTCGGCTGTGTGGTTGGGTACGATGTCAATGATGACAGCTATTCCCTGATCGTGAAAAGCCTGTACCAGGTCACGAAACTGATTTCGTTGGTCGCCGTGAGCGGAGTCTTTTTTGCGGTATCGGGTTTCTACGGCAAATGCGTGCGAAGTACGATAACCCCACTGATAATTTTCTTCGTGGATTCCATTTTCACGCATGTATTCGTCATTTTCAAAAGAGGCTTTCCAGTCCGCATCTGGCCAATGCAGAAACTCTTGTACGGGCATGAGGTGTACGGTATTGATGCCTAAGTCGACCAAATAATCAAAGCCGATTTTTTGCCCTTTAGAATTCCGCAATCCCTTCTGAAACATAGCAGGGATAGTACCTTTGAGCGCATTAGGTACGGGCAGCAAGTCTGTAAAATCTTGTACGTGCACTTCATAGGCAACTACATCCTGCATTTTTGGAATGCCGTTTTTGAGTGGGGTAGCAGGTTTGGTTTTTTCCCAGACCCGGCACTTGCCCCAGGAGTCTACACTTACCCGGGCATAAGGATCGGAAATATGTACGGGGTTGGATTCATAAAAATGGTTTCCGGGTTCTTTGGCACCGTGTACAGTAAAATCATAATAGACACCAAACAGATTCTCCGGTAAGCTTATTTCCCAGACACCTTGCTCATCGACTTGCATGGCGTGTTCGGCGTATGCTTTTTGATCATTTTCATTTTTATACAGGTATAATTTCATAGATTCGGCTCTGGGAGCAAAAACTCTGAAAGCAGTAGATTTTTTATCTTCCGAAATATTTGCCCCTAATTCTTTATCGGAATAAATTTCTCTAAACCATCCGTCAAAAGAGCAATGGGTTTTGAGTTCTTCACCAGGGATTTCAAGATAATAAACCCTGCGAATGTCCAAATCCTGTACGGGTATCAGCAGTGATTCGGTGGCAGTATTGGGCAATACTGTGGCAATAGGAATGGCATTGCCCTGCGAATCAGTCAGGTGATAAGATGCGGGGTTCAAAGGGCGGTCACAACCCTCGACTTGAAGCCAGATACTTCTTTTTCTTCGGATTTCTGCTTTTAAGGAAGGGGGGGTGACTCCCTTCATAAAAACCAGGTTACCGCCTTGTTTGTTGAGAAGGTGAGCTGGTGGCTCGAGCCATTTGCCTTCATTGATTCTAAATTTAAACTCACTCCCTGGGGCAATCACGCTCATTTTAGGATTCGGCAAAGAGAGTACCCAAAGCCCGCTGGGTTGCTCCTCAAGCTGCCATTTGGGGTTATCCATATCTTGACTCCAGCTTACAAAGCTGCCTGTTACGACTACTTTGCTGACATTAGACTGGTTGTATACTTTTTCTGAAAAAATAAAAAAAGTTATGCCGTCTTTCTGGGCATAACCTTGTTGAATTTCTTCAGGATAAAAAGACTGTGCTGTCATTTTGGTGGAGATGAATAATTGGGACATACCGAGAATGATCAATAAATATTTATACATTTCTTTTCATAGAGATTACTTAGGCAAATATAGTTTATTTTGGTATTCCAGAGTAGGATTTTGAATTAGTGTTTGATGATTTTTTCCTGATAAATTCTTTGCCCGGTGTGTATTTTAATAATATACACACCTAATTCCAGTTGCTTTATTTTTTGATTGAGGTTGAGATTGATTTCATCCAGGGTTCCTTGATACTGGAATACCTGATCTCCTTTTTCATCAAATAGCTCACAATCAATCGGTTTATTATTAAATGATCGGGTATCCAACACCAGATTGATGTGATTATCTACAGGATTGGGATAGACAAGAAATGTTGCTTGCTCAGTTCCTTGCACAAAAACCGTCCGGCTGTACGTGTAGCTCCCGTCCAGGTCTAGTTGTTTTAAACGATAATAGGTATCATATTTTACGTCTGGGTCTTGGTATTCATATAATTTGACGGTTTTCTTTTCGGCATTGCTTGCTACAAAAGCGATATTCTTAAAAAGTACGGCATCTGTACTTTTTTCTATCTCGAAGCCCTGTTGATTTTCTTCGTGGACGGTTTGCCAGATCAGTTTTACGTGTTGCGGCTGATTGCGATAAGCCTGAAAAGATAAAAGTGTGAAGGGCAGTGGGGTGGCAGAACTTAGCGTCCAGTCTGAAAAAGCCGAAATATGCTCAAGGGTAATTGTATTTTCGTTAGGATTGATTAAACCACCCTGCCCGGTCCAGGTAGTTCCCTGGTCGGCAGAGCGAAACAACATCGCCTCATTTTCATTAATCCCGTTCAGTTCGCTTTCGTCATAGCTAAGTGTCAGGGTAGCATCCAGGTTGGTATTTAAAGAAGGGCTAATGGTATAGGTTCGGAGGATGCTGTTGATGTTGGCTTGTTCGTGATGCATTCTTTTGATAGTGGTCGTGCCGAGGTTTTTAGTTGAGCTAATGATTGCACCCAAGCCACCCACATTTAGCTGTGAGGGATTAGCGATGTTTCGGGTGGTGGTAATTATTCCTGAGGTACCGGTTAGGGTATTTCCGGGGCTTTCTTGTAATGTACCTGCGCTTCCTAGATAAATGGTATGAGCATTTAAGTCTAAATCACCATCAGTAAGTTTGAGCGTACCAGTGACAGAAATATTTCCTGTAAGTCGTACGTGGGCACCGTTGTCAATCTCGAGGTTAAAAAAAGCTGCGTTTCCAATACTTTGTAAAGAAGCTCCGTTAAGAATGACAGTGCCTTGAGAGTTAAAAGAACCCATCACAGTAAGGTTTCCTCCAATGCTAACTGTTCGTCCATTTTCGATATACATATCATTACAAGACACATTGGCATCAAAGTTAAGTTCATTAACAACACCTTCGGAAGGAATCAATACCTCTAGAGAAGCGTCAGGGACTCGCTGAGGCATCCAGTTTTTGGCATTGTTCCAATCGCTGCTTTCTTTTCCAGTCCAAACAATCGGATTGCTAAATACATCTGTAGTAAACAAACCCCTGCCGTGTGTAGCTACCAGCACCAGACCATCGGCAGTGCGGTATTTGAGCATATCGCAGCGTACATTCGCCAGTCCGGCATTGCTGGGCTGCCAGTCCGGGTCTGCTGCACTTATATCGTCTGTAGAATAAATCCCCGCCTCAGTAGCTAAAAGCACCTCTTTGCGGTTAGCGGGGTTATACAAAGCCCACCGGATGGGCATGTCGGGCAGGTTTCCTTCTTTGTTGTACCAATACAAGCCCCCGTCTTTGGTTTCCCAGACAGACACCACGCCATAGTTGGAGTAGGTCACTAGGATATGGTTTTCATCCGTACCGATCTCAATACAAGATACGCTTCCCAGGGCACTAATCGGCTGCACGGGTGAATTGTCCAGTCGGGTAGAGACTACGGAGGCAGACATGGCATTTTCTATTTTATATACCTTACCATCGGCAGTCCCTATAAAAATGACGCTATCTCGATTGTGAGCTACTTTGATGTGGGTACAAGTACCAGAACCGAAGTTGGCGGCATAAAGCCCGATACTGTTTGCTGTAATATCATCCATATACGCATAGGTATTGCTGCTCCAGGCAAAATACAAGGAATTAGACTCACTGTCATAATCACTGGGGTTGATAAAAGAACCGACATTTCCCAAAAACTGGGAGCTAAAAGAAGTCCCGCTATTTTTAGAAATATAAAAATTGCTGTATACATAAGAAGTAATTTGATATTTGGGGTTATCCTGGTCTATATGACAAAACCCTCCATCACCTCCGGTAGCCTCGGCTGTGCTATTGATACCGCTTGTAGTGAATTTTTGCGTGCCATTGTCTTGTGCTCCTGCCAGGAAGTAGTTGCTGTTGAGTTCATTTTTAGCGGCACAGGCATAAAATTGCGTGATGTTATACCCCTGATTTCTTTGTGAGAATGAAGGAGTGGATGTACTTCCGGCATCTGTTGAGTAATAAACGCCTCCGTCATTCCCAAAGAGTACCCTATCAGGTGCATTCGGGCAAAATATAATAGCGTGTTGGTCAGCGTGTACTTCGGGTTTAGAAAAGCCTCCGTACCAGTGTGAGGAAGCCGTCCAGTTTGCACCTCCGTTGAATGAGGTGTGTAGGTCAATCCCTCCGGCCATAAGCGTATCGCCCTGTGGGTCGCTGGGTTTTACGGCCAGACTCAGGTCATACCAGGCTTGTCGGCGGGTGAAGTGGGTAGAATTATCATCTACCAAGCGAGGGATGGCGATATCACTCCAGTTTGAACCTCCGTCGGTAGATTTTTTAAACCAGGCGATGTCATTACTACCGATAGGGCTTGCATGGGAAGCGACAGCATAGATGATGTTTTTATTGGCAGGAGCGCAGGCGATCTCGACCCTTCGGGCGTTGTGGGTGGTGCTAAAATCTTTGATTGTCCAGGAGCCGCTCAGTCCTGTCGGGGAGAAAAGTATTTGCCCCTGCCCATAACCCCAGGCATTGCGGTTTGTGCCAATAAAAACGGCGTTATCGGCTGCGATTTCTATATCGGCTGGTTCGTAGGGATTGTTATTGATGTTGGGGAGCACCTGAATAAAAGTTGCACCTCCGTCTATGGAGCGATACAAGCCTGTTGCACCGCTCGACCAAGTGCCGTTGTTGTATTTTTGTCCAGTAGCCACCAGTAATTCGCTTTGGCTGCCATTGTCACGAACTACGATGTCATTGACAAAATAAAAAGCAATATCTGTGGGATAAAAGCCTTGTTCGGCGGTCATTTGTACCCAGTTTGCGCCTCCATCGGCAGATTTCCAAAGCCCTGCCCCACGAACGGCATCAATGTTCCACCAGCCTTCTCCGGTACCTGCATAAAAGATCAAAGGATTGTTGGGGTCATAAGAGATCGTAGTAATCGCAATATTAGGCCAGAAATCGCTCACATTGCGCCAGGTAGAATCCGGGTGAGAGATGTCATTGTTGTACCAAAGTCCACCAGATACGCCGCCTGCCCATACCTTTTTATGGTTTGGGTCATTGGGATCGAACATCAGGGCGCGGGTTCGCCCGGCGACATTGGCAGGTCCTCGTTCTTCCCAGTTTACTCCTGGGATAGCAGCCTTTGTTTTCTGTTTTTGCAACCTTCTTTGGGTTTCTTGATAGGCTTTGATTTTTCGGGTGTGGGGTACATAACCAAGCCTGGGGTCGAGCGTTCTCAGGAAATCCTGCTCTATGGCCAGGTCGGGTCGGTCTTTTTTAGGTATTTTTTTAAGCTCTTTGGGGTTTAATTTGGGCTTTAGGGCATAAGGATGCGTATCTAAAAAAGCTTGAAAAGCAATTCTTTTTTGGGTAATATCCTGGTCAGGTGTTTTGATACATTCGTTTATTTTTTGTTGCAAGGTGATAGAATTTTTATTTGTGCGAATTTTTAGGGGATGATTCAAAGGCTTGTGCTGGAGTGTGTGTTCAGTCGGATTTAGCAGATAAGCCGAATCTTTTTTGTTTTTTGGGGCTGATTTTTTTGGAAAAAAGGTTTCCTGGCCAAGCATAAAGCAAAGGCTTAATAATAAAATAGTGATGAAACTTTCATTCATCCGGGGCCGGTAGAGATTATGCATCGAGTACTCAATAATTGGTTTAAAATGATTTTTCAATAAACACATTAGACCTTAGTTGAATAAATAGGAAGAACCCCGAAATGTAATGGTAGATGTAATGGTCAAGGACAAAAGACCCATGTTGTCATTGTTTTTGATGACTTTTATAAAAATCTTACGAATTTTAAGCTTTGTTTTTTTAGGAATCGGGCTGTAAAAATACAAAAAAACGGCTCAGATCTAATCTTTTTAGAGAATTGTTTTTTAAAACGGATTTTGTGTATGTTGTGCTTTTGGTATGAATTTGGTATCATTGCTGGGTATTGGGTGCTGAATAAGGAGTATTTGGTCTAACACATAATGGTTAAAGACTTATCACAAACTAATAATATGGACATGAGGGAACAAATTGTATCTGAGCTCGATAGATTAGAGCAAGAACAAGAGATTACGGTGCTGTATGCCTGCGAGTCAGGTAGTCGGGCTTGGGGATTTCCTTCACCTGACAGTGACTTTGACGTACGGTTTATTTATGTGCAATCCCCAAAAAGATATTTATCGATCTATGATCGTAAAGATGCGATTGATCTGTTTTTGGCCCAAAAAATGGATTTGATCGGCTGGGATGTTCGCAAATCGCTTCGTTTGTTTCACAAGTCCAATGCTTCCCTTTTTGAGTGGATGCAATCGCCGATTGTGTATAAAGAGCATTCCGTTTTTATAAAAAGACTTCGTGAATTGGCTTCCGAATATTTCTCTCCCCGTACCAGTTTGCATCATTATTTGGGGATTACAAAGCATACGTATTTAGGGCATTTACAAGGGGAGCAGGTCAAGCTGAAAAAATATTTTTATGCCATCCGTCCTTTGCTTTGTGCTATCTGGGTGATTGAAAAAAGGACTTACCCGCCTATTGAGTTCCAAAAACTACTAACGATTGTAGACAGAGACCGCGAGTTTATGGAAAACATCGAGGGGCTTCTTAAAAGAAAAGAAATTTCCAACGAAACCGAAGAAATTCGCCAGATTCCGTATTTTCACGAATTTATAGAAAAAGAAATTATAAAATGTGAAGAACACGAAGCGGAATTCCCCAAAATCAAACCGGATGTAGAGAAACTAAATGATCTCTTCCGTGAAGTATTGGGCTAATTGACAGATTTTGACTTTTAAAGGTTTTTTGTGAGAGGCTTTTTGATTTAAAAAGCCTTTTTTTATGCTTTCTGTATTCCTCCCGACTTGACAATGGTACTATTCCACTTTATTTTGCAAGGATTTTTCCGAATTAATAGAAAAAATACCCATTCACGATGACTAAACAAAAACCTCAGTGGTTGGAAGATATTCAACATCGAAGCTGGGAACCGGAGTTGTTTATCTCTGGGGGAGTTATTTTTTTTCTGCTTCAGGTAACTGACTTTTTGTATTATCAAAGCTTTATCAGACTACAACAAAGCGGTTATTATGAGTATGTGTTTATTGCCAATCTGCTTACAGCGGCTTTATATGCTTTAATTTTCGGCTTTTCACTTCATTTGATTATGCGAGGTTTTTGGGTGGCATCCATTACCCTAAGCGATGTATTCCCGGAAGGCATCCAGATGAATAAAATCCACTACGCCGATATTTTTAAAAACCGAGTAAGCAAAGTGCGTGATATTACGGATTGGGTTATCTTGCAGGAGACTATCTGTAGTTTGATCTTTACGCTTTCATTTTTCTTTTTTATGATCATTATGGGGCTTTTGGTGGCATTGTTGGTGATCATTCCCCACAGTAGCCTCAGATTGAGTGTAGGAGATAGTGCTTATAACTTTATCTGGGTGATTTCCCGGATTTTTGCGTTGCTGGGTTTGGTGTATATGTTTGATTTTTTGACCCTGGGTTATGTCAAAAAGCAGAAAAAACTGGCTAAATTGTATTATCCAGTCTATCTGATCTTCTCGATACTGACCCTAGCCCCTCTTTACCGCACAACCTACTACACCTTGGTCAGCAATATCAAAGCTTGGATTGTGGTAGCCGGAGCGATTACGTATCTGATCATTGCTTTTAGCATTACACAGCTTACGCGCTCAGGAGCCGATGCGATTTTTAACCCAAAAAAATACCTCAATATCCGCTCACAAAATACCGAACTGGACACCCGCCTTTATGAAAACCTTAGACCTGCCGAAGAACTGGTACAGCAGGCAAGCATTCAGTCTGACATCATAGAGGAGTCTTATGTAAAACTATTCATCGTACATCAGAAAATTATAGAGAACCTGATGGACAAAGACTGTGCGATTGATCGCGAAACGGAAGCCGAAATATTGGATTGTTATGCAGAATTTTATCATATTCTGCTGGATAATCAGCCTTTGGAGAAGCTCCGTTGGAGGCAATTTACCCACCCCAAGACCAAAGAAATGGGCATCATTAGCTATATCCCGATTCGGGAGGCAATACCCGGAGAGCACAGCTTGAAGATTGTCTTGCATGTAAAAAGTAAACAATCTTTGATGAAACTACACAACTTCGGCTTAAAAGGCCCCGAATATTCCATCATTCCGTTTTGGAAAAACTAAAGAAATTTATCCTGTTTTAGCAAAGCTTTATGCCGATGTTTTAGTGTGTAAGGTCGTCATTCTAGTGTGCAAGCTGGCTGTTTTAGTGTGTAAGGTCGTCATTCTAGTGTGCAAGCTGGCTGTTTTGGTGTGTAAGGTCGTCATTCTAGTGTGCAAGCTGGCTGTTTTGGTGTGTAGTGTCGCAATTATAGTGTGTGGTATTGTAATTATAGTGTATGATGTTGTAATTATAGTGTGTAGTGTCGCAATTATAGTGTATGATGTTGTAATTATAGTGTGTAGTGTCGCAATTATAGTGTATGATGTTGTAATTATAGTGTGTAGTGTCGCAATTATAGTGTATGATGTTGTAATTATAGTGTGTAGCGTCGCAATTATAGTGTATGATGTTGTAATTATAGTGTGTAGCGTCGCAATTATATCACATATATAGATTTATCTTTCAAGTAAAATTATAAAGAAGTAAAAAAAGCTCACCCCAAAGGAGTGAGCTTTTTCGAACATTCTTCAACCAGCTATGCATCGAGTACTTAACTTGCCAAAATATATTCGAATACAATACCAGGAATTTAATTTACTCATTATCAGTATATTAATGGTTTTTGTTGAGGTGATAAGCATCCGATTTTGGAAATTTGCTCCAAAATTTAGATTGCCGGAATAACTCATTAAATTAAGGTTTTATTTGTATTATTGCGCTAGATTTGAATTCACCACAAACCTACAAACATGAGTAATTTTGCGGTTATTTTTGATATGGATGGAGTGATTGTAGACAGCAATCCTTACCACAAAACGGCATTAAAACAGTTTGCCCAAAAATACGGCTACGACCTCAACGAAGAGGAAATGAAGCTAAAAATCTATGGACGCACCAACAAGGAGTGGATTCCCAACCTTTTTGGAGAGATCAGCCCGGAACAGGTAAAAATCTATGCCCAGGAAAAAGAACAGCTTTTTAGGGACTTGTACAAAAAAGCGATCGAGCCTTTTGGAGGGGTCAAGGATTTTATTATTGAGCTTGAATGCCAGCAAATTGTGAAGGCTATTGGTACTTCTGCTCCGCGTGAAAACGTAGATTTTGTACTCGAGAAATGTGGGCTGGATTTCTATTTTCAGACCATCCTCGACGAGAGCCACGTCAATCACGGCAAACCCAATCCAGAGATTTATCTCAAAGTCGCTGCAGCATTAAAATTTGACCCAAACAGGTGTATCGTTTTTGAAGATTCGCTCTCTGGGGTCAAGGCCGCCCAAGATGCCGGGTGTAAAGTAGTAGGCATCACCACAACGCATACGGCCGAGGAATTAGCCCATACTGATTTGGTGATTGAAGATTTCTTCGACCTAGAAATTGAGCAGTTAGAAGCCCTTTTCTAAAAAATTGCCTTGAAATTTTACTGCGGTATAGTTTGTTTTGATGGGCTTTTGTTTCCTGTATTTTTTATAAATATACCTAACAGATCCATGCTAAATCTGTTAGGTTTGAGCCTTGCAAAACATAAGGCCGTAATGATTTTGGGTGCTTATAGGTTTGAAATCAATCCTTTCGAGATCACCTAGTAGGGCTTAGACTTGTTGCTGCGCTGGATAGAAAAATTGCTCAAGGACGATTTTTCCATCATTTACCTCATAAACAGCAATTTCTTCCATAGGAACACGCTGACCGGATTCTTTCATGGTTGTATCCAATGTCATACGTAGTGTAAAAAAATTGCCTGCCACAATCGGGTCGGATACATCGATGCTGTGTACTTCAAACATAGAGTTGAACATCTTATCCTTCGCTTTTAATGCATCCATCCCTCGGACATCATTTCCAGGAGTACCTTCCGGCTCAATGCTGCGCGTATTGGGTGAATAAAGCTTTTCCTGTGCTTCCATAAATTTCCCCTGGCGACAAAGGTCTACCAATTCCTGAGCGATTTCTTGTACGGTCATTATGATAAAATTTTGAGTTAAAAATTATTTAATACTTCAAAAGTACTATTTCTAATCATTTAAGTCAAGTATTTTTGCTAATATTATTGCAAATTTAATAAAAACGCTATTTTTATTAACAATTAAGTCTACTTAAAAGAAACTGCGCATACCTTCATTTCCTCCTAGATGGCAATGCTTAGGAACAAAGATGCCGATCCAGGAGGTGGAAAGTTTGATTGGCACTGTCAATCACCAAATTTTCTTCTTCAGGAAATTGGTTTATAAAGTTTTCCAGTAAATTTTGAAAGCTTCTCCACATGATCCCTAAATTTTCTTTGCCATAGCTATAAAAAAAAGCCGCCCCGTGTTTGTCCGTAAAGCCAAAAAGGTTTTGAAGGTGTCGCCCTAGAATTTGCCCACCCAGCGTGGAGCCCTCTACCACATAGAGATAACCCATAATTTGTGCGTTTTGCCGTAATTCAGGCAATTCACCAGGTTTTTCTAGCTGCTTAATCTTGGATTCGGAAAGCCCAAGAAAATTTAAATCTTTGATGATTAGAGGGGTTTTAAGTCTTTTTTCTATATCAAAAGCTTCTTTTTGCCAAAACTCTTGATAGAGAAGCTCTTGCTCACAAGGCAGATAAAAACTCAAAAATTTTTCCAGTAAAAGAATGTATTCCGTCCGTTTTAGCCGCTCTGCCACAAGGGAAGCCGTCAAATAGTTTTGCTCGATGTGTTGGTGTGCGGTTTGGGTTTGTAATTTAATTCTGTGTAAAAACTCCGATTTTTTCAAGGTATATCAAGTTTAATGGATGATTGGTATTACGAAATAAGGTGTTTTGATACCTATGAATCGTTGGTAAATGGAATTCACTATGTTAAATTGTTGTTAAATTTTTTTTTCATAGAGCTTATTTATTGGGAAATTCTAAAATTGACCCAAAATTTTTATCAACTCTAAATTAAACAATCATGTTAAAAAAATCTTCCCTTTTATGCCTTATGGTTTGTTTGCTGCTCTTTTTTTCGGAACTGAAAGCACAACTGACTACACCTTATGACAGCCCCAAAGCACAGGTGATGCAACGTATCGGAATTACAGATGTGACGGTTACATTTTATCGTCCTTCGGTAGGGGGGCGTGAAATCTGGGGAAAACTTGTCCCTTATGGCTTTAATGATCTGGGATTTGGTACTTCCAAAGCAGCTCCTTGGCGCGCCGGAGCCAATGACAACACGACCATTCTGTTGAGTAATGATGTAAAAGTAGCCGGACAGCTACTCAAAGCAGGCATCTACGGACTTCACATGGCACTTGAAGAGAGCGGAAAAGTAATCGTTATTTTTTCTAAAAATTCGTCTTCTTGGGGAAGTTATTATTATCAGGAAAAAGAAGACGTACTTCGAATCACAACCCAATGGGAAGATGCTCCGATGCAGGAAATGCTGACCTATGAATTTTCGGAGGTTACTACAAATGCTGCTGTACTAGCCCTTCGCTGGGAAAAAAAGAGAATTCCTTTCAAAATAGAAGTCAACACACACGATCAAGTAGTGGCTAATTTTGAAAATGAACTACGCTCCAGCATAGGTTTTAACTGGACTGCCTGGAATACTGCTGCCCAATATTGCCTGATCAACCAGGTACATCTCGAGAAGGGGCTAGAATGGGCGGATGCATCTATCCATGCTCCCTTTATCGGGCAAAAGAATTTTACGACACTATCTACCAAAGCTCAAATCTTATCTAAACTAAACCGCGAAAAAGAAGCTCTGACGATTATGGACGAGGCACTGCCTATGGGTACTGTCATAGAGATTCATACTTATGGACGACAACTGCTCGCACAAGGCAATAAAACCAAGGCACTCGAGGTATTTAAATTAAATGCTAAAAAATTTCCGAATACCTGGCCTGTTGATTTCGGTTTAGCCCGGGGTTATTCTGCCAATGGTGATTTCCAGACAGCCCTCAAACACGCCAATCTGGCTCTAAAACAAGTACCCGCAGGAGATCAGGCCAATAAAACCAATCTTGAGAACGCTATCCAATTGCTCAAAAACGGCAAAGATATCAACTAGTGTTAGGTCTGTAGTTCATAGATTTATTGTATTATAACAGGCAATATCCTAAATTCTATACTTGGATGAACACCAGCGTTTGATCTACTTAAAATACAAAACCCGGCATACATCTATGTCGGGTTTTACAAAAGATAGCATGTCGAGTTTAATAGTTTGAATCAACTTCTCCGTAAGAGCCTTCTATCTTATTATCATCACCATACTGCCCCAAACGGAATTGGTCTTTGAGATAATAATCAAAATATGTGAGTATGATTTTTTTATTCACAGATGGAAGTTTTACAAGGGTATCTCCCTGAATGTGAAGAATTACTTTTTTTCTCAGTTCAGGCTTGAAATCATAAGTAAAACTTGTGTGCTTAAAACTCGGATCAAGATAAAACAGTGAGCCTTTAACCAGCAAAGTATCCCCAACCTCAGTTTGTTCCAATTCGTGCTCTACTTTTTCATAGGTATCTTCTGTAAGGTTTACCTCAAAGCATTGGTAACTGACCGCATTATTAGGATCTGTGATATCTGTCATCAGTCTTAGTATTCTGTCGGATTTGTGTATCACTACCCCCTGAACCCATACACTGTTCTCCACACCACTCCACTCAGGGAGAACATAGGTTTCTTTGAGATACTCAGCCAATTCCTCAACTCCGACTTGTGATGCATGAATGCTCAAACCCTGATATTTTTCTATAAGAATGACCGTTTCAGGATAGGTCTCATAAAGGCTTGCAAACTGCTTCTCATATTCGGGGTCAAGTGCTACCCCTTCAATGCGTACGTGATGCCTTAGAATCAAATCATTAGCCGTGTTTTCATCTAAAAAGGTACTCTCCCGGATAGTAATTTGAAAGCATAATTCTGAGGCAATCACCTCAATAGAATTGGAAGATTCGCGTTTTAAATCTCCAATGATTCGGATATAATTTTTAGACTGGCTGACTTCAACCACATATCCGTCAATATTTAAAGAATAATAACCTTCTGACATACTGTTTTGAGTTTTTGATTAAATGTTTTTAAATGTATAAAATGGTTTGGTTTTATGGATTAATCCCATATCCGTTGCCTGAGCCGTTTGCCCAGTTAGAAAACACATACTGAAGCTCCTCCATTTCGGGTGGGTATGCTTCTCCGGTGATTTTAAACCGGCTGGTATATACGATTACGACCGGTTTGGAAAAAGCAATTTCCCCCGATTCATTCAAGAAATCAATCGTCCCTGATTCCATCTCTCCATTCTCGATTCTCAGGCGTTTGCCCAAAAGAGCTTTCATGATAGCAGCATTATTATCACCGCTTAATACTTCTTGTAGATCGGGATTAGAACCGACCAAATCAGTAAGGCTTTTCGTAAAACGAATGGCAAAATACTGATAGATGCGCGTATCCGTGTCAGCCTGCGGACCGTAGGTCATCAGAATAATTTTCAGATTATCGGTTGCAGAAGCTGTATTGGGTGCATTCAGTTCATTCGGAACTCGAACGACTACCCCTTCCAGAGTGATGTGATTAACTATTGTCATTATACATGATTTATTCTTTAATAGCAAAATGATGAAAATATCACAGGTAAAAGCAGATTTTTTTTTTAAAAAATAAAATTTACTTACATCTCTACAATGTAATCTATGTAGTTGAATAATTTTTGGATACTTACTGATTAATTGAAACTTAGATCGCTATTTATATCGGATTAACTTTGCCCAAATAAAAAAATATTAGAAATTATGCTTAATTTTATGGGTATTTATTAGGAAGGTAATTCTAAAAATTTAATAAAAATGGTTCGCACCTTTGATTACATGCAATTATTTTATTTGCATAAAATCGCTTTTTTAATCATTATTTGGAGTGTTTTTTTAGGGGGCTGTACAGATGAAGACAAGACAAAATCCATTCTAATAATTAACAATTATCAGAAGTTAATTGACAAACATACCCAAAAAGCCGATTCACTCATCCTGAAAGAGGCATTTGCAAAAGCACTCGATCATTATACTCAGGCGGCCGATTACCTCATTTTGAATAGAATGTGGGAAAAGGCTTTTTTGTTGAAATACCGAATTGTACATCTATCAGACTCTCTGCACATTCGGGAAAAAGTAAAAGATATCATTGTAAGTATAGGACAAAAAATCTATCCTCATTATCGCCCTCAAACCAATCAAAAACTAGCTGCTATTTATTCCAGACTTAGTTTTATGGTATTTGATGCATTTGGTGATAATTCTCTCTTTAATCCAGGATTTGAGTCCTTAACATTTGCCCAGGAGAGCCTTTCAAGGGCATATAATTTTTATGCTGTTCAAGAAAAACCCGATTTAGACTCTTTGGAGTTACTTAGTACCCACCTGGCTTATGCTTGTTATTTGAATCAAAATCCTTATGAATCCATCCGATTTGGGAGTATAGCTTTAAAATATCTCAGAAAATCCGGTAATACCAAGTGGGAGGCTAGGGTGAGCAATTTGATGGGTGCCGCACACGGAAACACAGAATCTTATAAAAAAGCCGAACAGTATTTTATTCGTACTTTGAGTTTGGAAAAAAAACTAATCGGGAAAGACACCAATTCCGTGGTTTTTGTAATTAGGTACAACAATTTGGCTAAACTAAACTATGACATGAATAAACCGGGTCAAAGTATTTTCTACTTAGATAAATCTCTAAATACGATCAACTTTCTGCTCACTGAGGGCAAAATTCCGGAGGATTCGCTGCGTGTTTATTTGGCCAATGTTTATTTTCATTTGGGTTGGGCCTGGCTCTGCAAGTATCGTGTTGCTGAAGATAAAGACCCTACTTTCCTCAAAAAGGCAGAAAAGTATTCTTCTGAGGCTTTAAAATTACGAAGAAAATATCTTCATAAAAGATCGGAAGTTCGGGAACAACAGGTTGCCTTGAGTATAAGCCACCTAGGAAGTATTGATTATGAAATGGGATACTTTGATAAGTCCATTCAGCATTTCAAACGATCAATCACACTGCTGGAAAAAAAGAGCAAATATTCCGAAATAGACTTACCGATGAATTTATTTCTGCTCGGGCGGGTGTATTATCAGCTTAATCAGCCTAAAAGAGCTTTGTACTATTTTCAAAAAAGCTTAACCGCCAATGTATTGGGCTATGAAGTGGATAACCCTGCCAGCAACCCTCCAGCCGAAGGGCGGCATTTGACTGATCTGTATTTTCGCTTGACCATCTTATACAAAGCGCGCTCTTATATGAAGCTATGGCAAAGACGCAAATTGCGCTATTATTATCACATGGCTATCAAAAATTATTTGTTATACGATGAAATCCTCTCTAAGAATCGAAGAGATCGACTGTACAGGAGCGATCAGATTGAGCTTACGGCTCAATATCCTGATGCGTACAGCGAGGCTACCGGCTTGAGCCTAAGCCAAAAGGACTATCAACTGGCTTTTTATTTTTCAGAGCAAAGTAAAGCAGCGGTTCTTTACGAGCAGTTACATGAATCTTCGGTTAGAGAATACGCAGGAATCCCTGATCACCTACTCCAGGAAGAGCAAAAAATTAAGTCGGAAATGAGCTTTTACAGACAGGAGATCCGTAAACCCCTTTCGGGAGAAGTCATACAACGCTATCAGGATAGTATTTTTGTACTTGATGACCGACTTACCAAACTGATCAAAACCTTTGAATCCAAATATCCAGATTATTATAACCTGAAATACAACGAAAAGAAAATCAAAATTGCTGAAGTTCAATATCTTCTTGACTCAAAAACTGTAGCCATTACTTATGTGGTTGGCGAAAAATATACCTATATCCTGGCAATTTCTAAAAAAAGCTATTGCTTTCAACCGATCAAAGTCTCTCGAAAACTACTTAATCGCCAAGTAAAAAGCCTTTTGGAAAATATCAGTGCCGTCAGCAACGATTTTCATAAACCGGCTTACAAACTGTATAAATACTTGCTGGCTCCCATAGAGCATTTTATTTCAGATAAACAATTGCTGATCATACCTGATGGTCAGCTTGCTACGATCCCTTTCGAGGCTTTGATAAGCCAAGAACCCAAAAGCCCGGCATCACTGAAGGACTTTGCCTATGCAATCAAAAGACATACTATCCAATATTACCCTTCGCTGAAATTAGTCGTTAAAGCTCTCCAAAAGCCTGTAATCAAAAGTTTTGAGCACGGACTGACAGCTTTTATGCCTGTTTTTGATACTCTTCCTCCAAATCGAGAAGCTGTGTTGGATACCTCGCGCTTTTTTATGGGGGATTCGCTCATACAGCGTGCGCTGATGACCTCTGAGCCAACCCTGAATAGTCTGCAATTAATTCTAAAAAAAGGTGGTCAGGATGTAGTTCCCTTTTTACGCAAGCAAGCCAGTAAAACAACCATCAAGCGTGAAAAAATCAACAGCCGCTTTTTGTTATTTTTTACCCACAGCTTTGTTGCGTCGGATCCCACTTTCTCTGGCATACAACTGTATCCTTCTTTTGACCAGGCATCCCCTAGTGAAAACGGTATTTTGTTTCTGGAAGAAATTTTTGCCCTTCAGATTCAGACCGATTTGATTATTGTAAATAGTTGTGAAAGTGGCGTGGGTACAGAAATCAAAGGAGAGGGGATTCTGTCCTTAGGTCGAGGTTTTATGTTCTGTGGAGTGCCTAATGTAATGCAAAGTCTCTGGAAAATCAATGAAAATAGTGCTTCGGAATTTTTAGTATTGTTTTTTAGGAAGCACCTGGAGACTTCAGATGCTTCCTATGCCCGGGCATTACATCAGGCAAAAATAGAATTTATTAAGAATCCAGCGTATGCACATCCATACTATTGGAGCCCTATCATATTGTTGGGAGAGCAGAATTTGCGTTAATCGGCTTCAATAAGAAATTTATTAATATCCACCAGCTCATTATTGCGGGTAATTTTCCAGTAATACAAGCCCGGTTCGAGGCTAGTTGTATTAATGATTAATTCTTGTGCAAGATGAGGGAGGATAATTCTCATACCTCTGGTCAGAGATTCATTTTGATTATTGAAGATTTCAAGTTCCAGTTTTCCGGTGCCTTCATATTTCCATTGAAAAACGATTTGCTCGGAATGATTCCCCTCGGTTTTCGGAGAAAGCACCTTGAGTGCCTCTGAGTTGCCCATTATATTCGAGTTACTACTGATCAGGTGTTCCAAGCTCGAGTTGTCTTTAAAATAATCAATATTTTCCGTCAGAGGTTCGGAACTGAGTTTAGCAGAATTATCTGTATTGATCATAGAAATAATCATAAAAGATGCTGCTGCGCCACCCATAGTACCAATCAGGAGAGGAATCCAGCCTCTGAAGCCCGGTTTTCTTGACATTTTACGGTCTATCTTTTTGAAATATGCTTTTAATTCGCCCTTTTCTTTGGAAGATAAATCAAGGTTGTTTTCCCACCTTTCTCCTTCTATTCTATTAAAATAATCATCAAAAGCCTTGATTTTCTTTACTTGATCAAGCTGGTCGGTATTTTGATTATTTTCCAGCAAACCTTTTAAGATAGAAAACTCTTCTGGGCTAGCTTCATTCAAAAACCGGTTTTTCCAATTTTCAAATTTTTCTTTGTTCATCATTTTTTTTTATTGGTTAAAAAACTTTCTCAATTTTCTGAGACAGAGCCATTTTTTCTTGGAAATTGCTTTTGAGTCTTGTATAAACCGCAAATTCAAAAATGAATTTTTTTATTAAATTTTACACCCTTGGCATTGAAAAAAAGTCTAATTATGCAATTTTTTTAATCTTGGCAAGTACAATGTATTCAGGGCGGTTATCCAACGCCGTAGGCACTAATGCACCATAAGTATTTGTGCGTCCAAGTGTAGGATTGGCACCACTAGCCCCAAGGCGGGTCTTAAATTCACCGTTAGCATCGTACGATTTAGCAACCCTTTGGCTTCCAGAAGACAAAGGATCATCCACGGTTTCATCAGTGGCGATATAAAAAAAATGCTGGGGTATATTGGACTCTGTAAGCGTATTACTTCTTTTACCACCTGTTTTACGCAATAAATTATAATCCGCATCACTCGGATCATACCCTATTGAAAATCTTTTATTTGCAGCTGGAGTATTATTGCGCCCATCGCAAAAAGCCCATCCCAAAAAAGGCCCAAACCCAAGCCCTGTGACAAGATCAAAATAAGTAAGATCATCGGTCTCCCAAATAACACCAATGGGAACAGCTTTGATGGATAAAAGATAAACGAGTGTGCTGGCAGGTTTATCAAATTTAATTTGAAGGCTTTGCCCTGCTCCGGACGAGGTTGCCAGTTCAGCCTGGTAAGTCGTGCGAGTGTTTTGGCCTGAAGTAAGAGAAAACGACTTAGGGCGTGAATCTACGGCCGCCGCCGCCCTTATATATTGAGTAGGGTTATTTGTGAAATTAACATTTGTTTGCGCCGGAAAACGCATTACTTTCCTATCTATATATACAAGCCCTGCGCTTATTGAGGCGTTAGATTGACTACCCGAAACAACGCACCCGCTAAACACAAACGCTCCAAAATCATTGTATTGTCCATCAATAGCAGCAAACAATTCATCGTGAATATCTTTAAAGTCTGAGGCGTTAAAGCTTTGCCCGCCTTCTGAAAATTTAATTCTTTTCATTTATCTAAATATTATGTCATAGGTTTTCGAAGCAAGTGCCTTAGTAGACACAAGACTAAATATTTCATTTTCCATCGCCTGTAAAGACAGTGGAGCAACGATCCTAAAATCAACAGGAAGAACCCCTGCTGGCTCTCCATCAAGATACAAAGTAATATGAGCAGCAGGCTGGTTTTCTTGATCAAGATAAAGAAAAATATCTTCATTTGGCTGATTTTCTTCGTCTAAATACAAAGTAAGGTCATCATCAAAAGAATGAATAATAACGATTCGCTTAAGATCAGGATCAAAAGAATCATTAAGCAGCCTCCTTAATTGAAATGTTTGACCCGTAATGTACGCATCATAAATTTCAGCCCTCCTATACAGGAGAAAATCACTATAATTAGATTTAACCGGATTAAGCAAAGCCTTAATCCAGGCATAATGCACGGCGATCTTTGTTTCCGGAGGCATCATCCATAAAATAGTAAGGTCAATATTCCAATTAAATATTTTCATAACTAAATCGGGTAATAGTTACTCACCGTTAGGCTGTCTAAAACAATATAACCGGCAATCGTCTCATACTCCCTTGTGATGTCTGTAGTCGTAGCTCCCTGCACGGCTTGAATGGTGCTAAAAACAATATCCTCAATGCCGGTAGCATTCCGTATGTCATCAATAAGTGAATTAACATTCAAAAGTCCTCCGAAGTCAATATTTTTCAGATGCATATTAATTACAGACTCGAGATTATCATCAATCACAGAAGTAGGAAAAAGCCCATTATAATAAACATCACACACAACCGTCAAAAGATCAGGATTCAAGTTAACATACTCAATATCATCGCCTGCAAACTTCACCTCCTCCATATAGCTTTTGAATTGTGTAAACTCCTCTGCGCTAAGTTGTTGGGCTGAGTCATCCACATCCTTCGCCACTTTCAATTTGATAGTCCCGCTCTCCTTTTTGGTAGATGAGCGAGTTACAATCCTTGAATCCGGATCATCGATGGCATAACCAAACGCCCCCGTGTCAAACTCCACTAGGTCATACCCCAATTGAAAATCTTTGGCTATTTGCGCGTACCACTTCAAAGTCCCAATCTGCCTGCTCAACCTAATCTGTTGTACCTCATCTTTAAAAACATCTTGAAGCTCCTCAAACAAATGGATGATATAAGCAGTCATATAAGCCCAAAGACGATAGAGATTAGTGCGAGAGCTAATGTCCACGCCTACTAATTCAGAATCAGCATCTTTAGCCGCAATTATCTGGTTATATATTTCATCGGTACTTCTTGCCATATCAAATTATGTAATCGGGTATTATGTTAGGATTATATCCGGCAGCCTCGGCAGCCGCGCCATATTTATTTGATGTCTTGTCAGACACTCCAGGGGCTCCAGGATAGACATCATTCCGAACCCAATATGGATTCGGCAATTCATCCCGCCAGCGATAAGTAATGCCTACATTTCTTTCCATATCCTCCACCACACCATCTTCAACCTGATAACTTAAGCTGGTTTGGCATAGTGTTATTATGCCTGTTCTACGATTAACAACATACTCGCTCCTCTTTTCCAGAATGACTTTATTGTCATAAAGTCTTATATTGGAAGTAGGCCCACCGTTTCTAACGGCCTGAAAGCCGTACATGGGCACATGAACACAAATATTATTAGTAGCATCCCAATAAGTGCTTCCCTGCTCCCAAACACAAAATGCACCCCCATCACCCCAGGGATTTCCACAATTATCAGAAGTCCAAACACCATCGGCAGTGCGACTTGTAGTAGTACCCCTAGCCCAATTATTCTCAAATCTTCCCCTTCCCGTAGGCGTACAAACAACTTTAAGAAAGTTATATATATCATGTGGCTTTCCATCTACAAATTGATTCCGATTGTTTGTAACCACAATATTATCAGACGTCACATTCACCATCTGGAGGTCTGAAGTTAGCCCTCCATACGAGCCGTCATTCCGATTGCCATATATATCCAGGCTTTTATTTCTGTCATAAACAAAATACTCCTGGTTATTTTTGAAAAACTGGGAATTCCAAATTTGGCAATTGGTGGTATTCAAATAGTAGTCGTTAAGCTCTATCAAAACCCTTTTACAGTTCTTGACATAAATCGCCCTGCTATCCAAGCCGGTAAAGCCTTGAATCTTGCATTTCCTTACAATAATATCTCCGGTGCAATCCTCAAACTTTAATGCAATGCGATTGTCCGAAAACCCACTACCCGTAAACCGAAACCCCTCAATGATTTGGTTAGAAGCCGAACCATTGATAGATATAACACCAGGATAATCCACATAGGAAGATTGAGGATTTGGCGGCGAACTTCCACTTCCCCTGTCTTTTCTTCCATTGCTCAAAACCCTGTATGCTGCCATTCTATAAAACCTTATAAACCTTCAAATTTTGAATAATCAATCTATCCCCGGCAGTAGAGTTAGGCATTTGCAGTCCAAACTCATCATCCGCCGTTGCATTTTCAACAAGTACTCTAGCCTTTTCCTTCACAGCCGGCACGGCCGCCCCTGCTTTAATAGTAATGTAGCTATTTGTAATCTGGCTACCATGATAGCTTGCGTTAGCAAAATTATCAGCCAAATTAAAATACATCCTTAGCCCTCCCTGATTACCTGTACCGGTGCTAATGCATTTATGATCATACTCAATGTAAAAAGTTTCGCCTTGCGAAAGCCTTTTAGCAACATTAGTCTGATCTCCAATATTGTATGTGGCACTTGCCCCCTGAGCTACAGCATTAAGAATAGTACCTGTAAAGTCATCATCATCACTCGTGATAAGCGTAATATAAAGATTTCCAGCCCCGGCAGGTGTACCATATCCAGTTGATGACTTATGCCCGAGTGCCTCAGTATATTGAGCCAACAGGCTCAAGTTTTTCACTTGTAAAAATGTTCCGATTTGAACACCATCCACCTTGAAACCAACATAAAGCTCATCGCCAGCAAGAGTATAAGTATTGTTGGTAGCTCCAGATATAGGCACTGCATTAGTTCCGGCAGAGTCAGAGGCTTTCATCCATTGTACTTCGCCAGGGCCGGGATCATTATTAGCGTCCAACGAAGTAAAATTAGCCGTAAGTACGTCTGTAGCAAGTCTATATGTTTTTCCAAGATTATGAACCCCTGTCATAGACATACCAGTTACCGTAAACACATCGTCAAGGTAGGCCACCCCCTGCACACTGGGCTTAACGCCATATTCATATATCACAACTATCTTATTGAGTTTATCTGGCGCAAATTCATAACGATCATCAATTTTGTATTGATTGATACTAATAGCCGGTTCACTTGCCTGCTTTACAAAAAAAATTTTCGCGGCAAATACCCTGGCATCGGTTAAATCCGGAGGAGGGATAGCACTAAGATTCGTGAGCGGGTTATCCTCAGTGCCATACACGTCATTGCCCGTAAAAGTAAGTGCAGAAGGAACTGTATTTGTTTGATTAACACCCAAATTAGTGTTTTGAAGGGAAAGCACTGCCGTAGCAAGCTCCTGGAAAGAGCCGAAATCACCCACTTGTACGCCAACAAACGCCTCAAAATCTGCCTGCAAAGCGTTCAATGCATTCTGCACGGCAGTAATCATATTCATAATAGTAGTGGCGAAGTTTGGATCATTACCAAGCGCATTCGCTATTTCATTAAAGGTATTGAGAAGATCAGGCGCAGCGTCTACCAGAGCGGATATTTGAGATTGCACCCAGCTTTGAGTAGCATACCCCGTAAGCGATGGTATCTGAGATATAAGTGCAAATGCGCCGGCTGCACCCACATCAGACCCAAGCAAAGTATAATAATTAGCATTACCCATCCTGGCATAAATACCCACTTCACTGTCAGGCTTCGCGCCCATGAGAATCTCAAGATCATTCACCTCATCCACAAAACTAATATTTCCGGCATCAGTGTCTACATTGACAGTAAACAAAAGGGTAGCACCAACCAGATTACTTGAATACGTCTGTATATACCATCCAGAGCTATTAATCCCAAACCTGGAAGTTTGCATGATGGCCGTCAAGCCTCCAAGCGCAGCACCTATCTGCCCTATAATAGTTGTAATGCCAGCCCCTGTAAATGAAACGTTTTGAGTTAGCTGCCCCCCAAGATTAATCTTACCATCCTGACCAATCGTTACACCCGATCCCGTCTCTAGCGTTTGTCCACCTTCCTCATCTTTCCAGCCCGCATCATAATCATTCTCCGAATTCTTCTTAAGCACCTGCCCAGCCTCCCCGCCAGGCGGCACAGCCGAAAGCCCCACGAGGTCTTCAATTGTCAATGGGTGATCATCCACCTTATTGAAAGTATATGTAAGAATTAAATCAAGAATTCCCCGAAGATGCGCCGCCATTATTTCACGTCCCGCATTTTCAGGAAAAGATTTAATCTTACTCAATATCTGCTCCCAGATATATTGCCTACTTCCTGTAACAGCCATTATTCTACAGTTATACTAAATTCTCCACCAAATTCATTACTAAACTCAAAGCTACAGTCAGCCAGATTAATAGCATCCGTTTCAGTACCGGTTGCCACAATAATACCTTTTGCTTGATAGTAAGATACAATCGCCTGACTGATCACTTTACTTTCATCAATCAAAAGCTCACGCCCAGGGTGAATTATCTCAGTAAGCTCAAGATCATTATCCAGGCAGAGTTTTACAATTCCTTCCTGGCTTCCATAGTGTTGCAAAGCAACATTGATAACATTCTGATATACCTCTACTTGAATAGTCTTCATACATTTGGAGTAATCACCGTAAGATCAATTTCAAAATCAGAACCTATTTTAAGCTTCTTTACCCTGTACTTATCGGCTTTGAGCATATTGATAATTTCACTTTTCATCTGCTCCAGGTTATTCGCCTGAATATATTTATTACTATTAACACCAATTAAGGGTGATTGCCCCCAGTCCCCAGGGGCCGACTTGATAAGTAGTCTAATATGTTGAGCATCACTATTGCCATGCACAAAGCTTCCATTCCTTATAAGCAAATCGCCGCCATCATTGAGCAAAACATCCTTTCTCATTGCTTGATCTTTTCGTTTTCAATATCACTTATTTGGGTTTTCTGTAAATTTGGTTCGCTGATTACACTTGTGGTAGGCGATCCGTTTGAGGGATGAGTATGGGCATTGTAGTTCGTCTGTATAAGGTTTACTCTATCCTCTATTGCGTTTAGTCTGCTCACAAGGCTCTCAACCTTCACCAGACCTCCCAAATCCCCGCCATTAAACACAATATTGCCTTCAGCCTTCAGTTCAAAAGATTCCACTTCAGATACAGCCAACAAAAAAGCCTCAGTCTTACGGTTCTCAATCAAACTCACCAAACCCAGGCTTTCAACTTTCGGATAAATCACGATCTTATTATCAATGGCATCTTCAATGGCGCATAGGCGCACACCGTAAATAACAGGTCTACCATCCGTAGGCTCTACTTTGCAAACATGATTAGACTTATCTACCTCCAGTATCTTGACCGAGAAAACCTGCATCGGCACTCGGTCTTTCATCAATTCCCAGAGAGAGTCCGAAGCCGTCATAGCTCTAAACTTTTTGTCCTATTTCAATGTCGCGCCTATATCCGCCCTCCGAAAACTTCTGATTGGTAGCATCTACCAGATAGCTCCCCTGTCGGTCTGGGTATTCAGTATCTTCCAGTATTACTGTATCACCATGCTCTACCCTAGGGATTCCAAAGGCGGTAATAGAACCGCGATAGCCCTCCAGCTTTGCCTTTCTGAGTTCCTCATTTGCGTATTTCCTAAGTTCATCTTCAGAAAGCTCAGGATAATTTCTAGTTTCCACAGACCCACCTTCATCACCCACCTCTATAACCTTTTTTTGCCCGCTTCGGAGATTTGAAATAGCTTTAATTTTAACGGTATTATCTTCAGGGCTTTTATATTTCAAATCATGGCTTAAGATATTAGATTGAACCCTAAACCTGACATCTTGAGCCGTACCGTCAAAGGCATAAGGAAAGCCCACATGCAGCACAGGTTTAGAATCATCATCTGGGTTATGCTTAAAGTAACTTACCAGCCCATAGCTACTCCTGATCTGCTCAAGTACCTTCGCACCATTTGCCTGCTCCATCGCAAACTTGCCAAGTTGTATATCCACCACATCAGTCGCAAAGTCAAACTCACTACTGATATAGCTTACTACATCTTTAAGCGTAGCATTCTGAAAGCTTTGATTAAAATTTTTCCTTTTTAGTATGTACGAATAATCTTCGCACAAAACTTTAATCGGCAGATTACCTTCTATCTCCCTGACAAAGCCCACAAATTCACGCTTCAGGTTCTCATTATATCCAAGCTTGATCGTTACCGGATCGCCGGTTTTGATATAATCCCTTACGTTTTTGTTTTTAAACTTCAGATTCTTGGGCACTTCTATTTCGGCAGTATCCGTCAATTCTTTCCAGGATGATTTCACCTGCACCGAATGCACTGCATCAAAGCGAACCTGCCCGATAGTGACCATACAGCTTAAGACCAAATACATGGCAAACAATTTAATTTTCATCATTAGATTTATTTTTAAGAAACTCACTTTTTTTAATATGGCAATTTTTGCAACGCTCATAAGGCGCAACCATTACATTTCTCAAATGGCATTGATCCCCATCCTTCCTTTTCGCCGCACTTACATCTATAGTATTGCATAGTCTTAAAGATTATTTTCCAAAATCACTAAACTTGCAGGTTTGATACTCCTTGCGGAGATCACAAAAGGCTGAGTATCCTCAAAGCCCTCCAAAGCAGGCGTATCTAAAGACTTAATATAAATGCTCGTGACCTGGTGATAATTAAAAAGCCTGCTCACCACGTCCAGCGTAGTATCCTCCTCAAATATTCTGATAAGCTCTGATAGCTCCTCATCCGGAAAGCCCCCTGACGGATTCCACAGAACACCCTGAATCCTAATATCAATCGGCTGCACCCCGGCTACTTCAATCACCGAATTACCGTCATTTAGCACAGTCTCCGTGATCTTTTTAGTTCGGGTAAAGTCCACCAAGGGGTCATGCTGAAAAGTATAATCAACCCCATCTCCAAGAATCCGGATGCTGTCAAATAGCGGAGTACCAAAAACAGAACTCGCCGGAACTACATCTCTTTGAAACACTGTTATCTGAGACGAATCAGGCTTATAACTTTGTTCTCCTAATATCGCCCTTTGCCTTTCCAGCGTTTTAGAGTCCGGGAGCAGATACCTTTTCCCAGCTACCCGAAAGGAAGATAAAATCCTTTCTCTCAATCTTACCTCTAACTCAGCCATCAGCCTCCGATTAATTTTTCTTTCTTAATGAACTCCAGCACCCTGCAAGCCTCCATCCATTGCTCATCGTCCAAGCTATCCGGTACAGTTTTAAGATAGTACCAAATCATAGCATCCCACTTGTCCTTCCAGTCCATCTCCTGAAGGATGAAGGAGTCTAAATCTTTTTTAGGCTACTTTGCGCCCCAATTACGATTTGCGCAAGCACCTTAGTAGCCGAAGTAAGGTATTTTATTTCAGACTTAATAGACTCATCGCCGGCAAGCCAAATGACAGAAATCAACTCTCTCGCAGCATCAATAGGCACGCGCTCCGATTTATTCAGATACTTATTGAGTTGCTGTCTTACCGGCTTTCTCACAGCACAATAGATAAATTTCTCATAAGTATTATCCACCGGAATCTCAATCAAATAAGCTTGACCAAATTTTGAATTCCACTGAGCAAAATTTTCTCCGGCAGGCCCAAGCTTTTCAGAGTTTTGGGCATCCAGCTTATTCAGTCTGGCTTCGCCGCCTACGATCTCCTCAGCTACCGTAGCTATGGCGGAGTTTACATAATCATCCCCTTTAATGGACTCATCACCGGCAAGCCAGCAAGACTCAATCAGCATGATATTGGCATCAATCGGATAGTTATTTAGCTTTCGCATATACTCATTGAGGATATGAGCATTGGGCTTGCGAATGATGCACCTATAAAACTCATCGTACTTATCATCCTGAGGCACCTCAAGCAGGTATACCTCATCATATTTTTGTTTCCATTCCTGAACCTGCTCTTCGCTAACCCCAGGAATAATTTCTTTTTTCGCCATTAAACAGGTAGGTTAAATAAGATGTTTGAACAAATGCCAGGTAGCTCAATTACAATATCCTGATCATCTTCGCCGCCGCCTCCACCGTCACGAGTCCACTCAAAATCCCGAATAACGTCTTTTACAACTTTTTCTCCGTTATCGTAAATAATTGGTATATCAAAAGGGATAATATCCGTCAGGTCAAACCCTATTCCATACTTAGCTCTCAAAGCTTCTTTGATCTGAACCACTTCAGGCATAGCTATGGTCATAGATATGCTTTCATAGTTCTTTTTCCCTCTACCACGTCTTACAGGACTCGCCCCTTTGCCATACCCGTTTGTTTTCTCCCTGGTTACTTCATAAGTAATATTGGTGATATGCACAGAAATATCCCCGAAGAGTACCACATCAATATCACTCCAACCGTATGCTTTTTTGATCGCCATTAGATAATGCTTTTAGTGAGTTTCAACTTAATTTTAATCGTATCGGCAGAGCCGTAAGGCTGCACCTTAAAACCGACAAGCAATTCCGGGTCTGGGGGCAAAAGGTCGGAGTCCTTATCCACTACAATCTCACGTCCGGAGATTTCGCCAGCCATTGCAGTATCCACCTGCTTTTCAGCCCTCGCCTGGAGGTCGGCAATTACAGCCAGTTCCAATTTTCCATCAGGGCGCAAACGCTGAGGAGATTGTACCGAACCAATCAGGGCCGCATAAATTTGGAGTGCGGCTTTATCGGCCGTGCGAGAGTAGCGAATGAAAGATTCATTAAGCGTGCCGTCAGGATCAACCAGTATAGGAGTGCAGGTATGATCTTTATTCCAGCGATAGCCAGACACACGAGAGTAAGTGAGCGGAAAGATATACCCTTTCTCGTCAAGAGTATTCCAGATAGATTGATTATCTTTGGTTTTGGTGTGATCTGACAAACCAGCAACCACCCAGCGAGCGGAAGCAACATTTGTTAAGTTAAAAACCTCCACCCAGCCAATTGATTCATTTACAGCAGCCCTTGCCACAGTACCCAAAACAGTACCCACGGCAGCATACTTATTAAACGCAGCCAGCGAATCGGCAAAGTCCCAATCCTGCCCAATCACCACACTTACCGCCGAAGCCTCCACGTCACTGATACTGCGCAAATCCTCAAGACTTCCGATCGGGTCAAGATCAATAAATTTACCCTCGAGGACGAATCTCGTTGGCATCATCTTCCCAAAAGCGTATTCAGCAAGTGCCTGCGCTTTTGGAATAGCCGCAAGCAAATCGGCATCCAACCCATTTGACATTGTTGGGGTATATGGAGTCCCGCCAGTTAGCACCGGATTATAAGCCACACCTATTTGGAAAGCATCACCATCCTCTATGCCATCAATTAGCTTTTTAGCGTGATTATTAGCCACATCCACCATCTGAGTCATTGTCACTGATTGAGCCACTACCAACAAATAAAGCTTAACACCTGAGTCCAGCCCAACCTCCTCATAAAACTCCTTGATATGGTGATACAAAATCACAGAGTGAGCAGCATCATAACTTTCATCAACACCAAGCGCAATAGCATCATCCAACGAATATAGCGTATACACAGTATCCAAAGCCAACTTACCGGCCACTGCTACGCCATTAGCGATAAGCCCAGAAGTACTATCCTGCCCAAGTTGGGCAAATACATCCGGTTTGGCTTTACTGATTTCAACACCTTTTATTGACATTTCAAAACAATTTAAGTCTTATTTAAACAGGATTTAAAAAGCAGGAAGTTTAATGTATACTAAGCTCTACTTTCCTGGCTTTCCTCTCCTTTACCTTTTGTATCAGCAATTCACTCCAGGCATCAATGAGAGAATCCGTCTTATAGCTTATCCGATCCCAATTATATACGATGGTAGTTTTCCTTAGCTCAGGCGATATACTATCCATCTTAATAGTCACAAGCCCATGTTTATCTGTATATCTACCCAGGCTATCCACAGGGTAATCAAAGCTATCACTCGGAAACTTGACCTTGATGTCTTCCATAGCGAGCGTCTTTGAAGCCTTCACAAATCCGGCTGTAGTTCGGATAGAAGGTATGCACGAAGCAATCAAGCTCGTAATTACAATCAGTACAATGAGCATCTTCACAATAGTACCCGCCACAGGGCTAGGCTTAGAACCATTAGCTCCATCAGCAGCGGCCGCAAAGCCAAGCGTAATCAACAATCCATTAGCCAACTGAAACATTTCAGTACTGATCGTCTCAACCTGAAGAAGGAAAGTCAGTAAGGCATACAGAACAGCGTACAAAGTAGTTCGCCAGTTTTTTCCAATAATTTTTTCCATTACTCCTTTTGATTTTGATTATAAGATTTTTGAATGTCATCAATTTTCTGTTTAAGGTCTGAGCGATTTGCCACATTGATGACTTTGGACATCACTCTGCCAAAATCAGAAAGCTGATCGTTAAAAGAGCTAATAGCCGCAAAATACAACTTACGCTCCTCATCAATTTGCTTTTCTTTCTTATCAAGCTTCTCTTCCCAATAAGACTCCTGCTTTTCTATTCTCAACTGCCAGCGTTGTTCTTGCTCGTTGTACTTTTTTTCCCAGCCATCTTCTTTCTGCACATAGTAACGACCAAAGAACCATACCGCCATCAGAAGCAAGCCTGGAACGCCTAATGTATTTACAATCTCTGCTAAATCTCCAAACCCTGCTTCCAGAAAAATCATGCTAATAAACTAAATTTTAGCCGTGAGCTTGAACTAGCGCAGCCACACCAGCTTCATCTTTACGCGACTTAACGCCGCCACTCCAGCATCCAGAAGATATTAAATCAGCCTGATTTTCTGCTGATTGATTTGTCTGGAAGAATTTCACAGTCCCCTCATATCTGCGTACTCTACTTTCCTGCCAGAACAAAGCTGCGTGATTGTCTGATGCTGCTGGCACAAACTTAGAAAGCGATTTTGGTATCGGAGTGCTATCATTGGTATACACACCCGCAAAGCTTCTAGTCCAAACCTCAAACGTCAGAAGTTTCCCAATGCGACCACCTTTAATAAGCGCATTCTGAAGATCAGTATAAGCGACAAAAGCCCCTGAAGATTTCAAGTCGCCATACAAGTCAGCGAGCATAACAGATGGCCACAAAGAATGTCTCCCCTCCATTTCCACATCCCACTCACCGAATAGCTCCATGATTTTTAAAACATCTTCATACTTGCCCTGTTTTCTCGTGCCAGTACCCGCAGATGTTTTTTTGGTAAGCCCTGAGCGTGTAGTACTACCCGAAGTCCTCAGAATAAAATCAGCTTTTGTGGGGACCCAAGCCTCAAGGCACTCTATCGCCATCATGTCATTGATCTTATTGGCATGAGATTGTACAGAAAGCTGACGACGATTGTAGTTGGTTTGCATATCAATCCAGTCCGCAACCCTCCGAGGTTTGGTGTACAGCCAATTTACTGGATACTCTTTCACATCATCTGTGTTCTGATCTATTGGCAGGGGAAAGCTTTCAGGGTTTTTCCCACCTTCTACAGGTAGTCCTTCCTGTGGTATCTCTACTTTACCAGGTGTTCCTTCCATACCAGTAGCAGTAGCACCACCAGAAGCATCATTGATACTCATCTTATAAAATGAGTTGTCCGGGTAAATATATTTTTGCACATCCCGGTTAAACTGCTTTAAAACTTGCTGAGACATATTTTCTTTTAGTCTTTATTATTAATTAATCTATTTGAACTGCCGTTCCAATAGCGTTAAAGGCAGTCCCATCAAACACAAGCGTTTGAGCCTTTGTTTTTGATATTGTTCCTGCCGTAGCGGGTGCGTTCATATTATCGCCGTAGGTCACAGCCCTTGCTGTAGCATCCGAAGCCGCAATAATTTGCAGTATAGCCCCTCTTTTGAGTTCGGTGTGAAGGGTCACATTTACGGTCATGTCAGCAGCCATAGCGGTTTTGCACTTTACGATTGTCATAGTGTTTTTTACCGTGACGGCAAGCACTGCGGCTGCGTTGGGTTCTTGAATATCTGCCTCTCCGAAAGGCCAATTCACAAAAGATTCTGCCATATTTTTTTTTAGTTTTTGCCAGACTATTGCCAGGCTATTGCTAGCCAGCATCCGACTGGCTAGCTCATCCAGCATTATTCGCCTTATTATTTAGTGTATCAAGCCATTATTCTCCGTACTCAGCATTGAACAATGATTCAAATCTCTCAGAATCATTATGCTTCATATACCGAAGTCCGCTAGGGTCGTTCTTTTCCCAGTCAGAATATTTCCAATCTTTACGATTTACATTGTCAGCCTCGGTTTTCTTAGAATTTTTCTTATTGTCTTGAATCTCAGCGTGCAGGTTTCGTGGCGTATCAAACGTATTAAGTAGATCAATTACGGCAGCAGCACCGATGCTATCCACCATAGCGCGGAATTTTTCCGCCTGAGCATTAGGCAGCTTCTTTTCCTCAATCAATGCGTTCACCTGGGCTAGTTCAGCATCTTTAAGCGATCCTCGCAACCCTTGATAATCAGCGTACAGCTTTTTGGTTTTCTCTTCCAGTAGCGCAAACACATCATCGTCACCAGCATCAGCCTTGATCAAGGCAATTGAAACTCCCAAAAAACCTAGTAGGGAAATAAAACGATCTTTCATAGGATTTGATTTTTGTTTCACCTGAGCAATAGCTTCAGGCTTAAATATTTCATCATATTGAGCAATCACTTCTAAGTAATTATTTGACTCTACTTGCTCAGGCACTTTACGTGAATCCAAGACAATATCATCAACAAGCCCTTCTTTAAGAGCCTGACTTGCCGAAAACCATTTATCCTGACCTTCCGACATCCAGTTTTTCATAATCCAATCCTTATCCTTTCCGGTCTTAGCGGCAAATCGCTCCGCCATACCTTCATTGATACTATCCACAAGCTCCGCAGCATTACGAAGCTGATTGGCAGTGCCTCCTGCTGCACTGGCACGGGCCTGATGGATCATCATTTTACCAGATTTTGCTATGAAGACTTTGGAGAAATAAGTGGTAAGATCGGCCATAGCACTGGCAGCTATCCCGTCAACATAAGCATTGACGGTCTTCCCCTGAGAAATAAGTCTTGAGATATTAGAGCCGATGGCATCCGCTTCAAACGCAACCCCGCCGGGGCTATGAATGCGAGCATTGATTACATCATACTTTTTTGCCAAATCATTAAGCACAGACACTATACGTTTACTACTCACTTCACTCCACTCATGGATTGACCCATACATCATAATATCCGACTCCTTATTTGACTTAGCTATCACCTCAAACATATTACATATTACTTTGTGTTGCTTAATTGATTATCATTACTGCAAAATAACATGAATTGATTCATAAAATTCAGGACTGATTTGGCTGTATAATGTCCAAAAATGGCTAACTTTATAAACAATGCTAAAAAAAGAAACAATATGGCGAAATTAGCGAAAAGAATTGAAGGACTACCAAGGGGTTACGCCCAGCAGGTACTAGAGAGACTTGAGGGAAAAAGTATCTATATCTCAATATCAGTTATATACAAAGTTGCACAGGGCAGAAGAGATAATGAAGTGATCAGACTTGAGATATTGAACTATAAACTTGAATCCCTAGAACTGCAAAAACAAATTCGTGATCGTGAATCACAAATTAAAGACCTTGAAAATGACCTTAAGTAGAGTAGAAAAGAAAGAACGTGCTTTAGATTTATTTATCACAGGGCTTCTCAGAGATAAGGAGATTGCAGAAATTGTATGTGTGAGCGAAAGAGCATTCCGAAACTGGAAGAAAAAATACAACTGGGAAGGGCTAAGAGAAGAAAAAAACCAATCCAAACAAATTGCCATTGCGAACATGTGGAAAGCCATAAGAGCAAAGACTAAAGATGACGATTCCTGCATAACAAACGCAAAAGAAATCAGAATGCTCTCATCAACAATTGCTCAACATGAAAAACAGCTCAACGATTTTTCAACAATCGTACAAAGCGCAAAGCTGTTTTTTGAATGGCTTAAAAAAGAAAATCTCGAGAAGGCGAAAGAGTTCAACAAGCTTCATCTTGAGTTTATTATCTCAATCACCAAAAAACAGTAGACATGGATAGCATATATATTGATTCAAGCTTTGGAAATAAAGTACCCTTAAAGTACACCTTTAAAGCAGAATTAGAGGCTTATGTCAAGTATTGTGAAGACTTGCAAGCCGCTACATCCATTATACCTGAAGAAACCAGAGAAGAAAAGCAAAACCGGATTGATAGACTACTTAAGCCGGAAAACTACAATGATTTTTTTGTCTACTACTTTCCGCATTTCGCATCAAGGAGGGATGGCAGCTCGGTAGATTGCGCCCCCTATCATATTGAAATATTCAATACGCTGGTTAAAAACGAGACCATTGACATCGTTTTTGAGGGTCACCGGGGATGCGCTAAATCTACTCATGCCAACATAGGCTACCCGATCAATATGATGCTCACCAACAAGATGAAGTATATGCTACTCGTTGGAGAGACTGAGCCAAAAGCTGCCATTCTACTCTCAGGTATCCAAGCAGAACTTGAATACAATCAAAGACTGATCAATGATTTTGGCAAACAGGTTGTTTCAGGTAGCTGGACTAATGGAGACTTTCAGACCAAATCAGGAGCATACTTCTCAAGTCTCGGATTAGGTCAGAACCCTCGAGGGTTGAGGAAGAGGCAATATCGGCCGGATTACACAGTGTGCGATGATCTTGATAACAAAAGAAGATGTAACAATCTAAGACTGATCACAGAGGCAGTTGAATGGATTATTGATGACTTGATGGAGTGCTTTGACCAGGATATTCGCAGATTTATGCTGGTAAACAGCCGAATACACAATAATAGCATTCTTGCCAAGATCATCAAAGCATTGCCAAAATGCAAACACTTTAAAGTTAATGCCATTGATCAGAATGGTAATCCAACTTGGCAAGCCAAATACACAAAAGCCTATTGGGACAAAATACAAGCTAGAAAAACTTATAGAAGTTTTCAAAGGGAATACATGAATAATCCAATTGAGAGCGGTAAAATATTCAGGGCTGAGTATATTCAAAGAAAAGAAACACTTCCATTGGATCAATATGAATCTCTGGTGGTGTACGGTGACCTAAGTTACAAAGACCAGGGGGATTTTAAAGCCCTTAAATTTTGGGGTAAAACAGGCAGAGAGTTTCATCGTATAGCGGTTTTTTGTAGGCAGACTAGCAGGCATGAGGCTGCAAGTTGGTTGTACGATCTTTATGAAGACATGAACCTCAAGCACTACAATGTAACCTACCAAATAGAGGGACTGTTCGCAATGGATGAATTTGTGAACGACTTTGATATTGAGGGCGACAAACGTGGCTATCACATCCCAGTAGTTCCAGACAAAAGCAGCAAGTCAAATAAATTTGATCGCATTGAAGCAATATCAGGTTTTTGGATTCGCCGCAATGTATGGTACAATATCCTTACCCAAGGTAGTGCTGATGAAGAAGCTGAGATGGATCAGCTGATGTCATTTGAAAAAGGGAGCAACGCTCCAGATGATGCCCCCGATTGCGATGCAGGCGCATTCTCAATTCTCAACGCAGATACATTCATTCAAAAAGCCGAAATACGAATAGGAAAATCAAAACGAAAAAGAGTTTATTAATATGGCATTCATAGAATTAAGTGATTATCAAGCAATCATCAACGATGAAGAACTAGGAGTAATTAGCAATGACAATGCAAGCTTTGAGCGTGAAAAAGCTGAGAAAATGGCAATGTCAAAGATTAGAGAGATGCTATCCAGGCAAATAGATATTGATCACGAATTTGCTAAAGCCGGAGATAATCGGAACTATACACTGATAGAGTACACAATATATTTTATCATTTATATTCTTTACACCAGGATTGCCAAAAAAAACGTACCAGAAGATCGCACAAATCAGTACTATGAAGCCAAAGAGTTTTTTGAATCCATTAGAGATGATAAGATCACAAGCACCCTCAAAAGAAAAGGATTTGAAGGTGCAGAATCAAGCCCTGCTATAAGATTTGGAAGCAACAAACAGAGAAAGCACGGCTATTAGCAGATTGCTAAAATGAATAATCAAATGCTTATTATTTGATCAAATCAAAAACACCGTTTAAATACCGTTTAAATCACCTTACAATGAAAGATAATACATTTTCTTATAGATACGTCCTTGAAAAGTTAGCATCGCTAGGAGGCTTCAAAAAGCCTAATAAACTAGCAGGGAAAAACATTATCTCACCCCTCGGAAAAGCAGAAAAACAACCGCTCATAAACATTGTCAAACGCCAAAAATGGCTATACACAGTTGATATAGAGCACTGGCGATTTGCTCAGGAAGAGTCGCTTGATGTATTTCGCCCGCGAAGGATCACACTTCAAGAAGTCTATTTTGATTGCTTGCTGGATGCCCACATGAGGGCAGTAATGCAATCAAGGGTGCTAAACGTTCTAAACACACCCTGGCACATTGTAAATGAAGATAGGGAAAGGGATGAGCAACTAACAAGACTGCTAAAGAAAAAATGGTTTTTTAAGTTCTTAAGATACGCCATGGAAAGCGTGTTTCACGGATACTCATTCATACACCTTGATGTAAGGCAAGGTCTAATACAAGATGTACTACTCATTGAGCGTGAAAACTGCGTACCCGATTTCTTCTCCATACTCCCAGATGTAAACGGAGATGAAATGATCAGCATAAGCCTCCCACCTTACAGCGATTTATATTTAATGATTGGCTCTAGCGAGTTGGGGATATTACTAGAGTGTGCGCCTTATGCAATCTTCAAAAAAAACGGTATAAGACTCTGGAGTCAATTTCAAGAGCTATTCGGCATTCCTTATCGTGTCGGTAAATACCGTGGAACGGATAAAAACGTAATGGATAGGATGGAGCAACACCTGCGCGAGATGGGTTCAGCAGGATGGGGTTTGTTTCCACAAGGAGCGGAGATTGAATTTATTGAAACCAGTAAAGGCGATGCTTATAATGTATTCCTCTCCGGGATAGAATTTGCTGACAAGCAAATATCCAAGAGAGTGCTGGGACAGACTATGACCACCGAAAATGGTAGCAGCCTTAGCCAGTCTGAAGTACACGAAAGAAAAGAGGGAAACATCACCACAGCAGATTTAAGGATGGTAGAGTTTGAAATCAATGACAACCTCTTTGCAAAGCTTATCAAATGGGGAGTACCACTACAAGGCTACAGTTTTGAATTCAACCTGAGCAGCAAATTACCATTAGCCCTTAATCAACTAAGCATTGACCAATGGCTCATTCAGCATTTTGATATCGACGGTAGTTATATTGAAAAGACCTACGGCACTCCTGTAAAAGCTAAAGCCTTACCATCTCAGGCGCAAGAACCAGAAGAAGAAGAAGAAGAAGAAGAAGGAGAAACAGAAGAAAATAAAAAACCAAACCAGCAAAATCAAAAAGCTGATTTTGATTTTACAAGCGTGTATGCAGAAGACACGTCACTCTTAGCCAACTTTTTAAAGCTTGCTAAAAAGGTCTTTAAAGGTGATTTAAAAAAGGGGGATATTGACGATACCCTGTTCAAATTTTACCAAGAGGAGTTCACTAAATCAATTGAGGATGGCTTTGAAAGCACCCTTAAGAAGCTCAAAAAAGGCAGCAAAGAGCGTGCTTTGATGGAAAAATTACTTACTGATGCTCAAAGATTCTCTGCTCACAAAACTTACCAAATGATAGGCAAATTAAGCGACCTTAAAGCCGGGTTTAAAGATGACGAAGAGGACTTATTTAATTTTTCCGCCCAAGTAGTACACAACAACTACAATGTAAGCTATATGAATACCGAGCGCAATAATGCAATAGCCATTACCCAGAATGCCCGTAACTTCTTGCAATATCAGGATGAAAAAGACGAATTCCCATACTTGCGATTCCAGGCTGTAGGTGACGATCGCACACGTGCCAAACACAAGTCATTAAGCGGGATAACGCTCCCCATAGACCATGAGTTTTGGGAAAAATATCTTCCGCCAATAGATCATAACTGTAGGTGCGAGGCTATTCAGGTCGGCAAATTGGCAAATCCTACACCTGATGAGCGGCTGAAAGATTTGCCAAAACCAGATAAAGCATTTCAAAATAATGCCGCCAAAACAGGTCAGATATATACCGATGATCATGCCTATTATAAAGGCATATCTGAAGAAGATCAAAAAAAAATAACCAAATTCTTAAAAGATGTCTCTTGATACAATAAAAAAGATAATACAAGCCTTTGAGCTGATTGCAGGACTAATCCCTGGTTCAACCATTTATGTGTATGATTTCTTTATGCAAAATCTTTTTGCGGGTGGGAGTGATATATTCAAAACACTGCAAGATAGCAAAGGCAAAGACCTGAGTGATCTACTACCTCGGTCAATTACCGAACACGTACTACCCCTATGTCTGAATGTGCTAAAAGGAAGCTCAGGGCTTATTGAGTACCCTTACAAAGATCGCATATATATCATAGTGATAGCACCACTCGAGATCAATGACGACATAGAAGGTGGTGTAATCATCTTTCACGACATCACCGAAAGCCGAGAATCTGAAAACGAAATCATAAGCAAAGATGAAATCATTAGCCGCAAAAATTTTGAACTGAGGCATTTTGCCGATCGTATCAGTCACAAGCTTAGAAAGCCAATTGTGTCAATTATGGGACTTGCAAACGTCATTAATGAAGATGATTTAAATGAGGACACGCGGAAAATGATAAACTATATAAGATGGAATGCAAGATACCTGGATAGGCTCACCAGGGTAATAGTAAGAAGGTCAAACAAAAAAGAAATCAAGAACAAATGATAGGAATTAACATTATCTACAATCTTAAAGACCAATTCTCCGGAGGGCTTAACCAGATCAAAAATGCATTTGGCGGATTGGATAAAACTATAGGAGGACTTAAGCTGAAAAACGCACAGATGTTTGCTGAGATGCGCGATCAAATACCATTTTTAAACCAGTTCACCGGATTCCTCAAAAATCCCTATGGAGCAGCCATTGCGGTAGTTGGAGGACTTATCGCAGCCGTCCTTCATCTTACAGATGTATCCGGGATGGTGGTGCAAAACCAACAACAGATCAAGGCTGTTTTTGGTGCTACCGGGCAGGAAGTAAATATACTTACTGCCAAATCCATTGCCCTACAGAAAGTATTTGAGCGCGATGCATCCGAAATTAATTTGGCTGCAAATACTCTACAAAAAGCCTTTGCCGATACCGGGCTTAGTGCCGAAGATTCGCTTAAGCTCGTACAGCAATCCCTCCAGGCCACTGCCGGGCTTATGGACTTAGACCAACTCAAAGAATACCCAGTATTACTAAAAGAAGTTGGCTTGAGTGCTGATCAGGCAGTGGCTCTAATGAGCCAGCAGATCAAGCAGGGTATTTATTCAGACAAGGGAGCTGACACCATCAAAGAAGCAGGGCTTAGACTCAGAGAGCTAACCCCAGCAACCAGGGACGCAATTGCAGGTATTGGGCTTAGTGCTACCGAAATAGAAAACAGCCTCAAAACAGGCTCAAAGTCAATCTTTGATGTAATTCAAGAAGTATCTAGAGCAATGGGCAAACTACCCCCACAATCCGCAAAGGTAGGTACTGCCATTGCAGATATATTTGGTGGTCCAGGAGAGGATGCCGGACTAGCTTTTATCACCTCCCTGGGTAATGCAGAGCTAAGTATGAAAAACCTGATAGACCTACAAGACCCATTCATCAAAGCCCAAAACCAAAGACTCATGCTCGAGGAGCAAATAGCACTCAAACAACAGGAATTCGCACCATCATTTAACCAAATGAAAGCCGACTTTGATGTATTGATACTTAATGCAAGGCTATTATTTTATGAGGTAATCGCTGCTGGAGTACAAATGTTTCAAAATATGGGCTTTACTGGTGGTTCGGTATTCGCTTTATTGAATGAAGGTGTAAATATACTTCGGGATGCTTTTATATCTTGGCTTCCCTACATTGAAGCAGGAATACACTTCCTGACAAACGTTTTCACAGTTGTTTTCCAATTGGTTGATATTTTCAAACCACTACTTATTTTACTCGGAGCGTTAAAAATAGCCACACTTGCATACAATGCTGTATTAGCCATCAACCCATTTGTGGCTATTGCGATCGCTGTAATTGCCTTGATTGCAGCACTCAAAACAGCTTACGAACGTTCCGAAACATTTCGGGCTATCCTTGCAGGTATGGGTGCAGTGGTGCAAAACATCATCCCTGTATTCAAAGCACTTGCTCAAACGATCGTAGGAATAATGACCTTTAACCCGGCTCAAATAGCCGCAGGGGTTAAGAATACCATCCAAAGCTTTAGGGAGCTAAATGTAACAGATGCCTTCAAAGAGGGTTATAAAGACTCCCTTAAAAACTCCAAAATACAAAGGGTAAAAGAAGCCCGAAAGGAAGCCGAACAGGAAGCCAAACAGCCAACAGCCAGCACCGCATTACCGGGTTTGGGTTCGGTGCCGGGTTTGGGTGGTGGTGCTGTTTCTCCCAGCATTTCAGATAAGGCAGCTTCTGGAGTAGTAGCAGCCGGCCAACAGGCAGCCCGAAACATCACCGTAAACATTGAGGCACTACATAAGGGCGATAATGTAATACAGACTTCGCAATCTATCAGCAGTATTGACCTGAGCACCTTCCAAAGGCTCTATGAAGAAATGCTTTTAAGAACCATTCGTAATGTAGAAGCTACTATATAATGAGTATCAAAAAAATAATAGAGGCAAATGAGGCCCTACTAAGAGCATACAAAAACACGACTACTTTAGTTGGCGGATTATCTGTAAGGTTTTTCAAAGACCGATTCATTCGCCAGTTATGGATAGATGACAAGATAGAGAAATGGAAAAAACGCAAGAGACCGGATAAAGGCAAATATGCGGAACGTGCCGGCAATAGAGCCATACTCACTAAGACCGGCCGCCTACGAAGGTCAATACGCGTGATAAAAAAAACTGCCGACTCCGTAGTAATAGGTACAGATGTACCTTATGCCGAGGCGCACAACGAAGGGCTATCTACCACAGTCACGCAGCAAGTACCCGCCGCCAAAGTCAGGTCTTTTAAGCGTAACCGAAAGGGGCGGAGCGAGATCGTGCAGGCACACAACCGCAAGGCCCACAGCCGAAAAATGAAAATCAACCTTCCACAAAGAAGATTTATCGGGGACAGTAAATTCCTCAATCGGCGCATTGAGAAAAACATTGAGCAATTAATCCTTAAAGAACTAAAAAAATGATTTATTACCTGGAAACTTTTTATTTGGCAATTGCTAATCTTCTCTTATCAGATGAAGCCAATGAGCTATTGGAGGCGAATAATCTGCCTGCCATCAAGCATATAGACCTATTCAACTCCCAGTATAAGTACGAAGAACTGGAGATCGCCTATGCACTCCCCGCCATATTTATAGAAATGGCTGAGGCAGGCGTTGCCGAAAAGGGTAGGCTGGACGAATCCAGGCTCGAGACTATCCGAATCCATATAGAGCAAAAACAACTCGCTTCTACAGCCTTCAACTCATATAACCGCCCAAAAGCATTGGAATCCCTCCGACTTGTGGATGCCGTACACCTAATCCTGAAGGGCTATGAGGGCACATATTGGGGCAAAATGCGGCTTGTATCCAGGGAGTTGGAGACAGATCACGGCATCAATCCGGTACATATATATACCTACACCAGCCAATTTGTATATGATGGTACAGACAAGCTCCGCAGCCATAGCACCTCCACGCCCGGAGCAGATGCTCTTAATATTAGCAAAAGCTAAAAACAATTATCTTTTTGCTAATACAACAAATCGTAAAGGCTTGAAGTAGTAATATTATCTAAAACCCTTTACGATTATGAGTACAAACATTATCTTGATTTTTTTACGCAAGCATGCTACTAACTTTTACGTGCCTGCCGGCATCGCTCTAATTTTATTTTATCTGAGCTATTGGGGGTTGGGCATGGCATTTGTCCTTTACGCCGGATTCCTGAAGGCTATGGAAAACAGGCTAAAGAGAAAAGCCCTTAAAAAAGAAGTAGCAGAGCTATTCGGGCAGGAGTATTTGGATAAGATCAGCCTGGGCGAAGTATGGGTAGGAATGCCCGAAAAATATCTTAAGCTCGCACTGGGCAGCCCCGCCAAACGGGAAATATCCGAAAACAAAAATCATCGGCGCATTACAAACCTTTACCGGCCATATAAGCCCATAGGTGCAAGGATATGGCACTACAGAATTAAGGTCGTATTGGATGATGGGAAGGTAATCAGCCTCAAAAGGGAATAAAAAAAGTGGTGTCAAAAACACCACCTTTTTTTTATTCATCTTAACTCAAATTATAAACGCTTATTTTTGACCTCATTCATCGTTTTTTTAAGCTTTTCAAAAACATCCTTATTCCTTTGCACAAATGTTTTACCCCTTTGCCGAGGTTTGTATTTTTTATCATATTCATCCTGGCTACTTCCGTGAAGACTTCTTGCTTTGCGAATACTATTGATACTTAGCTCTATGGCATCATCCATATTGACCACCTGTGTATCTATAAGCCCACGATCTATATAATCTATGAGGTAATTGGTAGAGTGTAAATGGTAGGCACTTGCACCAATCCGAGGGTTATAATCAATGGCTTTACCCCTAAAAACAATCTCATTCATCTTGATAGTTGATTTTAAATTCAATATACTGATTCATTACATTTTCATCATGTTGGTTATCCATGATGTACCTAAAGGCCTCCCGAAGCGTGAAATTAAGCTTAGGAGGGAGTTGGCTTTTGACCTCACATATCCCTAGCGTAGTATCTACGCCCGCAGTCATCACCATATACACCAAGCAACCCAGGATCGGCATCATATCATTTTGCTGACAGCTCTCAAGCAAAGAGTAATAAGCTTCTTTTTCTATTGTCATTTTTATTTATTTGTTTGACGTTATGCAACTAAACACCTCAAAGAAGCCCTCCGAATCCCTAACAGATACCAACTGATTATCTGACCCGCAGCGCGGGCATTCTGCTCAAGGCTCTACATTATCATCCACACAGGTGGCATAAGTATGGATGGCATCTCGGCTTGCTCCCAACCACCCGCATTCGGAGCATATCACAGGGCAGGGATCGTCATGCCTCCCAAAACAATCAAAATAAGGCTTATTACGAGATTTCCACCTCTTTACATATATCTCAATGAGCCACACAAGCACCAAATACCACAGGTGCAAATACCTAAACATCATCTTTAGCATTTTTTTTTGGTTTATTTTTATAAGTTTTAAGCAGTTTTCGCAAGTCTTCCACAAAGTCGGTAGTATGGCTTTTGTGGATATTACAACCTAGGGTACTAGGCATCTCTACCAATTCCACAAATTCCGTTTCATCCTGATAGATGAATTTAAGATTCATATAGATAAAGACTTGATCTTCTTTTTTCATCAGCACCAATGTATTTTTTTAAACTTACTTACTTGCTCCTGGATGGCAGCCAGGTAGCGGCCGCCATCGAAGGCAAGTTCATTACGCAGACAGCTTGAGCTGACACTTACGAACAGTACATCACCCTTGAGCCACACCTTATTGGTTCGGCTTGCGATATACTGCCCTGCTACCTTAGCCCATACATCGGGCAATGAAGCTTCCTTGATCTTATCCTCTAGATGATTGACCTTTAAAAAGGTTTTAAACAGGTTTTGAATACTGCTTAAAGGGGCATTCCGAGGCTTTGGTTTTTGATGGGTATAATTATGCGTTTTCATTTGAATTCCCCTCTTTTTTCGTAACGATTGGCTTACCAAGTTGAAAAACAGTAGTACCCTGCTCCGTTTGGATAGAATCCTTAAAGACTGGCATTTTTATTTGCAGCGCATTTTCTGGTATATTCAATGTATCTGCCATCACATTTACTAGTGACTTACAGCAGAATACAAAGTCATTTTTATTCTTTTGACCCTTAAAAGCATACCCGCTTGTGCTTTTTAGCAAGAAAAACTCCTTATTTTCATTCTCCAGTACTTCGAGTTTATATTCACCCTGTAAGCCCATAAGCTCTCTTGCTCCTCTACTCAAGTAGAATACACCACTATCCATAGACACTCTTAAGAAATACCCTCTGCACGATTTTGATCCGCGAGCCTGTGGATGATTGTATAGATTATGTGACTTAAATTTCATCTTTCACCCATCCTCCCTCATGGTCAAAATGTTCTCTATAACAATCCTCGCAATACACAAGCTGATTATTAATAACTATTAGAACATCATGTTGCTCATGGCACACATCGCAAGTATTCAAAAGTGACTCAACCATTTTATTAGCGCATTCAGTGCAATAACTTGAGAATAAAGATATATCATCTTTCCCGCAATTTTTACAATTCACCCCTCACCTCCTTCTTTATTAACCTTCATACTTTGGCGATTAGCCTGTATCTTCTTATCTCGCATTTTCTCCACTTGGGTAAGAAGCTCCGCAAGCTCCTTTTTGGGGTAATCATTCAGCTTGGCGTACTTCTTACCATGTACACCATATTTTTTGCGCCAATCCTCTATCTTAGGGTAGTCTAGTTTACCCTCCGTATCAGCTATCTCATAGCCCAGCGTATGCATCAGCCCGTAAAATTTCAGCCGCATTTTATTCAGTTCTTGGTTCAAATCCTGATTCAGCTTATTGACTTGGCTTTGTAGGTACTGATTCAGCTCGTGTATTTGACGCTCACTGAGGTTTTTTACGCTTCGCTCACCTTTGCTTCCATACAGCTCAACAAGCCCTGCTTTAGTATCTTTATCCATAGCCAGTTTACTGGCCAAGGTATTAAATCGGATAATTTGTGATTTATTAGCTTTATTCATTGTTTTACAATTTTTTGATCTATTTCCCCTCTGATGGTCATCAACTGCACATCATTGGTATTTTGCAAGGCGATGTAAAACGCCAGGGCTTCTTCAGCCTTAAACCTGATCTTATTTTGTATCTCAGGCATCTGGAAGGTGTGCAGATTTCTCCGATACCACCTACCCAGTACAATCACAGCCAGCATCATATAAGCATCTTGTTCATCATCCAAGCTTTCTATATATGCTTTCAGCTTTTCACTAAGCTGGATCGTCAGCTCACGACCCAGCTTGAAGGTAATGGATTTCATCATAATGGCATCTCAGGGGCATGGTTCAGATCACCCGCCTCAAGAAGCGTAACACTAAAGCGATTTCCCCACACCTTAGCACATTTCCTTACTACGTCTATCCAGTCCCAATAAAATGGCAAAGGCACTACCATACAGCCTGCCGACCAGCGATCCACATAGTAGCCATTGGCCCAGTGCAGGTCTATGCCGAACCAGCCTTCTTGCGTCTTGATATGGTCTATTATATTATCCTTATTGCCATCGCGCCAGATTTTAATGTTACCTTTCTGGAGCAGGCAGGGGCTTTGATGCCAGTTGGTGGTATTATCTACAAATTCGTAGGCTTGCAGGTATTGACCGGGCACTACTACGGCTGTACCATCTGATGTACCGTCAAAAAAATTCCGAGTCCAGAACTTCCCCGCTTTGGTGGAGCATGGGAATATTTCTGTTTGCCATACGCCTTTTTCTTTCCAGAAGCAGAAAACCCAGTCGTCATACTTATTGGTATAGTTGTTTTCGCTTCTGACATAGATCATATTCAGGTTAAAGTCTCCGTTCTCAAAGAACTTATATCCTTTGCCCAATATTACTTTCTTAAATAATTCTAAGATCAAATTCATTCGCTTACTTTTTTAAACAATTGATAATAAAAATTAGCAATACCGGGCAAAAAAACCCGGCATCAGGGTTTACTCTTTTTCTTTTACAGCAGGGATAATCCTCACCTCGTACTCTGATCTATCCACTTCCTCAATAAATGACCGGAACACTTCATCACCTTCCTGCAGCTTTGCATTGATATACTTCATATCAGGCTTCCAACCAAGTATTACCTTGGGGTACTTTTTGACCATACTCAAGAATAACGCAGGTTGCTTCTCAAAATCAGCACAATACTTGATTTCAGGCACAGGCTCTATGCGTACTATAGCATCGCCCCACTCAAAAGATCGCTTACCTTCTTCATTAGGGAACGAACCGGATTCTTGCCTTACGTATCGTTCAATCACTTTGAATAATTCCTTTTTCTTTTCGCGTATAGGCGTAATAGCCATATCCTGCACACGTTTCAGCACCTCAAGGTTACGGGTTTCTTCAGCCAGCAGGCTCAGGTATTCGTCACGGGCTTTTTCAGCCTTCTTTTTACTGATCTGAGGGATGTCTACTTCCAAGACTACCTCTTTTTCACTTTTCGCTTTTGTCATTCTAATTTGATTTTACTGTTACACCATTCAAAGCTGGTTTAGGCATACAAGTAGCATTACCCACAAACAATTTAGCCTGTTCTCCAGCTTTGATTTTCTTTTCAAATATCTGCACCGTTTTTTCATCGGTGAATCTACTTTGTACTTGAGCCATTCCGTTATTACAGTATATCTTCATATCTACAGCATGAAGAAAATCTGTCCCCCCTTTGATTCGCCCACGCCCATTTACCTGAGAAATGAGTATAATAATCTTAGACGGGTATCTAGCCACTAGTTTTTTATATTGATCGTAGCTAAAGTGGGCATATTGCAAAGAGTCTATCACAATCGTTTTATACCCTTTTCTCTTGAAATCATCACTCATCATCTCCTCAAAGCTGTATTTTTCTATCACGAACAATTTCGGATTGTCTATATTGTTAGAGTTTAACCTGTCTTTGAAGGTCTTTGCATGACCTTCTTCCCAAGTATTATAGCCTACCTTGCCCCATTTCGTGAGGTAGTCGCACAGTCGCAAAGTCAGCGTAGATTTCCCGGAGGCAGCCGGACCCCATACAAGAGCCTTAAAGTTTGATTCTGGCTCACCTAGCATGTCAGCCCAAAAACCCTCAAACTTTAGCATCTTGAATTCCTTCTTAAGCAATGAGGAGCTACTAAGTATTCTTTGTTTTTTCATATCACCGAATACCCTCTAATATACCTAATAAACTCATCTTCCGGGATGTCTTCATCAGGCTCACCCTTTTGCTCTTCTATTTGCACATCCTCCAAGCAAAGCCCTAACGCATAATCATCCTCTTTATCAGGATGCATCTCAAAATGCACGCAGCCATACTGCTCCCCGGTCAGGAAGTTGGAGGCCTGTTCACAGGGGCGTTTCTCCATCTTTGTAATGATATTCTCCGCAAGGGGTATAGGCTCTTCGGGTTTCATCTTTTCACAATACCCAAAAAGAGCTGAACCTATCACCTGATCAAAGCTCCAATGCTTACAAAACTTACATCTCATTTCATTTCTCATATCAAATCAATGGGTTATAGTTAAAACTCACGCCTTGTTGCTTCACTACACTTGCGCGTAATAAAACTCACCGCCCGAAGCAGTGCCGACGAAAACTCCATATCGCTTATTTCGTCCTTGCTCTCCTCAAAGGCATTACCGTATATATCACGGTACACCATCAGAGGGAGGTATTGCACCTCCAGTTCTTCATTATCCAGATTCTTGGTGATTACGATTTTATCACCTCCCGGCAGCCCCTGAGTGAGCACCTCATACCTGCCGTTTACTGTAAACATCCTTTTAATCGGCATTTTCTTGCAGGTTTAATTGGTTTACTTCATCTGATTTTTTTGCGTATGCCTGCTGGATAAGCACCTCCAGGTTGTCCATAGCTATCATATCTATCATATCCTGATAGCTCCTCGAGTCAAAGTTGGGCATACTCACCAGCTCAGTATCTACATAATTTTTAGCCTGATCTGTGGCTTTTTGCATCAGCTCTATGAATTCTTGATCTGTCATTTTTACTGGAATAAAATTTGGATAAACTGCATATTGATTTGCTCACCACTTTCCGCACTCTCTCTCAATATCTTCTGTGCGTAGCGTTTCAAGTCCCGGTAGTCAAGTCCAGCGCATTGCTTTACGATCCAGCTTCTTACTGATTTATCTTTGATACCAAGCGTATCACATACCTGATGTATGTCGTACTCATCCAATGGATGAAGTTCAGCCCATGTATCGTACTCCGTGAATCTACTCTCTATCTGGGGGTAAGCCCTTTTGTTGAGCCTGGCTTTCCTTGTAATCTGCCCCTTGAAATCATTAGCACCAATGATCACCATGCCTGCTTTAGCTTGCAGATCATCCGCAATATCCTTGATGGCACTCCAGGCAGCATCCTTCAAGTTTTCAGCTTCATCTATGATCAGTAGCGGATTACGCATACCAGCCATCTTAGAGGTGATCTCCTTCCTGATTTGCGCCCTGGTCATACGCCTGGGATCAACACCAATACTAAGAGCCTCCGCCACACTCACAATAAATTCCTTCGGGCTGTAGTCATCCTTACAGGCAATCAAATAAGTCTCGTTTGGCTTTTCTTGGGCAAACTTGCCGGCCGCATAGCTTTTCCCAAGTCCCGAAAGCCCATCTATAATCCTTCGCTCTTTGAGCCGTTTAGCATCAGCACAGGCGATGTACACTTTTTTGTAGTTTTCGGTATCTACATGCACCCAGTAGCTATTCTCAAGCTGCATCCCTATCGCTCTAGCCAGTGACGAATAATACTTATCAGCAATCGTCACCTCCTTACCACTCACGCTGATGCTATACTTACCCTGCATAATGTGCGAAAGATGCGATTGTTTCACGCCTGATATTTCACTTAGGCGCGCCTGCGAGATACCCATCTCTTGAATATAATTGGAGGCAGCCTCCGAAATTTGATCTTTTAGAATTTTATCCATACTTTTGTCTTGTTACATTGTTTAACCATACCCCTCGGCAGCCGTCCAGGGCTGCCGGCACCAGGGGTTTTAATTTTCCTCAAATACCTCATAAGCCTCCGTGACCACAAGCGCATCCTTACCTATCCTATCCATCATTTCCCTCTTTTTCTTGATCACCTTATGTGATTTCATAGCCTCGAGTTGGCTTGTGGCTATTACTTCTAGCTCTTCTTGCTCACGGGTGGTATTAAGCACCACACGCCATTTTTTCAAATTCATCTCATCCAAATTAATTATCCTTCCTGTGAATGTATCTTCAGGGAGTTGCCATTTAGGGGGCGGATTAAGTATCAAGCTTATCTCAATCAGATTCAGAACTCCCATCATAGAGGATAGCTCCAATCGCATACGCCGCATTTTTTCTGTGCAAATTTTATCCATTGTCTAAGAGCCAGTAGCCCGTTTAAATTTTTCATCTATGTACTTCCTTTTTCTATCCAGTGTGGCATCTTCTTCCTGTTCTGATATATCCAATGTCACTGGGGTATCAGAGCCATAGTAGCTTCTGTAATCCACCGAGCCACCATGCAGTATCTCTTTTATTTCCTGCTGTGTAGCTACTTGTAGAGCCGTCTCTATCCCGTATTCTTCTATGATGCGTTGTATCTCCTCCCAGCGTTTTTCCTGGGCTGACTGCTGCTTTTGTGCCTCAGCAGCTTGTTTGGCGATCTCTAGTTTATCTTCTTTGCTTTGCTCCCAGCTTACCGGGTTATAGCCTTCGGAGCGAGCGCAGGTAGAGAGGTACTTATGCTTAAGCTCATCGGCAGGGTTGGCAGGGTCAAAGTCATACAAATAAATCTCCTCCGGATGATCCTCATCAAAAAAAGCCAGGGCTTTAAAATCCTTCGTTTGGCTGGCTACAGTATGGAAGTTCTTTACCTGATACCAGTACTTTCGCTTGCCTATGCTGATCTTTACCCAGCCCTTTCGAAGCTCTACGAGTCGTGGTATAGAAAACAGATAAGCCCGCTCCAGGGCCGCTATCTTGCGCCCCGATTTAGCCTCCGTCAGATGAGCCTGCAAATACTCCACACGTGATTTATGCCCGTACTTCTCCAGGGGAGTATTATTGTAGAAGTGGATCAGGTCATGGATGAAGCTAAGAGCCTCCTCATAAGAGAAGGGCGCGTAATCCTTGATCGTTTCAGGTTTATGCGTGAAGTTGATATTCTTATAAGTCATATTCACCCAATTATGAGTACCCTCGCTCCATCCCTTCACCATGCGCCTCATGTACTTATTGATCTCCTTATTGAATCTTTCTGCGATAGATTCCTGGGGGTTATAAGGAGCTTTATCCTTGATCTTCACCGCAGCCCTTTCAAACATCCGCTTTACCTCCGGGTTATTGGCCCACTGCCGGTCTATCTGCACTCCTCCAGGGCATTGCCCCTCCCACAGGTTTAGCCCATCCCTAAAGGAGAGCCTAAGCATATCACCCGATTCTGAGTTACCGATCCTATACCCCACTACAGCTTCACTAAACCAATCATACCAGAGCCATACCACCAGCTTTTTAGTAGTCCATACCTCCTCACCGCTTCGGTTATAAGCCTTTTGCTTCACCAGCAAGCCCAGGTACAAGCCGTCACCCGTCCAGGCGGCCATCGGGGAGGGGCGTTTTCGATGATGGTGGATAGCATACAAGTCTTTATGCGCCTTCTTACCATGCCTCTTTTCAGCAAGCAGCATCCTAGCCTCTTCCTGCTCCAGATACCACATCGCCCATCTTTCAGAGAGAGGCTCCAGCCCCTTTTGTCGCATCACTTGCGCATACAGCTTATGCGCGTAGGTTTTATCATACTTTGCATCCCCGGCGTAGGCCGCTACTATAGTAGCCCGGTGTACGTCCGAGTCTTTAGCTAGAGCATTCTTTAGCCCATACCGGCCGGAGTGCAAAAGCCCAAACACACCCTCCAGATCATCCTCCACCTTCCTGTATTCCAGCGTCTTTATCTCCAGATAGCGTCCGCTTTTAGGCTTAATGCACCGCACATTCATTTGCTGCATACCCACACAAGCCCAGGAAAATACCTGTTTCTTAGATTGGTACACCTCTTTCGGGAGCAGATACTCCGCCTTAACAGTAGTACCCTTACCCACTACCCGCATACGAGCCAGGAAGCGAAGCCAGGCCGATGCCGTAGCATAGTCCTTGGCCCGGTCATAGTTCCAGCCCAGTAGCTCACCAAATGCCTGCCGCTCCGCCTCCCTGATCACCACATACCTTTGCAGTTCGGCCCTCGCAAAACCCTCCACGCCCCCAAAGTAGCGTTCAAACTTCTCCCTATGCACCTCCGCCAGCGAGCTATACAAGTACAGCCGCCCCCTTTCATCAGCAGGGTCTTTGATAGATTGGATAGAGGAATAGGAAGGTTTTAATTGCGATATTGACTCCTTGACCGATTTAGCCGAGTACCCTACACGCTCCCAGTCCTCTAATGTGATGTATATTTCGCCTTGATAGATTTGCATAATTAAGATTTACCTTTTTTTATAAAAGAAAAAAGCAGGGACTAGCCAAAGGCTAATCCTTGCTCACATTATGAAAAACGGCATTTGAGTTGCCATCATGGGTTCTTTTACTCTTAGCTTTTCTTTTTGTGGCAGGAGCAGGCTTACGATTCGCATCCATAGCCTCTAGCCATTCCTGAGCCTGAGCCACTTGTCTTTTATACGCGTTTAAGTGCATATCATCCTCTTCCTTCCAACGTTCCAGTAGCATATCATCATTTATGAGTATTCCCGTCAGGTTGTAATGTATAGATGCAATCACATTTCTCTGCTTAGTCCTATCCAGATTCATCCATAGCCAGTGCCCAGAAAGAGCATCCTCAATATCAGCCGGAAATATGCATTGTTCAGGATTACCAAGCAACTTATCAGTAGCGTAATTCATTAGCTCTTGCAGCGTATCTTCTATCTTCTGATTACGCCTGTCTGCAATCTTCTGCCAGCTCTCAGCCACTTCTGCATCGCCTATGAAGGCCCAGCGATCATCACTAAGCTTACTGTTATAGTCACATACCCTGACAGCCCAGATGTGAGAGCCGCCACAACCCACGACGTACATTTCACCAAGTATCTCCCTTACTTTATCCGCAATACTACGTATATCATTACCACCGTAGTTATCCACCAAAGCCCGAAGCTTTTCTACTTTAGTGATCTCATCACTACCCATAATTTCCAATTCAAATGCGATTCCGTAATTCATTTCAAAAAGCGTTTTAAGATTTATTAATATTGATTTAAATACCCTTTAAGCCCTCTGAGCCACCCTAGCCTCACCATACGACCATATCCGTATACTATCCGCTACAGCCCGCTCCACAATCTCCCGATTCCTACCTATAATGATCCTCTGAGCCTCCGCCACTATCCTTAGCCCTTTTTCACTCATCACCTCCCTGCCCCTGTTGCCACCAAGCACCTGAGCCACGTATGAGCGATTAGTACCCACAGCCTCAGCGATGCGCTCATTATCACCCCTTTTCAAGCGATCTCTCAGCTCACTCAAATAGTTTGGCGTAATTTTTTCATGTAGCATACTTCTATCTTGCATTAATTTTATATATTTGTTAATGCAAATATTATGTCTTTTAGGTTAAATTGCAAGCTAAAAGGCATAATATTTTCCTAAAAGACATAAAAAACACCATAAGTACCTATGAACCAGGGAGATAAAATTGGTGAAAAGATAGAAAACCTACGGATTCAAAAAGGATTGAGCCAAGAAGAATTGGCAGAAAGGTTAGAAATTTCACAAGGACATTTATCAAATATAGTGAAAGGAAAAAAAAACCTAACACTTGGGCTTGTAGACAACCTAAAAGAAATATTTGATGTTTCTCTTGATTGGTTGCTTTACGATCCATCGGATTCAACTTCAGAAAGAAATAGGAAAAGGCCTAATTACAGCCAGAGCATTAAAAACAACTCTGTAGTTAGCGAGCCTGATTCTAAATACAATCAACCTAAAGTAAACGCATTGAGAGTTAGTCTTGAACCTCCGCAAAAAGGGGAGGGAATGCTTGCGATTCCAGTTGAATCGCAGGCTGGCTATGTTACAAACTTTAAAATTACAGACTCAATGAACCAGTTGGAACGTATTAACTTGCCCGGTTTCTTTCAGGAAGAAGGAGAATACAGGGCCTTCCAAGTATCCGGGGATTCAATGTTTCCCACTATCAAAAACGGCGATTGGGCCATTTGCAAAAGCACCAATCTGCAAGATGTTTTACCAGGTCAGGCTCATATAATAATATCAAAGTCACATGGTATACTTTGCAAAAGAGCCGAAGTAAACGAAAACGGCCTGGCACTTTACAGCGACAACAAACGCTACAAGCCTTTCTTTTTATCCGCCGATAAAATAGATGAGATTTGGGCCGTTCGCTCCCTGCTTACCAAGTCATTTGATAGTGATTACGATCTAAAACAAATCAAATAATAATAAAGAAACCGGTACTTGTGTGCCGGTTTCTTTTTACCCACATCTCCGGATCACCCCGGAAAAGTGCAATAATAGCAGTCAATCTATCGGTCAATCTATTACCAATTTCAAATATGAACTTTTTCAAAAATGCCGCTCCATTTATCGTATAGCGGCATTACCTTTATATTTTTATACCCCATATCGGCACATTTTGGAAGCAAACCGGAAATTTATTCATATTTGAAATTATACACAATTATCGCCATATACCCACTTATTATATTGTATATCAGCCACTTACGCCCCACACACCCCAACCCCAAAAAATTCACTTTTGAAATTGCCTATTATACTTGAATATTCATTTCTTTGGCTATTTCTTGGATTTTTTTCTTCTCGTAAAAAAAATTACGAATCAATGCTTCACATCCTTCATCTAGCTTCTTAATATGTACTTCAAGTTCTTTCACAAGTGGTTCTATAATTTCAGGATCGAGGAACGACTCATCAAACTCTAGTTCTTTGATTTCAAATTCTTCAAGAAATTTAGATTCTTTGTTCAAAACTTTAATTATATTAATTAAATAAAAAACCCCCACACTGACAATATAAGTAGATAATCTGGATTCAAGTCTCACAAGTTTTTCACTCACAACATTTTGATAAAATATCAAGATCACTTCGTGATAAATATCCTCCAGCATCTCTCTTTCTTTTAGCAAAGGGTATCGAGAAGTTACATATTTCATAAAATACACCTTACAAGCTTCATAAACATTTCCCAAGGCTTTTATGTCTCCTGCTCTTATTCTATCTATTAATAGTTGTTCTTGCATTTTATCTAACATTTAATCAATATTTTTTTTTAGATATGATGAAAAATGATAAATTTTGAGTTTAGAATTTTACTATCAAAATGAATTTTAGCTATCAATAAATTTAATAAATTCTTATTTTTCCATAGATTATTTTATAATTATATTCCATGAAAAAATTATTTTAAATTAAAAAAAATTATCAATTTTAAGTTGGGGTCAATTTTTTGGAAGCTTGGTTTGAAAATTATCGAGTTTATCTGCCTTTTGGAAATTAGAAAGTGGTGTATTTTTATAGATATATGTATGTTTAATTGGGGTTGGTTTTGATCGATAGAGCAGAGCTTGGGCTGCTTTACTGATCAAAATCATGTTGGCTTGGGCATAACAATCGAGATCACCTAATCTGGATGCTAGCTCATTGCCTATTCCAAAAAAACGGACACTTTGCACAAAATCCAAAAATTATTCTTCTTTCAGGGCATCTGCCTTTTTACGGGCTTCGGCCAAAAGCTGGTCGGCACGTCGGATGCCTTCCTGCTCGATTTTATCTGCTTGATTGTAGGCAATTTGCTTGGCTTTTTTGGCGGCGGCTTCAGTCAGTTTGCGTTGTACCAGAGATTCCTTGGCGGCTTTTTCCAGGGCTTTTTTCTCTGTGGAGTCAGCCTGGGCACGCAAGGCTTGTGCTTTGAGTTTGGTTTCTTCCCGGATTTTATCTGCTTGTTTCTGGGCTTGATTGATGATTTCCTGGGCGGCCTCGTTTTTATCTAGGTCAAGTTTTTCACTGATATCTTCTCCTAACTTTTCTTTGACGGTTTCTTTGGTTTTGTCTTTTAGGTTTTCGGTAATATTTTCTTTTTCCTCGTCGATTTTACTTTTGATCGTATTGCCCTCTGCGTCTATTATATTGAGATTGTACTTAGGTTTGAGGTAAGTACCTCCTACGTCTATTTGTAGTTTGGTTTTTTCGGCATCTCCCAGTTTAAAACCAAGCCCAGAAAGTGTTTGTTTTGCCAAGATACCCATCGATCCAGTAGGGACTTCTAGGTTGAGCAGAAAATTCAGGCTTCCATCAATGCCATTACTCCCGCTGACATTCATTGTATACTCACCGGCTTTAATGTCAAAGGGTTCATATTTTACACGTCCGTCTTTGATTTGGGCTTTCACCAATACATCCTCAAGATCAAATTTCTTGATACCCTGCAATCCTGTGAGGCTACCGATATTATTGAGTAGAGGTATATCCTGGATCAGTCCATTGCTGATCAGTGCTGAAAAAACGCCATTAAGAGATTCGTTCAATTTGGGCATAAGATCAGCACCAAGCTCTCCGCTGATTTTGAAGGTACTGGAGAGTAATCCACTCATATTTTGAGAAATGGCATTTTGTTTCCCTTGATTCATAAAAGTAGAATAGGCACTGGAAAGAGGAAGGCTTTTGATTCCAAAATCAAAGCTGAATTTCGGCAGATTGATGTCCTGCGTATCATACAAACCTTTGGCTGTGAATATCCCGCCAAGTGTTGTAAAATTTACATCACTCAGGTCTAATATACCATCTTTGACGAGGATTTTGCCTTTGAGATCATTCAGTTTGATCAGACCATAAGCTACTTCTTTGATGTACGAATCAAGGGTAAAGTCAATATTTTTGGGAATCGCCGTAGAATAAGTTTCCTCAGAAGATGAATTATTGCTGGTACTTTGTGCTTCCGAAGAGCTTTCTGTACTGCTGCTTGTGGTTTCTTCCATCCATTCATCCACTAAAAAACGGTCCGAATTAAAACGCATATTTCCTCGTATGACTCCATCCAGTTTGAACAAATAAGCCATATAATTGCTCAGGCTACCTGTGACGTGGATGTCACTTTTACCCAAAAAACCATCCATTTTCTCTACCTGAATATTTTGTGGGTCAAATTTGGCGCTTGCTTCGGTGATTTTAAAGCCTTGTGGGATGTAAGCATCTCGGTAAAAAAAATCTTTTACAGAACCAAATCCCTTAGTAGGCAGCCGATCGTATTGTTCGGCAGTAATGTATGACATTTTGCCCTGTGTCTCTAGGTCGGCTTTGATCCGCCCCTTCATTTCCATGCCTTCAATTGGATAAAGATGTAAGACTTTTTCTAGGTCAATCCCTCCTTTAGCTTGGAGGTTGTAAGTAATATCTTGGAGATTCTCTATAAAAGCACTGACAATAAATTTTTCTTTGTCAAGAATCATTTCAAAGTTTTCAATGGCTATTTTGGTATCTTCATATTTGCCGCTCGGGTTATTGGCCTGGATGAGGAAGCGCATGCTTTCCAGTGCGTCTGGATACTGACTGCTTTTGAGATAACCATTTTGCAAACTCATTTTACTGCTTACACTGGGTAGCTGATGCTCATCATACACTCCTTTGGCTTTGAGATCTAAGGCAAAATTACCGCGCAAATCTGTACCTGGCATCGGAAACATACGGATGAGGTCTGCCAAGTTAATTTTAGCCATAGCCTGTGCATCAATCATAGCATTATTTAGATTTTGGATTTTTGCACGGGCATCTACAGGGTTTTTACCCAAATCCATGTGGAATTTTTTAAGATCTATGCCTGTATGATCCAAAACTCCGTCATTGTTTTCTACTTTCACATCTACCTGAATATTAGAAACTGGGGTAGGCAAGTCAGGATATTGAAACATCGCATCGCTAACCAGTAAGTTGACTCCAAAAGCTGGTAATTGATCCCCGGTATACTTACCCTTGACATACCCGTCAAAAGCCAGTTTGCCATCCGTTTTGATTTTCTCAAAATCCTTCGTAAACATTCCCGGGATCAAAGAAAGTATATTCTTAAACTCGTTTTCCTGGGCTTTGTATTTGATGTCCATCGTTATAGTACTATCGGGCATTTGCACAAAACCCTCAAAACCAAAGGCAAAGTCATTGATCCTGATTTTATTGTCCAGAAATGTATATTTGGATTGTGGGAGATCCATATTCAAATCAACATCAGCGTCTACTTTTTTATTGGCCAGATACGCTGTACCCTCATAGCGAAGTATCATATCATCTAATTGCGTAGAAGTCTTTAAAGTAAACTGATCCTGATTGAAATTTCCTCTGCCTGAATGACTTAGATTAACCAGTTTTAAATAAGTCTTCAAGGCCTTATCATCATACACAATCAGCCCCTTGGTGACTTTCCACTTTCGAATATCTACATTAAATTTAGTGGGCTTTTCTGTTTCTATTTGGGTGGTATCTTTAGGCTCACTAATCATAATATCCCAATTGGCTTTGCCATTACGAAGTACTTGGGCATACACCCGTGGGCGCTCTAGATAGACTCCCCGCACTTTGATTTGAGACCCAAAAAGAGCACTCCAAAGGTCAACAGTCACTCTGAAATTATCCACAGCAAGCAGGGTGTCTCCAGCAAAAGGTTTTTTGCCCAACACACTTAAATCCTGCAAGGAAATGCTCAGATAAGGAAAATTTCGAAGTAAGGAAATTTGAAATTTATCCAGGTCAAAATTAACTTCTGCATTAATCGACTGAGCAATTTGCTTGTCAATCTGCGCTTTAATATCATCTTTAAAAAATATCGGAATTAAAATTGCCAAGATTAAAAATAGGGCAACCAATCCTAAAAATAGATACACGATCCACTTGAAAATTCTGGACTTTTTCATATAAAAAACTTTGTTGGAATATGGTGTAATAATAATATATACATAGCGAATTATCAATTAATTCTTTTTTAATCAGTAGTTTTGTACTTATCTTCATAAAAATTTATTGCTATGGCTTCCGAACTCTACCTGATTCGACACGGACAAGCTTCATTTATGCAGGAAAATTATGATCGACTCACTAAACTGGGGCATCTCCAATCCCAACTACTAGGAACATATCTGCACACCCACGGTTATGTGTTTGATGCCTGCTGGATTGGGTCTTTAGAACGACACCAAAGCACCTACACATCCCTCCGAGAAGGCTATCAGATAGAAGGAAAACACCTGGTGGATGCCCAAATATTTGAAAAAATTAACGAACATCAGGCAGCTGAAATCCACCAACAGTATGTATCCGAACTCCTGGAAAAACCTGAAAACGCAGTGCTGAAACAATTAGTAGCACAAAACGAAAAACACGACAGCGAACTAAGAAAAGAGTTTTTAAAAATATTTTTTCAGAATACCCGCCTCTGGGCGCAGGGCAAAATTCACGTGGAAGGCTACGAATCATTTTTTGATTTTAAAAAAAGGATTACACAAGCCTATGAGACGCTGCTGGAATCTATGAACCATCACTCCAAAGCCCTGGTGATCAGCTCCGGAGGTACTATCGCAATGCTGATCGGAATCTTGCTTGGGCTTGATGATGAAAAAATAATCGAACTTAACTGGCAAATCAGAAATTGCTCCATCTCCGAATTCTCTTTTAGCAAAGGAAAGTTCTACCTAAGAGGCTTCAATCAGGTTGCCCACTTTGAAGAAAAAAAACAAGAGCTACTGACTTACGTGTAAAAAATGAAAAATATAGGCCTTAACAAAATAATTACAGTGGAAGCCGGCAAAAGACAAAGTAAACCCTGCATCCGAGGAATGAGAATCACCGTACACGATGTAATCGGCTGGTTGAATTCAGGAATGACTATTCAACAAATCATCTCCGATTACCCTGAACTCAACAAAACAGACATCAGCGCCTGCTCTAGATTTGCACAAGATATGGATGAAAAACATCGAATCCTTGAAAAATGAAGCTTTTATTAGACCAAAATATCTCTTATAAGGTGATCAAAAAATTGGATAAGTACTTTGATGAAGTCGCTCAAGTCGGTCGTTTGGGCATGGCTCAAACAGACGATGGAATGATCTGGCAGTACGCCCGTACCAATAACTATGTGCTTGTTACCTTTGATTCCTATTTCCAGGAGAGAAATATTGTCGCAGGGCATCCCCTCAAAGTCATCTGGCTCAAATGCCAAAACACCGCTACAAAAAATATCATCCAGTTGTTTACCCATCACATAGATGAAATCAAAGAATTCTACCAAGACCCCGAACGAACCTGTCTCGAAATCAACAACTGATATTTCTCAAAAACCTGTATTGATTTCTATCAAATTCTCCCCCCAAGATATACTTCTTGTGTCTGCTTAATTTCATGAAAATCACACCACAAGTTTTATGACATATTGTCATATCCCTTGCCGAATGCATCAGCTTGGCATAAGCATTGTTGACAGTAGATTGAATTCAATATTTTCCAATAGATTCAAACAACTTAATTCAATATAATAATGGGAAAAATTATAGGTATAGATTTAGGTACTACCAATTCCTGCGTAGCTGTAATGGAGGGAAACGAGCCTGTCGTCATCAATAATAGTGAAGGAAAAAGGACTACGCCTTCCGTGGTGGCATTTTTGGACGGTGGTAAAGGTGAGCGAAAAGTCGGAGACCCTGCCAAAAGACAAGCAATTACCAACCCCCAAAATACCATATTTTCTATCAAACGCTTCATGGGTAAAAAACATCAAGACATTACCGAAGAAGCAAAAATGGTTTCTTACAGCGTAGAAAGAGGAAGTAATGACACTCCCCGCGTTAGAATTGGTGACAGATTGTACACCCCACAAGAAATCTCTGCCATGATTCTGCAAAAAATGAAACAAACCGCAGAAGATTATCTCGGAATTACAGTCACAGAAGCGGTCATCACTGTACCCGCTTACTTCAATGATGCCGAACGCCAAGCTACCAAAGAAGCCGGCCAAATCGCCGGACTGGAAGTAAAACGTATCATCAATGAGCCTACCGCTGCCGCCCTGGCCTACGGCCTGGATAAAAAAAGCCAGGATATGAAAATCGCCGTGTTCGACTTGGGTGGGGGTACTTTTGATATCTCTATTCTTGAGCTGGGTGACGGTGTATTTGAAGTAAAATCTACCAATGGAGATGTACACCTTGGCGGAGATAACTTTGATGAGCGAATCATCAACTGGCTTGCTGACGAATTTCAGAAAGATGAGGGTATTGACCTTCGTAGAGACCCTATGGCCCTGCAAAGATTAAAAGATGCCGCTGAAAAAGCTAAAATTGAACTTTCTAGCTCTGCCTCTACAGATATTAACCTGCCTTACATCATGCCCGTAGATGGCATCCCCAAGCACCTTGTGCGTCAGCTAACTCGTGCCAAATTTGAGCAACTTGTAGATGATCTGATTCGCAAAACTTTAGAGCCTTGCCAAAAAGCACTCAATGATGCCGGAATGACCAAAAATGATATCGATGAGGTAATCTTAGTGGGAGGATCTACCCGTATCCCTAAAATCCAGGAAGAAGTAGAGAAGTTCTTCGGTAAAAAACCTTCCAAAGGAGTAAACCCTGATGAAGTGGTAGCCGTAGGTGCTGCTATTCAAGGAGGTGTACTTACCGGCGAAGTCAAAGATGTTCTTCTACTCGATGTTACTCCGCTTTCTTTAGGTATTGAGACGCTGGGAGGCGTATTCACCCGACTTATTGAGTCTAACACGACCATCCCAACCAAAAAATCAGAAACTTTCTCTACCGCCGCCGATAACCAACCGTCTGTAGAGATCCATATACTGCAAGGCGAAAGACAAATGGCCAAGGATAACCGCACCATCGGTAGGTTTCACCTTGATAGCATTCCGCCCGCCCCAAGAGGTGTACCTCAAATTGAAGTAACTTTTGACATTGATGCCAACGGTATTCTCAATGTATCCGCACGTGATAAAGGCACTGGTAAAGAGCAAAAAATCCGCATAGAGGCATCCTCTGGACTAACTGATGCCGAAATCGAGAAAATGAAGCAAGAAGCCGTAGCCAATGCCGAAGCCGATAGAATCGTCAAAGAAAAAGTGGATAAACTCAACTCAGCCGATTCTTTGATCTTCCAAACAGACAAACAACTCGCTGAATTTGGAGATAAACTCTCCGAAGGAAATCGTTCTGCCATTCGTGGTGCTTTAGAAGAATTAAGAAATGCACATCGTGCCGAAGATCTAGCTGGCATCGACCTGGCTATGAAAGCTCTTAATGATGCTTGGCAAGCCGCTACTCAAGAAATGTACGCCGCCGGAGCCAATGGAGGTAGTACAGGTAGCACCAATCAAAGCACCAGTGATGATGATGTAACCGATGTAGACTACCAAGAAGTAGATGGAGACGGCAAATAACTGCACCTCAATCAACTGATTCTATAAAAATAATAACCCCAAAGCTATCAGAACTTTGGGGTTATTATTTTTTACCTCTTGGAAATATCTAACTATTATCTACCAACATAAATCCAACGCCATGAATATTCTCAATTTTGATGTTAGCGTCTGATTTGAGATACTTGCGAAGTTTGGTGATAAACACATCGAAACTACGCCCGTGAAAGTAATCGTTCTCCCCCCAAATCGCCATCAGGGCATCCTCCCTTTTAAGGATATTATTTTTTCTCTGATAAAGTAATTTTAGAATTTCACTTTCTCGTGAAGTAATTCTTTTGGGCTCTCCACCCTCATAAGCCAGAATTTGCCGGGCGTAATCAAAGCTATATTTTCCAATTTTAAATAAATTTTCTGGATTTTCGGGTCCAAGTGTACCTGCCCGTTTAAGAATTGCTTTAATCCGGTAAACAAGCTCCTCCTCGTCAAAAGGTTTGGTAATGTAATCATCAGCACCCGTTTTAAAGCCTTCAATTTTGTCTTCCTTAAGAGCTTTGGCAGTCAGATAAATGATCGGAATATTTTTATTGTTTTTGCGAATATCTTTTGCCAATGAAAATCCATCTTTTTTGGGCATCATCACATCAAAGATACAAACATCATAATTATTTTCTTTGAAAACCCCCAAAGCCTCCTCTCCATCCCTGCAAAGCGTCACTTCAAAGTCTTCCATCTCGAGATAATCCTGTAACAAAGAACCCAGATTCAGGTCATCCTCAGCCAATAATATTTTTGTCTTAATCTTCTTCATACAATAGATTAGTAATTAAAATATTGAGCGATTCCACCAAAAAGTAGCTACTATTTTAGTTGAAAGACCCGATTGCTTATAGACCAACAGTAAATTTCATAGATTTATATAAAATAAATACTTTTTGAGGAATTTGTTTATAAACGATTATTATTCAGTTCCAAAAGGAATATAAATATCAAAACGGCTGCCTTTTCCGGGTTCGCTATTGAGATTGATCTGCCCTTTGTGGGCATCAATCATCATTTTGACATAGGCTAACCCCAATCCAAATCCTTTTACATCGTGGATATTGCCAGTAGAAACTCGATAAAACTTATTGAAAATATACTTTTGTTTGTCTTTACTCATTCCAATCCCTTTATCTTCTACCGAAATGACCACACCCCGATCCCGGTTGTAAGTGCTGACAGTGATCTCAGGATGATCTAGCGAATACTTATTGGCATTGTCAATGAGGTTAGAAATTACATTGGTCAGGTGATTCACATCGGCTACCACTTCCTGACGAAGGGCATTGAAATAACATCGGATTTGACCGTTTCGACTGATGATCTGTAGCTCAAAAGAACGAATGGCTTCTTGTACCAAATCATGGACATTTGCCCGCTCCTTATTGAGTTTAAACTCTCCTTTTTCAATTCTGGCTATCCGCAGTACGTGCTCAACTTGATTTTGGAGTTTGGCATTCTCCTCATGTATAATTCCAGAGTAGTGAATAATCTTATCTTTTTGATCCAGAACCCTCTCTCGTCGAAGCATATTACTGGCCAAAGAAATGGTAGAAATTGGTGTCTTTAGCTCGTGGGTCATATTATTGATAAAGTCGGTAGTCATTTCAGACATCCGCTTCTGCTTCCAGATGGTTTTGATGGTCAAGCCAAAACACGCAATTACCAAAGAAATAAAGACAAAAGAGGCAAAGAGCATAGAACCCATCTGGGCATAAATATAACTATCAATATTGAGAAAAGATATCCGAAGCTCGCCCCGGCCACCTGCTTGTGCAGTCACTTCATCCAGACAAATACTTTGTGCATTGATATTGTTTTGGCACGTAGAGGCGTATTTGCGATGCTCCCGGTCTACTATTTCAAACTTATAATCCAAATCCAATTGATGATAACGAAACTCTTGTTTGATCAAAGAATCAATCACTTGATGCGCCATCTCGTCTAATTGGATAGAAAGTTGACAACCTTTATTTTCATCCAGTTTTTGAGAAATAGCTTCTACGGTGGGTTTTTCCTGAGAAAGACGATGCCCTACCCGGTAGGAGGCCATCGTGATGCGGTGTTTGAGCTGTGATTCCTGAAGCTTGGCTGCGTGCAGAATCCAACTGATTTGGAGAATGACCAAACCAACCAGAGAAAATGCCGAAATGGCGATGATATACACGATTTTCTTCTTTCTCATCTTACAAATATACGAAGCGTACTAAAAAAAACATGGAATTTAACAGGTCGATAACACTTAATTTTATAATAAACAATGATCTGAAAAAAAAAGAAGCAGGCAAACATCTTGCCTCGCTTCTCCTTATTTCTAAATTTTATTTTGCTTGTGCAAACAGACCTTCTACTAATACGCAAAGATAGTCGGGCGACTTTCCAGGTAATTTTTTCTGGATTGATAATCTTTTAAAGTCAGGATATAATAAGCATAAGCAATGATTTGTGGGATGATAAAAAGTATAATGAACTGTAAAACCCCAGGAAACCAACTTACCAACAGACTTAATTGAATGCAGTAGCTTATCCCACCCCAAAAATGTATCTTTCGCAATAGCATAATTCTGTGATCCAAACCTTCTTTGATCAAATTTACCAAGCCACTAATCGCTACCTGATAAAAGCCAATAAAAATCTGTAAAAGTAAGACATATATAAATAAATCATTGATCAATATTCCACCAAAAATTAGCAGCGTATTGATTAAGAAAAACAGGGTCTGAAAAGTAAGATCATATTTTAAAAACCTCCAGTGAATTTTCATAGACTTTGGATTTATCGTGAACAATCAATTAATCATACATATTTACGTTCAAAATTAAACGATGTTTTAAAACTTTCAAAAATATTTGAAAGATATATGAAATATCTGCCCCAAAATCTCCTAAATACATTATTTTTGGCTCTTTATGAAATTACTTGAAACTTATTTATTTACACATGAAGACGGGCAACGACAAGGTCGCTCAAAGCGACCTTGTCGTTTGAATAGATTTATCTTCAAGTAAAATCATAAAGAACCTTATTTTTTATATCTTAGAATCACTATTATTCAATTTTAACAACTCTAATACGATGCACTATAAATTATTTGGAAAAAGCGGCTTGCGTGTGAGCGAACTCTGCCTCGGGGCAATGACCTTTGGGCAGGAATGGGGTAACGGTGCTGATCAGGCAGAAAGCCGCAAAATGTTCGATGCTTTTACAAAAGCTGGTGGAAATTTTATCGATACAGCCAATCGCTATACAGAAGGAACTAGCGAGAAATACCTGAAAGAATTTATCGCCTCAGAGCGAGATTATTATGTATTGGCTACCAAATATTCTTTGTATGAAAAACGAGATGATGTGAATGCATCAGGCAATCATCGGAAGAATATGCGCCAAAGTGTAGAAGCAAGCCTCAGACGTCTGGGAACTGATTATATCGATGTACTTTGGCTGCACGCTTGGGATTTTACGACACCTGTGGAGGAAGTAATGCGTGGGCTCGACGACCTCGTCCGGTCTGGCAAGGTATTGTATATCGGCATTTCTGATACACCCGCCTGGATCGTATCGATGGCCAATGTAATGGCCGAACTAAGAGGCTGGACTGCTTTTGTAGGGCTTCAGATTGAATACAGCCTCATTCAAAGAACATCAGAGCGAGACCTGATTCCGATGGCAAATCATTTAGGCATGGCGATTACGCCTTGGTCTCCTCTGGGAGGAGGTATTTTGACAGGGAAATACAATGATGGCATGATAGAAGGCGGACGGCTTTCAGCACAAAGCCGCAAATTCAATGAAAGAAATGTAGAAATTGCCCAGGAAGTAAGCAAAATTGCACAGCAAATCGGAGCTACCCCAGCACAAGTTTCCCTCAAGTGGTTGCTTTTGCAGGGAGATTTGATCATTCCAATTGTAGGAGCGAGATCAGCTTCGCAATTAGAAAGCTCCTTGAAATGCCTTGATGTATCTTTGAACACCGAACAAATACAACAACTCGATGAAATCAGTCGGGTAGACATGGGCTTTCCGCATGATTTTTTGGCTTTGGATACAGTACGGGATGTGGTTTCTGGGGGTACATTCCACAAACTCATCAACCACCGACGCAAACCATAAATCTGGTTTTTGGGCAATCAAGCGTGGGACACATACTTATACTCAAATCGAAGCGGTTTTCCGAAATTTTAGCTCTTAAATCATTAATAATCAAGCTAATCAATCAAGAAAATCAGGCAAATCACTTTAATCTGGGTATAAAACGGGTAAAGGCTGAATTGCCGATACCCAATTTTCTCAACGCTTGCCCCAAGGGCTAGCTTTGTAGGCGCTTTAAAGCACCAAACCATCTGTGCCAAAAGCAGTACGTAACTCCTTAGCTACCAATTCTTGGGCTTGCCGGGCTTTTTTCAGGAATTTGGGCATCGCAAAAAATACGTGAATCATACCTTTAAATTCTTTAAAAATCACCGGAACTCCAGCTTCCCGAAGGCGTTCGGCGTATTTTTTACCTTCATCTTTCAGCGGGTCGTATTCAGCGGTAATGATGAGTGCCGGAGGCAAATTACTCAAATCTTCTGCAAATAAAGGAGAAAAATAAGGGTCTTTGATTTCGGTTTGGTCATCTTTATAATGATTTAAGAACCAAACCATCAGTTTTTTGGTCAATATAAATCCTTCCCCCATTTGATCTACCGAAGGTGAGCTTTGCGTGCCATCCGTAGTAGGATAGATCAATACCTGGTAGGTAATTTTAGGACCTCCCTGATCGCGTGCCATCATAGAAATTACGGTAGCCAAATTGCCACCAGCACTATCCCCACAAACAGCAATTCTTGTTTGATCACCCTTGATTTCGTCGGCGTGTTCATAAGCCCAGACAGTAGCCGCATAACAATCATTGGGTGCTGCCGGAAATTTATGCTCCGGTGCCAGGCGATAATCCACAGAAACCACGAGGCATTTGGCCAGGGCTGCTAGTCGTCTACAGATGAGGTCGTGTGTATCTAAATTACCAATTACAAAACCTCCTCCGTGAAAAAACATAAGGATGGGCAGTTTTTCGCCTTCTATGGGTTGATAAATCCTGATTGGAATGTCAAAATCTGGAGTTTTTACGTGACGATTAGTGATTTTGAACATCTCAACTGGTTTGAAATCGACCATCTTTTTCATGCGATTACTGGTTTCCAGGTTAAAGTCACGGGCTTCCTGGGGCGACATTTCTTCCATGGGCGGGCGTTTCTGGATAGACATCATCCAGAGCAAAAAGCGAAATCGGTAGTGTAAAGCCATATAAATGGGGTTTGGGATATATGATTTGTAATAATTCAAAGCTAAAAAGCTTATAGAGATTTTACAATTATTTCATTGGGAAATGTTAGTATTTGCACGGAATTGTTTGCCAAATATTTGTAAGTCGGCTTTGATTTGCTTATTTTGATTGATTTAATTTGTGCGATGGTTCTTAATTTCTTTGACCATAAAGCTAATTTCGCGGATATATTCTGAGAACCATTCCCGGGTAAAGCTTTCTTCGGTAATCTGTAGGAAAAAATTTTCAGCGGCAAGTGCGAGCATAATACGAGCTATGTACACTCTATCGGACAATCCAAGTACTTCGGCCCAGATTTCCAGGATGGCATCTTCCTCGATTTTGTTTGCTTTATCCAGGCATTTTTTGAAGTGCGGAATGTTTCTATGGATTCTTAGTTGGCGATTAAAAAATAAATCCTGCTTGACTTCCAGCAGTAGATCTAATAAGTCAGGGATTACATTTTGGCAGTTTTTCTCACGCTCAACGATGTGTTTGACTCTATGAAGATGATGCTCAAGCAAACACTCCGTGAATACCTCCATATCTGCAAAAAGGTGATAAAAAGAAGATTTACTTTTATTGACTTTACGAGCAATTACTTCTACTTTGAGCCCTTTGGGTCCTTCTTGGGCAAATAATTCGTAACCCGTCAAAATCCAGGCTTGTTTAAGATCATAGTTCATTTTCTAAATCGTTTTGAGGTATACGCCATATACAATTTTACTAAAAAATAAAGGACTTCGCACAATGAGAAAAATTTTAAGGAGAATTTTTAAGCTTGAAACTCATTTTGAATATACATAGGTCTGGATAGATTTTATGGAATTTGTTGGTTAATCTGTGCTGTCTAGGATTAAAAAATTCGAGACCAGACCATACTCGAGTTTTTTAATCCGAATGGACACTTTATAATACTACAAAGAATGAGAAGTTAAGCGTAAAAAACATAGTTCAAACAAAAATAAGCAGATAGATTGTAAATTTGCTTCATGACAGACATAGAATTGACAGACATGAAAATTGGAATCTTTTCCTTTTTCGCAGGTGCAGGTTTTCTAGACTTGGGTTTTGAGACAACACATGGTTTTGAGAATTTATTTGTTAATGAATACCACAAACCATTTATGGATGTATATATATCTGCACGAAAAGAACTAAAAATAAAAGAACCTATTTACGGTCATAACACAGATAATATTTGTGCATTTACAGAAAAAGATAAAGAATATAAACTTAAAGACAATATTAAAGAATCAAAGAAAAACTTTGATTTAATTGGGTTTATTGGTGGACCACCTTGCCCAGATTTTTCAGTAGGAGGAAAAAATAAAGGTATTGAAGGAGAAAACGGAAAGCTTTCAGGGACTTACATTGAACTAATTGCTAGAAATCAACCTGATTTTTTTCTTTTTGAGAATGTAAAAGGACTTTACAGAACCAAAAAACATAAAACATTTTTTGATGAAGTAAAACTTAAATTGATTTTAAACGGCTATTATTTATCAGAAAAACTAATTAACGCTATCGAGTTCGGGGCACCACAAGACAGAGAACGAATTATTTTAATAGGTTTTAAACGAAGTATTCTGACAGATTTAGGAATGGAATTAAACGGTTCACCGATCTTGAAATCATTTGATTGGAATGCAAAGATAGTTTATCAGGCAAAAGAAATTTTAAACAGAAATTGGCCAACGCAAGAACCCTACGAAGAAAGCTGTGATAGGCCAATGCCCAAAGGGATCGAGGAGAAGCTGACTGTTCAATATTGGTTTGATAAAAATAATGTTGAAAATCATCCAAACTCTATGCATTATTTTCAGCCCAGGGCTGGTTTGGTTAAGTTTCAATCCATTCAAGAAGGCGACGACTTAAAAAAATCTTACAAAAGATTACATCGATGGCGATACTCTCCCACAGCCGCTTATGGGAATAATGAAGTACATCTGCACCCGTACAAACCAAGAAGAATTTCAGCAGCCGAAGCTTTAGCAATCCAATCATTACCCAAAAACTTTATAATACCAGAGCATATTTCACTGTCAAATATGTTCAAGACCATTGGAAACGGAGTGCCTTATATGGCTGCAAAAGGGCTTGCAGAAACAATCATTGAATTTATTGAAAAGGTTAAAAATCAAGAATTTATACTCAAACCGAAGTGGTTTTCCGAGATTTTAGCTTTTAAATCATTAATAATCAAGCTAATCAATCAAGAAAATCAGGCAAATCACTTCAATCTGGGTATAAATATGAGGAAATTATCTGCAAGTAACCTTGTTACATTCATCAATCAATTAGATAAAAAGCAAGTCTACAACTATATAAGCCCAAAAACTAAGGGTCTTATTAGAATTGAAGGAGTTGATCTACCCGAAGGTCCAATTAGAATCAAGAGATGGAATCCGTCAGAAGGAGAAACAGAATCACAAAAAAAGTTGAAAGTATTTCACCTGAATTGATTTGGAGAGTTGCAAATGCTTTTAATCCACATTTACCCATCAATATCGATAGAATTTTGGGAGCAAGTTATAATACAAGAAGTGTACTCGAAGCTCTTTTGGCTCATACATCCGAATTCTACTATTGTTATCCAGGGCGCATTGAAAATAAAGGCGGACATTCTACAATAAAACATGGTCATAAACACTTGCTCTGGAATCCTGATGCACCTCACAAATTTGGTGTTTTAGCCAAAATGGAGACAGATATTGTTATTTCTGAGATTCCAGCATCGGATGCTTTTTATGATTCACTTGTTTTACCTGATAATTTTGAGCAAAAAGAAATAAATATTGACATTCAGAGAAGGCATGCACAAATTCAGATTGCTCTTTATTTTATTGGTAGACAATTAAATTTTAGAACGTGGATTGCCCAAAATGATAAAGGTATATTGTATCAAAATAAAAGGATTGGAGAGTATGAGGGCGTAATTTCTTCATTAAAAGACGAAAAGCTTATGACCGCCTATGACGACGCCATACAAGCTGCTTTATTATACTCAAACCGAAGTGGTTTTCCGAGATTTTAGCTTTTAAATCATTAATAATCAAGCTAATCAATCAAGAAAATCAGGCAAATCACTTCAATCTGGGCATAATTGACTGTATATGGTTTAAGAATGGGAAGCTGATGCCAGCAGTCATGGAAATTGAACATTCCACAGGAGTTACAAGCGGTTTAAGTAGAATGAAAAACTTTAAAGACAATTTCCCCCCTTTCCCAACAAGATACGTGATTGTTGCACCTGATGAAGACAGAGACAAAGTAATTAAGGAAGCAAATAAACCACAGTTCAGAGACCTTAATACAAGATATTTTACCTATTCAGCCGTTGAAGAACTTTATGTACTTTGCCAAAGACGAAAACTTAAAGGTGTGACAGAAGAGTTTCTGGATTGTTTTATGGAACCAATACTGAGTTAAAAAAGATAAGACATCATCATAAAAAAGATATTTTACCTTTTAACGAAGGGGTCGCTTTGAGCGACCCCTTCGTTTGAGTAGATTTATCTTCAAGTAAAATCATAAAGAGCCAAAATCATGTATTTTTTTATAGAAATAATATGCGTGTTTACTGGTATAATGCATGTGTTTATTAACACAAAACGTTTGCTGAAGAAGTAAAATCGTTTGCTGAAGAAGTAAAATCGTTTGCTGAAGAAGTAAAATCGCTTGCTGAAGAAGTAAAATCGCTTGCTGAAGAAGTAAAATCGCTTGCTGAAGAAGTAAAATCACTTGCTGAAGAAGTAAAATCGCTTGCTGAAGAAGTAAAATCGCTTGCTGAAGAAGTAAAAACGCTTGCTGAAGAAGTAAAATCGTTTGCTGAAGAAGTAAAAACGCTTGCTAAAGAAGTAAAAACGCTTGCTAAAGAAATTAAAACGTTTGCTGAAGAAGTAAAAACGCTTGCTAAAGAAGTAAAAACGCTTGCTGAAGAAGTAAAAACGCTTGCTGAAGAAGTAAAAACGCTTGCTGAAGAAATTAAAACGGCTATTTTGCACAGTCTAACATTATCGTATGATTTGTACGGGATCAAAACTTAGCAGACTCAACCGAACCGGAAGGCTGCAAGTATCCGGTTTGGGTTGAGTCAGTGGTTTGTTATTTATATATTGCTCTCTCTGATGACAAAATAATTGGCTACCCACTGAAAGGCTACAAACCCTAAGATAAAGATTGGAGTAAATCCATTGAATAACTCTCCGGTGCTAAAGGTAACAGCGATGGAGCCGATACCTACTAAAGCCAGGAGTGCGGTATAAATCACCAGAAAATATTTGGATTTGCTTGATGAAAACATCACCCCAAAGGGCAGCATCATCGTAAATCCAAAAACTGCCACTGGCAGGTATTGCTCGCCCCCTGTGACGGCATATAAAAGTACAGCGATCAGGAATAATGCAAGGCTTGCACCCACAAAATTTGAACTCATGGTTTCTTTTTCATCGAGCAGATATTTTCCGTATTCACTCAGCCGAAGGAAAAGGTTGCTGAGTGGGGAAATGACCCAGGTCGAGAAAGCAACAATAGTCAATAATACAATCAGCGGAATCAAAAACGGTCTTAAGGTATCACTGCTGGCGGCTACAGTCCTGATCAATCTGAAGCCCAGATAAAACCCAATAATGACTCCCCATTGATATTTGGCGGTGAGTTTGCTCATCCAAAAGGCATATCTCAAAAATAATTTATAAAAAATGTTGTTGGCTTTTAAAGCTTCTACCATGCCTGCTTGAGCGTGTGGGAGGTTTGGATTATTCTTGAGGGCTTCTCTGAAATGCTCAAGAGCTTTTTTGTATTGCCTGGTCTCAAGCAAGCCCCAGCCATAGTTGGCGTGGGTGTAGGCATTGTTGGGGTCTTCTTTTAAGGCACCTTCAATGGTTTTATAGGCTTCGTCTTTTTTGTTGAGTTTGATCAAAGCTACGCTGCGGATATTGAGTCCCAAAAGATTTTCGGCATCGAGTTCTAGGGTTTTGTTGGCCAGCTCGAGGGCGCGGTCAAATTGTTTTTTATCCAACTTGATGGATGCCCACAAGGCATATCCGTCCGGGTCGGAGGGTACTAGGCTGATGTAATGCTGAATGACCCGTTCGGCCTCGTCATATTGATCTTGATTGATGAGGACTCTCGCCTGGATAAAGTAGAGATGTTCAAAATCAGGGCTGATGCTCAGGGCAGACCGGATCAGGTTAAGAGCTTCTTCGAGGCGGTCTAGCTGGAGGTATACCTCGGCCAGCAAAGCCAGTAGTTCTACTTGGGTAGGGTCTGTACTCAGTGCGTTTTTTAATATTTTCTCAGCTTCGGTATATTTCTGTTGTTGAATTAAGATTTCAGCTCTGTAAATTATATTATCCACCATATTATTTTTTTATTTTTAGATACGTCAAAATATCATCATATAGACCTGAATCATTGGCAAAAAGGGCAAAGTTTTTTGCTGTGGAGAACCATTCCAGGGTGCTTCCTTTGTGTTTTTTGAGGGCTTGCAGCAAATCCTGGGTTTTGAGGGGTTTGGGGATTCCATCCACAAAGGAGGCCTCTAGTTTTTCCTCAATGGCGATGTCGATGATAGCTTCCAGGTCTGCTCCAGAATAGTTTTCAGCTTTTTTGGCAATTTGTTTATAATCAATGCCCTCAATGGGTTTATTTTTTAGTTTTAATTGTAAAATAGATTCGCGGGCGGCTTCGTCTGGAGGTGGTACAAAAATAATCCGGTCAAATCTGCCAGGTCTTCTAAAAGCGGGGTCTAAATTCCAGGGCGTATTGGTAGCTCCCAAAATCAAGATCCCTTCATTATCATGGTCTATGCCGTCTAATTCTTGTAAAAACTGATTGATCAAATGCCTTCCGCTGGATCGTTTCATATCGTTTCGGCTGGCACCTAAGGCATCAATTTCATCAAAAAATAGCACACAAGGGGTATTTTGTCTGGCGATCTCGAACATTTGGTGGAGGTTTTTCTCGCTATTCCCCATCCACATATCCAAAATATCATTCAGCCCTACACTGATAAATTTTGCACTTACCTGTCCGGCGGTAGCTTTGGCAATATACGTTTTGCCGCATCCTGGAGGTCCGTAAAGGAGAATACCTCCTCCAGCTTTTTTGCCATAAGCTTTGTATAACTCCGGGTGCAGGAGAGGTCTGATGATTTTGAGTTCGATTTCCTTTTTTACGTTGGTCATTCCCCCTACGTCGTCAAAATTGACGGAAGGTTTTTGAATGAAATTACTTTCTATTTCGTCTTCATCAGGTATTTCTATGGATTCCTGGGTTTGGCGGAGGGCTTTGTCCAATTCTTCGTCTTTATACAAAGGATTAAATGTTAGCGCTTTGCGGTAGATTTCGGCAGCCTTTGAGACGGACTCCTCTTTGAGCAATGCGCGGGTATACAAGATCAGCGTTTCGAAATCCTGCAATCCTTGCTCTATGACTTCTTCCAGAATGACATTGCATTTGGAGTATTCTGCTTTGAGGTAAAATACTGTGGCAAGCCCTATCTTGGATTTGGGGTCATCGCTCATTTGTACGAGTTCCGAATACTCTGTTTCGGCTTCTGCAAGTCGATTGGCTTTTAATAAGATTTCGGCCAGGTGTTGTTTGAGGGGAATATTATTGGGTGAAACCCTGAGTGCTTCCCTTAAGCTATTGATTGAATGATCGTCCATATCTTAAATTTTTAGCTATATGATTTACGAAAAATCTCCCTGTTTGTAGGGTGTGTTTCAGCATAAAATAGTAATTCTGCAAGGCTAAGGAATTTTTTCTAAAACTCAAAAACCAACATTTTTATATATATCCGAAAGCAGTAGTGCTTGCTTATTCACTACAATGCTTTTGCTCAGATCACTGAGGTCTACATTGAGCCATTCGTGGGGATTCGGTGTGCGGCTATACACCGACACGCCCGGCTTGGATTGGTCTACATAAATGATCTGTTGTACGGAAGGTATGGTTTTGTAGCAAGGTAGTTTTTCGGTCAAATCATAGGTTTTAGTACCTTCGGAGAGTATTTCAACTACGATAGCTGGGTTAAGATTTGCCTGCATATTTCGTCCGTCTTTTCTTTGGAAGCTGATACTTTGGAGATTGCCAGATGCCACAGAAACGTCCGGCTCAAAAGCAGCCGCACAAGACTCTACGTAAATCAAGCGATTACTCCCATAAACTCGATACTCGGTATCATAAAATAAATTGCCCAACAGCCTTATGATATTGGCTACAATCAGCTCGTGTGTATCCGATGCTTGTCCCATCAGTATAAGTTGTTTGTTGAAATATTCTATTTTAAAAGGGGCTTCTTCTACTACTTCCCAATAATCCTCCCAATTGCCTTCCAAAGTCAATACTTCTTGCTCAAAGGCCATTCTCTCTTCCCAGGTGACAGGTATTTTTTCTAGGATTTTTATATTCATAGATGTATACTTAGTTTGTTTTATTTTTTTTAAATATAGTTAAAATTATGTTCACGACCAATACCCAAGTTTACTGGGCAGCCTTGTGGAAGAAGGCGATACACTTCTGGCTTCTTTTTTATACCCAGATTAAAGTGATTTAGGAAATACAAGACCCCTGCGGAGCAAGTTTTATTGATTGATTAGCTTGATTATTCTTGATTTAAGCGCTAAAAGCTCCCCTGTAAGGGTCTTGTTTTTATATTAAAACCACTTCGGTTTGAGTATAGATATAAGGAAGGTTCTCGACTGCACTTACAATACGACCCAGAGAATTCAATCGGGGATGTATCTTATCGATGTTTTTGCGTCGGAATATAATCTGGAAAGTTTTATACTCAAACCGAAGTGGTTTTCCGAGATTTTAGCTTTTAAATCATGAATAATCAAGCTAATCAATCAAGAAAATCAGGCAAATCACTTCAATCTGGGTATAAAAACATTTTACCCCATTTAAAAAGAGGTAGAACCAAAAAAATCAGAGATCCCCTATCTTTTTCCCCCCAGATCAAAAAATTATGTCACTCATTATCAATTACTTAAATATTTTTTTTAAAAAAAATATTACGTAGACCTAAGATATTTTGGGGGTTTTGCTATTAATAACTAGATGATATGTCTGAAAGCGTCAGACAACAAGCAAGCTCCTGTTATCATCATCAGTGCGTAGTAGTAAAACACAATGAACTATGGAATCAAAAAAGGAATAGCATCTGCTATTCCTTTTTGTTTTAAAAGACATCACTGATTAGAAAATCTTCAAGGATCTCAGCCTCGAGGGTCTGACTTAGGCCAGTTCTAAGGTATGTTTTTACTTTTTCCAAGGGTACAGCTTTGCCCAATTCTGCTTCCATAGAAGTAACACGTTTATCTACATAACCGCAGGGATTAATCATTGTAAAATGTTGTAAATTGGTATTGACATTCAGCGCAAAACCGTGCATGGTCACCATTCGACTGGCACGAATCCCCAAAGCACAAATTTTTCTGTCTTGCTCTATCCAAACGCCTGATGATTTAGGCATCTGTTCGCCTTGAATTCGGTATTTAGCAAGGAGTTGGATGATTGCCTGCTCAATAGAACTGACAAAAGTTTTTAGGCCTATACCAAAATTATCAAGGTCTAAAACCAAATACCCGACCAACTGCCCTGGGCCGTGATACGTAATATCACCTCCTCGGTCTACTTTGAAAAAATTTATTCCTTCTTGATTCAATTGCTTTTTGTCAATCAGGAGATTTTCTGCTTGTCCGTTTTTCCCTAGTGTAAAGACTGGAGGGTGTTCACAAAAAATGAGATAATTCAGGTTGGGGCTGTTGGAATGCTCAGTTTTATGTTGAATCAATGAAGCAAACAGAGCTTTTTGATATGCCCAGGCACTGGCATAGGAAATTAGTCCTAAATCCTGAAAAATAAGCGTTTTGTTCATTAGTGTACGTGTTTTTCGGCGTGGTAAGAGCTACGCACTAGTGCGCCGCTTTCTACATATCGGAAGCCCTTCTCCAGTCCGATTTCTTCCAGGCGTTTGAACATTTCAGGTCTGATAAATTCTTGTACCTCCAAGTGTTCTTTGGTGGGCTGTAGGTATTGCCCGATAGTAATCACCTCACAGCCTACGGCTCTGAGATCGTCCATTGTTTCCAGGATTTCGGCTTCGGTTTCTCCGAGCCCTAGCATAATCCCTGATTTGGAACGAATGCCAGATTGAGCTACCTGTCGAATGACTGAAAGGCTACGATCATAGTCGGAGTTACGGCGCACCTGTCGTGTCAGCCTACGAACGGTCTCCATATTGTGTGAAATAACGTTGGGTTGTGCCTCTATAATTCTTTGAATATTCTCCTGATTACCTTTAAAATCGGGGATAAGCACCTCCATAGTTGTATCCGGGTTAAGTTCTTTGATCGCCTTGATGGTGGCTTCCCAAACCAGGGAACCGCCGTCGGCCAGATCATCTCGGTCTACAGAAGTAATCACACAATGTTTGAGACGCATCAGTTGGATAGATTTGGCTACTTCCATAGGTTCTTCCCAGTTGACAGCTTCGGGGCGGCCTGTTTTTACGGCACAAAATCGGCAAGCGCGGGTACAAATGTCTCCCAGAATCATAAACGTAGCCGTGCCTCTTCCCCAGCATTCTGCCATATTGGGGCACTTACCACTTTGGCAAATGGTATGTAATTTATGATCGTTTACAATACTCTTGACTTCGTTATAGCCTTCACCTCCGGGGATTTTAATTTTCAACCAGTCGGGTTTTTGTCTTTTTTTTTGGGTGATTGGTTCCATCTTAAGTGCTTAAAGTTATTTTGATATACGAATATAACAAGTAAATTCAAAAATAGATTTTTTTTGAATCAAGACCAATAAAAAAGCATCAGTAAACCTACTGATGCTTTGTTCTGTTTTTATCCCCAGGATTACTATCTAGGGTAATTTGATATCGATTTTTTCTTTTTTAGTAAGAAAGTTTTTGGGTTTAAAATTTCTGAGATTTTCCTGGATCAAATCCGAATCATAATTTTCGGAGAATACCAGTTTGCCTTCCTGATACGAATACAACTGACTGTCGATGAGTACCTTACTTTCTTCGTTTTTCAGTTCGGATTCCAGTTTGGTCAGGGTCATTTCCAATTGTTGAATAGTCATTTTGATACGTCCTTGATCATCGATACTCATGTCTTTGTCTATTTTTTCGCTCAGTCTTCGGAGTTCTTTCAGATCATTGATGCGTTGATAGATTTCATTTTTCAGTTGATGTACTGCGGCAACCTGTGTTCTGAGGTTAGCTTCAGGGATGAGGTCTTGCCAATTCTCGATGCTATTGACAATATCCTCGAAAAGGTTATTACAACTCTCGATGATTTCTTCAAAATATGCGCGCATCAACTCATAGCTGTACTCTTCTCGATTGAGTCGTCGCATAGATACATTCACTCTTTTTTTCAAAGAAAAGATATGAGAAAGCAACAGATTCATACCTCGAATCGCCTGATAACCTCGGGCACGCAGTTGATCTTTTTGGTATAAATCAAACCTACGTTGGGTTGTAAAACTTCCAAGAGCAACTGAAACCAGGGCAATGACTGCTATAATGAGCGTCAGGATATATGATTCCATCTTTTGATGGGTAAAAAACGTGACAGTGATAAGAGCCAGATTAACCAGCATCAACAACAAGATTTCAGGAGATAAAAGAATTACTCCCAGGGCTTTCCAGTTATTTTTTACGGTATTCTTGGTATCGTCCATAGACTTTGAGTTAGAATTTAATCGGTTTATAAATTATTGAAAAGACAATTGTGTAAAGGATTGATCCAGCGTTTATCCATCACAATAAACGCTTTTCAACAGTACATTGAGAAATACAAAGGTTACTTATTTTGTCAGTAGATTATTTGCTGAGGAGATGGTTGCGATCAGATTTAATCAATGTGTAGTATTCAATTTTCAGGATTATTAGATGTAATTTCTATCTTCTTTTTTAATGCTTAAGACGTGGAGAGTTTTAGGAAAGTTTTTTATTTTTAGAAAAATTCCCATAAAAAATAAAACAATCAGAAGATAATTTGCTCATTATCTGTTGAATAGCTTTTTAGGCTGATCCATGTTAATTGCTTGTTAATGTAAGATGCCGCTGATAAATTCATCTAAATCAACTAAAAGCTCATTAAGTCTTTGAATTTTTGGGTTTGCCTGCGGGAGATTTCTACTTCTTCGCCACCTTTGAGATAAACCTTCAAACTTCCACTAAACCAGGGTTCAATGCGCTGAATCCATTTAAGATTGATGATTTGCTGGCGGTTTGCTCGAAAAAAACGACGTTCATCCAGGCGGGATTCCAGATAATTGAGCGTTCGGGTAATCAATGGGCTTTCTTTTTCAAAATACACTTTAGTATTATTGCCTTCTACTTCAAAAAGGCGGATGTCGGCCAGTTGCACAAACCAGCAACGTTCCCCATCTTTGACAAATACCTGATCGGTGTCTTTGAGGCGTTCGTTTTTCTCTTGATGGTCTGCTTTTTCACCTATTTTTTCACGGACTTTACGAATGGCAGTACTAAGTCTTTGGGGCTGAATGGGCTTTACGAGATAATCCAGTGCATTGACTTCAAAGGCACGGATGGCATATTCATTGTACGCAGTCGTAAATATGACCTCTGGTATATATTCAAGCTCTTCAATCAATTGAAAACCGTCTTTGCCAGGCATTTGGATATCCAGAAAAATCAAATCTGGGTGGTCTTCTTCAATAATTTCTCGCGCCGAATCGGCATCTGAAGCCTCAGCATGAATAAAAATTTCTTCGTGTTCTTCAAGAAGCCTCCTAAGCTCGTTGCGTGCTAGGCGAGAATCGTCAATAATCAGTGCTTTTAGAACCATAAGGGTTTCGGGTTTACAAGTGAATACGATATAGCTAATGGATATTTTTAGGTATAATCGGAATAGAAAAACGCGCCGAAACCATATTCTCTCCAATATTATCTAATTGAATATTGTTGAGGCTATTGGCCAATAGCTTGAGGCGTTGGGAGGCATTCTGAAGCCCAATCCCCGTGCCTTGTACTTTATGGGAGAGTTGTCCGGTGTTGATTACTTCTATCTCCAGCTCTTGATCTATAATTTGTATTTTGATTACAATTTCACCCCCTTTGGGCAAATGAGCGATGCCGTGTTTGATAGCATTTTCTACCAAAATCTGAATGACCATCGGAGGTACTTTCATACCAAGAGCCTCTTTGTCTACGTCAAAACGGTATTTTAATCTTTCTTCAAACTGTATAGACTCGAGCTGTAAATAGTCTTGTACGATCTCAAGTTCTGTAGCTAGGGTAACCTGCTCGGTATTATTTAGTTGAATGGAATAGCGCAGTAAATCGGACAAATGCGTAATCATATTGCGTGCCTTGTCTGGGTTTTCGGCGATCAAGCTACGAATATTATTCAAGCTATTGAACAAAAAGTGAGGGTTGATTTGAGATTTCAAGGCAAGAAGTTCGGCTTCCTTGACAGTACTTTGAAGCTTCCATCGGTCTATCTCAGATTGTTTGTAATTTTTAAAGAAGTGAAATCCAAAATATAATAATGACCATAAAGTAAAAATAATTCCGACATTGATAAAGCTCACCCAGTAAATAAACACAAATTTCTCCCATTCTTTGTCAGAGATTCCATCCAGAAGATGGGCAATCACAAAATAGCTATTGATCCATATAAAACTCATCCCCATATTGCCTGGTATAACCCGAAGGAGCATTTGGGGCATCGGATATTCCAACCAACCCCACCTCAGAATCAGCTCTCTATACAAATGGCTGATAACCAAACCCATAAAAGAAAAGATAAAATAAATAAGCACATACATAGGCTTCAGTACTTCTACTGAAGCTATGATGGCCAGATGAAATAAAAAGATCAATAACCAACCTACCGATTGGCATATCCAATAATTTCGATGAATTGGGAAGTAACTTAGTTTCAGATAAAAGGACACGTCGATCTCAGTTTTAAATTTTATGAAATATAGTATAATTTTTTGTCTTTATAAAAGTATTAGATTGTAAATTGTTAGCTTTTGACTTGGTAGCCAATCCTGCAACAGCGAGTCCTAATAAAAAAGCTACCAATAAAACCGGCCAAAAGTTGAGTGTAATTTTAAGTTTCTTCATGAGATTATATTTTAAATTTACTCAATATTACGAGCTTTTATTTGCCCGGAAAAGTCTTTTGGGATAAGCGGTTTGGTATTAGGCTAAACGGAATACCGCTATGGGTTGAATGGTAAATGGTGCCTCTCAGCGGAAATCATAAGAAGGTCTGAGCATCACGGAAGCTTCAAAGGAATTTGAAAATCAGCTTTTTCTTCGGAAATTTTCCGGGTGATATCATCCTGAAACTTGTCTGAGGGTTTTATCCCCAAAAAACCATTTAAATTATTCAAGTATCTTAGCGGTGAAAGCAGCGACCGAGTCCAGTTGGAAGGAGGAATCCCCAGCATATCAGCAATCCGATCTCCCAGCAAAAATCGCATATATGATTCAGGGAAGCCTTTGGGGAAATTTTGCTCTTTGTTTTCATAAAATACTTTCAGCAATGCTCCGGTCAGTTTCACCCCAGCCTCGGATTTTCTAAAATGCCTTTGTACGATTTTGCGATCCAAAGTGTATATTTCCTGCGTAGTATCCGGGAGCAGTTCTTCCCTTACACCCATCAGAGTACCAATTACACTCCAAAGATGATAAAAATCCTCTACTGCTATTGGTTCAGGAAAATACCCCATTTTGCGTAATCCTCGCACACTCATCCAAGAAAAAGCCCCATTGGTACCTCCCATATCTTCTTGATTGATCGGAAGCCCCCAGGCTGTATCCCAATGTTTGCTCTTCAGAATATGATAGCGTACTGTGGCGTGCATAAGCCTGACTTTGAGGGTACTGACAAAGCCTGCCCCTTCGGGTGCGAATGCTTCTGTATCCATTACCTGGAGTACAAACTGAGCCGTTTCGGTGAGTCGGCGAAGGGTATTGCTGCGTATTTGCTCCGAAAGGTAAAGTACCTGTGCCCCGTCTGCGGCAGCATAGCAATAGGGGAGTGATAAAAAACCTAAAAGTGTCAGGATCGCTTCCTGGTATTTTTTAAAAAAATCAGCTCCACGGCGCATTTTGTCAGGATCAGCCCAGGTAGGTAAAACAGCTTGATTTTGGAAAAAATCCCTGGCGATGATAGGAAGCTCCGCAGGAAGTTTCTGATTATTTTTATCCAGGTGAGCCATCAGTTGATGCATTTGCGTGGCACTGCCAGTGCTAAAAACCTCCTTCACCACCTCGTCTGCCGCTGTGTCACCTTCTCGGCGCATCTGATCCAAAAACATATCTGTATAAAATCTGCTCTTATTCATGGGTTTTGATTTTGTCAAATAACCCTAAGAACAAGCCCAGGGTTTGACAAAAGCCAAGAATCATTTGAAAAAGGATTTTATTCAAAGTGAGGGATATCGTCCAAGAGTTGATACTGGCGGTTTTGGTGGTCTACCCGGTATATCCAACATTCTATGCCATTGGTCACGCCAATATAAGGAGCTTTGATGATGTGGTTATATTGGGCTACCTGATCCAGGGTATCGGCCGTTATTTTGACCTTCATAGATTTGCACTCGATGAGCAAGAAGGCTTCTCCGCGCCGATCAAACACGAGTATATCCGACCTCTTGCTGCGTTTGTCGTATTTGAGCCCGCCTTCAACATTCATAAGTGCTTTGGAATAACTGTATTGGCGGATGAGGAAATCTATAAAAGCCTGGCGCACCCATTCTTCGGGAAAGAGTTGGACGTATTTTTTACGTACCTGATCAAAGATAAAAAGCTCATCATTGATCTTTTTCATTTGAGGTTGAAATTCTGATAAATTGATGGATGGCATAGTTGAGCATGATTTTTTGAAGGCCTATAATACAGATGTAAGCTATACAATTTAACTTAACAAAAGTAGTAATTTTTATTTTTCTTGATAAAAATATTCAGGGTTTTTTTAGGCAAATCACCCGATATCGAAAAGCCCATAACCAACGAATCTGATAGTATCGAGTGCCTGATTTATCCATCAAATGAACTAATTCCTCTTTTTTAAAAGCCCTTCTGACGGAAAGCGGAGCATCATGTTGTACCAAGTAAGACCCTCTAAATATACGTGTAAGCCATCGGATACTGTAATAGGCAAACCAATGCCGGTGTAAGTCATTGATAATGAAACCTTTTTGAGATTCTTGATGTAGTTTTGAGAATAAAACCACCAATTGCTCATCTGTAAAATGATGACAAAAAAGGCTACACGTAACCAGATCATAATCTGAAGCTATAAATTCTTCGGAAAAAACATCTGCTCGGATATAGTTGATTTCAGGATAATTACGGGATTTTTGACGGGAATAGTCGAGCATAAAATCATTGGCATCTATGCCCGTGAGTTGTATAGAAACCTTTTTTTTGCGTGCCCAACGTGCAATCAAGCGGAGTAAATCCCCTCCGCCCGAACCCAAATCTGCCAGTCGTACAGTTTCTCCGCATCGTATAATTTTTTTTTTTAAAAGTTGATCCAGCGCGCTGATGATTACCTGATTGCCTCCCAACCAATAATTGATAATTGCCAGCTCATCCAGATTTCTTCGGAGGTCTTCGCCGGAGAGGCTTAGATCGTCCATCAGTTCGGCTTCATAGGAGCGTTGTGCAAATTTTGAATTCGCCATAAGCGTTTTTTTTAGGAGCAATGTACTTTGAATAGAGCCGATTCTATGGTAAGTCCGGGACCAAAAGCCATGCTGAGTATATTTTGGTTTTTGTTTTCCACTTTGAATTGGTAGAGCAGATTTTTGAGTACAAAAAGTACCGTTGCCGAGGACATATTGCCATAATTCCGCAATACTTCATAGGCTGCTTTGTTTTTTTCTTTGGATATTTGCAAAGATTCTTCTATCACCTCAAGAATTCTTCTGCCTCCCGGATGGGTAGCAAAATACTGAATATCATTTAGTTGCAGTTTAAGCTTGTTTAAAAGTTTTTTAATCAGCTCGCAGGTATTTTCTTTGAGAATCTCAGGCACATAAGTAGAGAGTTTCATCTCAAAACCATAATCTTTGATATACCAAGCCATCTCATTCCTGCCATTGGGTGCCAGGTCACAATAAAAGGCTTCTAAACTCAGGCTAATTCCTTGGGAAGGCTTGCTTTCCAATAAAACCGCTGCTGCGCCATCTGCAAAAATAGCATTGGCAATCAAATCATCATCCAGGGTAGATTTTTGAAAATGAATCGTACAAATCTCTACATCCACGATCAGCACTTTGGATTCAGGATTACTCTTACAAATGGCATCTCCTACTTTGAGGGCATTAAAAGCTGCATAACAACCCATAAAATTGATGCAGGTTCGCTCTGTGGAATAAGGCAGTCCTAACTGCTCGATGATCTCAATGTCGAGCCCCGGAGCATACATGCCCGTACAACTGACCGTAATCAAATGGGTAATGGATGTCAGAGGCAGTTCGGTGTGCTGCCAGCAATCTTTGATAGCGGCCAAAGAAAGTTTGGCGGCATTTTCTTGATACACTTTCATTCTCTGAGCGGTGCTGGGAAAAAGTTCGTCAGAATTAGGAAAAAAGCGAAATTCGCCTTTGCGTGTATAATCTTCCAATACGGTATACCGGTAGTCAATTGCTGTAGCCCGATACAAAACTCTCATTTTGCGTGCCTCTGCTTCATTGAGATGAAGAATATCGGCCATAAAATCTGCGGTATTTTTCTGCGATATCCGAAAAGGCGGATTGGCCGTACCGATCGCTGTAATGTATGTGTGCCTCATGTAAGAATGATCTATTAAAAATTAAAAACATAAATGGTAGATTATGTTTTATTTTTAAAAAGATTCCTGCAAATAATTACAAATCATAGCTAAAATCAAAAAAAAACAATATCTAATCCCCTTTAAGTTCATAAAAAATAAAACATAGCCACACTATGGATCGCAAGCCCCAAAGCAAAGCCCCCCATGACCTGCTCAGGAGTATGGGCATTAAGATAAAGTTGGGCACTCATCAAGATTCCACTTAATATCACACAAATAACAATGGGGTAGAGAAAACGCTCGTCTGAAAAACGATAACCAAGACCCATTAAAAAACCTACCAGACCGCCAATACCCGTACTGTGTATGCTGATCTTCCAAGCCAGGCTTAGGGCTGTAAGCAAAGTCAAACACAAGGTAATAGCCCCAGCAAATACAAACAAAATCGGCAATCGGCTAAAGGCTTCACTGATTCCAAACATAACCGTGGTCATTATATAAAAAACACTGACTACCATCAAAGGCCAACGACGCTCCTCAGCCTCTGGATAATGCAAATTTTTGATGTTTCCGAATATATAAAGAAATATGATGCCTGTGGCAGGAGCCAGAAAAGTTAAAATGAAAATTACGGACAAAAGCAACCAACGGGCATCTTCCGGAATAGTCAGAATAGTAATTGGAGTGAGATACAATAAAATTATAAATGCCATTGTAGGCAGCAACAAAGGATGCAGCATGTATGAAATCAGCCGCGCAGCTTTTGTATACAATTTCTCGATATGATTTAAATAAGAATGAAGAATGTTTATAATTGCTTACGAAGTCTCGCAACCGGAATGCCCAATTGTTCGCGGTACTTGGCTACGGTTCTTCGGGCGATTCTATATCCTTTGGCTTTTAAAAGTTTTTCCAGTTTATCGTCCGAAAGAGGTCGTCTTTTATCCTCATCATCTACCATCTTTTTGAGTACGTGTTTTACCTCGCGGCTACTGACATCCTCACCCGATTTGGTAGAAATACCCTCAGAGAAGAAATATTTCAGAGGAAAAATACCAAAGTCCGTTTGAATGGATTTACTGTTTGCTACCCTTGAAATGGTAGATATATCCATACTAATTTTATCGGCAATATCTTTGAGAATCATTGGGCGGAATTTGCTTTCATCCCCTTCTAAGAAAAACTCATATTGATATTCAATGATGGCATTCATAGTTTTGAGCAAAGTCTGTTGGCGTTGCTTAATGGCATCAATAAACCATTTAGCTGCATCCAGTTTTTGCTTCACAAAAGAAATGGTATCACGCGCTTGTTTATCCTTTTTATTGCTTTTACTGTATGCATCCAGCATATCGGCATACGTAGCGTTGATCCGAAGCTCCGGTGCATTGCGAGAGTTCAGGCTGAGTTCGAGTTTGTTATTCGTGTTTTTAAGGATAAAATCAGGAATGATATATTGCCCACGATCAAATTCTACGTTGGAGCCGCCTGGTTTGGGGTTCAATTTGGTAATGATACTGACAATTTCCTTGAGTTCGTCTTCACGAATATTGAGTTTTTTCTGGATTTTGTCATAATGTTTTTTGGTAAACTCATCAAAACAGCATTCCAGAAGCCTAACGGCAATTTTGTTGTAGGGATTCTCCTCATCTCTGCGTATGAGTTGGACAATGAGGCACTCCTTGAGATTGCGGGTAGCAATTCCGGGAGGATCAAAATATTGTATTTTTTTAAGAATAGCCTCTACTTCTTTTTCATCGGTATCTACATTCTGAGAGAAGGCCAAATCATTGACGATGGCTTCTAAAGGGCGACGAATGTAGCCGTCATTGTCAATACTACCGATCAACTGTACAGCGATGGCTTTCTCTTTGTCGGGTAAGCCCAAAAATCCAAGTTGAGTCAGCAGATTGTCGTTGAGGGTACTGGTCATTGGGAGGGGCATTTCACGCTCTTCTTCTTTGACATTGCCATCTCCATACATTTTATACCCATTAATTTCCTCTTCCTGGAGATAATCATCGATGCTGAGATCATCCATATCATCATCTTTTTGATCATCGGCATCGTTGGCCTCTTCATCAAGGGTTTTTTCTTCTTTATCCCTTCCTTCTTCCAAAGCAGGATTTACTTCTAATTCTTCCTCAATTCGTGCACTTAGTTCAGCAGTCGGAATTTGCAGCAGCTTGATAAACTGAATTTGCTGAGGAGATAATTTTTGAGTTAGTGTCTGATTTAAACCAAGTTTTTGCATACTGGACCTGGGTTTAGCAATTATATTTTTTCAAATTTAATAAGAATAACAATAAATTTCATAGAAATTTATGAAATGGTATAATTATTGAAATGCTGCTGGCTCGCTACACACACAGTACCTGAAAAATTAAAATTCATGAGCGAGTATTTTGAGAATGAGAAAAACTCTGAAAAAGTTTGTGTTGTGCTTTCTATACCTATTATTCTCTTTTTTCTGCAAAAAAGTTTTAATTATTTCAATTTTTTTTGAGAAAACCAGCGTTATCTAAAAATTTGGCATAGGTATTTTCTTAAAATGTCATTGAAACAGCTTTGAATAAAAGGTAAACCAATGATTTTCAAAAGCTTAATTGGAAACATATATATAATTAACCAATTTGCAGCTTTTTGTTCTAAAACCCACTCATTTTTTTATTTTCTCAATTCGAACCGGCACACCACTGAAAGCAGCATTCCCCGATAAAGGATCCAAAAATTGTTCGTCTGTCAAATCATTGATGCTGACCCCTGCAAATTGTCGGGCAATTTGCCACTGAATACCAGGTCTGTGATGCCCCCAACCGTGTGGAATACTCAGGACTCCAGGCATGATGTCTTCGGTAATCTCAACCTCAATCTCAATGAAACCTACCCTGGAACAGACCTTTACCATTTCACCCTGCGCTAAATTTTTTTCAGCGGCTTTCTCTGGATGGATCATCAGAGTACAGCGATTAGGCCCCTTGACTAGCCGCAGGCTATTGTGCATCCAGGAGTTATTGCTTCTCAGGTGTCTTCGCCCAATCAGAAGCAAATCGTAAGATGCATCTGTGGATAACACTTTTTCACCAAAAAAGTAATTTTGTACTCTTTCCAAATCCGGCAAAAATATTTCGGGAACTGCCTGAATTTTTTTCTTGGGCGTAAAAAGTCTCTGTGGCAAGCAGGGCTGCATCGGACCGAGGTCTATCCCGTGCGGTTGCTGCCTCAGGGTTTGTAGTTTGAGCCCTTGTTTGGTTTCGCCAAAAGGTAAAGTACCATAAAACTTACTCCCCTTGCTGCCATAAGGTCCGAAGCGAAGTGCCAAATCCAGTACTCCTTCTGGAGAAAGCCTTTGGGTAGGGTCTTTACTTTTGGACTTGTCTGTAGGCTGGTTTGCTTCCAGGGCATTCATTTTCTGCGCCAAAGCCCTGAATATTTGCCAATCTGCAAGCGTACCTTTTTCAGGCTCAAAAAGCCTGGGAGAATATTTGGCCGTATTACGCACAGCAAGATAATGAAAAATGACATCATAATGATCATTCTCCAGCCCCGTGGTAGGAGGTAGAATTATATGTGCGTGGCGACTAGTCTCATTGATGTAAATATCAACAGATACCATAAACTCCAGCCCTTCCAGTGCCTTTTCAAGCTGTGTGCCATTGGGGGTAGAAAGCACTGGGTTTCCGGCTACTGTCACCATCGCACGTATTTGCCCTTCACCAGGAGTAAGCATTTCTTCGGCCATCACAGAGCAGGGCAACTCTCCACCAAATTCGGGCAAAGCCCTTACCCTACTTGTCCAACGACCATGACTCCCCGCAGAGCCTCGCAACCCAGTGAGTCCGGGGACATCTACCGCTGGCAAGGGAAACATGACCCCACCGCGACGATCCAGGTTGCCAGTTAGGATATTGATCAATTGAATGAGCCATTGGCAAAGGCTGCCAAAAGCCTGTGTAGAGACACCCATCCTGCCATAACAAACTGCCGCAGAGGATTGTGCAAACTCAAGGGCGATCTCCCTGATTTTTTCGGCGGGGATTCCGGTCGGAGTACTGACCTTCTCAGGTGAATAAGGTCTTACCAAAGCTTCTATTCGATCCAAACCTTCGGTAAAATCAGCCAAACGCCCCAGATTGACAAGTTTTTCTTGGTATAAAGTATGAATCAATGCCAATAGAAATAATACATCCGAACCAGGACGAATGAACAGATGCTCGTCTGCCTTCCGTGCCGTTTCGGTGCGGCGGGGGTCAATCACAACGACTTTACCTCCTTTTTGCTGAATATTTTTGAGCCGCTCGGCTACGTTTGGGGCAGTCATCAGGCTACCATTAGAGGCGAGTGGATTTGCACCGAGTATCAAAAAATAGTGTGTATGATCGATATCCGGCACAGGAATCAGTAGTTGATGACCATACATATAAAAAGCCGCAAAATGATGCGGAAGTTGATCAACCGAAGTAGCCGAGAATCGATTTTTGGTTTTGAGGCTTCGAGTAAATTGCGGTCCCATAAGAATAGACCCTGAATTATGCGCTGTGGGATTCCCCAAATAAATACCAACTACGTTTGGGTCATTATATTTTGCCTGAATGCTTTTGATATTTTTGACTACCTCCTCTAAAGCTTCTTCCCAGGAAATCCTCACCCAGCCCTGTTCGGTTTTTTTGATTGGGTGTTTGAGTCGATCTTTGTCTTCATAAATATCTTTCAGACCCAGGGCTTTGGGGCAGATATGCCCCCGGCTGAAAGGATCGTTTTGGTCACCTTTGATGGAGATGACTTCTTGCTCCCGATACTGAATCTCGAGTCCGCACATGGCTTCACAGAGATTGCAGGTGCGGAAGTGGGTTTGCATAATAGGGGTCATAGTTTTGGAATTAGGTTTGATCTGCAATATAAAAAAATAAAGATAAAATAATATAATAGTCTGAAGAATGTTCAAACAGGATATAAAAAACGCTGTCAGTGGCTCAAGCCCTGACAGTCGTTCCCCATCAGAATTTTAAAAAACGCTGTCAGTGGCTCAAGCCCTAACAGTCGTTCCCCATTACACAAAAAAGTCAGGCATCAGGTCTTCTTCTTTGGTACTGGGATCATAGAGATATTGGCTGAAATCACTCAGCCCTTCACTGCGTAGGAGTTCTTCATCGACAAAGAAATTACCAGTGCATTCTTTTTTATCTTTGCTAAAAATAATCAAGGCACTATCTGCCAAAATATCGGTATTGCGGGAGCGGCGCATCATTTCTTCGCCTCCGAGGGCATAGTTGACAGCCGCCGTGGCAATGGCGGTACGCGGCCAAAGAGCGTTAAAAGCAATTTTGTTTTTAAACTCGGCAGCCATGCCCAGTACACATAGCGACATACCGTATTTGGCCATCGTGTAAGCTACGTGTGGGGCAAACCATTTCGCCTGTGTGATTTCACGCAGGGGAGGTGCCATATTAAGTACGTGCCCAATATCAGACTTTAACAAATGCGGAATACAATATTTAGAAGTCACAAAAGTGCCCCGGGTATTAATTTGGTGCATGAGGTCGTAGCGTTTCATATCGGTCTGTAGCGTACCTGTGAGTTGTATGGCACTGGCATTATTGACCAAAATATCGATACCGCCGAAGGTCTCGATGGTTTTTTCTACGGCAGCTTGTACTTGATCTTCAAAGCGAATGTCTACAATGAGTGGCAAAGCTTTGCCTCCGGCTTCTTCCATTTCTTCTGCGGCCGTGAAGACCGTACCTGGCAGCTTGGGGTGAGGATCTGAGGTTTTGGCGGCAATGACGATGTTGGCACCTTCTTGTGCCAGGCGAAGTCCGATGGCTTTACCAATGCCCCTGCTGGCTCCGGTGATAAATACGGTTTTTCCTTTAAAATCTCGCATGAATAATATTTTATTTGAATGAAATTTAATTTTTTGGGGAATATAGCCGTAATTTATATAAAATTTGTTTTTGGCTACGTTCCTATGTAAAAATTTTTCACCAAATTGTATCATTATGAAAAAGATTCTCTGTATCGTTTTTTTTGCTTTTTTTATGGTTGGAGTGGGAAGTAGCTTCGCCCAACAATCTATGTATGAAATCGATAAACTCAGGAAAAAAGAAGAAAAAAACCGTAAAAAAGTCAATCGTAAAAATGACAAAACCCGCAGCTCTCAAAATACCAGCCCTTCAGAGGAAATGCTTTTCCAGATGAATAAAAAACAGCAAAAGAACGCCCGCAGCAGCAAATACCGCAAGAAAAATATCCCCAAAGCTTCGAATCGCCTTTCTCAGGAAAACAAAAGAACTACAAGTACCCGTGCGCAGAGTCGCAAAGGCTCCGACGGACTCACCAAAGCCGCCAAAGGACAATTACGCACTGATAAGAGAAGAAAAAGAGCCCTTAAATAAGCATTCCCTTTCTCCAAAATTTTGGACAAGGAAATCAGGTATCGAGAAGCTTCTCCAAAATTTCGGACAAGGAAATCAGGCCTCGAGAAGCTTCTCCAAAATTTTGGATAAGGAAATCAGGTCTCGAGAAGCTTCTCCAAAATTTTGGACAAGGAAATCAGGCCTCGATAAGCTTCTCCAAAATTTTGGACAAGGAAATCAGGTATCGATATCTACATTTCCTCCATTTTTATAATAAATTTGTTTGTACATTTTCAGAAAAATGCTTTTTTGAAGCTTTTTAATTGATTTTCTCCCAATATGAAAAAAATATTCGCTGAAGTGCTGACCATCGGGGATGAGATTCTCTACGGACAGATTACAAACACCAATACACAGTTTATCAGTACCGAACTGGACAAAATCGGGATCAAAGTCATTCGTCATACCTCGATTGGAGATGATGAAGCCGAAATCCTTGCCGCTCTTGCCGAAGCCGAAGCCCGGGCGGACGCAGTGCTGATGACTGGCGGCTTAGGCCCTACCAAAGACGACATTACGAAAAAAACTTTGGCCAAATACTTCAATACACACCTGGAAATCGATGAAAAGGTATTGGAAATGGTCAAGGCACACTTTCAGCGAAGAGGACGAGAAATGGTAGAAAGTAATATCCAACAGGCAGCCATACCTGCCAATGCCCAGCCACTCTATAATCGCCTGGGAACTGCTCCGGGGATATGGTTTGAAACAAACGGGAAGGTCTTTGTGTCTATGCCCGGCGTGCCCTTTGAGATGCAGGGCTTGATGGAGGAACACGTCATTCCACGTCTAAGAAAGCATTTTCAAACACCAATTATTATGCATCGGATCATCAAAACTTACGGAGCAGGAGAATCCAAACTAGCCGAAATCATCAATGATTGGGAAGATAATCTGCCTGAAAACATCAAACTGGCATATCTACCTACTTATGGGGAAGTAAAATTGCGCCTCACAGGCTTTGGAGAAGACTCCAATATCCTCGCCGGACAAATCCAAGCAGAAATAGACAAAGTCGTTCCCATGATTGCCAAATATGTTTTTGGATATGATAAAGATGAACTTGAGCTGGTCGTAGGGAATCTCTTGGTGGAGCAAGGCAAAACCATTGCCACGGCCGAAAGCTGCACGGGCGGATTTCTAGCGCACCTTTTTACCAAAATCCCAGGAAGCTCTAGGTATTTTCAGGGAGGAATCGTGTCTTACAGCAATGATATTAAAATAAGTCAGCTGGGTGTCAAAGAAGAAACTCTGATCGCCCACGGTGCCGTCAGCGAAGCCACAGTCAGAGAAATGGCAGAAAATGTACGCCTGAAATACAACACAAGTATCGGCCTAGCTACCAGTGGTGTGGCCGGCCCAGATGGAGGCAGCGAAGAAAAACCCGTGGGGACAGTATGGATCGCATATAGCGATGCACACGAAACCTACGCCAAAAAGCTACAACTCACCACCGAAAGAATGCTGAACATTCGCCATGCCGCTACGATAGTGATGGATTTGCTAAGAAGGAAATTGCAGGGGTGGATGGATTAAGGAGGGGGGTGAGGGTTGGTCTTTGAGTGCATTGGGTGAAGATGCCAAATACCGTTATACCCAAATGAAAGAGACCGTCCTGATTTTAAGCAAATAAATCGTTCGTAATTAGTTTGATTTGGATATAAAAAATGCCGGATCATCATCATCCGGCATTTTACAGGAACAAAAAACTCAGATAGATAAAAAGCCGATACTTGGGTTAAGCGGGCGTACATTTTCTCTCACTCCCTGTGAATTGATCCTTTCCATCAATTGTACTTCAATCTGGAAGGCACTCCTTTTGGGGACTGGATTAAAAGAGCTCAGATCAATTTGATTACTATTGAAAACTTTGGTATCTCTGGCCGAACCGTCTCTAAAATGAATTACTTTCACCTGTAAGACTTTATAGCGGGCTTCCTGGGGCAAAGTCTTTTCAAAAGTCTCGTCAGGTTTAGGATGCACATAGATATATTTGACATTGGGCACTCCTTTCCCGGTCTCAACAGGTGGCTTATTGGGATCAGCATTGCCTAGAAATACCGTAGGGCGAGGCACCGGATTGACCCTAAACTCCTGCGTGCCGACCACTCGGCCATTACTGCTGACGGTTAAAATACACGTACCCAACTGAGTTGGAACCAGCGTAACATCTCCCACCCTCGGCCCGCGCAGGGCTTTTCCGTTATTGACTTGAAATATCGGATCGTAGTTAGTGGCTAGTGCAGGCACGGCGGTCTCGAGTTCATTGGCACAGTTTTGATAAAGAGGAAATTTATTTCTGTTATTCACTAGCAGGACAGGCTGCACTACCTGAAATTTTTCTCTGAACCTGAACACCGTATCCCGCCCCTGTATTTTAAGACGGATTTCACCTGACCATTCACGCTCACCTGACCCAGAGGTAGGGATTTTGACCAATCCCAGTCCATCTTTGACACGTACTTCCTGCCCATTGACATACATCCGAATATCTGATCGGGAAGTAGAAGCAGATAGGAACATACGAGCGGTATACTCCGAGCCCGAAGCTACTGTACGAGCGTCAGCAGAGGCCAAAGCTACGATAGAATCAAACTTGGGAAGCCAGGCAATGTCTTTGATGCCCATACGTTTCAGGATTTCCTGCTCGTAGCGCACGATTTCATTCTGTTTTTGGGTAAGTACAGCCAGGGCAGCCACTACGGGCGTTTGGCCGAAATTAGCCGCTGCAAAATCTTTATTTTTTTGAATCAGATCGTGGGCGTAGATGTCCTTGTTCTGATTACCTACTGCCAGATAGGCAAAACTGCCGGAAGATTCCCTCTCTTGTTTGCTAAAACCTAAATCTCCGAAATTCTGATAGAGATAATCTACATAAGCATCCAGTTTGGTTTTGAGCTCATAAGCTTTTCCATTTTTGCGATTATTGCCTCCAATCATATAGATTTCTACTTTGGTCTCCTCCTCGGGGTGGCGCACTGATCCGGTCTTGGGGTCTACTCCTCCACCAGCAACAGCGATGAGATTATTTTTTAATCTGTCAATGTATCCGATAATTCCGGCAGTTTCCTTTTTAAGGGCTTCGGCTTTACGAATGGTAGCCAGACCGTCGGGCGAACTACCTTCGTCTTCTATTTTCTTTTTAAGAGCCGCTAGGGCTTGCTCACTGGCATTGATAGAATTATCCAGGGAGTGTTCTAAGCTATCATTGAGAAAGATAAATTTATCCAACAAACTGGAGCTTACCTGTAGGGCAAGCATTGCGGTAAGTACCAGATACATCATATTGATCATTCTCTGGCGTGGACTGAGTTTTGAACCTGTTGCCATTACAAAATTTTTTTTAATAATTTAAATTAAAATCAAACACAAAGCGACTCATGATCAGTATGTTATGCACACCCGTTTAACTAATTGTCATCAATACGCCTTGGGAATTATTCATTTTGCACGTGCAAAATTGTATACTCGATTTGTAGCCTAGAGTGGATTATTTGATCAGTCTAAGGGTGTTAAATACCTATATAACTTATTATAAACCAGGGTTTTATATCGCTTTAAAAAAAAGGCTGCGCAAATATCTTGAAATTTAATAAAAACATTTAAAAACTTTCAGCGTAATAAAATCGGAGCATTACAACCAAATCTATTATGAAAAATAAAAACCCTGAAACTAACTATTCCATTCAAAACAATCTGAATCTATTAGCCCAAAATGTTCAATTATTAACTAAGCAAGTAGATATTGAGTTATCATGCTTGAAATCAAAGATGCAGGACGTACCCAAAAAGCCTGCAACTTCCTATAAAACCTTTACTTTTATTCAAAAAATCCTGACACTGGCAGAGCAAAAACCCGAAGTTTTTTCCTCCCAAATTACGATAAGCCTTCTCAAAGAAGACACTGCAACCTTATCAAACCTTCAAAATCTGGAAACAGACCTTGAAAAGCTACAAGATGATTTACAGGATATGATCCAGATTATTCGGTATGATTTATACACGAAAAGCAAAAAAATTCAGGATAATTTGCGAAAAAGCGAATCCTTGAATTAGCTTCCCGCCTTTGAGTTTTCTCTTATGTAGATGAAACTATTAAAAGCTTAAATTACCCAATTGGGTTTAAGGTCACATAATTTTATGATGTATCAATCTGGGCAATGATTTCTAAAAACTATTTAAAAATTGAAATTTCTGGTAATTTTTCGTGCAATGTTACACGCTTTCAAAGAAAATTATTTTTTGAATGCGCCTGAAATGTAAAATTATTTCGTTCTTAGCTTATAGAATAGTATAAAAATACACCACTCGTATCATGAAACCGAGGCATTTTTTTCTACTAATTTGCGTAGGAATCGTCTCAACCCGGCTGATTATTGCTCAGACCCCGGTAGATTCGATTTTACATCGTTTAAAAAAACATAAGAACGGCTTGCTCATTGCAGAATTAAAACAAATTTATCAAGAAGATTTTGATCGTCAATTTAATTCGGTATCAGATAGCTTGCCTATATTGAGAAAAAAGCTGGATGTGCAAATAGGAGCTAAGACGCATCTATTAGAACCTTCCCAACAAGCCATTATTTTCGCCTTTCTAGCCAACAGACATATTCGAGACCTGGAAATTTACCAGGGTTATTCTCTTTTTCAAAAAGCTCAGGCCTTACTGAGCAAAAAACCTAGCTATGCCCGTATGTATTATTTTCAGCAGGTTGCTGATGCCTTTGCTGTCTTACAAAGACCAGATTCGGCGTTTTTTTATGCCGAGAAATCCCTTGAGATTGCTCATAAACTTGGAAATGACAGCCTGGTATTAAACGCCTTAGGCCCATTAGCCCAAAAAGCATACGACTTCAAGCATTATACGAAGGCCATTCATTATTACAAGCTTATACTCAAACACCGATTGGCTACAGATATAATCAGAAGAAATATAAATCACAGTATAGCTGTTATTTATGCCCGACTTCATCAGTACACCCAAGCAAGGGCTTATTATAAAAAGTCTTTGGTTTATTCCGAAAAAATGAAAGATAAATTCTGGATCGGCTTGGACAATGGCAATATTGGTACTACCTACTTTGAAGAAGGAAACTATGAAATGGCTCTCCCTTATCTTTTGATTGACCTGAAATTTAGTGGCTACCCCGAAATGACAACCAGTGCGATGAATTGCTTGAATACCCTAGTACAACTCTCTATTTACTCCCAAAAAATAACACAGGCAGGCTATTACCTCAATAAATTACAGAACTCTTTTCAGCAAATCAAACTGGATACCGTTTCGCTTAACGATCAAAAATTAAAATTTTATGAAACCGCCTCGATGTATTACGAAGCAATCAAAGACTATTCTACTGCCCTGAAATATACCAGAAACTACACAGCGTTGCATCAAGAAGTAGACCTGACAAACGCCGTTAAGAGGGCTCGTTTAGAAGAAGCCTGGTTGAGTTTTAACCAATTGTCCAGAGAGATAGAAAGTAAAGCTAGGGAAATACGTTTCCAGGAACAGAAAATTTTAATACTCGAGCAAGAAAAAAAGCTTCAATCGGCTGTTGGTCAAATTAAAAGTAATTTGCTCATGGGTGCCATTGTGCTCATTTTGCTCATTGGAGGCATCTTGTATGTGACGTATGATCGCTATCGTAGCAAAAAAGAAGCGCATCGGATTCTGGAAAAACAACGCGATGAAATCAGCCAAAAAAACAGAGAACTGTCTCAAAGCCTTCATACTGTAGGCTTACATCAAAAACGCCTTGAAAATCTAGCAGCGCATCTTTCTGAGGTAAATGCCACCAAAGATAAATTGTTTTCTATCATTGGTCACGACCTAAGAGCTCCTATCGGCAATCTCAAAACATTGATAGAATTGTTATCTTCTCAAAGAATCAATCAGGAAGACTTTTTTCAGATTTCTGAAAGCTTAAATCATCATATCGAACACGTGTTTTTTACCCTCGATAATCTTTTGCAGTGGGCTAACACTCAATTACAAGGCTTTCAGACAGCACCTCAATCTGTTGATCTATACGAAGTGGCTCAGGAAAACGTAGATTTTCTTATTGGAGCTGCCCAATCCAAAGAAATTGTGCTTTACAATCATATCAGCAGAAACTCCATAGCCAATGTAGATAAAAATCAGATAAGTCTTGTGCTTAGAAATCTGATTAACAATGCCATCAAATTTACACCCAAATGTGGTAAAATAAGCCTGAATGCTTACTTGGATGAACAAAAGCTCAAGATAGCCATCGCAGATACCGGAATTGGCATCAGTGAAGAAAATATTGATAAGCTCTTCAAACGTAATATACATTATAGCACCTTTGGAACGGCTGGTGAAAAGGGAACTGGGCTGGGTTTACTCTTGTGTGAAGAGATGATCTCCCGAAACGGCGGCGAAATCTCTGTCAACAGCATTCCCGGAGAAGGAACTACTTTTTGGATAACCCTACCCAGATTTTTAAAAATACAAAATTAAAGAAAGGTATTTCACCCCTCTTTTGCGTGCAATAGGCGCTTTAACAATTCCAATGAATCGCTGTCAGTAAAATAAGCCAAATGATGGCAAGCAATCTGAATGATCTCTTGATCGGTTTTGCTGCCTATGGATTCCATACTTTTCTGACTTACTACTGCATCGTTGGGTTCATCCAGGGCAATATTACCCAAACGTCGTTTTAGTTGAGTCAAAACTCCTTTTGAATCATTGATTGAGGCATCTCCAGCTACAACAATATAAGGAATCTTAGGGTCACCATTATTATTCAGCCCTTCTATAAAAGCCGATCTGGATTCCATCTGACTCAGTGTCTTAAAAACCGTTTGCGTAATGGCTAGGTCTTTATTTTTTTGAAGTAGCCAAAGTAATCCGACTGTACTCCCTATATATGGGTTGAGATAATTCAAAGCCAAAATCAGTGCTTTTGTGGCAAATTCAATATAAGCAGGAATCCCTCCAAACACACTTCCGCCATTGGGTGTACCCATCATAATCAAACGGCTGATTAGTTGGTCGCCTGAACCTTCCTCAATGTATTTTCGAGCAACCAAGCCTCCCATACTATGCACTAAAAGATCAATTTCTACCTGAGATTTATTTGTTGACTGATCCAAGCCGGCCTCTCGGAGCAATGTTTTGAGGTTTTTGGCAGTATCTTCCAGGGGGGTATTGAGATTTTCATAATCGAATCCAAGAATCAAGTCATAATTTAGGCTTTTTTGAATACTGCCTAATTTTAGAAAATTGTTGGGATTGCTACCAATGATTCCGTGTATCATCAGAAGGATTCGGATATGCTCTTTTTCTGCCAGAAGTTTCTGAATTTTTTCTTTCAGATTTTTATCATCTTGCACGACTTTTCCTTGGTCATTCAGGTATAAATGACTCAGCCTGGCATTCTCTTTTCCCTGTTTACCTAAAGCAATTTTAAAAAACAGCAATTGTAAAGACCTGCGTATACTTCGGCGGCGGTCGTCGGGCACACTTGGCAGGTGTTCAAGAATGACTTGCACTTTCCCTGGTTCTATCTGTTCAGCCCAGCCTACTGGAGTGATCAGCCCATCTTCCAAAGCCAGAGGAATCACCTGTTCATCTTCGGTAATTTGGGTATTTAAATGGATATAAAGTGGATTATCGGGGCTGATGTCACCTTCAATTTCGCTCAACTCGAGGATTGATTCGGAGTTGGCACTGCGTGATTGAGGGGCAAAATTCAGACAGGTGATTTCTTCACCCGGTATTTCACTCAAAATCGACATTTCTCCGGCGTTGCGAGTTTGGGGTTGAAAAGATTTTAAGGATAATTGAGCTTTGAGCGAATTATGCCCTGCAATGCTGATTTTACCTTCTGCCAAAGAGCTAAAACGATCAGAAATTTGTGCCAGATTTTTGACTACTTTGATGCGTACTTCCTTCGTGAACCAGTCTTCCTGTACGCTTACAAAAGCCTCTTTGGTGATGCCTTCTGCTTCCAGAAATTTATCATTAAGTATTTTGCCGATTTCCAGGCTTTTCAGCTCAAACAAATGTGCATCGATGGCTTCGGTACTGACGATCAGTTTTATTTTGAGGTCTATCTCCGTCTCCCGGTCAAGGGTTGGATGAAAGCCGATAATATCTTTAGCTTTGTCATGATACATCAGTGGGAAGCGTTGACCAGAAGCAATTTGTTTGGTATTAGCCCAGTAGATACCATATCGATTATTGATAAAAAACATTTGAAAATAAAGACTTTGGTGCGTATTATTTCGGACTTCTACCCGATAATCGATGGGTTGCCATTTTTCATTTTCCAGATAACTCACCAAATGAACGTCTTCCTGGCTGTGGAGGTACTCAATATCATTTTTGTCAATTTCATAAAAATCAAAGGCTATATCCTGGGGATTGAGTTTGGGGCGGGGGTTGTGCAGTTTGCTGAAATTTTGCCACTGTGCCAAGTGTTCTAAAAGGCGTATCAATTCCAAACCCATATCTAGTGGATATTTTTGCCCGATAAGGCTACGATTTTGGATTCCCTGAATCAATTTACCACTGGGTCGTTGGGTGATGTAATACACATCTTCTTGAGCTTTGATCTCAAAATCAGCATCTTGTATCTCGTTGACCTGTTCAACAAAGTAAAAATCAGCATTTTGTATCAAATCTTGCAAGGCTGTTTTGCCAATTTCTTCTCCTGTCAGGTAAACCCGAATCGGGTTCATGGGCAAATAAGTAAAAACTCCCTGATAAATCTCAGCAGGATTCGGAGCATTCATTTCAAGTTCCAGCAGACTTTTTTGAGGTTTGACAGCCAGCACTTTTGCCAAACCCAGGCATTGCTCCGAATCTGTGATATCTGCCTGAGAAGGAAAAACCTTGAGCTGGACGGTTTCTTCTGGGCGAATCAGAGGATTCAGCCCATGAATAGCTCCGAGGTCTATTTGCCAGTTTCCTTCTTTAAAATAAATGTGTTGTATGGGGGAGTTATCCAGGGTTTTTCCCTCGAGAAAAGAGCCAAAAGCATCAAAACCTGCATAGTTTTCAAGTTGAGGGTCTTGAAAATCGGCGAGTCGGTGTACCAGTATTCGGATTTCACGAAAAAGACTTGTGTATGAAAGTTCAGCGGTGCTTTTTCGGAGTACTTCCAACAAGGCCGCCGTATAAATCCCTTGATTATGTAAGGTTTCCCAGGCTTTTTGAGTTTTGTCACAGGCTGCCAGAAGGATGTGTTTAGTGATTGGTATTTGTATTTTTCCTTGATTTTCCCGATAGTTTTTTTCATAATAACTTTCCGTAGTTCCGGGAATTTTAATACAATCTTGTAGACTTCTGGAGTTGCCTTCTCGCTCGGCTTGTCGGGTACGGGCAAAGCGAAAATCGTCTGTGTCTCGAGTTCCTGAGCCGGAGTGGCAGCAATCTAGTGAGATTACAATATCTACATTTGGTTTATTTTGGCTGATTTCCCAAAGCAATACTGCCAATTCAAAATCAGCCAGGTCGAGCCTTTCAGGGTATCGGCTGTCATAGCAGACCAGGGTTTCATTTTTTTTATCGGGATGGATAGCCCAAAATTCGGGAGGAGAGTTTTCTCTAGAACCATGACCACTGAAGTGGAAAAATACTGTATCGCCGTTTTGTGCTTTTCCGAGATGCTCCCGGAAGTTTTGGATGACCTGATCACGGGTAGCTTCCGCATTTTTGAGGCACTTTATGGCAGGTTTAAGGTGGGCATATTTTTGGAGGAGCATGGCTTCTAACTCCTCGATATCACGCACACATCCCTTCAAAGGGCTTAACTGAGGATATTCATTGATTCCGACGAGCAGGGCATAGAGTTTTTTAGGCATAGGTTTCATTGGATTGATCAAAACAATTTTCAGCAATCATATAAGAGTCCAATTTAATAATTTTTTATCCGAATAATACAAAGCCCAGGATTTTTCGTGGATATTTTCCCGATCCAGCTCGGCGGAATTGAATCGTTTGATTTCCAAGCCATAGTTCGTGGCACGGTTTCCTAAATATGATTGCGCTTCTGAAAAGGCTTTTTGAATATCGACTCCACTTCCCAATGATTTGTAAAACTGATGGGCAAAATCTTTGGCCTGCTCATCATCAATCGGGGCAGAAGTGGCAATCAATATTTTATCATTCAATTTGCCGGATTCTAAAAAAGCGACTACCTGGTCTTTGTTGGCACAACCATTAAGAAAAACGATTTTTAAAAACGGCTGATTATCAAACAATTGCAAGAAAAATGAAATGGATAAATCTTTCCCATTGTCTGACAGACCTAACTCATTACGGTTGGAATGGCCGCTATAATGAAATATCACAATCCGATCCCTGAAATCACGCGTGAAGGCATTGTAGATCGTGTCTTTATTTGCCTGCCCAATGCTTTGATATTCAAGCCTTTCTTGTAAATGAAGTGGCAACAGAGCTTCTCGAATGAGGTGCTCTTCCTGACTGAGTGACTGTAGGTAAACCAGTGGATCATTGGCAAAAGCCAAAAATACGACTGGGCGAACTACTTTTTCATAAATTTCTTGAGCCGTTTGCAGGTGTTTGAGGAGGGTCTTGCGGATGGATGCCTTGCGTGCAGAGGCTTCAGCGTATGTAATGGTGCCATCGTCTTGTTCTTCCTGAAGGTCTTTGAGGTTTCCGGTGAGGAGTTGAATTTTTGGGAGCAAATCCCTGTCTTTTTGAGCGTTCAGAAAGTCGATAAATTCTTTCAAAGCTTTTTCCAGTTTTTCGGAAGCAGCCAGTTCTATGATTTGGGCTATATTCATAAGGCGAATCGGGCGAAAAGTTTCATGCAACAATTTAAAAATAATTCATTGAAAAACGGTAATAAGCACAATTTTTCAAAGTACCGTGTTTTTAGGTATCAATTTTCTTTTTTTATTAAAATAAATTCGTAAAAACTTTAAAAACTAAAAATTTAGTTGTATTATTGTGACATTCCAAAACCCGGTAAACAAAAATACAAAATTGCGAATTATGCAAAAATTACACGAAGAAGAAAAACAAGTGATGCAGATGTTGTGGCAATTGGAACGGGCTAGCCTCGAGCAACTTCAACAGATTTGGCCGGAGCCTAAATTGCCTCTTCCACGGATTCGGGCGATATTTCAAGATTTGACGGAGAGAGGTTTTGTGATGAGTAAAATAGTGGGCAAGCAGGAGTTGTTTTTCCCTACGATCGAGCTTACTCGTGCTGAGGAACAAATTATGCAGGTTTTGTGGCGATTAAAGCATGCTTTTGTCAAGGACGTAATCAAAGAACTTCCTGAGCCTAAACCTGCCTACAATACGGTGTCTACCATCATCAGGATATTGCAGGATAAGGGTTTTGTGGGCCACAAGCCTCACGGCAAAACGCACGAATATTTCCCTTTGATTGAAAAAAGCAAATACAGCAATTATTTCCTAAAAAACTTTATGGGCAAATATTTTGGGGGATCTTTTGAAAAGCTGGTTTCTTTTTTTGTCAAACAAAACGATCTGGATATTCGTGAATTTGAAGATTTGATGAAACATCTGGGAGAGTCCGAGGAGATGTCTTCTCACTGATTCTCTAAAACTTAATATATCAAGCCTATGATGCTGTTTTTGTTGAAATCTTCCCTGTGTTTATGCGTATTTTATGCATTTTACACGCTTTTTCTTCGCAAAGAGACTTTCTTTCAGAGAAATCGCTACTATCTTTTATGGAGTCCGATGTTGGCTTTATTTATTCCCTGGATGAACATTGGGTGGTTTTTTGCCCAACCAGGCATAGGGGCTTTGCCTCTTAACCTTCAAAATATAGAGGTGACCCTACAAGCCGTAGAAAATAAATTACAGCAAAACTCTCAAATCGTTTATTCGGATATTTGGGTGAAGGTTTACGGGTTGGGGGTTTTGATATTGGTTTTGTTATTGCTTATTCGCCTAGGAAGGCTCATTTTTCAAATCAAAAACAGCCGGATCAAATATTGCAGGGGTTATAAACTGATTTGTACAAATGGAAAACACCCCACATTTTCTTTTTTCGGATACCTTTTTTGGGATAATAGCCTGGAATTGGATGCGGAAAAATCCGATAAAATCCTGATGCACGAATTAAAACATATTTGGGACGGGCATAGCGTGGATGTCTTTCTGATGGAGGTTTTTAAAATTATCTTTTGGTTTAACCCAGTGATATATCTTTTCAAACGAGACCTGAGACTACAACACGAATACATTGCCGATGCGTATGTGCTACACGAAAGCGATCTCAAAGCATACACCCGTTTGATTGTGGAGACTTGTTTTCAAAAGCTGAATTTAAGCCTAGCACACAGCTTTTTTAAAAGATCGGAAGTCAAACAACGTATTGCAGCCATGCAGCGATTGCGGACTCCGGTGAGTCACAGCCTAAAAATTCTTTTACTGATTCCCATTATTGCTTTACTCTTTTTTTCTTTTGCACAGAGGGATTTTTCTTTATGGCAAGAGGCAAACCCAAACCCAAAAGACAAAAATTTGGAAATGAATCGTTTTGCTACCACAGAAGGAGGTTTGGATAAATTCTATCAAGATTTAAGCAAGCACCTAGTTTACCCAGAGGAAGCCACCCAGGGCAAAATTCAAGGAAAAGTATTCATACAATTTACTGTAATGCAAGATGGTCGAGTAGCTGATCTAAAAGTTATCAAAGGATTTCATCCGGCTTGTGACAGGGCAGCTTTGGAAGCCTTTCATAAAACAAGTACACGCTGGTTACCCGCAAAAGTAGATGGCAAGCCCGTTAAGCAACAGCTCTATTTACCGGTTACATTTTCGGCGGGGAAGTAAAAAACGAAATATTTTATATAAAATTAATAGAGATTTACTATGGAATTGAAAAAAAATCCGAAAGTTGATCTTTCTAAAAAAAGGGGGCTTTTTTTTAACGTGAGCCTTGCTTTTGTACTTTTATTAGTCAATACAGCCTTTGAGTGGCGTACTGCCTCAGAATATGGGCTGATTGATTTGTCAGATATAGACTCGGGCAATCCCCAAATAGAATTATTTGACCAATCCAAAGAGTTGCCGCTCCCCCCTAACTCTTACGCTCCTGAACAAGAAGCAAGCCCTACAAAACCTTTAGATACCCTAAGCACGGAGGAAGAAGAAGAAATTATGATTGAAGTGAGGCTGGATATTTCCCTGGAAGGTTTCGGTTTTGATAATTCCTTCTTGGATCGCCTCACAAAAAAATCTTAGACCAAGGATAGATTCAAGAGCTTATAAAATCTTTTGAAAAACTTGGTATTCTCCTTCTGGAAATATTCTAGAGACCAGATTTTTGAGCAAAGCTAGTTCTCCACTGGTATAAAATGAATATTGGGGACGTTGTCCTTCGTCGGCTTGGAGTGCTTTATCCAAAAGAATGTCTTTTACTCTTTTAGCCACAGCCACAGAAGCATTGACTATGGTCACTTCGCCGTGCGTGATTTGCTCAATAATGGGGATAAAAAAAGGATAATGTGTGCATCCCAAAACCAGTTGGTCAATTTGTTTATCGATCATGGGTTGAATATATTCTCTCAGCAAATTTTCAGCTTCTTGTGAGGTATATTGCCCGTTTTCAACCAATTCTACCAATCCATATCCGACTTGAGTAAAAACTTCCACACCATTGGCAAACTTTTCTTTGGTTTGTTTGAACAATGCCCCGTTAAGTGTTCCCTGGGTTGCCAAAACGCCCACTTTGCCTGTTAAGGTATTCAGGGCGGCAGGCTTGATAGCAGGCTCCATACCAATAAAAGCCACCTCATATTTCTCGCGGAGATGATGGATGGCTGCTGCGGTGGCTGTATTACAAGCTACGACAATGATTTTGCAGCCCTTTTCCAGCAAAAAGTCTACAATATGTTCAGAAAGTGTAATAATTTCGGAAGCAGATTTCTGACCGTAAGGGCAATGGGCACTGTCGGCATAATAGATTAAACTTTCTTGAGGCAAAATTTTGATGAGTTCCTGCCAGACAGACAAGCCTCCCAAACCGGAGTCAAATATTCCAATTGGATGATTATTCATAGTATAAGGGATCAATCCTTAGGCAAAGGTATAAATCAATCTTGTTATACTTAGATAATATAAACCCAAAAGCACAAAAAACGAACAAACGTAAATCATCTGTGGGTGTTTTTCGTTTAAAAATTCATATATTTGATCAGGAAAATTAATTTTTATGAAAAATAAGCTCTTTACCCTCAGTAGTATTATCTTAATATCTTTCTCAATTCAAGTATCAGCTCAGGTCGATCCTATTGCTGCACTGATTCCACAAGTAGGGCAAGTAGATTTTTTTGAGGGAAGTTGGAAAGAACTACTGGCACACGCTAAAGAAACAGACAAACCTTTTTTTGTAGACATCTATACAGAATGGTGTAGTCCTTGTAAACTGATGAGTAAATTTACATTTACCGATAGTCAGGTAGCTGATTTTGCCAATGCAAATTTTGTATCGTATCAGATTGACGCCGAAAAAGGAGAAGGGGAAGATATTGCAGATGAGTACAAAGTGAAAGCCTTCCCCACGGTATTATTTTTTGATTCTAATGGTAAACTATTGGGCAAAGCTGTAGGGTATTATGATCACGAACGATTTTTAGGAGTTATGGAAAAGTACCTTAAAAAAATCACAAAATAACGTCTGTTGTTTAGTCCATTATCCCTAACCCCTAGATTTATATCGTTACATATCAGCAAGTTATGATAGGTTATCCTAAATTTGACGCTTGAATAAAGACGAGTCTTTGATTTTTTTTGGATGGTATTAAAAACGTAAGGATAAAACCAAAAATTTTTGTAGTTGGTGTCCTCACAGCCCAATTTCCAAATATACATCATTACACCCGACTTTTCGCACCCCCCTGTTTTTTTTGAGTTTTTTTGTAAGTTTTCTTCTAAAACTCTATAAAATATCGCAAAATATGGGTTTTGATAAAATATAGCATGTAAGTTTTATAAGAATAGTTATATTTCATATAAATATTTCG
>JANRIC010000163.1:0-30604 GCA_033765345.1 Microscillaceae bacterium
ACTATTTGCGTACTTCGTATTTTTGTATTGTCGCAGGATTGACAATACAAATTGCGTACATCAATTATCCAAATTATCCAAAGGGCTTTTGATGTTTTTAAGTGATTTTTCAGATACTTGGGTGTAGCGTAGGGTTGTTTTTTTTTGCCGTTGCATGTGTGGACACAAGCAACGGCAGGAAAGCTTATTTTCATTTCAAATCATATTCATTTGTCTTATACCATACCTTGAAGGTTTTAAATACCTTCAAGATATGGTAAAACACACCTCACCAAATAATATTCGGGTATTTTTCATCAAAAAACGTATCCTGACACGTTCCCGACGTGTAATTATACCTTAGTCGACGTGTCGGGATACCTTATTAGACGTATAATTATACCTCTTAAGACGTGTCCCGATACGTCTTAAGAGGTATAATTATACGTCTCAGACGTGTCGCGATACCTTATAAGACGTATCGCGACACGTTTTTTGATACTATTTAGCCAAATATTATTTGTTTGTTATGGATTAAGTGTAGTTTCATCTGTTGTATTTGTATCTGTGCGAGTCTTACTAAAAAATTGCTTTAAGTCATTATAAATCTCCGAAGCACCAGGTACATTGCGACTTGCACGGTAACTTGCATATTCATAATATGCCAAGCTATCTTGATAATTGTCATAGTCGTGCAGCATTTTGGTAGAATTCATCTGATAAGCCAAGGCAGTCAAGCGATTGGCGCGTGTTTCTAAGAATTTGCGGGCTACAAAATCAGTCTTAAATTCTGCCCAATCTATTTCACTTGGATTGTGTGCAGGTTGGTTGGTTACAAAATCTTCTACTTTGTTTACAAACAATTTATTTTGTTCGTTGATTGCACCGTACTTTTGACGGTCTTCGGGGCTAAGTCCTACCAATTTGGAAGCTAAAAGTGTTTCTAACTCCGTCAAAAGACTGTCTATTTTAGCCTTGTCTTCATCTGTGAGTTTGTTTTGGATTAAGTTGTTTAAAGCCATGATACATTGCATTTTGGGTGAAATAATAAATATGCTTCAAGATAAGCAATCGCATCGTATTTTGAAAGAAAAAAAATGATCTCGCTTCTGGTTAGTTAGCAGTCCGTAGTCCGTAGTCGATAGTCCATAGTCCATAGTTGATAGTCCATTATCCATTCTCCATTATCCATTGCCCCCAAACAATCTTCCTTAAAAACATATTAAAATAAGAACATTTATTGATTATTTCTCAAATTCGCCGTAGAATCTTTGGAGATGGCGAAATGAAATTGCATAAAATCCAGTTGTGATTATCTTTTTCGAACAATTTTAGGTGGTTTAACAACTTATTAAGACCATTTTTTTGCAAAATCAAACCATAATGATTTGGTTTGTGTTCATAAAGCGATTGATTTTACAAACTGACAAAAAAATCTATATGTCCCATACCCTGTATCAATATCTCAAAGACCAAAAAAGTGCCGCTTCTAAGCGTTGTGCTTGCTGGTTTTGGTGTTGCTGCCCCAATTAAGTGGGGAAGGTGAGGATGATACCATAAAATATATACTCAAGCCTTTCTCACGATCGGGAAAGGCTTTTTTTATACCTAAAATTATAAAAAAGCTTTTCCAAATCCTGGAAAGGCTTTTTTTATGGACTTTCATCCCCCTTGAATCCTCTCTACCAGGAAGCGTACAGGGCAAGGGTAAAAACAAAATATAAATCTTAAAAAAATGCAAAGTTTTAGAACCGAATTAGAGAATCCCGTAGTTGAAAAAGACATCCTTGAATTGGAGAAAAAAATCCGACTTTTTAAGGAAGGTAAAATTGATGAAGAGAAATTTCGTAGCCTACGTCTTGCTAGGGGCGTATACGGTCAGCGTCAGCCTGGTGTGCAAATGATCCGCATCAAGATTCCTTTCGGATACCTGACCGCCGATCAGCTCATCAAAATCGCCGATATTTCGGACGAATACGCCAGCAGCACGCTTCACGCTACTACCCGCCAAGACATCCAGATTCATTACGTAAGCCTCGACAAAACCCCTGAGCTCTGGGCTAAACTCGAAGAAAGCAAAATCACACTTCGCGAAGCCTGCGGCAATACCGTACGCAACATCACCGCCTCTGCCATCGCTGGCATTGACCCCAAAGAACTTTTTGACGTGGCTCCCTATGCTTATGCCATGTTTGAGTATTTCCTCCGCAATCCTGTATGCCAGGAGATGGGGCGTAAGTTCAAAATTGCCTTTTCATCCAATGAAGAAGATTCTGCTTTTGCACTGATTCACGATGTGGGTTTGATTCCTAAAATCAAGCACGTAGACGGGCAGGAAGTGCGTGGATTTAAAGTATTGATTGGTGGGGGACTCGGAGCAAATCCTTATTTGGCTCAGGTCGCTTATGAATTTTTGGAAGAAGACCAGATCATTCCTTATACCGAAGCGGTACTGCGTGTTTTTGACCGCCACGGAGAGCGCGCCCGCCGCCAAAAAGCCCGCTTTAAATTCTTACTTCAAGATATTGGTATGGATGCCCTACGCGAACTCATCCAAGCGGAGTGGACTGCTCTCAAATCCAAGAGCTTCCAAGTAGATTTAAACGCTTTACCACAAGCACAGCCTTTGGATGAAAGCATTCGCTATCCGCAAGTCACCATCCAAGATGAGAAAAAATACCAAGCCTGGCTCAAAACCAATGTGTTTGAGCAGAAGCAAAAAGGCTTTTATGGCGTATACGTTAAATTGACCTTGGGTAACCTCAGTTCGGACGATGCCCGCCAATTTGCCCAAATCGTCAAAACACACGCCGCCGACGACATTCGCATTACCGTCAATCAGGGTTATTTATTAAAATTTGTGCGTCCTGAGGCATTGCCTTCGCTTTTCACCGAACTCGACAAATTAAATCTTGCCGATCCTGGTTTTGACAGTACCGCCGACATCACAGCTTGCCCCGGCACGGATACTTGTAACCTGGGCATCTCCAGCAGCACGGGCATTGCCAAAGAACTAGAGCGAGTCATTCGCGAAGAATACCCCGATTTGATTTATGACAATCACATCAAAATCAAAATCAGCGGTTGCCCCAATTCTTGCGGTCAGCACGGCATAGCAAGTATCGGCTTCCACGGCAGTTCTTTGAAAAATGGCGAATTGGTGCTTCCTGCCCTTCAGGTACTTATTGGAGGTCACGTAGCTGCCGACGGCAAAGGAGCTATCGCCGAAAAAGTCATCAAAGTACCCAGCAAACGCGGCCCACAGGTACTCAGAGTGCTTCTGGCAGATTATGAGGCACAGGCACAGGAGGGCGAATATTTTGTGGATTATTACAACCGTCAGGGCAAAATGTATTTCTATCAATTGCTGAAACCGCTGGCTGATATCAACAACTTAGCACAAGACGATTACATCGACTGGGGCAAAGACAAATCTTTTGAAATCATCAAAGCTGTGGGAGAGTGCGCCGGGGTAATCATCGATTTAGTAGATACGCTTTTTTATGAATGTGATGAAAAATACGAATGGGCACAGGAATCCCTGGCAGCCGGGGCTTATGCCGATGCCATCTATCATGCTTACAATGTATTCGTAGGTGGTGCAAAGGCATTGCTTTTGGGTGGAAAGCACAAAACCAATACACAAACCCTGGTGCTTCAGCAATTTGACAAAAGCCTAGGCAAAGACTTTGGTTTTGAAGGAGAAATTTCTTTCCAAAAACACGTCTTGCGGCTCAATCAATTTGAACCCACAGAAGAATTTGCTCACAAGTATATACAAGATGCTTTTGAATTCTTGAATGCCATCAAGCAATACCGTAAAAACCAACTTAATGGACAAACCAACGGAAAGGAGCTAAACCTTGTCTAAACACAAAGCCAAACTAACCCTGGTAGGAGCCGGGCCAGGTGATCCCGAATTGATCACCCTCAAAGGCATCCGCACTTTGAAAGAAGCCGATGTGGTTTTGTACGATGCCCTCGTAAGCCCTGAGTTGTTGGATTATGCCCCCGTACAAGCTCCCAAAATATTTGTGGGCAAACGCGCAGGAGCGCATTACCTGGATCAGGCAGAAATCAATCGGCTGATTGTGGAGTTTGCTTTTACCCACGGGCACGTAGTACGGCTCAAAGGCGGTGACCCTTTTGTGTTCGGAAGAGGCTTTGAAGAAATCCAATACGCCGAAGCTTTTGGGTTGGAAACCGCAGTCGTTCCGGGCATCAGCAGTGCCATTGCCGTACCTGCCTTGCAAAAAATTCCACTCACGCAGAGAGGTGTCAGTGAAAGTTTTTGGGTCGTGACGGGAACTACCCGCCACCGGACAGTCTCTCAGGATATGACCCTGGCCGCCCAATCTACCGCAACGGTCATCATTCTGATGGGTACGCAGCAGTTAGAAGAAATCGTACAGACATTTCTGCGCTTTCGCCGCCCGGATACTGGAGTGGCCATCATCCAGAACGGAAGTCTGGACAATGAAAAAACTGCTATTGCTGACCTGAACACGATCATAGAATTGAGTCGCTTAAAATCCATACATTCGCCCGCCGTAATTGTGGTCGGAAACGTGGTCAAAGAACACCCGGAGTTTCAGTATCAGTTGAGCTACGTACAGCAGGAAATACTGGTGTTTAGTCAATAGTCCGTAGTCAATGGTCAATAGTCCGTAGAAATTTAGGATATGGTCAATCATAACTCACAGATATTTAGATATATAAATCTATGGACTACGGACAATGGACTATTGACTAAGCATAGATGTATCTGTGGCACAAAGAACGAGTGCTAAGATGCCAAAGGCATCAAAATCAGGATAATCACAAGAATCAAATAAATCAAAGTTTAGACGATGAATCATCTTTTTCCCATATTTCTCAAACTAGAAGAACTGGATACCCTGGTAGTAGGAGGGGGGAATGTAGGGCTTGAGAAGCTTGAAGCATTGCTCAAAAACAGCCCCGAAGCTTCGGTTACACTGGTAGCAGGTTTGATTCGGGATGAAATTTTTGAATTGGCTGCCGAGCATCCGAATGTGCGTTTGATCCACCGCAATTTTATTTGGGAAGACCTGGATCATAAGGATGTGGTGATTCTGGCTACGGACAACCCGGCTTTGCACGCCGACATCAAAGCCGAAGCCCGTAAAAGACGCATCTTGACCAATGTAGCCGATACGCCGCATTTATGTGACTTTTACCTGGGTTCTACGGTCGGTAAAGGAGACCTAAAGATCGGAATTTCTACCAATGGCAAATCTCCGACTTTGGCCAAAAGAATGCGTGAATTTCTAGAAAGTGCCCTGCCCGATGATGTGCAGGAATTGCTGGATCATCTCCAGGCTTATCGCACCCAATTAGCGGGTGATTTTCAATACAAACTCAAAGCCTTAAATGAATTGACTCAAAAAGTCTTTGCAAATGAGGAAATTTCAGAAAACCAAAAGTCTTAATTAATCCACAAAATCATACTTTGACATGACAATGACTATGATTCCACACGAGCAGCAAGTTCAAAACCTTGAGAGCTATTTAAACGAAAAATACCTGCCTCTCACTCCGGCAGAACGTATCCGCGAACTCTTTGCAGAATTTGATTCCAAAGACATTTTACTGACTTCTTCCTTTGGCACTACGGCTGTATATCTTTTACACCTGATTTATGACCAAGGAATTCAGCATCCAGTACACTTTATCAATACACAATACCATTTTGACGAAACTCTTCAGTATATTCATCAGCTCAAAGGACTGCTGAACCTGGATGTGGTAGATGTAAAACCGGAAGACTGGAAAAATGACATGACCACCAAAAGCGAACTTTGGAAAACACACCCGGATCTTTGCTGCTCCATCAATAAAGTAGAGCCCCTTGAGGCACTCAAAAAAAATTATAAAATCTGGATTTCTGGCTTAATGAACTGGCAAAATGATAACCGCAGCCAAAAGAAAATTTTTGAATTTAAAGACGGTTTGCTGAAGTTTTATCCCATTATCGATGTACTCGAGGCAGAAGCCAATGACTATCTGGAAGTTCATCAGCTACCAGTACATCCTTTGAAGCCTTTGGGTTATGAGTCTATCGGTTGCAAGCATTGTACCGTCAAAGGCAAGAGTCGCGAAGGCCGCTGGGCAGGTTTGGCCAAAACCGAGTGCGGATTGCATAAATAAATCTAGGCTATTGGGTGTTGGGAGTTAGGTTTTGGAATCTTGATTTGTTCGTATTTTTACTAAAAAATGCGATAAAAACACCCAACACCCAACACCCAAGCCCTGACATCAAAGATCTATTTCTTCGCCGATGAAGAGGCCGTCTTCACGATAAAGAACTTCACGTACTTTTTCGCCTTTTTCCAATTCGATTTCATAGCAAACCATTCCGTTGCTATATTCTACGCGCTCTACCTCATCAATGCTTTGATTGGGATAACGCTCGCGTAAAGATTTACGAACAACCTCTGGCAGTTCATCATTAGGAATACTGGTCTCGATCAGTACCAAATGTCCGGTGATCGTAAACTCAGCCTCGATCTCCTGACCGTCTTGTTCGAATTCGGCTTCGTAAATTTTGTAAGGTACTTCCCAAGACCACTCGACTTTGGCCAGGTCTATATCCGGAAAATAATCCTTAAACATGGCTAAAACCTCGAAAGTCGGGAAAAGCTTCTCCTGACCTTGTTTCTTAAGTTGTTTTTTCTGTTTGGTAGATTTCATAAAAAATAGGATAAATGATCTGCACAAAATTAGAGGAGTTACCGGATTTTTCATTAAAAAACACCATTTATTTCCGTTGATTTTAAATTTGTAATGAATATAAATTTAGTTTTTCTCCCCCCGGCGTATTCTTCTCACATAATTTCTGGACGGATGATTAAGCGTTTCCTTCTTTACAACTTGAAAGAAAACTTTTTTTATTACAAATCAAATCAAAATAATTACAAAAAGTATAAATATTTACACTTAAACTCCAAAAATACGGGCTTTTCACATACCACCAACATACTTTTCAGTAAAACAATTTGTAACTTTGCATCTTAGAAAAAATACAGAGTTGTTTTTCAGTAGACTTTACCTGGTATAAGAAATGTTCGAAAGGTTTACGATAAACGACTTTATCAACAAAACTTATACATGGTAACATTTGCAGATTTAGGGCTGCGGTTAGAAATAATCCGCGCCATTGAAGACTTGGGCTTTGAAAAACCCACACCCATTCAAGAAAAAACCATTCCTTTTATCCTTTCATCCGACAGAGACGTACTTGCCTTTGCTCAAACCGGAACCGGTAAAACCGCCGCCTTCGGATTACCCATGCTTCATCGTATTGATACGAACACCAAAATCATTCAAGCATTGGTGCTTTGCCCGACGCGTGAGCTTTGCTTACAAATCACCAAAGATATGGAAAACTATTCCAAATATCTTCAGACAAAGATCATCCCCGTTTACGGTGGTAGCAGTATCGAGAAGCAAATCGAAGACCTCCGCCGAGGAGGACAAGTGGTAGTCGGTACACCCGGACGGATTATGGATTTGATTAAAAGAAAAAAACTGAATTTCAGTCAGATCAAACACCTTGTGTTGGACGAAGCCGATGAAATGCTCACGATGGGCTTTAAAGACGACCTGGACGCAATCCTGGCACAAGTATCCAAAGATGCCCAAACTTTGCTCTTTTCAGCGACGATGCCCCGCGAGGTGATCTCGATTGCCGAAAAGTATATGCATGACCCTGAGCAAATCAGTGTCGGCGAGCGTAATCAAGGTGCCAAAAATGTCTCTCATTATTATTATATGGTGCAGGCTAAGGATCGCTACGAAGCTTTGAAAAGGATTACAGACATGCATCCCAATATCTATGGCATCATCTTCTGCCGTACCCGCAACGAAGCCCGTGATATTGCTCAAAACCTTATGCAGGAAGGCTACAACGCCGATGCTATTCACGGAGACCTATCGCAGGCTCAAAGAGACCAAGTGATGGGGCGTTTCCGAACCAAACAATTACAAATCCTAGTGGCTACTGATGTAGCAGCAAGGGGTATTGACGTAGACGACCTCACACACGTGATCAATTATAACCTCCCAGATGATGTAGAAGTCTATACACACCGAAGCGGTCGTACTGGTAGAGCTGGCAAAAGCGGTATCTCCATTGCCATCATCCATAGCCGCGAACTTTCTAAGATCAATTTGATAGAGAAAAAAATCGGTAAGAAGTTCGAGCGTAGCTTAGTACCCACAGGCAAAGAAATTTGCGAAAGCCAATTACTTAATCTAGTAGATAAAATTGAAACTATGCAGGTAGATGAGAGCGAAATCCAAAGTTATCTCCCTGAAATTAGTCAGAAATTGGCCGATCTCAGTCGTGAAGACCTGCTAAAACGCTTGATTTCCGTAGAGTTTAACCGCTTTTTGGCATATTACAAAGATGCAGACGATTTAAATGTGAATCCTAAAAGGGAAAAAGCTATCCAACAACGCAAGGGTAAAGTTGAATTCTGTAGATTTTTTATCAATCTAGGAACTAAGAATCAATTGACGATCCCAGGACTAATTGAGCTGATCAATAGCCAGGGAAATCTTCGTAGGGCTCAAATCGGAAAAATTGAGGTTTTGAAGTCCTTTTCTTTCTTTGAAATAGAAGGAGAATATGAGGATGAGGTGATGAGAGTTCTTAATCAAACGGATTTTCAGGGCATTAGAGTTCAAGTAGAGCCGTCTAAAAACAAAGACCGGGCGCAAACCCAGTACTCGGAAAAAAGGTATTTTGATAAAGACAAAAAAGATAAAAGCTATTCTGGTGGTACTCGCAAACGCAAAAAACGTAAACCCGCCTATTAAAGTGCATAAGATTTTCCAAATCTCACCCAGATTTGGAAAATCTTTTTTCATTTTAGGGAGTCTTAAACAAACAATGCTGTGTATTCAGAAAGGGGCTTTGTGACGACACGAAGCTGGGCGTTTTTTATTTAAGCATTACATCTTTAATACTGCCCCAAAAAAGTAACGATTTAATTTTCTTAATTCTTTTAATTCCCTTAATTCACTCTCCCAATTCCAGCCAGCGATCGGTTTTTTGCTCGATGAGTTTTATAATTTTCCCCAATTCTTCGGATTTTTGCTGGATGCTCTTGTTATCTAAAGTACCTTCACTAAGTTCGGACTCGATGCTTTCTTTTTGTTTTTCCAGGGTTTCAATCTCCTGTTCCAGGTTCTCATATTCTTTTTGTTCTTTGAAAGAAAGTTTTTTCTTATCCGAAGTTTTGGATGCGGTTAGATTTTCAGCATTTTTTGCCTTAAGTTTTGCTTTGGCTTCTTCCTGGGCTTTTTGTGCTTTTTCGGCTTCTACTTCTTTAAAAGCCTGATATTCAGAGTAAGAGCCGTTGTAATCAAGGATTTTGCCATCACCCTCAAATACAAGTAGATGGTCTACCAATTTATCCAAGAAATATCGATCGTGGCTTACCAGCACCAAACAACCGGGAAAATCTTCAAGAAAATCTTCAAGAACCTGCAAAGTGAGAATATCCAAATCATTGGTTGGCTCATCAAGAATGAGGAAATTGGGATTTTGAGCCAGAATAGTAAGCAGGTACAATCTGCGTCTTTCCCCTCCACTGAGTGTAGACACGTAAGAATACTGGCTTTTGGGCGAAAAAAGAAAACGCTCCAGGAGTTGTGAAGCCGAGAGGTTTTGCCCTTGACTCATCGGGATGTATTCGGCAATATCCTGTACTACTTCAATGACGCGTTTATCCTCAGCGAGTTTGATGCCGTCTTGCCGATAATAACCCATGACGATGGTTTCTCCGACAGAGATTTGCCCTTGATCAGGAGGCATCTGCCCACTGATGATATGCAAAAAGGTAGATTTTCCGACCCCGTTATGCCCGACGATGCCTACCTTTTCTTGTCTTTTGAAGATATAAGAAAAATTATCCAGGATTTTAAGATCATCATAATTTTTATGCAAACCTTCCAACTCTAGGATTTTTTTACCCAGGCGCGTCATCTTTACGTCCAACTGCAGATTATCCCGATTGATTTGTTTATTGGCTGCTTTTTTAATGTCTTGAAAGGCATCTAGGCGTGCTTTGGATTTGGTACCTCGGGCTTTGGGTTGGCGGCGTACCCAGTCAAGTTCTTTACGCATGAGATTTTGCGCTTTAGATTTGTCTTTGACCTCCATTTCTTCACGCTCGGCTTTTTTCTCTAGGAAATAAGAATAATTACCGGAGTATTGAAATATTTTGCCCTGATCTAGTTCAATGATTTGATCACAGACACGTTCCAGAAAGTATCGATCGTGTGTAACCATCAGAAGGCTTATTTGTTGATTGCTCAGAAAGCCCTCAAGCCACTCGATCATCTCGATATCGAGGTGGTTGGTAGGCTCATCGAGGATGTAGAAATCCGGCTCATTGATCAATAACTTAGCCAGTGCTACCCGCTTTTTTTGCCCGCCGGAGAGTGTGTCTATGGATCGATCCAGGTCGCCGACTTTGAGCTTAGAGAGGATTTGTTTGATTTTAATTTCGTAATCCCAGGCTTTGAAGTTATCCATTTGCAGCATAGCTTCTTGCATGGCTTCGTGTTGGTCGGGCTGATTCAAGCAGGCTTCATAGTTTTTGATAGCTTGTATGATAGGATTATCTGAGTGCAGGACAGCATCCAGAATTTTGTGTCCGGGTTCGAAGATAGGGTCTTGGTGCAGGAAGCCTACCTGAATATCCTTTCGGAAGGAAAAAGAACCGCTATCGGCCGTATCCAGTCCGGTGAGAATACGTAGCAGGCTGGTTTTGCCGCTACCGTTTTTGGCGATTAGGGCTACTTTTTGCCCTTTATTCAGGCCAAAGGAAATTTGTTGAAAAAGCACTTTCTCTCCGAAGGCTTTACTCAGATTCTCGACCGATAGGTAATTCATGGGATGATGCTATTCAATTTTTTGGCTAAAGAAATTATTTGATTAAGAACCGGATCGGATAGGGTTTTCTTTCTGTATAATCAATTTTCGGGAAATGAAGTACAGAACGTTCAAACTCCGGGAATGTCTGTTGGTGTCGATAAGCTCCAAAGCGGTAGACTTCGGAGTTAAGTTGGATATTGGCGGCCACCTCGAATCTTCCGGCAAAATTCACCATAAAACGTTCATTAATAATGAGTACATCGTCGAGATAGTTATTTTTCTCTCGTCCGAAGGTTTGTGCACTTAGAAAATCCTCAAAATGAGGTGCTTGATCTTTGTAGATATTGGTAATTAAAAAGAAGAAATTATGGTAGCCTCTGTAGTTGAGTGCTTTAGAGATGATTGCTCCACTGTATTTTCCGTTAGATAATCTGAAATGTACACAATCACCCAATTTTAAGTTAACTTTCTCCATAGTATCTTTTTTATCATTAAATGCTCAAAAAGAATGTAAAATTATACAAATAATTACGATTCTTTTTGGTAGAAGGTAAGATTCTCAGTTCAAAACTTTGCAAAAATACAGAATTTGACTATTAATTTTATATTTAATTGCATGAATCTGCTTTGTAGGATTCATAATATTTTTCGGATTCTACTAGCGAATCTGTAGATTTGCCCATTAATTATTACGTACAGTTTGAATTTTTCGGAGAATGATCATAGACGCACAGCAAATTTTTAAGGCATACCGGGATTTACAGGTATTAAAAGGGATTGATTTTCAGGTAGAAGCGGGAGAAATCGTATCTATTGTAGGAGAGTCGGGCGCTGGCAAAAGTACGCTGCTGCATATTTTGGGGAGTCTGGACCGTCCTGACAGTGGCAAGGTACTGCTTCATGGAGAGGATATTTTTCGGGTGAATGACAAAAAGCTAGCCCAATTTCGGAATCGTCACATTGGTTTTGTGTTTCAGTTTCATAATCTTCTTCCTGAATTTACAGCTTTGGAAAATGTCTGTATGCCTGCTTATCTGGGCAATATATCGCCTCAAAAAGCCCAAAAAAAAGCCCTTCAACTGATGGAATTGCTGGGTATAGCCGAAAGAAGCCATCACTTACCCTCCGAAATGTCAGGAGGAGAGCAGCAACGCACTGCCATTGCCCGTGCTTTGGTCAATGATCCCTTGGTGGTATTTGCTGATGAACCGAGCGGCAATCTGGACTCTAAAAACTCTCAGGAACTACACGCACTTTTTCTAAAACTTCGCGAAGAACTCAAACAAACCTTTGTCATCGTAACCCACAACATCGAGCTGGCTGCCATGAGCGACCGCCGGGTGGTGATGCGAGATGGGTTGATTTTTGCCGAGCAACATTCTTAGGGGATTAAAAATTACATTTTAATTTTCCGAACATTCTTATCAAAGGTCATTTGTTGAGATCAAACATCATCTCATACATCACTGGCTCGAAGCCAGAAGAGGTAAATAAATTCTGGGCAAGTAGATTTTGAGGCGATACGTGGAGCATCAGCTTGTCCGAACCCAAAGCGGTGGCTGCTTCTTTGGCTGCATCAAGGAGCAATTTGCCTCCACCAGTACCGCGGGCATTGTCTTCAATATAAATATCGTGAAGCCAGGCGCATTCTGAAGAAATATTGACCAAATCCATTTCTTCCATACGGACAAAAGCCATACCTACGGGTTTTCCCTCTATTTCAAGCAAAGAAATGATGGTTTTGGGGTTTTGAAGCTCTTCTTGGAACAAATCGGAGAGTTTTTGTTCGTGGTTTTCAAATCGTACAAATCGGATCGGATTAAAACTTTGGTGTTGACGGACGATACCCAGCGCAAATTTTAATACAAAAGGGTGATCTTCAAGAACTGCTTTTCTGATTTTCATAGGTATTTTATCATTTATGCGGCAAAGCTACACAATAGCAGGGATTTTTGGGAAAAAGACTGAGATTTTCCAAATCTCAAAGATTTGGAAAATCTCACCAAGCTAAGAAATTTCCTTGATTCTGCTTAAAACCTCCAGACAAGCCCTTGTGCTGTGATAGGGGCACTTCCAGAAGCCTACTTTGACATCATTCATATTTTGATAAGTATCTGTGACTCCCCAGTGCCATTCTCCGTTTTGATGGTCTACAATGTATTTTTGTAAAAACTGCCAGCTCTTCCAAGATTGTACCAGGTAGGTTTGATCTCCGGTAATTTGGTATGCATTCAAAAAACCGACGGCTGCTTCGGCTTGCACCCAGGAATGTTTGTCGGTATCCAGGTGATTGGTTTCCAGATGAAGTTCGTAATTCATGCCTCCATCTTGGGCTATGCCTTTGAGCGCCGTTTTTGCCAGACCCAATACAAAGGGTTTGATGGCTTCTTGCAAGTGGGTTTTGCCCAATGCTTCGGCGGCTTCCCAGATGAGCCAGGAAGCCTCGATATCGTGGCCATACGAAATGATGTTAGATTTGACGACCCAGTTTTCATCCATAAAAAGGTGTTGGTAGTAGTGTGTGGGTTCAATCAGGCGGGTTTGATAAAGATGAAGTAGCTTTTCTATTTGTAGTCCAAGTTTTTCATCTGGCCAGACCCGATAGAGATTGGTATAAGCTTCTAGCACGTGCAGGTGCGTATTCATCGATTTTTTTTCGTTGGCATCTTTTTCACTGAGGCGTACATCTTCAATGATTTGCCAATCACGGCTGAAAGCTTCCCAATAACCTCCATTTTCCAAGTCTTGACCACATTTCTCTAGCCAAGTAAAAAGCTGGATAGCTTGATCTAGGGCGGCTGCATCCTGGGAGCATTGATAATATTCGCAAAGGGCATATACGACAAAAGCCTGTCCGTAAATTTGTTTGCGTTCTTGGAAGGGTTGCCCTAGATAATCAACCGACCAGTAAAAACCCCCGAATGGTTCATCTTTGAAATGCTGGATCAGGTATTGATAAGCACGTTCGGCAATTTGAGCATATTTATTTTCCTGGGTATAGGTATAAGCCGCCGAAAAGCTCCATAGAATTCGTGCATGAAGAACCAATCCCTTTTCAGCCTGGTGAGTAACCTGGTTTAAGGTATTGATGTGTCCATAAAAACCGCCGTTTTCTTCATCGAGGGTATAATTCATCCAATAAGACAAGATGCTTTCAAACTCTGTCTGGGCTTCTCTTGAGTATTGTTCCAAGTTCATTTCAGCGGGATAATTCAAGGTTTTGATTGATGATTCGGTAAAGTGTTTCCACAGATTTGGCAGAGCGATAGCCATCTTCGGGAGTATGGATTACGTAATCCAGCAATTGTGCCAGCGAAGTCGTGGCTACGTGCATACGGGTATCTGATGAAGCATAATAAATAAATACCGTACCGTCATCGTCCAGAATCCAACCGTTAGAAAATAATACGTTGGATACGTCTCCTACGCGCTCTTCGTCCTCTGGTGCCATAAAATATCCGGCGGGTTTATGTGTGATTTTGCTAAGGTCGTGCAGGTCGGTCATAAACATATAAAGCACATAACGCAAGCCTGCAGCGGTATTACGAACACCGTGCGCCAAATGAAGCCAGCCCAGTTCGGTTTTGATAGGAGCGGGGCCTAGTCCGTTTTTTACTTCCGAGATGGTATGATACGCCCTGGCGTCCAAGAGGTGTTCCTCATCAATTTTTGCCTGCTCGATGGAGTCACTCAATCCGAAAGCGATGCCACCGCCCGAACCTGCCTGAATAAAACCGTCTTGTGGTCGGGTATAAAAGGCATATTTCCCCTGGACGAATTCTGGGTGAAGCACAGCGTTTCTCTGCTGTGGAGAGTGGGTTTTTAGATCGGCAAGTCGCTCCCAACGGATAAGATCATGGGTACGGGCGATGCCACATTGGGCAATGGCAGAGGATAGGTCTCCGGCGGGGGCATCGGGGTCTTTGCGTTCGGTACAAAATACGCCGTAAATCCACCCATCTTCGTGCAGTGTGAGGCGCATGTCATATACATTGGTATCTGGATCATCGGTTTCTGGCATTTGGATAGGATACTGCCAGAATTCAAAACGATCTATGCCATTGGGGCTTTCGGCAACGGCAAAAAATGATTTTCGGTCATACCCTTCCACCCGAACCACCATCAGATATTTGCCATTTAATCGGATCGCACCTGCATTAAAAGTCGCATTGATCCCGAAACGCTCCATGAGAAAAGGATTGTTCTGTGGGTTGAGGTCATAACGCCAAAATAACGGTGTATGCGCTGCGGTCACTACGGGATATTGGTATCTATAAAATTGCCCATTACCAGGCTCTATTTTGAGGTTAGGGCGTGTGATCAAAGCTCGGTGATCTTTTTCAAGCTGTTCGAGTTTTTTTTGAAAATCAGACATGGTAAAATTGATTAAGGTTGTAAAATAATTTTTTTATTCAGCTTCCAATTTCAGATACCAGTTTTTCCAAAGGATGAGTAAGCAAACAACCAAGATTGTAGCTGTGATTCCAGTAGAAATCCATTGCATCAAAATCATAAACATAGGTAGTGCCATCAAGCAGAGTTGAGCTACTATGCCGACTGATACATTAAACATGTCTTTGCCAAAATTGTGATTCGGTACAAAGGCAGCATCTTCTTGCATGACTTCTCTTTGAATCGGACCCCAGAACCCCCAGGGGCGGACTTCCCGATAGAATTTCTTGAGGACTGCGGTTTCGGTGGGTGGGGTAAGCAAAGTACCCAAGACCGAACCCAGGGCAGAAAGTAATAAAATTATTGGAAAATAATACAAGGGCTGTGCTTGAGGCATCCAAAGCGGAAAGATCAATGCCGGCATAATTCCTGCTAGCATTCCCCAGAAAAAACCGTGTCCGTTAAATCGCCACCAGTGCCACTTAAGTATATTGGCAGCTACATAACCTCCATAAAGTGCCGAAACAATCCATTGTAAGATAGAATTGACATCCTTGGCAAACAAACCCAGCAGGATACTCACAAAAACTACCGCTACCCCTACGGTATAGTTGACCCATTGCAAGGCGCTGACCGAAGACTTAGGCCTAGCCCGGAGATAAATATCATTGACAATATAGGCTTGGGCGGCATTCAAAGTTCCGGCAAAAGTACCCATAAAAGCTGCCATCAAACCTGTAAGCAATAATCCGAAAAGGCCCACAGGAGCAAACTGATTGATGGCTGAGGGTAAAATCTTCTCGAAATCTATGACTCCGGCTGTCTCGAGATGGAGTTCTTTATACGATAAAAGTGCCAGAGCCACAAAACCAATCACCATCAAATAGCGGGCAGGCATCAAGACCACATTCACAAAGCCGCTCATCAAGGCAGCTTCTCTGGGTGAACGGGTAGAGAGTACTTTTTGCATATCATAATTGGGGGCAGGTCCGGCAATACTGACCAGAATTCCTTTAAAAAGCATAATACTGAAAAATAAACCAAAAGGGGAGAAGGCATCATCGCTGATCTTTTGATTGACTTCTGGATGGATATTTCCCCAGTCGAGACCCAGTTCCCAAGTAAAAAAAGGATTCAACCAACCAGCAGGGACATCTAGATTACTTTCGGCAAGTGCCACCATAGCGATGAGGGCTATTCCTAGGGAAGCTATCGTCATGATTGCATATTGTATCACATCTGCCCATACAATGCTGGACATTCCTCCCAGAATAGCGTAAATCATCGCAATTACTGAGAAAATAATCCCATAAAAATAAGGAACATACTGAGGTAATACGGTGAAGGGAACATAAGGGCTTACCAATTCCCAGGGGATAAAAATCTCGATAAATTTCCCCAGACCGATAAATCCATAAGCCATAAAACCCAAACAACTTAAAATGGCAAACGCTACTACGATCAGGTGTGCCATACGGGCATCTTTTTTATCACCGAAACGAGTCACAATCCATTCGGCACCAGTGCTTACTTTGGAACGGCGCAACCAGACAGAGAGGTACATCATCAAAAAAACCTGATTGAATACTGGCCAAAGCCAGGGAAGCCACAGGCTTTTCATCCCATACACAAAAGTAATGGTAACGAGCCAGATAGTGCCTGAAATATCAAACATACCTGAAGCATTAGAGATGCCCAGCATCCACCAGGGAAGCGTATTGCCTCCCAGCATATAATCTTCTTTGCTTTGGGCGGCTTGTTTGCGCAGATAAAACCCGATGCTGACCAGAATCAGCAGATATAAGAAAATAATGTCAATGTCAATCCAGTGAATTTTCATTTTGATTTGTAGAGTTTGCGTGCGGTAGTTTTTTTCTCAAAAAACACCGAATCAGTTTGGTAAAATTTCTTAAAATCCAAAGCACTTTGTTGACCCGGATAAGGGGCATAAAAGTGATCTGTGCGGCCGTTGCGCCAAACCAGCACATAGGATAACTTTATATCTTTTACGATAGGGAGCAGCACTTCTGTCCACCAGTTGGCTACAGGAATGGTCTCGAGCCCGGTTTCAGTCCAGGCGGCAAGTTTTTGTTTTTTTTCAGCAAGTTGGGCTACGGTTTGAGCCATTTGGCGCGCTTCGTGGATAAATTGCAGATTACTGCTTGGTGCATTCCGATGATAGGCATCAAAGCCCAGGATATCCACATAATTGTCGCCGGGGTATCGATCCAGGTATTCAAGCTCAGAGCTAAATTTATCGGGCGAATACGCATAAAGTACGTGATGGACTCCTTTGAACTGGAGGTAATCTACTGTTATACGCCAAAGTTGCTTGTATTCATCCGGGCTACTGTGGTCGCGCCCCCACCAAAACCAACTGCCATTGTGTTCATGATAGAGGCGTAAAATTACCGGAATTTTCCCTCCACCGCTTTTAAGGCTGTTTAAGAAATTTGCGAGTTTATCGAGCCAGGATAGAAACTGAGCGTGTTTTTCACCTCCCTGAAGAAAAGCTTGGAAAGAATTCAGTTTGCTCCAGGAGCTTTCTCCTGTAACCGGATTATGGAGATGCCAACTGATGGTGTTGACCAAACCTATTTGGTAGGTATCACGGATATATTTTCGAATTTGTGCAAACGGTACACTATCAATATTGAGTGGGGAGTCCAGCTCTAGATGCCCCAAATCCCAGCCAAATACGGCTGGGTATTCTCCTGTTGTATATTTTACATCCGAACCTCCGGGGTTGTATTTCCAGCCGATGCCATAAGCCAGATCATCCTGATGACCGAACATAATACCTTGGGCACTGAGTTTACGCAGATTTTGATACAATTGCGTAGTGCGGCGGCTAGCTTTTGGATCGGCAGGTTGCGCCCGTGCTGGTGATTGAAAGGGGTAGAGTAAGGCGAATAATACAAAATATTTGATATTAAACATAAGCAAGATGGTCTATCAAGAGATAAAATAATGGGTGTATTTTTATTGTACAATATTAGCATAAGTTTAGCTTCTTTTTAAATACTATTTTAACTTAATATGATATTATTATTTCATATTTTTAAATTTTTGCTATATTTCTATCATAATACATAGAAATAGTATTAATTTTGCTAATTATTATTAAATAAATCCTGTCTTATTTATAATACTGAACTAACATTTTAATTGTACTTTATTAGCATACTTATGGGTATTTATCGCGAAATTACGCCACTGACACAAAATGATTGTTTTACAATTTTTAGTCGACAGAAATCAACTTTTGATTTTCCTTTACACTTTCATGAAGAGTTTGAATTAAATTTTATTGAAAATGCTGCTGATGCCAGTCGGATTATAGGAGATCATCATGGCGTGTTGGACGCCTGGGAACTGGTATTGGTGGGTAGTAACCTACCGCATGGATGGTTTACGCACGAGTGTAAGTGTGAAAATGTATTTGAAATTACGATCCAATTTCACAAGGATTTATTGGATGAAAGATTTCTGCGTCGGAATCAATTGAATCACATTCGAGTAATGCTCGAGTGGTCGTCTCGGGGGATACTTTTCTCGAAAGAAACGGCAAAGGCAGTCAAGCCCCGTTTGGTAGCACTTTCTTCTAGCAGTGGGTTTAATTCTGTCTTGGATTTATTCTCTATTTTGCACGATTTGTCTCTTTCCGGGAGTATGCAGATGCTCTCCAATCCGACTTTTATGGAAAAAAAGTATGATACTTACAGTCGACGAATTGAGAAAGCATTTAATTTTATGAACCAACATTATCAAAAAGAAATCTCATTGGCTGACATTTCTAAAGTGGTAGGAATGACCGAAGTATCTTGTAGTCGCTTTATTAAAAAACGAACTGGGCGCACTTTCACCGAAAATCTCAATGAAGTACGATTGGGGCATGCATCAAGAATGCTCATTGACACCACGATGTCTGTGTCAGAAATTGCATTTGTGTGCGGTTTTAATAATATTTCTTATTTTAATCGGATTTTTAAGAAAAAAAATAACTGTACCCCCAAGGTTTTTCGGAAAAATTACTCCGGTACAAAACTTTTTGTATAGTGGTTTATTCTTCTGTAAGAAATTATCAATTATATTCGTTCAATTTTGTAAACTTTTCAAAAAAAAGAAGATTACATAAGTAAGGATATACAAATCTTGTAGAGATAGGATTAATTTTTGAACGATATGCCTAGAATGCCCTGTTTAATCATGACATGTAAATATTGCCAGGTTTATCTTTTTATTTTACTCATACTCCTTTGTGCTCAAGTGGGTATGGCTGAAATTATTCCGCAACCACAACAGATTAAATCAATACCCGGAATCTTTGCACTGAAAAAAACAATCAGTGTGTATTTGCAGGATAACTATTCGCCCCAAAATCTTTATGCCGCCCAAAAAATAAACCAGGCACTCAAAGATCGTTTCGGCTTTATGAGCTATCTGACTGATAAGCCCAAAGAAGCTGATATTATTCTCTCCATGGTAACCCTGGATAAGGCCAAAACTTTTGGGATTCCAGAGGAAAAACTGGATGAAAGTTACCGGATTACTATTGAAGAAAAACTGATCAGTATTGAGGCTTTATATCCCCAGGGGATTTTTTATGGAGCCATTACCCTTGCTCAATTGATTGAAAAAGCTAGCTCCCCTGAACTCAACCGGATGCAAATCCTAGACTGGGCTGATTTTGAATTCCGAGGGATTGCTGATGACATCAGTCACGGACAAATACCTACCCTAGAGACCATCAAAAAAAATATTGATTTCCTGGCCAAATACAAACTGAATACATACTTTTTGTACCTTGAAAATGCCCTTCTACTGGATGATTACGCCGGAGGGAATCTCCACCCCGATGCTATGAGCACAAAAGAAATCCAGGAGATCGTAAATTACGCCGCTAAAAACTTCATAGAGGTAATCCCTCATTTTGAAACGCTCACCCGGCAGGAAGGCAATCTAGCGAACCCTCAGTTTGAAAGAATTGCCGAGTTTCCCGGTTCAGGCTCTTTATGCCCTTCCTGTGATTATACCTATATATATCTAGAGAGTATCCTCAAAGAAATAGGGGCTATTTTTCCTTCCAGATACATTCATATTGGAGGGGAAGCCAGTCAGGATATTGGTTTTGGAAAAAGCAGAACCTGGCTGGATTCTCTGGGGAGAAGTAGCATTCATAGCTATCATTTTGAGAAAATACAGCAAATTTGTCGTAAGCTTGGCAAAGAAATCATTGCCAATTATCGACTATTTGAAGAATTTCCTGAAATGCAGAAATTCTTAAAACCCGGTTTTATCGCCCTTCACGGAAATCAATCCATAGAAGTGAAACCCGCAGAAGAAAATACTTTCTCAGATTATTTCTTATTTCAAGACTTATCGAATGACCGCAGTATCTTCCCTAACCTTTCTCAAAACCTCAAAGCAATCAAACTGGCTGCCGAACAAGCACTAGAAAATCAGGCTCTTGGATTTTGTGTATCCAACCAAAGTGTCTTTAGTTATGAGTCTTTTAAGGAACTCCTCTATTATCCCTATGCTTGGACTGCCCAGTGCGCCTGGAGTCTCGAGAAAAGCGATCAACAAACTTTTGACCGTTTGTTTTTTACTGATTTTCTGAGAACAGACCCGGCTCTCCCTGCCGAAATATATACACTATTTGCTGATAATGAGGTATTCTGGAAGGACTTTTGGCGTCATCCTATGCTTCCCTCCGCCAAGCCCGAAGAAGCCAAAGATTTGCAATTGGTCAGGCAGAAATCCGAAATCTTAGATAAAAATATGACCCATATTCAAAAACTGATTGAGAACCTGGGTTCTAAAACAGAGCTAAGACGCGATCATATCGATATCCTGAGTTTGACAGCAGAATTTGGTCAATATTATGCTTTAAAAATCAATACCCAAGCTCAAATCCAGGAGTACCTACGCAATCCCAAAGATGATGCAAAAACCAATGAACTGATTGCATTGATGGAAGATCATATTCTACGCCTTGAAAACCTTCAGGAAAAATATGAATCCATCTGGAAAACTTTTTATCGCCCCGAAGCACTACACATTATCACGCAGAAGTTTAAAAGATTGATCTATTATTTTGGAGAATGCAAAGACCAACTGCTCATCAAACGTAGCCTAGCTTCTCCCTTGATTCAGAGCAAATGGATATTTGATTGCCAGGCTTTAGACACCCTATCGTGTAGAGATACGGCTGTGTTTCGTAAAGATTTTGTACTGGAGAAAATTCCTCAACGAGCTGCCATACAACTGATGGCCAATACCTATGCTGAAATGCAGATCAATGGTGAATTTGTAGGCGTACTTTCTGCCCGTCGTGCTCAGTTTGCACTCACTGAATATGAAAGAATCAAAATATTTGATATCAAACCCCTTCTCAAGGAAGGTAATAATAAAGTGATTATCAAAGTAATTAATTATAATCGGGGGCGTACCGAACCAGGAATACTCCAGGGCGCAGGGATCAATGCCGTGATTCTGACCCGAACAGGAGTCAAGGAAAACTACATATATTCTGATGAAAGCTGGCTTGTGGATGATGAAACCCACCCCAAAACCGCCTGGAAAAAAATAACCGTTCGTCAGTTTCCCTATCCTATTATCGCACCCAATTTCCTCTCAGAACGCACCAGCTGGATCGAGAAATGACCACTTGGTGTTTGAAAGCGTCAAGCAAGAAGGAATAAAAGCATGTATTTTTTCATATCACCGAATATAACTCCTGCCCTTTGATGAAAATCTTGTTTTGATATCAATTAAAAATATGTCGTTCTACCAATTCTATTCCGACGTAAATCGGCCACAGCTTGCTTTATATCAAATAAGTAGGAAGAGGGGGACGACGTCAACTCCTCATCTCGTTTGCTGACGGGCGGTGTGTACAAGCTCCGGGAATAAATCTTTAAAAGGCGACCACCCCAGTCAAACTACTTACCCCGCAGTGTACAGCTCCAAGAGTGAAACTTTACCCAATACCTCACAACTCGTGCTCGACGCAAGGCCTACTAGAGCAATTTCATCTGAAATAACATAAAAAGGAATTTACAAAACAGATTGATTGGTTTTTATCGAGCTTACCCGATAATGAATTTCTCTGCTTATTTAGGTACAGTGTGGACTACCAGGGTATCTGAATTGATCCCTGCGCTGAACCACCCGCAGCCTTCCTAACCCCGCAGCTACCTTGTTACGACTTAAACCTAGTATTTTTTAAGCTTTGAATATAGAATAAAATCTGGCATAACTTGTTGATTTTTAACAACATAAAAAAAACTATTGACATCAGTTGAATTTTTTAAGCAAAAAACTCGGCTGATAATGCATATAAATCCCAAAAGAATACTCAAATAGTTGGTTGTTAAAATCATAATAAGGCTCAAATCGGAAGGTCATAAACAATTCGGGCATCAATCTAACATCTTTTAAAATTCTTAAAAATAAAAGCTCCCGATTGTCCTCAATGAATCCCGGGGTTTTGACCGAGTAGGAGCGATAGAGCTCTCCTCCCTCTCTGGAATCAAATTGATTCCCCAACCAAAGATTGACCATCATGTCAAACCATTTCGTATCCATGTTGATTGTACCATAATATCCCAAACCATTGCGGCTTTCAAGCATATCATCGGAGGAATTCTCGATATATCCAACGTAATAATGCTCTGTACGAATGCTTTTCAAAAAGCTGTTTGGGGAGAATTTCCATAAAAATTTTAAACCCGAACTGATATTCAGGGCGTTTCTGACAGGCAGATTCACAGTCAAATCCTGCCCCCCCTGATGCTGAATCGTGGTTTGCATCGGGAAAATAAGTTCAAAATTGGGGGTATATACAAATTTATAGTTTGTGACCAAACCCCCAAAAATAATTTCAGACTCATCGTCATTCCTGAAAATACGGTTTTGCCAATCGACCCACAAATCTACATAAAACCGCGTAGTATGATGTTTGAACTGAATCCCCGATTCAAGGTGTTGCACGATGAGGTTATCAAAATCATACATCGGCTCGATCAGTTGATGGTTGAGATGAGCTACCAGATTACCAAAAGTGACAGAAGTGCAGTCCTTTTGATAAGTAAGCCTAAAAATCGGAGCTATACGCGTAAAAGCATCATCTCCAAAATCTTTCCAGAAAAAACCCCCTGCTTCAAGGCGTACCTTAGCATTGGGGTAATACACCAGGCTGGGCATGAGAAAGGTGCCAAAAAATGTCTGCCCGGAAGTGATGGGATTAAAATATTCGTTATTTTTGAGAAAATTTAAATTTCTTAATTTTAAAAACAATTTTTTTTCCTGATTGGAATTCATCTCTAATTTTTCTGCGAAAGCCTCATTATTTAACTGAGCTCGAAGCTTCTGAGAAACTAAAACACTGCTTAAAATCAGGATGTAAAAAGATACTAGAGAAAAATTATTCATTTTAGATAAAAAATTTAGAAAAAGCTCTTTTTTTAAACAAAATTGTTTTATATTTGCTCATAAAAGTGGCATAAAATATAAAACGTAAAGATAGGTTCTTTTTTGATAATTGCCTACATTGGAAATTAATACTGAATAATATGATTCATTTTACTCAAAACATTTAAATTCAAAAGTATATGTCAAATAATGCCGAGAAACTCAAAGCCTTACAAATGACCATAGAAAAACTAGACAAAACCTATGGCAAAGGTACTGTTATGCGATTAAGTGATGAAAAGGTCGTGGATGTAGAGGCTATTTCCACCGGTTCATTAAGCCTTGATGTCGCCCTTGGGGTAGGCGGTATTCCCCGTGGTCGTATTGTAGAAATCTACGGACCAGAATCCTCCGGAAAAACCACCCTCGCCCTGCATTGCATTGCCGAAGCCCAAAAACTCGGAGGCCTTGCCGCCTTCATCGACGCCGAACACGCTTTTGATAAAAGCTACGCCGAAAAACTCGGAATAGATACTGAAAATCTACTGATCTCACAACCCGATAACGGAGAACAAGCCCTCGAAATCGCCGAACACCTTATTCGCTCAGGAGCTATTGACATCATCGTGATTGACTCGGTCGCTGCACTCGTACCCAAAGGCGAGCTGGAAGGTGAAATGGGAGACAGCAAAATGGGTCTACAAGCCAGGCTGATGTCACAAGCCCTACGTAAACTCACCGGAACCATCAACAAGACGGGTTGTAGCTGTATTTTTATCAACCAACTTCGTGATAAAATCGGCGTGATGTTCGGTAGCCCTGAAACTACTACCGGGGGGAATGCCTTAAAATTTTATGCCTCTGTCCGCCTCGATATTCGTCGTATCGGGCAGATCAAAGAAAGTGCTGAAAATATCCTCGGGAATCGAACCCGCGTTAAAGTAGTCAAAAATAAAGTAGCTCCTCCCTTCAAAACCGTTGAATTTGACATCATCTACGGACAGGGCATTTCAAAATCAGGCGAAATCGTTGACATCGGCGTAGAATTGGATATTATCCAGAAATCCGGCTCCTGGTTCTCTTACAATGGCTCTAAACTTGGGCAAGGCCGCGAAACTGTCAAACAAATGATTGAAGATAATCCTGAATTGGCAGAGCAACTAGAAATGAAAATCAAAGCCTTTATTCAGGGGCAAGACCCCGCCGAGCTACACAAAAAGGCTAAATCCAACGGAAAAGCTAAAAAAGAAGAAAAAGTGGATGTTTTAGGTGCCACAGATATTGCCGAAGATGACGAAGCATAAAACCTAACAAGGATTAACGCTATTTTTTGTGATTCCTTTGATGATTTTCATTCCCCTAAAATTGAAAAAATCTCATGGGTTTGTGCATTAATCTTAGGCGCATATTTTTGTCGGAGCAATAGAGATTGTTCCGGCATTTTTTTTGCCAATTTTTACTGAGTCTTTCACAAAGCATGGAAATGAATATACAAATTCTCATTCGGGAACAGCTCGAGTCAGTAGATCGGTGGACTTTAAACCTGGTAGATGGTATTCCTGGCTCTTTTTGGAAAATCAACCCACCAACCATCGACACCAATCTTAATTGGCAAATCGGCCATATTTTGGTTTCTAAATATTTTCACGCAATCGCTTGTATCAATGGACCTATGCCCGAACTCAACCAAAATCTGCCCATTTCAGAATATATGTCATTGTACAATGTAGGTAGTCAAAGCAATACACACCTAGAAATTAAACCCAACAAAGAAAGATTGTTGTACGACCTCAATCTGATCAATCAACTGGCAATTAGATTTATTAATGACCTAAGTGAAGAAAACCTTAACCTAAAAACCGAACTTCCCAATCCTGTTGCCGAAACCAAATACGATTCGCTGATGTGGACTTTCAAACACCAAATGTGGCATAACGGGCAAATTGCACTACTCAAAAAACTACTCAAAGATCAAAATAACGGGATATAGGATATGAAGAAATGAGATGTTTTGTATGAAAAATCCATTGTGTTATTCCTCACAAACAGGCAGCTTTTTGTAAAAACATTAATTTTTATGGATGTGCTAAAATAAAAGAAACTTCTTTTTTATCTATCCCCACCAAATTGAGTAAAGTAGATTCACTCAGGCTTATTTTTTGTAGTATTTTTTAAAGAATAAATATCAACTAATCTTAATTTATGCTCCTATGAAGTTTAAAAAACTAGGAAATAGCGGTCTTATTCTCTCCGACCTTACCCTGGGAACGATGCTTTACGGTGAAGAATCGTCCAGAAGTACCCCACCCGAAATTGCCAAAAAACAAATTGACTTTTATCTTGATAGGGGAGGGAATCATATTGATACCGCAGATGTGTATGCCAACGGGCGTTCAGAAGAAATCCTTGGGCAAGCTTTACTAGGCAAAAGACATCGTACCATCATCGCCACTAAGGTTCGTTTTCCCAGAGGGCAAGGACCAAACGATTCGGGCTTGTCTCGTCATCACATCATACAAGAAGTACACGCCAGCTTGCGAAGACTTTCTTCAGATTATATTGATATCTATTATATGCACTGTTGGGATCCCATTACCCCCATTGAAGAATCTCTTCGGGCTTTTGATGATTTGCTTACTGCCGGGAAAGTACGATACATCGGTGTATCCAATTTCAAAGCCTGGCAGGTGATGAAAGCACAGGGCGTTTCCGAATTAAACGGATACACCAAGTTTGTGGCAGGGCAGTATCAATACAGCCTGATCAAACGAGATATCGAGTATGAATTCAAAGATTTATTTGAATCCGAAGGAATAGGCCTATTGCCTTGGGGACCCCTTGGCGGTGGGTTTTTAAGCGGTAAATATCGCTCCGATCAAAAACCTACCGATGAAGGACGTATAGCTACCACCGGCGAAGAAACAGAAGAAGCCTGGAAGCGGCGAGACACCACGCAAAATTGGAAAATCCTCGAGGAAGTTCAAAAAATAGCTCAAAACCGAGAGGTAAGCTCCGCTCAAATCGCCATCGCTTGGCTAAGAAGCCAGGATTGGGTAAGCAGTGTAATCCTCGGGGCACGTACCTTTGAACAACTGGAAGACAATATGAAATCCGCAGATATTAACCTGACTCTCAAAGAGCAAAAAGACCTGAACAAAGCCAGTGAATTGCCGGAGTTATATCCTTACCGAATGATGGATGTATACGGACAGAGATTTTTGTAGCATAAAAACAAATGACTTACCCTGTGCCAGCAACTGCGGTAATTCTTTGATCTGGTATATTTTGCTCGAGTGCTTTATGATGCTTTTGCACCTAAAATCTGGTGGTGGAGTGTATGTCATGGATAAAAAAAGAATCAAGTACAGAAAAACAGGAAATAATCCCTACCTGAGCTACATAAAATCCGCTATACCTACAATAAATCTTTCAACATCACATCAATTTTTATCAAAAACCACTACAAAACTCATAGACTATTTTAAGTATTTTTAATAGCTTGCAGACGTGAAAGGGGAATCGGGTGCGGGGTGTGAGGCGTCGGATGTGAGAGGAGTATGGAGTCAGGTATCTGGTAAAAAATCACAGAGAGCGTTGTATGTTTCTCTTTATTATTTCTTACAAAATATCTTACACCTTGCCCCTCCCGTTGCACTGACATACCACCCCTTGCTCCGATACCTTACTCCTCACACCCAAAAATTCATTTAATCACAAGAATCATGAAAACAATTGATGATTTTAATTTCTCCGGAAGAAAAGCTATCGTCCGCGTGGATTTTAACGTGCCACTGGATGAAAATTCCAACATCACCGATTTTACAAGGATAGACGCTGCGCTTCCAACCATCCAAAAAATGCTGCACGACGGGGGATCAGTCATCCTGATGTCACACTTAGGCAGACCCAAAGACGGACCGTCTGAGGAGTTTTCTCTCAAACACTTGGTCAAATCTCTGAGTGAAAAATTAAACCTAGAAGTAAAATTTGCGCCTGATTGCGTAGGTCCAGAAGCAGAAAGTATGGCGGCGAATCTTCAGGCAGGCGAGGTACTTCTGCTCGAGAACCTACGCTTTCATAAAGGAGAAGAAAAAGGAGATAAGGATTTTGCCCAGGCTTTGGCCAAACTGGGAGATATCTATGTCAATGATGCCTTTGGTACAGCGCACCGCGCACACGCTTCTACGGCAGTGGTGGCAGAATACTTTCAAGATAAAGCCTCCGGATATGTGATGCAGGCTGAGTTGGACAATGCCGAAAAAGTACTCGGCAATCCTGAAAGACCCTTTACAGCTATTATGGGCGGGGCTAAAATATCCGATAAAATTCTGGTCATCGAGCGTTTGCTCGACCAAGTAGACAACCTCATCATTGGTGGTGGGATGGCCTACACATTCTTCAAAGCACAAGGTGGAAGCATCGGTAAATCCCTGCTGGAAGCCGATAAACTGGATTATGCCCTGTCATTGATGGAAAAAGCCAAAGAAAAAGGTGTAAACCTAGTCCTTCCTGTAGATACCATTACGGCGGATGCCTTTGACAATGATGCCAATACCGAAGTGGCAGAGAACATGAACATCCGAGAGGATTATATGGGGCTAGACATCGGAGAAAAAACCCGCGCAAATTTCGCCGAAATCATTCTTCAGTCTAAAACCATCATGTGGAATGGCCCTATGGGTGTTTTTGAAATGCCTAATTTTGAGCACGGAACGGTAGCCATAGCGCAGGCAGTAGTGCAAGCCACCCAAAACGGTGCATTTTCACTTATCGGTGGTGGAGACTCAGCAGCTGCGATCAATAATCTGGGCTTTGGAGATCAAGTATCCTATGTTTCAACAGGGGGAGGGGCTTTGCTCGAGTATATCGAGGGTAAAGAACTACCTGGTGTAAAAGCTCTAGAATAATCACTTTTTGGGGAAGCCCTTCACCAGGGCTTTTTCTTTTGTTATTACAGAATTCGCAAAGAATTATATGCCTTCTGCCAAAAGTACGGAAGATACAATTACGCCGTTATTGTTGTTAAGAAATTGCTACATGTTTTTATGATACTACAGGCTAAGTTATAGCAATTTCGTCAGCAACAACTGTTTCTGTCCCCCCTTTAATTTAAGTTTAGATATGAGCGCAGCGTAACATAAACTTTCCAATAAAAAGATGTTCTCCCGAACATCCGGGCGAATGCCTAAGGCCATAGATTGCCCAAGAAGCAAAGAATAAACCTGAAAGTCTGCATCTAGAGGCTTTCGGGTTTTTAATATACCTCCCTCACCTGACGAGAAGCAAAAAATACGAAAAAAGACTCTCTGCCCCTTTTTCATAAATACAATGTTGTTTTCAGTTTTTTGTTGTTTCGTTACGCAGTTGCTCTATTTGCAAAACTGTTAAACCTGTATATTTAGAAATTTCTTCATTAGAAAGTGGGCTTTGCAAAAGTTTTTTCGCAATTTCATTTCGTTCCTCCTCACGTTCAAGCGTAATAACTTGTCGTTTAGAAGCTTCTATTTTTGCCTCCTCCCATTCCTCGGGGCTAATATTTTCATAACTTACTACTTCTACAGCCCGTCTTACGCCTTCATTTTGGATGTTGATTTGCGGATTTTCAGGGTTATGTATGCTTTCATAAATCAAATCTAACCAATCTCTGTAATTTTGTGGCGTATCTCTTCCTTTGTAATTTGGGTTTAGATAAATGAGTTCGTGGTTAAAAATTTTACGTTCCAAGCCCAGTAAATTTTTAGGATTTAAGTTAGAAATAAGAACTTCATCTTTGTAAATTTCTTTAGTTTTCGTATTTATTTTGTAAGGGGCTGTCATTACTACGATAGTATAAACAGTCTTTTCTACGGAATAATCTTCAGAAGTGTGCTGTTGTTGTGTAATTGCTTGCAAATGATAGTGTAGAAATCTATCAAAATTGTGGTCATACTCCACTTTTTGAATTTCAATTACAATTCTACGTTTTACATCTTCAGCAAAAATGTCATATTTGAATGCAATGTTGCCTAATTTTGGTTGAAAAGCCTTTTCTGTTTCTATCTTAGTCGGCTCTACCTCAATACCCACAATATCTTTCACAAAAGCCTTAAAAACTATCTCGTCTGTGAAGGCTTTTTTGAAAAACACTTCGTTGTCTAACCTTGCAAGCATCACAATATTTGTTTTATCTTGTTTCAAATTTACAAAATTTTCAACAAAATACCTTGCAACTGAAAAAGATTAAAACCACCCAGCAGATGACGCTCATGCAAGTAACTCAAATAAGTCTTTCTTTTCAAGAATACGTGCTTGCCCCCACCTGGCACCAGTATGGGAACTGAATAAAAAAAAATTAACCTGACACAAGGATTTCCTTGTGCCAAGTATTCCTGAAAGCGTCCGCTTTCTGCCGAAGGCTGCTCAAGAAGCAAAGAATAAACCTGAAAGTCTGCATCTAGAGGCTTTCGGGTTTTTAATATACCTCCCTCACCTGACGAGAAGAAAAAAATACAAAAAAAAGCTTGCCGTCACCTGACGAGAAGAAAAAAATACAAAAAAAAGCTCGCCGTCACCTGACGAGAAGAAAAAAATACGAAAAAAAGCTTGCCGTCACCTGACGAGAAGAAAAAAATACGAAAAAAAGCTTGTCGTCACTTGACGAGAGGAAAAAAATACGAAAAAAAGCTTGTCGTCACCTGACGAGAAGAAAAAAATACGAAAAAAAGCTCGCCGTCACCTGACGAGAAGCAAAAAATACGAAAAAAAGCTCGCCGTCACCTGACGAGAAGCAAAAAATACGAAAAAAAGCTCGCCGTCACCTGACGAGAAGCAAAAAATACGAAAAAAAAGCTCGCCATCCCGCCACTAATCTGAGTCGTCTCGCTCAGACCAAATACCCTTGATGAACAAGAGGTTAAGCAGCAAGGAATG
>JANRIC010000164.1:0-6915 GCA_033765345.1 Microscillaceae bacterium
AAATTGCTGGGTAAGCATCGCATACAAATCCTTGCCTTCTACAATATCTTTTAACACTTCATCGTTTTGCTCCGGATTTTTTATACGAAAGATATTTTTCATCTTGCCATAGTCACTGGCGATATTGGTGTCTAACATTTTATCAGGAAAATCTTGTTGTAATTGATACCGAGACAAAAAATACAAGACCATATCAGGATTATACAACAATTGTTTTGCTTTTTTGGTAAATTTATAGCCATTGTACCACTTTTTTAATTCACTCATCATGAAGGCTTTGTAAGTCGTATCGGGTTTTATAAAAGCCTCCACCAATTCCTCTACTTGGACGTGGGTAAACCCCAGCATTTCGTGCATCACCAAGGTATCAGAGATGTTTAATCCAATATTAAACCCGCTTGTCAAAGAATCTAAGGTAACGGGAGTGACCCCCATCATCAATATTCTATCTACGATCCCTTCCCAAGTAGCATTTTTGATGATTTCATAAAACTTACGCACATAACCATCTCCGGTAACAATCTCCTTGAACTGCCCAAAGTCATAGGCCAAGATTTCATTCGTAAAATGGTCGTATTCATCTATCAAAAGGTAGATTTTAAGATGCTTACAATATTTAAAAAATTTATTAATCACTGAAGCAGGAGATTTTTTTGATAATATCTCATTCAAATCTTCTTTAGTGATATTGGGTAAATATTCCTCTATAAATTTCTCGATGCTGATCTTGATAGATTCTAAAAAAGCTTCGTGGGTTTTATCAGGGCTAGTCGTGTCAATCCCACTAAAATTAAAAACCAAAACTGCATATTGATTTGCCAAAGGCGTGGGGTGCTTGCCGATGTACTGCGCTCCAAACAAAGCCTCAAACTTATCTTTGTGCTGGATGCCATAATAATAAGACAACATAGACAAAAACAAACTTTTACCAAAACGCCGAGGACGAAAAAAGAATAAATAACTCTCCCCCATATTTTCCAATAGCTCAATATATGGAGTATTATCTGAAAAATAACAATTTTGAGTGATGAGCTTCTCAAAATCGCTAATGCCATACGGTATTTTTTGATTTGTTTTCATAAAGGCTAAAGTAGGGAATTTTGTTGGGAAATGGAAAAGGTGTCACGCAATACAAAGTATGTCTTTAGAAATTAGCACCAGGCGTAGTAGATACCCCTGGTGATAAAGAGAAAAACCTATTCGTAGCCACAAATCTCTTCATACAAATTCTGAAAATCACTTTAATTCTGCTATAATTGTGTATGAAAACTTTATTTGCTTATCTGCGCTTAATGCGACCACCTAACCTACTCACAGCCGTAGCAGATATTCTCTTGGGCTACGCCGTATCCGGTGCTGTGATCCACCTGAAAGATTTATTTCAATATCAATTTGTTCATTTGAATCAACTACCATTCCTGATCTTGGCTACCATCGGACTGTATGGCGGCGGTGTGGTGCTCAATGATGTATTTGACTATCAATTGGATAAAATCGAGCGACCCGAGCGACCTCTACCCAGTGGAAAGGCTTCTTTGTGGGGAGCAACCCTGCTAGGAATTTTTTTACTGGCTGCCGGGGTTCTGTTTTCCTGGCTTGTAAGCTTCCTGAGTTTTATGATAGCCCTCTTAATCGTAACCCTGGTGATTTCTTATGATGCCTGGGCTAAACACCACCTTTTCTGGGGTCCGCTCAATATGGGTTTGTGTAGAGGGTTTAATTTGTTGTTAGGAGTAAGTATTATAGGAACTATTATACAAACAATATATGTTTTGGTTTTTATCCCTGTCATTTATATAGGTGCTATCACGATGGTAAGCCAGGGAGAAGTACACGGCGGAAACTTATCTGCGCTTAGAGTAGCAGCCGGGATGTACGGGTTTGTCGTGGTGGCTATTTTGGGGCTAGGATTCCTGCCACAATACCAATATTGGACAACCCTTCCCTTTTTGCTTCTTTTTATCTATCTGATCTTCCCACCCTTATTCAAGGCGATGCAGACTTTGGCCGCCAAAGATGTGTTTAAAGCTGTCAAAGCGGGCGTATTGGCATTGGTAGTGATGGATTCGGCACTGGCTGCAGGTTTTGCGGGTTGGGAATACGGACTCTTAGTATTATTTTTGCTGCCAATGTCCTTGGGCATTGCAAAACTTTTTGCTGTTACCTAAAGTTCGTATATTAGCAAAACTTCAGCAATGAGCTTTTAATGAAGAAATTATAAAATTGAACGATCTCATCATCTTGAAAAACGTTATAGATGAATTAGCAGATAATCTTTATATCCATGAAATCAATTCAACAGGAATTTGCAGTTTCCTTTCGTTACGAGACCTTTTTTACTGAAGGTCTGTTTAAATCCGATAATCCCCTATTCAAAAATCTACTGGAAAATGATCACGGACTAGGCCCGCATAAATTCTTGGTCGTGATTGACAATGGGGTCGTAAACCATCATCCCAATCTACAAACACAGATTTTAGCATATACCCAACAGTACCCTGAAATCATGCGCCTAGTTACTGCACCGATTATTGTACCCGGTGGTGAAGACGCTAAAAATTCAGCCAATCTCGTAGAATATATCCTCAAAGAAATAGACGAGTGCAGCATTTGTCGTCATTCTTATGTAGTGGCCATTGGAGGAGGAGCTGTATTGGATATGGTAGGGTATGCCGCAGCCATTGCACACCGTGGAGTAAGGCTTATCCGTATCCCAACCACTGTACTTGCTCAGAATGACTCCGGCGTAGGGGTGAAAAATGGAGTAAATGCTTTTTCTAAGAAAAATTTTCTAGGAACTTTCAAACCTCCTTATGCAGTCATTAATGATGCTGATTTCTTGCATACATTGGATAGCCGTGATTGGCGCTCAGGAATTTCTGAAGCCATCAAAGTAGCTTTGATCAAAGACGCGGCCTTCTTTGAAGAAATAGAACAAAATACCGAAAAATACCTCATCCGGGATATAGAAGCGATGAATGAGCTTATTTTCCGCTGTGCAGAGCTGCACATGGATCATATTGCAGGTGGCGATCCCTTTGAGTTAGGTTCGTCTCGTCCGCTGGATTTTGGCCACTGGGCTGCCCACAAACTGGAATCCCTGACACGTTATGCCCTACGGCACGGAGAAGCGGTAGCCATTGGAATAGCCCTGGATGTGACCTATTCGTATTTGAAAGGTTTATTGTCCGAAAATGAGTGGCAAAGAGTAATAAATCTGCTCGATCACCTGGGCTTTGATGTATATCATCACAAATTGAGCGAAAATATTGATGATTTTGAAAATCCCGCTTGTTTACTCAGAGGTTTAGAAGAATTCAGAGAGCACCTAGGAGGGCAGTTGACTATTATGCTCATTGAGCGCATCGGACACGGACTAGAAGTACACGAAATGGATCATAAACTTCTTAAAAAATCCGTAGAAATTCTATTTCAAAAACAACAGGAAAAAGTTACAGTTGACGAAGGTTTATAAAGAATGCAAATTCAAGAGAAACTCCACCTGACCTATTGCACCAATATTCACCCCGGCGAAACCTGGCAAGAGGTTTTTGCTGGTTTGCAGGCTTATATCCTTCCTCTCAAGCAAGACCTTTCACCTGAAGCTCCTTTTGGCATAGGTCTGCGACTCTCCAATCAAGCAAGTGTAGAGCTATTGGAAGGAAACCAATTGGGAGAGTTTAAAAACTGGTTGGATACAAATGGTTTGTATGTTTTTACGATGAATGGTTTTCCTTATGGTGGTTTTCACCGACAAATCGTCAAAGACCAAGTGCATCAGCCGGATTGGACAACAGATGCAAGAAAAGAATATACCCTTTGCCTTTTTAAAATCCTAAGTACTCTTTTGCCCGAAGGGCAGGAGGGAGGCATTTCTACTTCACCACTATCTTATAAATACTGGACACAAGAGCAGGATCAAAACACCGTGTTTGAACAAGCTACCGAAAATATCCTACGGGTTTTGGATTTTCTGATGGAGTGTAATGAGCAAAAAGGGCAATTACTTCATTTGGATATTGAACCCGAGCCGGACGGATTGCTTGAAAACTCCGAAGAAGTACTACAATATTATCGCAATTGGCTGATTCCCACGGGGCTTAAATACTTGATGGGGAAATACGGGTATGGTTTTTCTGAGAGTTATGAGCTTATTCTGCGGCATATTCAATTGTGTTATGATGTTTGCCATTTTGCTATTGCTTATGAAAATCATAGCGAAACCTTGCAAAAATTTCATCAGGCAGGCATTCAGATCGGTAAATTTCAAATCAGTGCGGCTCTAAAAGCAGATTTTCAGCAGCAAAACCCTGAATCACTGTTAGAAGTACTAGGAAATTTTAATGAATCTACCTATTTACATCAGGTGATTGCCCGAACTTCAGAAGGAAATCTGGTACAGTTTGCCGATTTACCCGAAGCACTTTCACAAGAAGACTTTTCTGTGTACAAAGAATGGCGCATTCATTTTCACGTTCCTGTTTTCTTGCCAGAATATCAAATTCTGTCTTCTACGCAAAGCGATATTGTAGAGATTTTAGAGATTGTCAAAGAGCAATCCCCAAGCAAGCATCTGGAAGTAGAAACTTATACCTGGGAAGTACTCCCCCAAGATGCACAAATAGATTTGAAATCATCCATTCAGCGTGAGCTAGAGTGGGTAAAGCAGCAGATGGCAATTACTGAATAATGCTTCCCAAACGGATTGTAATGGGAAAGAAACATTACAATCCTAAATCCATGTAAGCAAAAATGCCATCAGAAAAGTAAAAGCCACCGAAAAAAAGACCCCACCATAAAATAAGACTTCTTTAAATCTATCCAAAGGAGGAAAAGGTATTTTGTAAGTTATTCTGAGGATTTCCAAAGCCCAGCCCATCGTATAACAAATATTGGCCAAAATGCCATAAATGACCATTTCAAGCAATATTTCGGGATAATAATAAATCAAATTATATGTTCGGTAGACCCACAAGCCTAATATACCACTTAATCCTACCAAGATATTAAAATGTATTCGGTGTTTTTCCCACCATCTGACCAGTTCCATCGTGTCGGAATATTCGGGTATTTCTTCGGACTGATCCATGTTATCTTTGTCTAAAATCATAAAAATCGGGCTAACTTAGGTCGAGAATCAGATTATTCAGACTAAGTTACAAAATTAAAGCCACCCTCAACGAATAGTTGTAAAGAAATTTTACTGCCCTGACAATTGATGTGGGCATGATCAAATAGAAATATTAATTATTCACAAAATTTGCCAGGCAAACGGATAATTCTAACCTAACAGAAAACTACACAAATATTATTTGGTGGAGTAGTTTTTACCACAACTTGAAGGTTTTAAAAACATTTAAGGTGTGATTTGCGCTTAATTCTTTTTATTGAAAATAAATTTATCAATAACTTTATAATGCGTGGACTTAACAAAGTAATACTCATAGGCAATTTGGGCAATGAACCTGAAATCAAGACATTAGAAGGGAATGTAAAAGTAGCTCGTTTTTCACTTGCCACCTCAGAAAGCTACAAAGACAAAAACGGCGATACACAAACTGATACCGAATGGCACACCATCATTGCTTGGCGTAGCCTTGCCGAACTGGTAGAGAACTATCTGCACAAGGGCAGCACCATTTATATAGAAGGCAAAATCAAAACAAGAAGCTACGAAGATAAAGAAGGCATCAAACGCTACGTTACGGAAATAATCGCTAAAAACTTGGTGATGTTGGATAAAAAAACAAATGAAAAAAATGATATTTGAGGTATAAAATAGCGTGTATGAACAAAAAAATTCAATATGAAATCACTTCCCATTATGGTAAATCGATTATTTTGATTCGATTTGAATATGATGCTCGATTAAATGAGCAAGTACGAAAATTGGTAGGCGTAAAATGGAGCAATTCCAAAAAGGCTTGGTATGTATTGGATACACCACAATATCGTCAAAAGTTTGGTTTGGAAGAGAAAATCGTAGGCAAAGGTGTGTGGACACATATCCACGAGATAAACCAGCCTGCTTTTGAGAGGCTTGTGGAGACTTTGCAACTCAAAGCCTACTCACCAAGCACCATCAAAACCTATCGGAATGAGTTTGCACAACTACTTTATATCCTCAAAGACAAAAATGTAGATGAACTCAGTGCCGAAAAATTAAGAAGTTATTTTTTGTATTGTGTCAATACCCTCAAATTGAGTGAAAACACTTTGCACAGTCGTATCAATGCGATTAAATTTTATTTTGAGCAGGTATTGAAGCGTGAAAAATTATTTTTTGAGATACCCCGTCCCAATAAGCCCTCTATTTTGCCCAAAGTTATCAGTATCAAAGACATCAAAAAACTCTTTGAGGTAACGACTAATCTCAAACATAACACTATGCTGAAGCTCTGCTATGGCATGGGCTTGCGTGTGAGTGAAATTGTAAATCTTAAGATTTCGGACATAGACAGTGGCAATATGCAAGTATTGATAGAACGGGCAAAAGGTAAAAAAGACCGCTATGCCAACTTGCCTGAAAGTATATTGGAGCAACTCAGGGAATATTACAAGCAATACAAACCTACCAAATATCTCTTCGAGGGGCAATATGGTGAGCAATATAGCATACGCAGTGTGCAAAAGGTGTTTTCGGAAGCTATGAAGAAAGCACGCATCAACAAACAAATAGGTATTCACGGGTTAAGGCATAGTTTTGCAACACATCTATTGGAAGCAGGTACGGATATTCGGTTTATTCAGGAACTTTTGGGACACAAAGACATCAAAACAACCCTACGCTACACCCAAGTATCTGAAAAATCACTTAAAAACATCAAAAGCCCTTTGGATAATTTGGATAATTGATGTACGCAATTTGTATTGTCAATCCTGCGACAATACAAAAATACGAAGTACGCAAATAGT
>JANRIC010000178.1:0-89622 GCA_033765345.1 Microscillaceae bacterium
AAAGGATTATTGGGATATTAAAAGTGCTATGGATACATATTTTAAAGAAGGTCTCGAGCTAGGGGAAAAACTTGGAGAAAAACGAGGGGAAAAACGAGGAGAAAAACGAGGAGAAAAGAAAAAAGCTTTGGAAATGGCAAAAAATGCGATCAAAGAAGGTCTTCAGATTGATATAATCGTCAGGCTTACTGGACTGTCCATGGAAGAAATTAAAAAACTCATGTGATAAAAATTTTAGTAATTTTCTTAAAAACAATATGCTCTCTCATTCAAAATCCCTGGACTATGAATCATACACCAGGGATTTGGCTTTCCTCATCTTAAATCGTAGCCATATCTATCACAAAGCGGTATTTGACATCACCTCGGAGCATTCTTTCATAAGCTTCGTTGATTTGATCCATACGGATCATTTCTACATCGCATACAATGCCGTGTTCGGCGCAATAATCGAGCATTTCCTGTGTCTCTGGAATACCCCCAATCAGCGAACCAACCAGACTTCTACGCTTAAAAATCAGGGCAAAAGCTGATACCTGAGCTGGAGTCGGGGGCGCACCCACACAAATCATCACTCCGTTGGTACGAAGCATATTCATATACATCATATAATCGTGCTCAGCCGATACGGTATCCACAATAAAATCAAAGTGATTCATCAGCCCTTTGAGTTGTGCAGGGTCGGTAGTCAGTGCAAAACGCTGTGCACCAAGCCTTTTGGCATCAGCTTCTTTGGAAGGAGAGGTACTCAGCATCGTTACTTCGGCATCAAATGAGGCGGCAAACTTCACAGCCATGTGGCCTAAGCCACCCAAACCCAACACGGCAACGCGGTGTCCTTTGCCTACTTTCCAGTGACGGAGTGGTGAGTAAGTCGTGATTCCGGCACATAAAAGCGGAGCAACGGCCTTTAAGTCAAGCTTTTCGGAGATGGTGAAGACAAATTTTTCACGGGTGACGATCTGGTTGGAATAACCTCCATAAGTCACTGCCTTGGTATCTTTTTCAAGCCCGTTGTAAGTACCTACGAAGCCGTTTTCGCAGTATTGTTCCAGGCCTTCGGCACAATTCTGACAGTTTTGGCAGGAGTCTACTAGGCAACCTACCCCTGCGATATCTCCTATCTTGAATCTAGTCACTTCTGGGCCTACGGCTTTTACTTTACCTACGATTTCGTGTCCGGGTACAACGGGATAGATCGTGCCACCCCATTCATTGCGTGCCGTATGAATATCCGAATGACAGACTCCACAGTATAAAATCTCGATATGCACATCATCAGCTTTTAAGTCCCTTCTTTCCAATGTCCAGGGTGCTATATTTGATGTAGCATTTTGCGCTGCATAAGCTTTGGTAGCAATCATAAAAATATTGTTTTTGTTATTTTGTAAAGTTACTGATCAAAAAACTAATTTTACTCAGAGAAGGTTAATCTCCTTAAAAAGAAAAATCTATTGTCGCAGGACAAGCCCTTCCTCTCACCTATATTCAGCTTTCTCTGTGTTTTTCTGATTATCAGAGATTAAATCGTCTATTGAGATAGTAAATAGGGATTCCTGCTAGGCTGATTAATAGCCCAGGCCAGGTGAATCCAGGCTTGTAAATGATCAACAAAATACAAAAACCCATTCCCATGAATATATAAAGTATCGGCAAAAAGGGATAGCCGAAGGCTTTGTAAGTTCGTTCCAACTGGGGTTTCTTAATTCTCAAGATAAACACCCCTAATATAGTTAATACATAAAACATCACCGCCACAAAGGTAATCATATCCAGCAAATCGCCGTATTTCCCACTCAGGCACAAGATACAAGCTGCGACACACTGCATCCAGAGGGCAAACTCGGGGACTGCGAATCGGTTGAGTCGGGCTGCCTTTTTAAAAAACAAATCATCCTGCGCCATGCTGTAGTAGACCCTTGAGCCGGACAGAATCATGCCATTGCTACAGCCAAAGGTAGAAATCATAATCAATACTGCGATTACAGAAGTGCCAGTTACTCCGAAGATTGCCTGTGCAGCGGCCGTACCTACGCGGTCTTTTTCCGTACTGGCAATTTCCTCGAGGGGCAATACAGCCACAAACATCAAATTCAAAAGAATATAAATGGCAATGACCAGAAGTGTGCCGATCAAAAGGCTGAGCCCGATATTTTGTTTGGGATTACGAATTTCTCCGGCAACAAAGGTGATGTTGTTCCAGGCTTCATAGCTCATAATTGCTCCCACGAGTGCAGCCGCCAAAGCCCCACCCAGGGTAAGAAAATCAGGGTAGGTCTCAAATTGGCCGCTCACGTTCAGTTTTTTGAAATCCCATGCACTCGCCCAGTTTTGTGCCCACACCTCTGTATTTAACAAGATAAACCCAAAAAGAATCAACACCAACATACTGAGTACTTTGGTAGAAGTAAAAACCGTCTGAATGATTTTGCCGCCTTTTAGCCCTCTGGTGTTGATATAGGTCAGCAATATGATGAGTAGGATGGCTAGTGCCTGTGCCGGAGATAGCTTAAAGCTACCCAGATCAAGCAAAACCAAATCTTCGCTGACCTGCGGTACGAAATATGACATAAATTTCAGGAAAGCCACTCCTACGGCAGCGATAGTCCCTGTCTGAATCACTGCAAACAAGCTCCATCCATATACAAAAGCAAGCAAGGGGTTATAAGCTTCTCGAAGGTAAACGTATTGCCCTCCGGCCTTGGGGTACATACCGCTTAGTTCGCCATAGCTGAGGGCAGCGATCAGGGTCATTACTCCGCCGATCACCCAAACGGCGATAAACCAGCCCGTAGAGCCTGTATTTCGGACGATATCCGCACTTACAATAAAAATCCCAGAGCCGATCATATTTCCGGCTACGATGGCCACTGCGTCGAGCAGTCCGATTTCTTGTTTGAGAGTGATTGACTTTTTTTCCATCAAATTCTTTATTTTAGGAGAGTACTGCTGTGGTTAGGGGAGTTACTGGCGTGTCTTGGGGAGTTCTGCCGTATAATTGAGAAAGCGTGGCACGGGGAATATGCGGAAGCACCCATTTTGAGAACTCCTGCGCTTCTTCAATCAAAGGGAAACCGGAGAATACAAAAGCTCTAAAGCCCATATCCATATAGCGGTTGATCTTCTCGATGACCTGTTCGGCACTGCCAACCAGCGCACTTCCGCAGCCTGAGAATACCTTGCCGATGCTTGTCCAGAGAATGTCTTCCATGAATCCGTCTTGATCGGCTTCTTTTCTGAGCTCGTCTTGCCTGAGTACACCCAGAGAGCGGGAATCTTCTCCCCGGCTGCGGATTTCTAAAGCTTTTTGTTCATTAAACTTTGACATCATTTTTCGGATATGCGCTCTGGCTTCTGCCTCAGTTTCTCGCACAAATACGTGAATCCTGAGCCCAAAATCTATTACTCTGCCATATTTTCCGGCTCTTTCGCTCATATCTTTCATCGTAGCGTACATCAGTTCTTCGGTTTCGGGCCACATCAGGTACACATCACAATATTGGGCGCATACTTCTTTGGAGCCCTCCGAAATACCGCCGAAATAAAGCATCGGCCCACCGTTTTGCTGATAGGGTTTAACGGGGTCGGCAGGCAGGTCAAACTGATAGTGTTTTCCTTGGAAAAAAATACGATCTTGTGTCCAACCCTGCTTAAGAATTTCTATGATTTCGGCACATCTTTCATATCGAAATACGGGGTCTTCGCGATAGCCTGGCAGGTCAGAATTGATGATATTGATCGTAAGCCTGCCCTCTAGGATGTGGTCAAGATTGGCAATAGAGCGTGCCAGAGTAGGCGGATGTACTTCTCCGGTGCGGATGGCCGTCAGCAGGTTGATTTTTTGGGTGAAAGGGGCAATGGCAGCCGCAAAAGGAATGACCTCCTGCCCGACGGTGTAGGCCGTCGGGAAGAGGATATTGTTGAATCCCAGGGCTTCGGCTGCCAGAGTGATGTCTTTACAATGCTGAAAGTTGCTCCTGCGGGTATTATCCAATACACCCAGATAATCCGTATCCCCTCCGATGATGTCATTAAACCAGGAGATTTCCGCCAGCCTGTCTGGTGTGTGAATAGGCACAGACTGCCATTTATTTTTTTTGAAGTTGTTCAATGTGTGAAGATGGTTTTCTTTGAATAAATATTTTTTCTGCTACCATGATGTCAGGTATAATAAAGAAGCAAGGTATATTTTTATTCATTTAAAATTATCAAATTTCACTTCAAAAACGGCAAAATTTCAGGTTAAATCTTTTGAACTTATAAAAGCTTGGGTTTTAGAGTCTGATATGTAAAGAAGATTGGCTCTTTATGAAATTACTTGAAAATTATTTATTTACACATTAAGACGGGTAACGACAAGGTCGCTCAAAGCGACCTTGTCGTTTGAATAGATTTATCTTCAAGTAAAATCATAAAAAACCAGAAAATATCTTGCTCCATGTAGATCATATCTTGCTCGGTATAGAAAATATCTTGCTCCATGTAGATCGTATCTTGCTTGGTATGGAAAATATCTTGCTCCATGTAGATTGCATCTTGCTTGGTATGGAAAATATCTTGTTCCATGTAGATTGCATCTTGCTTGGTATGGAAAATATCTTGCTCCATGTAGATCGTATCTTGCTCGGTATGGAAAATATCTTGCTCAAATCGAAGTGGTTTTCAGATATTTTAACTCTTAGATCATGAATAATCAAGCTAATCAATCAAGAAAACTTGCCCCGCAGGGGTCTTGCATTTCCTAAATCACTTTAATCTGGGTATAAAAACATATCTCGGATGCCGCAGGTTTGTTCGTCTTTACATTCTTCGCATCGTTCATGCAGCTTATAACTTACGCAAGGGAAATATCTATCTTTATTGGAAAGTGATTGTCTTTAAAATCAATCCCACCACAGCAGCTAACAAAATAATAGAAGGCTCCTGCAATTTTTTGAATTTTAAAAGCAATAAAATGGTAAGTACAGCTATCAGAACAGTAGGAATGTCTACCAGAGAGCGTTTTCCAAGTACAATCACAGCACCCGTAATAGCACCAATAGCAGCCGCTGTAACGCCGTCTACAAAGGCTTTGATGGCAGGGTTTTTACCATGTTTCTTAAAATAAGGGGCGGGAATAATAGTAAGTAAATAACAAGGCAAAAAGGTAGCCAGTGCGGCCACTGTAGCTCCCCAAAACCCTTCTACTAAAAAACCGATAAAACCTACCGTAATGACTACTGGTCCGGGAGTGATCATAGCAACAGCGACGGCATCCAGGAATTGTTGCTCATTAAGCCAGGCATATTCTTTGACCACACCGGCATACAAAAAGGGAACAATCGCCAAACCGCTTCCAAAAACAAAAGAACCTGCCTTGCCAAAATAAAGCGCAATTTTAAGGAGATTATCTGGGTTCTTAACTGTCCAGAAAGGAATAAAACCTAAAAGAGGATAAATCACCAAAGAACCGGCAACCTTTCTTTTAAGAATAGCGGGAGGGGCTTTGACCAACCAATACAAAAGCCCTGCTCCCAAAAACAGCAAGACTTCTTCACTCTCTGTAATCACTGTCACCAAAGCACTAATCAAATAGATTCCCCATAAAATAAAGTCTTTGGCAATAGACTTCTTGGTAAGTTTGTAGGCACTGAAAGCAATAATTCCGATGATGCTTGCTCCCACTCCATAAAAAACTGCCGATAGCCACCAAATGCCGCTAAAATAGGTATAGGCTGCTCCCAGACCGACTACCATCACAAAAGAAGGTATAATAAAAGCAAGACCCACTACCGTAGCACCGAATATCTTATAATGTACATATCCCAAATAAATGGCTAATTGCGCTGCCAAAGGGCCTGGAGCAAGTTGAGCTAGAGCCAATCCTTCTTTGTATTCTTCTTCTGTGATCCATTTTTTGGTTTCTACCAGATCGTGATGCATATAACCCACCAATGCAACCGGACCGCCAAAGCCCCAAGTACCAAGCTTTAAAAAATAAAACATTAAATCTGTAAGTTTATAAGGTACATTTGTCATTGTCAAACCATAAAAATTTATTAAGATAAAAAGGTATTCAAACTCAGAAAGACAATCAATAAACCAACCAGGATCATACCTACTCTGATATTGATTTTATGAGCGATCAATGCACCAAGGGGTGAAGCCAGTAATCCCCCTAAAACTAAGCCGCTGACTACTTCTATACTTTCTATGCCTACCGTCAGGGTGAAAACACTACTAGAAGCAAAGGCTATTAAAAATTCCACGGCATTGACCGTACCGATGCTTAATTGAGGGTTTTTGCCGGAGGCGATCAGCGTAGTCGTCACCACAGGACCCCAGCCTCCTCCGCCGGAAGCATCTACAAAGCCGCCGAAAAGTGCCAGCCAGCCTACCCTTTTGGGTTCTTTTAAGGCTATTTTCTTAAAAGCTTTGACACAGATAACCAAGCCCATCACAAGCAAATACGCCGAAATATAGGGTTTTATCTCTTTACCGTCTATTGAAGTAAGCACAAATGCCCCCAGAATTGCCCCTAGCGCACCGGGGATGGCCAGTTTTTTAAATAATTTAGTGTCTACGTTTCCGATGCGCCAATGAAAAAATCCTGAGGATGCCGTAGTAAATACCTCTGCAAAATGTACACTGGCACTGGCAATAACCGGGCTTACCCCCGTGTACATTAAAAACGTAGTAGAGCTTACGCCATAAGCCATGCCCAGCGTACCATCAATGACCTGGCATAAAAACCCAATGGCCAGGTAGATTCCCAGCATCTGCCAATCTGAAGTCTGGTGGGTAAAAGAATAATAGCTCAATAAGATCAAAAAACAAAAAATACCCGAACCCAGAAGGCTCAAGTAGATTTGCAAAAAGCCTCTCTGGCTTAGTCTTTTCGTTGAATTTTGCACGGATGGTGTTTTTTGCTTTTGAGGCAAAACAGAAGGCGAATTCATCATTTTATAATTAGCTTTTTTCTTTTTTTCTTAAATCCAAATTGTGAAATACAAAAAGTCTTAAAGCGTGGGTATCAAAAAAAGCATTGCCGCTGCGCCTTTGCTGAAATATATTGGAATAACCCAACTGTACGTTTAGGTGACTGCTGAAAGGGTAGCCAAAACCAACAAAAAAGCGATTCTGATCAAAATAATTATAGGTGATTTCTTTGCCGAAATTAATAAATATCTCATCCTGAATGACTAAAAAGGGCTTTTTGGGCTGAATTTCCTTGCCTTTTAAAGGAATCTGAACCATCAGGTTGTAGCGCAGGCGATAGTTAAAATTATAGTCCTGAATGGCTTCCCCATCAACCACCTGTTGTACATAACGTTGCTCAAAACGAATCCATTGTAAGGTTTGAAAGCCCTTATATTTGTTACTCATCCAGATTTGTTGCCAGGGGCGGTGCTCGTGGTGGCGATTATTAGTACCATCTTCCGAAGGGAAAAAGATATAAGCATAGCCTGCCGTCAAGCGGATATTATCCGCCAGGTAATACGTCAGACCCAACCTGCCCATCGTCAGAGAAATATCCCCAGCAAAATCATTGGTACGAAAATGCCCATCAAACCAAAAGCCGAATTTATTGCTAAAACGACTCTGGTTGAAATAACCCAGCCAGATTTGTTGTCTGTCAATGATTTCTTTTGAAGGCTGTGCATACGTAATGGTGCAGGAAGCCATCAAGCTAATAAAAAGTAAGATTTGTTTTATCATACACCGAAATTAGCTTATTTTTTTGAATCTGAGTTATATTTATTATCATCTTTTTCTCCCAAAATCAAAAGATTGTCTGATAGTGATGCCGTATGTTCTGGGATCGCCTAGCACGCCTGCATAATGCCCTGCGTTTCCTCCGGCCACGAGTAATTGCTCGTAATAGTCTTTGTTCAGTAAGTTTCGTGACCAAACGAAGATCGATAATCCCTGAGAGGCTCTAAAGCCCAATCTTGCATTGACCAACGTGTAACCATCAACATTGAGGTATTGGGAAGGCGAAGGGCTTGATGAAAAAGACGAACGATAAAAAGCATCTAGGGCAAGAAACAGGTCGCCTTTTAAACCGATAAATTGAATCGGTACACTAAACTCTCCACTCAATGAACCTGCCCACTTGGAGATGCCCGGAAGTTCGCTCCCTGAAATATCTTTGAAAGCCACTTGTGTACCCTCTACTGTTCTACCAGTCTCCTCGAGCGGCAGCGGCGCATTGGTAAATCTGACATACTTCCCGTCGGTATAAGCCAGAGAAGCCTGGAGGCTAAGATATTTTTTGGCTTTAAAGTGCGCATCCAGTTCCAGCCCACGTACATTTACTTGATCGGCATTGGCGATATAACCTCGATTGACCCCCAATTCAGGTGATTGCACATTGGTCTGATAATCATCTACGTCAGTATTAAAAAATGTCGCATTCAGCGTAAGATTATCGGTAAGGGTGCTTTTTAGGCCTAGCTCAATGTGTCTTACATATTCCGGTTTGATGGTGCCTAGTTCTACGGCTACTTCTCCACCTATCACTGGGAGACCTGCCACATTGACCCCAACGGGCTTATAGCTGGTAGAATATGTGGCATAGGCATTCAGGCGGTCGTTGGCATTATAAGATAAGGTAAGCTGATAAGTCAGGTTAGTCTCATTAGCATCTGCCTCAAAAGACTGAGCCGTGTATACTGTTCTCTGTAAGGCAATTAAAGCCGGATCTTCGGTTTGAAGCCCGCCAAAAGTGCTCCGGTTGTAGGATACATCTTTTTTGTCATAGTTGTAGCGAATGCCCGGTAAAATGTGCAAGCCTTTTACGATTTCCCAATCGATATTGGCAAATACGGCTGCACTCAAAGACTCAATCGAGGATTGGGTACTGGCTCCGTAGCCCTCAAAAAGCCCTGGAGTCTGCCATAAATTGCTGGTAGAGCTTTGTGAAAAACGCCACTGAGCCGAACCTGATTCTTCTAATCCATTCGTCTCTACTTCCTGCCCGATAAAAAATACACCTACAACGCCACTCAAGCGAGGGGATAATTCTCCGGCATAACGAATCTCCTGCGACCAGTTCCGATGTTTGGAGGGGTTTTGTGATTTTGCCAAGGCTTGTAAACCTGTAAAATCCCGGTCGTTGGAAGGTCCCCAATTCCAGTATCTCCAGGCAGTGGTAGAGGTCAATGTACCTGTGCCAATTTTAATATCAGCATTTAATGAAACGCCTCCGAGTTCATTCAGTGAACGCCAGGGTGTGTCGTGGTCTATTCTTCTATCAAAGGCGTTCAGACTGGGTAAGGTGTAATTAAGGTCTGCTATGATGTTGTTAAACTGACGGTAAGCGGCTCTTTGTGTTTGTACGACCCCTGCTAGCACCTGTGCATAGCCATTGGGGTTTTGTGAGCTGGCATCTCCGGCCAGTGTTAGGCTTATGTTTTTGTTGGGGGTAAAAAGCAACTTTCCACTAAGACCAAGATTATTGAGTTCATTCACGTGCTCATCTTTGGCTATATTGTAGACAGTTCCGTCGCGCTGTGTGCCTGAGAATGAGATTCTTGCAGCAAGTTTATTTTTGATAAGAGGCCCAGTGACCGAGCCTTTGGCTTGAATGTACCTGTAATTGCCATAACTGATCTCAAAGTCTGCGGAAGGTGTAAAACCCGGCTGGCGCGTGGTGATATTGAAAGCTCCTGAAGTGGTATTTTTACCAAAAAGTGTTCCCTGAGGGCCACGTAAGATTTCAATACGCTCAATGTCTACAAAATCAAGAGTCGCTACGGCAGGGCGGGCATAATACACCCCGTCTACATAAAAACCTACTCCAGGGTCAAGTCCATCGTTGGTCAATCCAAACGGAGAGCCTAAGCCACGAATATTAATGCCTGTGTTTCGAGGATTCGAGGAGTAAAGCTGCACCGTAGGAACCAATTCCTTCAATCGGTTTATATTAAATGCACCTGACTGCTGAATAAAATCACCACTTACTACTGAAATAGGAATAGGGATTTCCTGGGCTGTTTCGCTTCTACGGCGTGCAGATACAATGATTTCAGATAATATAAGATCGGATTTGAGGCTGATACTCAGCGATTCTGTGGGGATTTCACGAAGATCAATTTCCTGTTGTTTGAATCCAAGCGAGTTGATTTGTAAGATCACTGGTAAGTTTTGGCTCAAGCTAAGGGTGAATGAGCCGCTTTCATCGCTTATTGTAAAATTCCGGGAGTTTTTTTCCAGGATTGTAGCACCCACAATAGCTTCCCCTTGTTCATCTTTTATCAGACCGGAGATTTTGTTTTGCGCCCAAAGACTTCCTATTGCAAATGTAAATAAAATAAAGCTTGTTACGGTTATTTTCATCTATGTAGTTTTAAAGTTTGACGTATTAAAAAGCCTTCTCTTAAAATATATTCATCCTATTGATTAAGTAGACTTAATGCAAACCTACATGCATTGTTGATAAAGTCTATGAGATTTGTAGAGAATTAGAAGGGAATGAAAAGGAAGATGGGTGAAATAAGATTATTTTAATAAAAAATAAAAATATATATACATTTTAAATAGGTTTTTGGCACAAAGCCTGCTCCCTTTTGATGATTTTCTCAAGGGTAGCTTCTTTAAGTAGGGCTACGGTTTGGTGTCTGACTTCTAAAAACATATCCCGGATACCACAAGTTACTTCGTCCTTGCATTCTTCACAGCGTTCATAGAATTTATAACTGACACAAGGTAAAAGAGCGATAGGTCCATCGATGAGGCGGATCACATCAGCCATATTCACCTCTTCGGGATTTCTAAGCAAATAATAGCCACCGCCTTTCCCTTTTTTGCTGGACACAATACCATCTCTTTTGAGTTCGAGAAGGATTGCCTCTAAAAATTTTTGGGGAATGCGTTCTTGTTCGGCGATTTCACTAATCAGAATAGGTCCTTGATTGTGTTTTTTGGCGAGGTGAACCAGGGCATTGATGGCGTATTTGGCTTTTTTCGAGATCATGAGTAGAGATTGGCTTAATGATAAGCAAAAATAATAGATATTCTTGTGAAAATCCATTGATCAGCCGATTACCTATTGATACGGCAAAAAACGTGGTTATTTTTCTGTAAATACTCCTTTGAGAAGCTCTATCAGCTGGGTAGTTGAAATATCCAGCCCTATGTAAAATTCTCCTTTTTTAAAGTAGGGAATAATCTCGTTTTCAATCACTTCTTTAGTCTTTTCATCGCTGATGTAGGCCTCGATACCCAACCCTACCTCAATGCGAATGCTTCGGTCTTTGACCGCCATCAGGATTAGAATTCCATTGTCTTTATCCGACTGGCCAATGCCCCAGCTACGGGCAAGTTTTAGGGAAAAGTTTTCGATAGAATATCCTTGTAAGGTATCAATGATTACGATGACCACTTCGCTAGAAGTAGAATCTGCATAGTCACTGAGTTTCATTTCCAGTTCACGGATTTCGGATTTGCTCAACAGCCCTACGTAGTCATTGACGAAGCGAATAGGCTTGGGTGCTGTGGGGATTTTCTGGGCAAAGGTAAAAATTGAAATTCCCATCCAAAAGCTAAAAAAAGCGGTGAAAATAAAAGTTTTCATGGTGGTTTTTATGGTTTAAGAAATACAGGTTGAACAAAGATATGATTTTTATTGAAAACCATTTAAAGACATTCGGCACATTAAATCTATCTAAAATCAGGGCAATCAATTGATTTCATTCCATCTACATCCATAAATCATGGTATAAAAATAAAACATTATTCGATTTTCACCCCAAGCTTTGAAGATTTTCTTGAATTTTTTTGTTCTTTTGGGTTTTAAATGAACTATTTAATTCAAAACGCCGAGATCATTGATCCTTATTCGCCCTTTCACCGAAAAAAGTGTACTTTATTCATCGAGGGCGGGAAAATCAGCAAAATTGCTGAAAGTCACGATTTTCCGACTGCCGATTTCCCCGATACAAAGCGGATTGAGGCAGAAACACTCAAGCTCTCCGTCGGATGGTTTGATATGCGGGCTTCGCTCAAAGACCCCGGGCTTGAGCACAAAGAAACCCTAGATACAGGTATTGAAGCAGCTTTGCAGGGGGGATTTACTGAAATTGCCATTTTGCCCAACACTTTGCCTGTCATCCAGACCAAAAATGCACTTAATTATGTAAAAAAATACAACGCATCCGGGCTGCTACAAATCCACCCCATTGCTGCTGTAACCCTTGAGACCGAAGGACGCGAACTTACCGAAATGCTTGATTTACACCATCACGGTGCTGTTGCTTTTTCGGACGGGAGCAAGCCTGTCTGGCATTCCGACATTCTAGTCAAAACCCTGCAATACCTGCAGATGTTTGATGGATTGCTCATGAATCGCTCAGAAGACCAACTACTTACTCTTTATGGGGTAATGAATGAAGGGATCAACAGCACCCTGCTAGGGATGAAGGGAATGCCTCGCCTGGCGGAAGAAATGATGATTCAGCGCGATCTGAGTTTTTTGGAATATGCCGGAGGGAAAATACATTTTTCGCTCATTTCAAGTGCGGGTTCGGTAGCACTCATTCGCCAAGCCAAGCAAAAAGGGCTTCAGGTGACCTGCGATATGGCCACCCACCAAATCGCCTTTAATGATTCGGCTTTGATGGAGTTTGACACCAATTTCAAAGTAAATCCGCCTTTTCGAACCGAAGCTGACATCGAGGCTCTCTGGGAAGGGCTTGAGGACGGCACGATTGACGTACTGGTCTCCGACCACAATCCGCAGGATGAGGAAAGCAAAAATCTGGAGTTTGACCTTGCCGAGTTTGGCATCAGTAGCCTCGAGACCTCCTTTGCGCTCATTCACAAACATAACCTACAACACAACAGATTAAGTCTGGAACAATTGCTGGAAAAATTCACTTATAATCCCCGAAAGATATTAAAACTCCCCATTCCACAAATCGCTGAAGGGCAGCAAGCCAATCTGACCCTCTTTGATACCGAAAAAGTATGGGTGCTTGAAGCCGCTCAGATGAAATCCAAATCCAAGAATACACCTTTTTTGGGGCAGGTATTCAGAGGCAAGGCAATAGCAGTATTTAATCAAGGAAAATATCACGAAATTATATGAACAAACAACTTTGGTCAGTAGGTGCAAAAGGAGGGCTTTGGGGCACATTATTCTTTATGATTTTCTTTGGGCTTGTGTATCTAATTTATGGCAATCCTTTTTTGCCGATCAAATCCTTGGATTTTTTTGTGTATCTATTTGCCATGCTGGCAGTACTTGTATGGCATCGCCTAAGGATGCCTGGCGGGTTTGCGAGTCGTTTTCACCTCTGGGAAGGTTTACAAATCACTTTGGCGACGGGTTTGGTCATGTTGGCACTTTCCGTATTGTTTATTTATGGATTCATTACTTGGATGGCACCAGAGGTGGTGCAGGCTTATGCCCAGTACGAGATCCAACAATTTGTAGCTGCCAAAGCTCAATGGATTGAATCTTTTAAGCAGGACGGCAAAGATGGCGTGGCGATTTATGAAGAAGTATATCGAAATTATCAGAAAAGAGATTGGGTAGCCTACCTGCTCATACAGGAAATTGCCCAAAAATCTTTCTTAGGACTTTTATTATCGATAATCATATCGGCTGTACTAAGAAAATAATAAAATTTAGCGTATTCATTATATGTTGTTATTCAATATTTTATATATTTGTTAAAATATAACATTCTTGAGGATAGAAAAAGCAATGTCAGCAGACCAAATTAATTTTGAGGAAATCAACAAGTACAGTCAGGCTTTCGCCCAACGCCTGAGTGACTATTTTTTTATTGATCACGATACTATTGAAGGCAAGGACATTCTGAAATTTTGTGATATTCAGCAGGTTAATTTGCTGATTTTGAAGAATCTTTTTGAAAAATGGCAGTCTGAAACCTCCAAACTCCGCAGCCCTTATTTTGATTATAACCGCTCTGAAGTCAAACAAGCCCTGGAAACTTTTATGAATGCCCTATCGCAGTATATTGCCATTCAAAAAGTGCATTTTATGCCCTTGCTCACCGAAGCCACCCGCGATTCCTTGATCCTTATACTTGCCCCGGAAAAATTCTACGAGCAGGAAATTCAGAGAAATGCACATACACAATTCTCTATCCGTCGCTGGGAAGACATCCAAAAGTACATCCAATATAATAAACAACTACTCAAAGCCTTCATTGAGCAACTTCGGAAAATAGACCCTGCCCAACTCAACACGGCTCGTGCCTCAGAAGTACTCAGTCGGGTTTATACAGATAACCAACGCTATATCGAGCCTGTTGACTGGCGACTGAAAAACTTTTCGGATGTTTTTCAGATGGATATCGATAAAATCTACAAACGCCCCCTCAATCCAAGCTTTGCAAATCAGGACAATACCACCAAAATCATCGAGGACGTGCCTACCATCATCACCCAAAAAACCCCAAAAGCCGAAACCGTCCAAGTAACCCAAAACAGCCTCGTAGGCAACCCCGTAGTACTCAACGATACCCTCAAAAGCACCCACAGCAACCTGCTGGACAACTTCCAAAAAGCCAAAATTCAGGATATCCGCGCCGCCATTTCACTCAATCAAAAATTCTTGTTTACCAATCGCCTCTTCAACGGTGATAGCTTTGCCTTCAATGATGCGATCACCCGCATCGAGTCCTGCCGCGACCTCAGCGAAGCCACCCAAGTGATCACTCAGGAATATGCCCCCAAATATCTTTGGGAGATGGACAGCGAAGAAGTCATCAGCTTTATGGAAATTGTCGGGAGACGGTTTGATTAGGGGTATTTGCGACTTTTAGGTCAATAGTCCATTGTCTGTAGTCAATAGATTTATTCACCACAGCATATTATAAAATGCTGCCTCCTAAATTCTAAGTAGTTGCCCATTACTAGTTTATATGAGTTGTTTTCATAATTAATAGATAATCAAATAACTGCATTTGTCATGGATTATCGACTAATTACTATGAACTACTTATGGTTGATATACTTGAAAATCCCCCAAACATTCATTATATTTGATAAAATAACCGTCAAATACCTTGAAAATTTATCAACTAAAACTTGTGGACAGTTACTTTAGATTTATGAAAAACTGGAGTATAGAACTAAAAAAGTATCTGATCCTTAAATTGACTCAATCCATGGATTATTCACCCAAAACCGATGCTGATTTTTCGGATTGTTTTGGTGCTTGGGAAGACGATAGAAATGCAGAAGAAATCATTCGGGAGATTCGCGCAGATAGCGTAAATAAATCTGAAATCGAAGAATTCTAATGGCCTATTTATTAGATACCAATATCTGTATTTATTACTTCAAGGGTTTGTATGAACTTCAGGAGAAAATAGAAAAAATTGGCTTTGAAAAGTTTTCTATTTCTGAAATAACACTTGCAGAATTGGTCTATGGAGCTGAAAAGAGCCAAAACCCTGGCAAAAACATGAAAGTAGTGGAAGATTTTGCTGATAAAATACCCATCATTCCAATCCTTGACTCGATTAAAATTTATGGGAAAGAGAAAGCAAGGCTTAAAACAAAGGGGACGATTATCAGTGATTTAGATTTATTTATCGGTGCAACTGCTATTTTTCATGATATGTTCTTGGTAACTAGAAATGTAAAGGAATTTGAAAGAATGGAAAATATCAAAATTGAAAATTGGGTAGATAATCCTTAAGTGATCGGCTATTTTTCTGCCTCAATTTTTCAAATCTGAGTGCATATATTTTCTTAAAATCCCCCAAACATTCATTATATTTGATACAAATAAATTAGTTAAATTATGGAAAATCTAGTCATTCCTGGGGAATTACTTGAAAAAATCAAACTTGCCCCGCAAGAAGTTTTGATAGATTTTGCGGCATATTTATATGACAAAGGAAAGCTGAGTCTGGGACAGGCTCGTAAATTGGCACAATTGGATCTAATCTCTTTTCAACAAGAACTCAAATCCAGAAATATCTATCTGAAATACGACTCTGAGGAGTTGCACATTGATCTTCAAAATCTTGGATTGGAAAGATGATCATCATAAGCGATACTACTACCATTACGAATTTATGGAAGATCGTCCGACTGGATATTTTAAGACAGTTGTATGGTGTCGTTATTATTCCCAAAGCTGTCTGGGATGAATTGACTGCCATTCCTCAACAAGCCATTGATTTAGTTCAACAAAATTGGATACAAGTTCAGCTTCCAAATAATCAAGCTTTTTTTTATCAACTCTTACAAGAATTAGATGAAGGAGAGTCTGAAGCGATAGCACTTAGTGTGGAACTAAACGCAGATTATTTAATTATAGATGAAACCTTAGGGAGGAAAAAAGCAAGAAGCTTACAAATCAAGGTGATTGGTTTATTGGGTATTTTACTTCTGGCAAAACAACAGAATCTTATCTCCGAACTCAAATCAATACTGGAAGAACTTGAGAATAGGGCAGGTTTTTTTATTCATCCTGCCTTATACAAAGAAGTTCTCGAGTTAGCTCGAGAATCTTAATCAACATAATCGGCTTGAAAATCCCCCAAACATTCATTATATTTGGTAGAAATTGTATGAGAAGACGCCATGACTACACAAGAGCAACTAAGACAAAGAATTATTCATAAAATAGAGAAGCTTCCAGACGACAAATTAAACTCATTGGAGTTATATATCAATACATTGGAGCAAGAAAACCAGGCTAAGGCTGAAATCCTATCGTTTGCCGGAATTTTTAGAGATTTGGATCAGGAAGTGATAAACGAACTAACGATTCACTTACACGAAAATCGCCTCAAAGGAATTACAAAGGTGGAATAAATTGAAAACAGCACTGCTAGACACAGACCCTTTCGTATTTTTTGAATGGTGATGTACAAATTGCTCTTAAAGTACAAAACTGCTATTTACTCAACCCAATCTAAGGCATACAACATTTTTTGTATTTTTTCCCCGAACCGCAGGGGCAAGGAGCATTTCGGTTGATTTTAGTAGCCTGTGTGGGGTCATAGATTTTATACAATTTTTCCGAAGTATCCTCTAGAACAGCGTTTTCAAAGATAGAGCCCCAAGAATCTTCGTCTTCTGAATCTTCTTTGGGAGTAAAGTGGTCTTGAAGTTTTTCGTAGTGACTCTCCCAATTTTCACGGGTTTGGGAGAAAGCAAGATCCGAAGCATTCTTATCAGTTTCTTCTACCATAAGGTTGATTGATGCCTGAGTTTCCTTGGCCAAACTTTTATATAACCAGGAGTCACGTATATTGGCAAGAAAGTTGGCTTCTTTTAGAATTTTCTCAAGAGCAGGTTTAAAAACTATAAACTTAGGATGTCGCAGATGTATAATTAAAGCCTCTTTCCAATAAAAATTCTTATCGTGCAACAAATTAAGAATACGCTCCTGATATTTCTCGGGATCAAGAAAATAAAAACAATCAAAAAGAAAAAGAGAGGGAAGATCGGATCTTCCTATGAGGGCATCTTCAATAGCATGAAAAAAATTTTCGATAGCTTCCTCACCAAAGGTTTCACAGAGTTTACCAACCAGATAGCCACACTGTTCGCTCAAAAAATCCATTTCAAAATCTGCTTCTACAAACAATTGAATTATAACATCTACCAATCGGATATCCAAGTGATTTTCAGCCACAATAGCATACCAAAGAGGTATATCTAAGTACATACCTTCTTCCTCATCAAAGAAGACGTCTTTGTAAGCGTTTTTGAGGGCGAAAATAATTTTTTCCAGGATTTCTTCATCTGGTCCATAATTATATAAAAATTTAATGGCTTCCATAGGTATTCCCACAGAAGGGTTTTCAAGGATAGTAAAGGCCTCTTGTTTAGATAGAATTTGCATGATTACAAAGGGTTTGTTACAAAATTAGTTTAAATTTAATCAATTTTAAATTTGCTATTTTTTTTTCATTTTTTCCTTTTTTTTGACAAATTTTATTTGTGTATGGTTTTGAATTATACACTTCAAAAAAAAAACCGGATTACAACTGTTTGTAATCCGGTTTAAAATCATCTACCAAAGATTTGGATTAGTAACGATAATAATCCGGCTTAAATGGGCCGTCTTGCGTGACGCCGATGTACTCAGCTTGTTCGGCGGTAAGTTCTTCCAATTCTACCCCAATTTTAGCCAAATGCAAACGAGCTACTTTTTCATCGAGGTGTTTGGGCAGGATGAATACTTCATTGGCGTATTGATCGCTGTTGGTCCAAAGCTCAATTTGTGCCAGGGTTTGGTTGGTAAAAGAGTTGGACATCACAAAAGAAGGATGCCCCATCGCACAGCCCAGGTTTACCAGACGACCTTCGGCAAGCACCAGAATGTCTTTGCCATCGATGTGATAGAGGTCTACCTGCGGTTTGATGTTGGTTTTGTTTTTGCCATAGTTTTGATTCAACCAAGCCATGTCGATTTCATTGTCGAAGTGTCCAATATTACAAACAATGGCTTTGTCTTTCATCACTTTAAAATGTTCGCCTGTTACAATATTACAGTTTCCGGTGGCAGTCACAATAATATCAGCTTCTGGAATAGCGTGAATCATTTTTTTAACCTCAAAACCATCCATAGCAGCCTGCAAAGCACAAATAGGATCAATCTCTGTCACCATTACTCGTACGCCTGAACCTCTCAAAGAAGCCGCAGAGCCTTTGCCTACATCTCCATAACCAGCAACAACAGCTACTTTTCCGGCAAGCATGATGTCGGTAGCGCGGCGAATGGCATCCACTAAAGATTCTTTACAGCCGTATTTATTGTCAAATTTTGACTTGGTCACCGAGTCGTTTACGTTAATCGCAGGCACAGGGAGTGTGCCTTTACGCATACGCTCATACAAACGATGTACGCCTGTGGTAGTCTCTTCTGAAATACCTTTGATTTCACTGACCAACTCTGGATGATGATCCAAGACCACATTGGTAAGGTCACCCCCATCGTCCAAAATCATGTTCAAAGCTTTGCCACCTTCAAAGGCGTAGAGTGTTTGCTCGATCGCCCACTCATATTCTTCTTCGGTCATTCCTTTCCAGGCAAATACGGGTATACCAGCCGCCGCAATCGCAGCCGCAGCATGATCCTGGGTAGAAAAAATATTACAGGAAGACCAGCTCACTTCAGCACCAAGAGCTGCCAAAGTCTCGATCAAAACGGCTGTCTGAATGGTCATGTGAAGGCATCCGGCAATCCTTGCACCTTTGAGAGGTTGAGATTCTCCATATTCTTCGCGTAGAGCCATCAAGCCCGGCATTTCTGCTTCGGCCAGTTGGATTTCTTTACGACCCCAATCAGCAAGGGATATATCCTTAACCTTATAATTTACTGCGTCAATCATAATCAATCAAAAATTTTTTATTGTCTTTTTAGATTCGCAAAGCTAGGCCATTTATGTCGTAAATTCAAAGCTCATCCCTGCTATGTACTACGATTCAGGGAATAACTCTTTAAAACTTACTTCAAATTTGAATTCGCTTTGAAATCCTTTAATTTGCAGTTTTTAGAGGCTAAACATCTGAATATCGTGAAAAAAATACTCATCACAGGTTCCAATGGGCTTTTGGGTCAAAAGCTTGTACACCTTTTAAATCAGGAACCATACAATACATTATATCAAATTATAGCAAGTTCAAGAGGAGAAAATAGGGTTTCTGCCTTCCAATCGCTTCATTATGAATCCCTAGATGTAAGCCAGGCCGAAGATGTAAACCGAGTAATCGGTTTATTAAAACCGCAGATTATCATTCATACAGCTGCCATGACTCAAGTAGATCAATGTGAGACAGAAAAAGAACTATGTTGGTCTTTGAATGTCAAAGCCGTAGAAAATCTGATCAATGCTTGTAGAGAGAATAATTCTTTTTTAATACATTTGTCCACCGATTTTATATTCGACGGCGACGACGGACCTTACGATGAAGAAGCTACTGCCAATCCAGTGAGTTATTATGGAGAAAGCAAACTGGAAGCCGAGAAATTATTACGAGAAAGTGATATTCGATGGGCAATCGTACGTACAGTGCTGGTGTATGGTATTACTGAAGCAATGAGCAGATCAAATATCATCTTGTGGGTCAAAAAATCATTGGAAGAAGGAAAATCCATTCAGGTGGTAGACGACCAATGGCGAACCCCCACTTTGGCAGAAGATCTGGCCTTGGGCTGTGTTTTAATAGCCGATCAAGAAAAAGAAGGTATTTATAACATCTCAGGAAAGGATTTCTTAAGTCCTTATGAAATGGCTCTGCAAACTGCTGACTTCTTCAACTTGGATAAGTCGCTGATCGTGCGTACCGACGGCTCTAAGTTTAGCCAACCGGCCAAAAGACCTCCCAAAACAGGCTTTATCATCGAAAAAGCCCGTAGAGAGCTAGGTTATGAGCCACATTCTTTTAAAGAAGGAATCGCTCTCCTCAGCACACAAATCGAGATGTGAGGTGTCGGCGAGGTGTCAGGTGTCGGCGAGGTGTCGGGTGTCGGGGGCGAGGTGTCAGGTGTTAGTACTAAATATACCCAGATTGAAGTGATTTGCCTGATTTTCTTGATTGATTAGCTTGATTACTAATGATTTAAAAGCTAAAATCTCGGAAAACCACTTCGGTTTGAGTATAAATAACGTACCTACACCTGACACCCGACACCCGACTCCTGACACCACAAAAATAAAGAAATATGAAAAAGATAATAAGCTGGGTCATCCGGCACATTCCACGGAAGTATTTACAATTGATTAGTCCTTTGGCATTGAGGATACTGGCGGTGTTTTATCGAGGTAATCGGGTAGAATGCCCGATTTGTGAAAGTAGATTTGCGAAATTCTTGCCTTATGGGCGTGGCAAATCGGCCCGACCCAATGCACTTTGCCCTCGTTGTCAATCCCTGGAAAGACATCGGCTGATTTGGTTATATTTAAAAGATAAAACTGATTTTTTTACCCGAAAACAGCATTTTTTACACATTGCTCCCGAAAATTGTTTTATGGAGCGATTCGAGAAAATGCCTCAACTAGAGTATATCACGGCTGATCTTGAGTCGCCCCTGGCCAAAGTTAAAATGGACATCCACGAGATGCCCTTTGAAGACAATACTTTTGATGCAGCCATGTGTAATCACGTTTTAGAACACGTACATGATGATATTCAGGCAATGCGGGAAATCCATCGAGTGCTCAAGCCAGGAGGTTGGGCAATTCTTCAGGTACCCATGATGAAAGCCGGGCTCAAAGTTACTTATGAAGATAAGGCTATTACCGAAGCCGCAGAACGATTCAAAGCTTTTGGGCAAGAAGATCATGTGCGTATGTATGGCGAAGATTATGGTAAACGATTGCTTTTGGGTGGCTTTGAGGTGAGCGAAGATCGTTATGTACTCGATCTGGATCAGGCTTTAGTGGCTCGTTATGCACTCCCAGGAAAGGAGATTGTTTATTTTTGTCGTAAAAAAGACACAAAAACTTAATTTAATCCTTAAATTATTGCGAATAATCTCCCGAAAAAGCGTATTTTTAATCGCATAAAAGACGAAAAAATTCGTTAAAAAATAAGTTATGAAAAAAATTCTGTATTTTTATATAAAATTTTTGTTAATCCTTGGAAGTACCTCAACTGGGGCACTTGCACAAGAAATCCTTACCAAAGAAAAAATATATACCCTCAATAGCAATGAAGTAGTAGCTCACGAAGAAAACTCCCTGGGTTTGTACCAAGATAAAACAAGCTACATTGTAGTCACCGCAGATGTCAAACAATTCAGCCGAAGTTATCATATCAAAAATCAGACTTTTGGGCCTTATGACCGCCGCCTTGTCGAAAAACCGGTCTTTAATATCAGTAGTTGGGGTTTTATCGATTCCAAAGAAGAAACCAGTGATGTGGTATTCAACGGTCAAAAAATCGGCGTTCATAAAGACCCGCTTTATCCGGTAGGGCTCAAAGTAGCCGGCAACTCCTGGTCTTATGTACTGATTGATCAATTGGAAGGTACTACCAAAGTAGTCATCAACGGACAAGAATTTGGTCCTTTTAATTTTCTCAAAGATTATCATATCAGTGACGACGGTTCTCGCTGGGCAATCATCTACAATGATGAACCTGATAAATTTTATATTCTATTTAATAACGGCAAGCAAATCGGTCCTTACAAAGATGTTGTCAATTTCCGCTTTTTGGCAGGTAAAGGCAATCGTTGGGTACTGACCGCAGAATTGCCCGGCACACTTCCAAAAACTATCGGAAATGAAAATGTGAAGCTGTTCTCTGTAATCACCAATACCGGTGAAGTTGGCACTTTCGAAGAAAAATTGGTAGGTAATTCGGAATATAATTTTCTTAATTTGCTGAATAAAGGAGAAAATTATGGGCAAGCCGTGGTGCAAAATCAAAAAATCTACTTCCTAGGCAATGACGAACTTTACGGTCCGTACCAACAACCTCCCATCTCCATTGATATGGGAGAAGAGTACAACAAATTCAATTATATTGATCCAACCACACGCACATTACATTTCAAAGGAGACGGTATTTTTGCCAAAAATGTACGAGATTATTTTGTCAGTGCCAGCCGCAAAAGTGTAGCCGTGATCAAAAATGCCGGAAGCGGCAAGGATTCTTTGTATATCAATGACAAATATTTTAAAGGCATTTATAATAAAATAGAATACCTTAAGTTTGCTCCCGGAAGTGAAGAATGGGCTCTTTTAAGCAATAACAGTGACGGTACGTATACTTTACATTTTTCAGACAACCGATCTTTCGGACCTTATCCCATCAATCAAACGCAAGGATTACCAGATGTACTTTTGGGAAAAGATGCAAAAAATTGGGCATTTTTTTATCAGGATGCCAAGTCTGGTGAAAATCAACTTTTGGTCAATGATAAAATTCGCAAAGAAGAATTTATCGGACAGGTCGCTTTGGTAAAAGAAGACACTCAGGAGTATTTTTCCTGGTTTAGCCTGGATGACCGCACGGTATACCTCAATAAACTTTTACTTGAGTAATTCTACGGTATAAATCAAACTAGAATAATTTCCGCTTTTGGCAGCTTGTCTATTAGAGTAATAACCCTCCAAAAAAGACTTCATATATTTCATTCGCCCAAATTGGTATTGATTGCTTAGCAAACTGACATAATAAGCATCATAAGGCATGGGAAGCTTTCGGAGGATTTTCATTCGATGCTTTGCTAGGAGTTTTTTCATCGTAACAGGGCTAAAATGATACAAATGGCGAGGCACATCATACGCCGCCCAAAATTCTTTGAAAAAACCCGCTTCCCAGCCTTTCAGATTGGGCACAGCAATGACCAGGTTTCCGCCTGGCTTCACCATACTTCTTAACCTTTCTAGCGTTTCATCTAGGCGATGTACGTGCTCAAGGACATGCCATAAAGTAATGATATCCAACTGTTTGCCATTAAAATATGGCTCGAAAATATGCTCCCGAATCTCAGTTTGGGTGATTTGTGCAGCCTGCGCACGGGCTTTTGGGTCAGGCTCCAGCCCCTCAATCTGCCAGCCCCCTAGCAGACAGGTATGTAAAAAGTCTCCTGTGCCACACCCATAATCGAGTAGTTTTTTGCTGGATTGATCCTGGATTTTTTGGTCTTTTTGCAGGTTGTCGATGAGTTTAAGCTTGTTTTTTAAAGCTCGTTGGCGTATAAAATGATAGATTTGATTGATCAAACCTTTGCGGGTATTGCTGTGCGAAATATAGGATTCGGACTGATAATATTTGGCAATTGAGCCTTCATCCGGGCGCGGATTGGTAAAAGTAAAGCCGCAATGTGTACAATTGACCAAATTAAATTCTTCCTGGGTAACGGTAAAATCCCGGCAACTCAGGAAGGGTACAAAATCACGATGAAGGCAAACGGGGCATTCCTGTAAAGTCTCGAGCATAGGTATCCTAGTATTTTGGAGCAAAGCTAGGGATTTTTTTGTATAATTAAGAGGCTATTTTTGAGTTCAAATTTGCCTACAATCGATCTTTTGCCCTCAGTGCCAGATAGCTGACCCCAAAAAGCAGAAGGATATGGATGCCGATTATGCCCAATATGACTTCAAAATCATAATACGTCGGGTAAGTAATCATATTAGCATTCCCAAGGATGGGTTCCCGAACAAATCTATGGAGCGAATCTCTGACCTGTGCCTCCCTTAGGCTATCTTTGATCTCCGCTATCCGAAGGCTGTCTAAAGGTGAAATGCCCTGCAAGGGTTGAAAATAAGCACGATTAGGGACTTTATCAGGATAATAAAAATAGGCCTCCTGAGAAATATTTGCGGAAGCCTCCATCCCCCAGCGAGCTACGGTCAGAAAGCTAATCCATTCGTTTTTATCATCTATCCGCTGGATGACCCCCGCCAGCATAATCTGTGGTAATAATACCAAAGGCACCAGACTCATCACCTTATCGGCATTATCTACCAAAGCTGACAATGCCAGCCCCATCAAAGACCCCGTAAAAGCTAACAATAGCAAAAGCCCTACATACTCCCAATAATTAAAAAGTCCAAGACTCAGATGAATTACAGCCACCATCATCAACATCTGAATCAAAGAAAAAAAATTGATTACCAATAGTTTAGAAAAAATATAAGGAATAATTCGGAGATTAAACATCCGCTCACGCTGGTAAATGGATAATTCGCCGATTATCTCCCGGGCGGCATTGGAAGTGCCCAACCACACGGCCGCCACAATCATCAAAAAAAGTGTTTGGAGCATAACTTTCTCAAACAAAACTACCAGCAGGAGCGCAATTAAAGGTGCCTGAAAAACCAAAATTAAAGTATTGATTCGGTCATTGGTTTTGATCTTGAAATAACGGGCACTCAGCCAGTACAATTGCCTGAAAGCAGACTGCTTACGCGGCTGTTTGATTTTTTCATTGGGCGTAAGCGTAAGTATCTGATGGTTTTGATGATTAAATCGGGCAGACCATTCCTTGCCTTTTTCTGCATTATTGATGCTGGCATAGACTGCAATCACGTTTTTGGCCTGAAAATAATCTAGGTATTCTTTGACTCCCCCATAAAAAACCATGTAACCGCCTTTGGAAAGGAATACTACTTTATCGGCAATATCCAGATCATCAGGTTTATGCGTCACGATCAGAATGGTAGTACCGCCTTCTGAAAGTTTTTTGAGGATTTTCAGAAATTCATCAATTGTTTCGGGGTCTAGAGGGCTGGTTGGCTCATCCAAAAACAAAATCGATGGGTCGGAGAGCAATTCTACGGCAATGGACACTCTTTTGCGTTGCCCACCGGATATATCCTTGATCAACGAATCTTTGATGTGCAAAATGCCTAGTTTATCCAGAATTTCTTCAATTTTGGCATCAATTTCTTGTTTGCTTAGATCCGACGCCAGCCTGAGCCTAGCTGCAAAATACAAGGAGTGATATATTGACAATTGTTTGTGTACAATATCATCCTGTGGCACATAACCGATGTCTTGCTTGAGCAATTTATAATTGCGATACAAATCCTTGCCATGAATAAAAACCTTACCACTGGTAGCAGGGGCATATCCGTTCAAGGCACGGAGTAGCGTAGATTTACCACTGCCCGATGGTCCCATAATGGCTACCATTTCGCCGGGAGCCACTTTAAAGTTGATATTGTGTAGAATATCTTTTTTCTTATCTCTTATACCTACACTTTTAAACAAATTATCGGCTACAATCACTTCAGATGATGTCTGTGCTTCTACCTCTGTAAGCGGAGTACTACTAAGGTTAAATTCGTATTTTCCAATTTGAATAAGGTCTTTGTCAGTAATCAGCGTTGGGGTGTTGATCGGCTGACCATTGATAAAAGTGCCGTTTTTAGAGCCTAGGTCAGTTACCAGATATTTTCCGTCAGATTGTCTACTGATAGAAGTGTGTTTTCGAGAAATGGTAAGATTGGCCAAAGTAATATCACAATCCTGCCTGCCAATCAAAATTTGATCTTTCTCTAGCAGAAGTTCGTACAGCGATTTTTGAGGCTCAATAAGATGCTCAAGAGGAGTAGGTTTGCCGTCAGGATGGGAGGTATAAAGCTCCTCACGGGCATTGACCAAAAGCGTGTATTCTGATTGATTTTTTTGAAAGCTAATTACATCGCCGTTTCTGATGCTTGATTCCTCAATCCGCACTCCATTCAAATAGGTGCCGTTGGTACTTTGATGGTCTATGACTCGAAAGTGATTCTTATTCACCCAGCGAATGCTGGCGTGAAGGCGGCTTACTCCTGGAGAAGGTATTTCAATATCTGCCCCAAAGCCTTTGCGACCGACCGTAATTTCATCCTTGCCCAAAGGCAAATCAAAGCGAGCAACAATCTCCTGCTGATATTTCAGTAAAAAATAAACTTCCTGTGATTCCACATCAAGAATTAAAGCAATTAAGAATTAAAAGAATTAAGGTGTTTGAGAGACCTTTAGAATCATTCATTACTGGGTAATTACCGCAGTGGCTTCAATCTCTACCAACATATCGGGGTCGATGAGCCCTTGGATCTGTATCATACTGCTGGCTGGGCGGATTTCCCCGAAAGCCTCTCCATGAGCACGTCCAATTTCAGGCCAATGCTGCATATCCTTGACAAAGATTCTTGTCCTGATTACATCTTGAAGGCTTGCGCCAGCTTCCAGCAATGCTTTTTCAATAATTTGAATGATGATGCGGGTTTGTTCGTAGGGATCCCCAATACCTTGTATTTCGCCGTCTTTCTGGGCTACAGTGCCGGATACCTCGACTATATTGCCGATTCTTACAGCCCTTGAGTAGCCTACCTGAGCTTCCCAGGGAGCACCCGATGAAATATTTTTTCTTTGCATAAATTTAGTTTGAGTTTGTTAATTTAGATATAAATTTGAAACGAATAAAATTGTCTATGAAAAAAAACATACTTTTTCTTTATTCTGTTTTTTGCATTGTTTTAGCTACACAAGCACAAGATAAAAACTTTCCAGAAATACCGCTGGATGTTCTCGAAAAAGCCAATACTGCTAAAGAGGTCGACTACCTAACTGACGAAGAAAAACGAGTGATTTATCTTGTAAACCTGGCGCGCATCGACGGAAATCTTTTTGCCAAGACATATCTAGCCAAACAAATCAAGGAAAACAAACTGGATGCATCCAACGAAGCCCTTAAAACATTGCTGCAAGACCTTAGTTCTAATCAGTCAGACATACTTTTACCTGCTGAAAAACTCTCCGAAGCGGCCTGCTTCCACGCCGATGATACTGGTCAAAAAGGCCTGGTACAGCACGACTCCAGCGATGGAACTACCTTTGCCAAAAGAATCCGCCGTTATGTCAAAGGAGGGGCTATTGCCGAAAACTGTTCCTATGGTTATGAAACCGCAGAAGGCATCTTGATGCAATTATTGATTGATGAAAATACACCCTCACGTGGGCATCGTAAGAATATTTTGAATCCGAATTACAAATTTCTGGGTGTTTGTATTCGGCCGCATGCGCGATGGAAATTCACCTGTGTGCAAGATTTTAGCAGCTCGCAGGAATAAAAAGAAAAAAAAATCTTTGTTTGTTTTTGAAAATAGCAAAAACATGGTATTTTTGATAAATTATTAAACAATTTTGATATGAAAAACTGGTTTGTTTGTACCGTCAGGTACACTAAGGAAGACGATAAAGGAAACAGAAAAAAAATAGTTGAGCCTTATCTCGTAGATGCCGTTTCCTTTTCAGAAGCAGAAGCGCGGATTTATAAAGAGCTTCAGGAGATTATCGATGGCGATTTTTATGTCAATGACATCAGCAAAAGCCCCTTTGAAGATGTATTCCACTATGATGATGCCGATGTGTGGTACAAATGCAAAGTAACCTATACCGACATTGATCACGAAAGCCAAAAAGAAAAAAAGATCACCAAATATATGCTCGTTTCGGCGCACGATGTGAAGGAAGCTTATGAGCGTATGCAGGAGAGCCTCAACACGATGATTGTTCCCTTTGAGATTCCGAGCATTGTGGAGAGTACTTTTGTAGAGGTATTTGTGTATGACTCCGAAATTAACCGCGATATTCCTGATAATCTGACCCCGATATCAAGCCTAAATTCACAAAACTAAAAAAGATTTTCCAAATCTCACAGATTTGGAAAATCTTGGTTTTTTTTCAGATTAAAGAACATTTCTCTCAAAATCACTCAGCAATTTTTCCGTTTTGGCATCTCTCACCCGATTGATTAATAAATCAGCTTCGTGTTTGTCACGCAATGTTTTGGCAAGAGTTAGGCAGGAAGTCACCGTAAACATATACCCCAAACCCAGATAGCCCTTGACCCAAATCGGTGCGGGGATGTGATAAATCCCTAAAAGCATTCCTACAGTAGAAATTGCAAAAGAAGCCCAAGCCATAAAGTAAAAAGCCGAAGTATTAGAATTCTCAATCACCTTGCTCATAATATTTGATTTTGATGGGTTAATATTTGATTTAAAACACAAGGTCAATAACGGAACAAATTTGCTTCGGTAAGCCCAAAATCAGCCTTTGTGGTGCATCCCTGGAAGGCTGGACGGCTATGCCTGTGGGCTTGGACTTGGGAGGTTTCGGCTTCGTTTGTATCAGTTGTTCAAAAACTCTGATGCAGGTATACCCTACAAATTTTTTATTTTTAAATGGACTTATTAACTGACGATCCATTCAATCAATAAGTCCACTATTTTTAACAATTTGTACGGACTGATTACTTATACCCAGATTAAAGTGATTTAGGAAATACAAGACCCCTGCGGGGCAAGTTTTCTTGATTGATTATCTTGATTTTTAATGATTTATAATTTTAAATTTCCGAAAACCATTTTGGTTTGAGTATAAAAACCTAGCTATGGGATATTGTAAAAGATGACATCTCCGAATTCATTAGGAAATACAGACTTATATTTCAAAGTTATCTTCTGTTTTTCCGAACTCTTTATCCATTTCACGATCAAAGAGTATGTGCAGCAAATGTTTGAGGGCGAAATAGAATTCTTCGTGTTTTTTGATCAGTTCTTTTTCCATCGTACTTACACTCCAGATACTAGTTACCTCCCAAAGCTCGTATTGGGGTTCATCCTGATAGGTAATAAAGAAGATTTTGTCATTGTGGTCGTGTGCTTTGACAGCATAACCTCTGAGGTCAAGCCCAGTATAGGCGATCATGTTTTTTGCAAGGTCAAAGAGTTCGTTGTTCATATTGGTTTTATTTGTAGTGAGTAAATTTGACTACGGTTCATCATACTTCAAGGTGTATGTTTTCCATTCGTATTTTTTCAAGCTTTGGATGTAGGATATAGTCCATTATATCTGACTGACTGAGATAAACACATTGACTCTGTACAATGGACTATTGGACTAAACATTAATAATCAAGGACGGTCATTTGTTCAGAACCATAGATTTCGGGGGTTTGTGTACGGTTGTGCAACCTTCTGGCTTTGTAAATGACCTCTTTGTCTATATATTCTTTTAGTTCGGCTAAGGTAAGCTTTTTGTCTTGATTTTCATTGGCCTCTCCTTGAATTCCTTTTAAAAAATAATAGGTAAAAAGAGAATGATTTTTTTCGGGATACCAGGAGGAAATCTGGTCGCCAGTTGAGGAAAGGAAAACCAGAGTATTCTCACGGCTAATGACTTTATTTTTGGTTTTGATATAAATGGGTGAAGCTTGTTGAATGAGAGAACCTTTTTCTGAAGCACCGCTAAAGCAGGCATCAATCAAAACAGTCAGTGAGCGATAAGGCACCTGGGATAAATTTTCATAAAAAGTATTCAAAGCGTAGCCGTTCAGAGAGATGACCGATACGTGACCGTCAACAGGTACAAAATAGCCTGTTTTCTGCTCAATATCCGGCATCCCGTGCCCGCTATAAAAAATAAATACATCAGACTCCCCTGGTTTGACATAATTGTTGAGTAAGCCTTTGGGATTGGTTGATGTACCAAAAAGGGCATTAAAATCTGCCTGAGAGGCATTTTCATAATACAGGATATTTTCTTCCAAAAAACCGAAACTTTCTATCAGATACCTTCTTAGCGTTCGGGCATCGTGCAGGGCATAATCTACCGAAGGAATGTCTTTATCTTGATAATCTTTGTTGCCGATGATTACAGCTACGCCCAAAGGATTTTTGTCTTTGGCTTTGGGGATGTTTATATCTACATCAGACTCTGGGAAAGCCTCCGTCAGCACAGGTTTTGTATCCTGCTTGGGTTGTGGATTTCCATTGGGATTGTATCGGTAATAATACCTTCTTATTGGTTTGAGTGCCTTTTCAATAGCTTTTTCATAAGCCATTTTTTCATAAGTAGGGTCTATAAACGAAAAGGCCGAAGTTTTTCTATCTTGAAAAGAGTACAAGAGCCTGTTTTGGCAGTTATACATCTGAATGGTCACCTCTGCAAAAGGGACTACCGTTACCTCCCCTGTAATTGCCTGAAAACGCACCTGCAAAATCTCGCATTCCTGGGCATTTAAATTGGCCAGGTCTTCTCTGGAATGATATATAGGAATATCACTCAGGCTCAATAAACGCTCAATTGTACTTTTGATATAAGGACTGTGGTAATAATTTGGATTTTGGGCTTCTACCAAAAAGTATTTGTATTGGTTAAGTTCCTCAAAGGTTTGGGCTGCAAGTACAGCCGTCTGAAACAATAGCATAAACCCCAAGGATGCTCTTAGTAGATATTTGTTCATGGTCTGACGATTTTTTTTATAAATTTAAACAGAAAAAGCTTTATTTTCCAGGTATTAACTTCACCTTAACACGAATTACGATGAATAAGCTGATTTTAGCTGCGTGCAAGTTTCTGTACAGTATAGCCGGACTGACCTTTCTAAGTGGACTGGGGCTGATCTTACCCGATTGTTTGTCGGCACAAAAATTTGAAGCACACAACAAACCCGAAGGTATTTTAGTAAGTGAAAATTCGCAAACGGTCTTCTTCTTTCAGAGACAAACAAAAAGCCAGAACGGTAGGCATCCCCGTGCAAATTATTTACATCCTTTATATGGCTTGCAGGGCGAAATCCTGACTGAAGATTTCCCGGAGGACCACTTGCACCACCGAGGAATCTTCTGGGCCTGGCACCAAATCCGCCTCAATGGTCAAAAAATAGCCGATGGTTGGGATTGTAAAAATATAGCCTGGGATGTCCGAAAACTAAGCTATACCGCCAATGAGCAGCCATTTACCCTAAAAACCCAAACCTTTTGGAAAAGCAAATTAGACTCACTTGCTGCGGAAAGTCAGCGAATTATTCTTGAAAAAACCCGGATTATCGTCTATTCTACCCAGCCCGACTACCGAATCATCGACTTTGATATTCATCTACGCGGTCTCCAAAAAAACCTAGAAATCGGCGGATCGGAAGATGCCAAAGGCTACGGAGGTTTTTCGCTGCGCTGCAAACTGCCCGATGATTTGGCTTTCCTGTATCAAAACCAGGAACTAATCCCTACCGAAAATGCCCTCCCGGCCGGACCCTGGCTAAATATACAAGGTACTTTTGCCAACGGAAACAAAAGTGGGATCGTCGTTTTTTGCCACCCTACTAACCCAGGCGAAGAAAACAACTGGATTCTGAGAAAAAAAGCCAGTATGCAAAATGCCGTTTTTCCAGGGAATCAACCCGTGCCACTTAGCCACAGAAAAGGAATCCGGCTGCGCTACAGGGTATTGGTCTATCGAAATGCGGATAAAATGCCCGATTTAGAGAAAATCTATCAAGAATATGTCAAAATTTAGCCTTTTAATACAAATTCTTCTTACAATTATTTAATTATCTTGCAGGAGTTTAAAAATATTTAATGCTGATAAAACCGATTTTAATGAATTTAACAAAATAAATCATTCAAAATCAAGGTAATCAATCATCTTAATCATAACAATCCAATAAATCATAGTCTAGCGGATGAAAAATAATAAAGTATTTATATGGTCTGTCACGGTGGCTTTGGCCGGTTTTTTATTTGGGGTAGATACTGCCGTCATTTCAGGGGCAGATAAACCCATTCAAGCACTTTGGAAACACAGCGATTTGTTCCACGGCTTTTTTATTATGTCTATGGCTTTGTGGGGTACGGTTGTGGGGGCATTGTTTGGCGGTATCCCCTGTGAGCAGATCGGCCGAAAAAAAACCTTGATCTGGATCGGTGTTCTGTATTTTGTATCGGCAATAGGTTCGGGGCTGGCTTGGGATCCCTATTCATTTTCGTTTTTTAGGTTTATTGGCGGTTTGGGCGTAGGGGCATCTTCGGTAGCGGCACCTACCTACATTTCTGAAATATCACCTGCTGATAAAAGAGGCCGCCTTGTTATTTTATATCAATTTAATATAGTTGCCGGAATCTTAGCAGCATTTTTATCCAATTATTATTTGGCTGCATTGGGTGATGAATCCTGGCGTTGGATGTTGGGTGTGGTGGCTATTCCGTCATTTATCTATTTAGTCATGGTGCTGGGCGTACCAGAAAGCCCACGCTGGTTATTACTTCGCAAAAGAGATGCGTCTAAGGCACAAGAAATTTTAATGCTTTTATATACCGCCGGGAGTGCAGAGGAAGAAAACATCGCACGAAAACACACCGAAGAAGAAATACGCACGATCCAAAAAGGCATCACGGAAAGCGATAACCACGATATTTTTTCAGGAAGATTTCGTATTCCTTTGATGTTAGCATTTTTGTTGGCTTTTTTCAATCAGCTTTCGGGGATCAACTTTGTGATTTATTATGCCCCCAGAATCTTCGAGGAAGCCGGATTGGGCACAAGTGCCGCTCTGCTCTCTTCGGCGGGGATCGGTTTGATCAATCTATTTGCGACTTTTCTGGGTATGTACCTCATCGACCGTGCGGGGCGTAAAACGCTGATGCTTGTCGGCTCAATAGGGTATATTGTTTCTCTGTCATTGGTTTCCTGGGCATTTTTTGAGGGGAACAGCGGCAGTTTTGTGCCTTATTTTGTGTTTTTATTTATTGCTTCGCACGCCGTAGGTCAGGGTGCCGTGATTTGGGTGTTTATTTCGGAGATATTCCCCAATCGGGTGCGGGCATTTGGGCAGGCATTTGGCAGTTCGGTTCACTGGGTTTTTGCGGCTTTGATCACCCTGCTGATGCCCTACGTATTGAGCCAATTCAAAGGCGGACCGATCTTCGCTTTTTTTGCCTTGATGATGGTGCTGCAATTACTTTTTGTAATTTTTATGATGCCCGAAACGAAGGGCGTGCCGCTGGAAGAATTGGAGAAAAGGTTTCGAGGATAGATGAGATTGATTGTTGGAAAATTTCGCTAATTTAGAGCTGCAAAATACAAAAAGAAGTAAACCAATGATTCAGGAGATCCGCATACAAAACTTTAAATCTATCCAAAAACTCAAAATTCCTTTGGGTAGATTTAATGTATTGATCGGGGAAAACGGCAGCGGGAAAAGTAATCTCCTCGAAGCCGTGGCCATGGGTGCAGCCGCCGCCGCAAATAAACTCGATAATGAATTCCTGGCAAGTCGTGGCATCCGGGTGATAGAACCACCATTGATGCGAAGTGCTTTTGAAAAGGAGAATTTAGAAAGGGATGTTGAGATTTCTTTTTTGTGTGATGAAACCCCTTTTAATTACGTTTTAAAACATAATAACATATCTTATTCTGGATGGGAGAAAAGCAAAAGAATTGATAAATTTGTCTTGCTTGCGGCTCTTTCTCCTATAAAATCCGACATTGAAGCTTTTACTGAAAATCTAAACCAAAATAGCTTTACAGAGGTCATCAAAAACATTTCTCAAAAGATGAAAAATGTTAATTTTGAAAACAGCGATAACTTTGATATAGTTAAGTGGCTGAGTGAAGCGAATGAAAGTGCAGCACAATATTTTGGTATAGACAAATTCCTCATCTACTCCCCCGAAAACTCCATCTTACGCCGCTTTGAAGATGAAACCCAAATTGAGCCTTTGGGCATTCAGGGTGAAGGATTATTCAAACTAATCACGATCATTGCCAGGGAAAAGCCTGAGCAATTTGCCAAAATCAAAGCTGCTTTGAAACTGATTGACTGGTTTCAGGATTTTGACATCCCCCGTGATTTGGTTTTTACCGAAAAAAGGCTTCAGATCAAAGACCGTTATTTAGACCCGGATTTGCAATACTTCTCCCAAAGAAGTGCCAATGAAGGTTTTTTGTTTTTGCTTTTTTATATCACGCTTTTTGTGAGTGATTATACCCCGACTTTTTTTGCGATTGACAATATAGACAATGCGCTCAACCCCAAGCTTTGCCAAAAACTTACTTCTGTTCTTGCCCGACTGGCCAAAGAACACAACAAACAAGTGATTGTTACTACCCACAATCCGGCGATTTTGGATGGTTTGGATTTGAATGATGAGGAACAGCGATTATTTGTTGTCCGGCGCAATGCCGACGGACATACCAAACTCAAACGCATTCGCCCCATCCCTACACCCGAAGGCAAAAACCCTATCCGTCTTTCTGAGGCTTTTTTAAATGGTTTTATAGGCGGATTGCCCAAAAATTTTTAAAATATGGTATCATTCGGACTGATTACCGAAGGCATTACAGACCAGATTGTGATTGAGAGCGTCATGTATGGTTTTTATAATAGTAGAGACCTCGACCTCATCCCTTTACAGCCACTAAGAGATGCTAGTAATGAAAATAAAGCTACAAGCCCTGGCAATTGGCATAAAGTGATTGAATATTGTGGGTCAGAGAAACTGGAAATGGCTTTAAGGCAGGAAAATTATTACCTCATCATTCAATTGGATACCGATGTATTGCTTACCGAAAATGTACCCAAAGAATTTCAATTAAACCTCAAAAATGAAAAGGGAGAAGATTTAAACATAGACGAAATAGTAAGTCGAGTAAAAAATCTCCTGATCAGCCGTATGCCAGAAGGAGTGTATGAGCTATACCAAACTAAAATTATTTTCGCCATCACAGTTCATTCTATAGAATGCTGGCTTTTGCCACTTTATTACAAAAACAACAAAAAGGCTAAATTAGAAAATGCGCTAGACACCCTCAACAAGGCTTTACAAAAATCGGAGGGTTTTAGCATTGACCCCAACAACAAAGACCCCGAATATTATCGCCTGATCTCTAAAAAATACTGGAAACACAAAGAATTTATAAGGCTGTATCAGGCAAATCCCAGTTTGAAGATATTTATTGAAGAATTACAAAGCCGTAACATTCCCATGGATAAGGATGAAGATGATTGGTAAAATAATGGTAAATTCTATTACTATAAAATCGAATGCAAGGACATTAAAATTGAATGCGAGGGGGTTAAAATTGAATGCGAGGGGGTTAAAATTGAATTCCGTGGCTATTAAAACAAATTATTTGTTTGAAATACCAATTTTTTGTGATGTCAGTTGAATGCAATTGAGCATAAAATGAATTATCGGACAGAAATACCAATTTTTTGATGTGTAATTGAAATAAAATGAGGATACGTTTTTCTGAAGAATCCAAACGACAAGGTCGCTCAAAGCGACCTTGTCGTTGCCAGTTCAGTCTCACCTTCTACTACAATGTATAAATCTTTCACGGTCGTCCTCCTATCACATTTTTATTCCACAAATCTCCACTTTAATCTGAATGTCATACCTCAATTCCTCAGGTCACCTCCACAAAATAAGCCTGAAATTCCTCCTTGCCTTTGGGAGTCAGGTAAGGCTTCACCAAGCTGCAGTTGATTTTGAAATAATGATCTACCACATTTTCGGTATTGCCTTCACCAAAAAGGTCGGCATCCAAAGCCCAGAAATTGCTGATCATATTGCAGATCGCAAAATAATTGAGTTTTTGCTCTTCGTCGTTTTCTACGGCGATATAGCCGTTTTCCAGCATTTTATTCACGTTTTCAAGGAAGTAGTTTTTCCAAAGGGCTTTGGATTGCTGGTAGTGATGATGGATATATTCAATATTACGGCAAATATCCACAAGGTTGATGAGCAGAAATCTGTATTTATATTGTATTTCAAAACTGCTTTTCATGCTATCCAGAATCTCGCCCAGTGTGTGTGCACTTTGCCTTTTGGCTTCCCGGTTTTGATTGAGTTCCTCCTGCATCTGCTCGAAAAGCTGAATGATGATCAGTTCTTTGTGTTTGAAATGGTATCGTAAATTGCCATCACTGATCTTCAACTCAGCTGCAATTCTTCTCGAGGAGACTTTATCCACCCCTTCTTTATTAAATAAATCTAACGCCGTCTCTAAAATTTTATATTTTATACTCATTCCATCGAAACTTTTTTATATTTTAATTAGCTCTCTTGCGCTAATCAAACTCAGAGAATACATTTGTATAAGTTTAGCGCAAAAGAGCTAATTTTATTTTAAAAACCAATAATAGTCATTTAATTAAAAATCTAATCCCATGAAAAACGTAACCATCATTTTACTTACCATTACTTTATCTTTCCTTTCTTTGGCGGTACAGGCTCAGACTGAAGCTCCCAAAGTAGGTTTTACGATTCAGTTTTCTCCGGCACAAGCAACTGTAAAAGCAGGAGACACACAAACCGTAGAAGCAACGATCATCAGATCAAAGAAGTTTGCAAACTCTGATATTGATCTGAAAGTAATGCCCCTTGCACAAGGCTTACAGGTAGAAGTGGCCAAAAATGATGCCGACCATTTCACCCTGACGCTTAAGGCAGATGCAGGTTTGAACCTAGGAGACTACACAGTGACCATTATGGGCAAATCTCCTTTGTTGAATAAAGGTGCGCTATTGGGCGTGAAAGTTGTTAGTAAAGACAGCATTGCCGGATCGGGCAACTAAGGTTTTAAGTTTATTTTTGAAAGTAATTGATTCTGTTAATAATTTACATAAAGCGAGATTTAATTTAGGACGTGTAGCGATCTTGCCTTGCAGGGTCACTACCTTTTTATTTTTTTATAGAATGATTGTAGATTTCTGGATGATAGCAGGATCACTACTTGGAAACAGCCAATTTAATCACTTCCCAATAGTTTTGTGCCAACAAACCTTCTTTATAAAAACCTCTTTCTTTTAATAATTTATGCATTTTGGGTAGGTTATAAGGCGGAACAGTCATCAGCAAATGGTGTTCGGCGTGATAATTTACGTTGTGGGGGGCAAAAAGGAGTTTTTCCCACCAGCGTGCATAGGTTGTGCGGGTATTGCGGTATGGGTCTGTGCGGTCGGGTACTACGCTGTGTTCGGCTATGGAGCGAATTCTGAGCGACACATTGTACGTAGTCAGCAGGGCACCGATCCAGAGTAGGTACAACCAACCTGATCCTGCCAGCCAAAGGAAAAACCAGAGTATACAATTTGCTGTGATGGGCTTCCAATAATGATCTATCCCTGTGAGAATCAAATCTTTGAATTGTCTTCCTTTTTGAGTGATTTTTTCTAAGACTCCTGCCCCAGTATATTTGACCAGTCCGATATTCATCCAAAAAATAGCTATTTGGGTTTTGACTCCGGTAATGCCGGAAATATCTCTGAACATTTTTCTGCAAAAACTAATTATGGTGGTAGGGTAAGCTTTGGTGAGTGAAAGATCGGGGTCTTGGTAGGTGCCGGTATGGGTGTGGTGCTTGAGATGATAGGGGCGATAGCGGTGGGCATCATTCAAAATCAAATAACCACTCAGCCAATTGCCCACAAAATCGTTGATTTTGGGCGATCGGAACAAAGCCCTGTGGGAAGCATCGTGCATCATAATAGCGCAGGCGAGTTGTTTACCACCCAAGACGATCAAGCCCAACACAATGGTAAAAATATTTGGAAAAGTACCCACAAGTACAAAAACTGCCGTAATCCAGCACCAGGTTTTGAGTACTTCCCAGGCACCTTTCCAATCGGATTTTTGACTGAGGGCTTTAATTTCTTCTTTGCTGAGATAATCTTTTACATTCATCGGTTTGCACACAAATTAATACCCGAATGTAAAAAAAAACCTTAAAAAGTACAAATTATTCGTACACATAGCCATAAAGTTTGGTGATTTTTTTCTTACTCATTTCTTTGGCTGTGATATTCATTTTGACATCTTCTTTGGGGCGATCGGAAGCATCTTTTTCAACATCGGCAATTTTATCCAGCACATCCAGCCCAGCGATTACTTCTCCAAAAACGGTATAATTTTGATCCAGGAAGGGAGTGCCGCCTACTTCTTTGTAAATTTTCTTTTGTTCTTCGGTATAGGTGATATTATTTCTTTTCTCGATCATCTCCAGCTCTTGGTCGGTGCTTTTTTTGCCTTGTACGATATAAAATTGGCAACTACTGGATGCTTTTTCGGGATTACCGTCACGGGCGGCTGCTAGAGCACCTTTTTTATGGAATAGTTCAGGCAAAAACTCGGCATCCACCCGATAATCTAGCCCACCGCTCCCGAGTCGTTGGCCGGGTTTGGCATTTTTTGATTCGGGATCACCGCCCTGAATCATAAAGTCCTGAATCACACGATGGAAGAGCAAATCTTTATAAAAACCTTCTTGAACAAGTTTGAGGAAATTAGCCCTATGTTTAGGGGTAGATTCGTAGAGAATCAACTGGATATCTCCCTTATCTGTGCTGACCGTAATGAGAAAGTCTTTTTTAGACTTTTTTTGGGCAATAGATATTTGGGTAAACAAGGGAATCCATAAAATTCCGAGCAAAAGAATTAGAGAAAATTTTTTCATGGTGTAAAAAAATTAATAGATCAGGCACAAAGATATATAATATTTGTAAAATGAATTAATTGAGCAGCCAATATCTGGCTTCTTGATAGGTTCGAAAATAACGGGTAAGGTGCATAATTCCTTGTCCTTCTTCCATGGTCTGTTCTACGGAGACCTGGGCAAACAAGTCTTTGCTGATCACAATACCGACTTTTTGAATCCCTGATTTTATCGTAGCCGAAAAAATCTGATCATCAAACCATTTTTGCAGACTTGGATCAATAGCAAAATCGAAAAATGTACTGTCAATTAATACTTTACGGGGTCTGTAAAAGAGCGTGCTTTCTTTTTGCTTGATAATAATTTCTTTAAAAACTTCTTCCCTCAGAAAAGTAGTATCTTTCCAAATCACTTCAAAAAGTGCCTTAGAACGATCTATCGAATACACAATGTATTCATTTTCATAAAATACTTCTATGTCTTTCATATCCAGTGAGATTTTTATTTTTCTTAAAATTACTCTTTTCTCACCAAAAGTTTTTTGCTTTATTGGCTGTTGGTTTACACGTAGGATTTTTTCATACATTTGTAACTATTTTTTAGCTTGGTCTTCCCCGTGAAAAAACCAGGTGCGATGACAGTTCATTCTACCTTCCTCAACCGAATCAAAAAGCCTCCTCCAATAGCCATTTGAATAGGAACAAGATCGTTTTTAGTAAGTCTTTTTGAAGTAATTTTATAATCGGAAGCGTAACGGTCGGCATTGATTCCATCTTCACACAAAGTAGCTTCATAATTTCCTTCTTCTAAAAAATCCAATCTAAGGGTTAGGTTGCGCCTGTTTTCATTGTTCATTCCGGCAATGAACCAGTCTTTTCCTGTTTTTCGTGCCGAGATGATATATTCGCCCAGTTGAGCATCCGGAATCAGGGTATTGTCCCAAACAGTCGGTATACTTCCCAGCAAGTACATGAATTCAGGCTCTAAAAGTCCTTGTGAAGGATTTCCTGAAAAAATCTGTATGGGGCTGTCATAAACTGCAAACATAGCCAACTGATGGCAGCGTGTGCCTTGCGCCATGACTTTCTCCCCAATAGGGCGAAAAGTTTTTGCCTGGGCGTTGTCCAGAATACCGGGTTCATAATCCATAGGTCCGGAAGTCATTCGGATAAAGGGAATTAGTACATTGTGCTTGGGAGTTGCTTTTTCACTCCAGATGTTGTATTCGGAGCCCAGGACACCTTCACGAGTAACAGCGTGTGGAAAAGTACGCGAGAATCCGGCAGGTTTGAACGCCCCATGATACATGATCATAATTTTGGCTTTGGCTGTAGCTTCAGCAGTTTTGAAATAAAACTGAAGCATTTTCTGGTCGTCTCTATCCATAAAGTCAGTCATCACAAAACTAACGCCCCACTTTTTAAATTGCTCGAGGGCAGGTATGAGTTGCCGTTCAAAGGTAGAGGCAAGTGTCCAAAGACTTAATTGAATTCCTTTTTCTCGTGCGTACCCTGCGATTTCATCCATATTGATCTCAGGATTGATTTTGAACAGGTCTTTGTAGTCGCTCCAGCCGGCATCCAGCATAATTCGGTCAAAGCCGAATTTTTTGGCAAAATCAATATAATATTTATAGGTTGATGTATTGATTCCTGCCTTAAAAGGCACATTAAATAGATTGATTCCGATGATCCACTCGTCGGTTCCTTTGCCAGGCTGAATCCAGGAGGCATCTCCGATTCGGGAGGGGGAAGCCAGTCTGTAGACCAAATCATTGGTAGGCAAGTCTTTATCTTCTGGGGCAATGAGAATTACCCGCCAAGGGAAACTTCTTGTTCCCTTTGTATAGGCAAGATAATCTGCTCTTTTCGTGACGATACTTTGTGGAAACTCACCCTCTGTCATTTTTTCTTCCAGGGGATAGGGAGCAAATCGCCCTTCGAGTGTTGTGCTATTGGTACTTGTGAGGAACATACCGGCGTAGTCTTCCAGGTCGGATTCTGTCAGCACTAATTGGGGTTTATTGTCTGAAGAAATAAGTAAAGGGCTGAATATAAGCGGGTTATTTTTTATTTCTCCAAGTTTTTTCTCCTGATAAGGTTCTTCGAAACTGGTATGAAAGATATCTACATGCTCTCTTTTAGCTACCTCCGAATAAATCAGCGTGGGGTCATCCGGGAAGACATATTGAGAAGTCTCATCCTGTATATAAATACTGTCTTTAAAATGAGTAAACCAGCGATAGGCTATTCCATCATTATAAGCCCGGAATTCCAGCGAAAAAGGCTCTTTAAACCGAATGATCAGTGCATTGTAAATATCCAGAATTTCTTTACGTTTTTCGGGAATTGGAGAGACGATGATTGAGGAATTTGTCCGTTTTTTAGAATTACTGATTCGGAGGTTTTTATAAGAATGATTTTTGACATAGAGTTTAATCTCTGATAAATCAATGAGGATTTTATCCTGATAATAAACTTTGTAGCGTACTTTATCACTATTGATGACACAAATCCTGATTTTTTTATCAGGAGAATAAACCTCCAGCAAGCCATTCGCCCAGCCCCAGGAAGCCTTAAAAAGCAAACTATTTACTATTAAAAAGTATAAGCAACTCTTCCATATTATTCTTTTTGCCATGATATTTTATTCTTTATTAAGCTCGAAATAAAAAGATTCACCGAAATTTCGGCGAATCTTTTTATTATTACAATCATAAAAGTCTAATTTTTTATCAGTCTTTTAACTAAAATACGATCGGAGATTTTCATTTCCAACAGATAAAACCCTGCTGATAAGTCTTTTATGTTCAAGTTTTCCTGCCAGTTGTTTTGAGTTTTATTGCCTTGAGCTATCTGAAATCTTTTTCCGTTAGGGGCAATCAGCGTAATTTGATACGTTCCTTGGAGGGTAGTTTCCAGCTCAAGGTGTATTTCTTCATAGGCTGGATTGGGCGAAATCAGCAATTTTTTGGATAGTTCAAAATCTTCTATTCCTGTAATATTGAAGTAATAAATTTCTGAGCTGGCAGCGCATTCGCTGTTCTGAAAACTCACGATCACGTAGTATCCGCCGCTTAATACAGGTCTGAAGGAATTGCGATTCGCTCCGGGAATGGCTTCTCCGTCGAGATACCATTGATACGCATCGGCATTACTTTGTGAAGCAATCAACTCTCCGGTATTGGTATTCATTTGAATGCTTACCTCGATTTGATCTCTTTGAATCAATACCAGGCCTGTTTGGGATTCTTTACGGCATCCTCCGGTGGTTACTTCACAAGAATAATCACCTTCTCTGTCTGCTAGGAAAGTAGCCAGATTGGCATTGGGGATATTGATTCCATCTCTTTTCCATTGATAGCGGCCTCCCTGCACATTGGTAGTCAGTTGTAAGAGGGCAGCTTTTCCGTTACAGATTGTATTGCCGTTGGCATCTTCGCGGGTTACCAACACACGTAGGTTGCAGATGGCCTGTGCGGCTGAAGTATCGCTGGGTGGTGCATTGCCGTCAGCATTGGCTGCAATGATTCGGTAGAAATAAAAAGCTTCGGGTTGCAGACCTGTATCAAAAAATGTACTGCTTCCAGCAGGCAGTCGCCCCACTTCCTCAAAATTATTCGCATCTCCTTTGGAGCGTTGAATTTTGTAGATTGCAGCATTATTTTGGGCATCTTCCCAGGTCAGGTTAATTTGTGTTTCGGATACCGATTCGGCCAGTACATTTTCAGGTGCTTGTGGGACGTTATTTCCTCCTCGTGGTGGCATTTCTACTTCTACGATATTGGAATAGGGAGAATCCCCCTCGATATTACCAGCTTTTACTCTGAAAAAATACACTTGATTTGGCTCAAGCCCGGTGATGATAAATTGCTGTGTATTTGCTCCGGGAGTGGCTACTTCCACGAATATATTGTTGGTCAGGATGTTGGAAAGATCAATTCTAAAGCCTGCTTCATTGGTAGCATTGTCTAGCCAATCGAGTTGTACTTCGCTGGGGGATAAGACGGTGGCTGACAACCCAGAAGGTGCTATGGGTACATTGCTCGCTAGGGTTGCTGCGACATTGCTGTAGCCTGAAAAGATATTCCCGCTAAAAGAACGCACTCTATAATAATAGCGAATTCCGATTTGCACATTATTATCCACCCAGGTATTTGTTCCGGGTGATACACTGGTATAGGGGGCAAAATTGACTGGGTCTAAGGAGCGTTCAATTTCAGTGCTGGAAGTTCCTCCGCTTTTATCTTCCCAAAAAAGCTCTATGCTGCTGCCGGATAGGGTGGTTGCGATCAAGTTTTCAGGATTTGGGAAAGGAATCATAAACACATTCAAAGCAGAAGATTGCCCTTCGCCGTTGCAATCATTGCGCCCCCGAACGCTCAATACTCCATCAAAGGCATTCAAAGCATAATTCAGGCGGATGTTTGGAGTCAGGGTTTCTACAAGCATTACTGGGTTGGAAGTGATGATGGTTGCGTTGATTGCCTGCGCTCCTGGAGGTAATGACCAGATGTAGGAGGTCGCTCCATTAATGGGACTGATTGAGTAATCTGCCTGGGTTTGCCCGCGGAATACAGCGATCGGTCCGGCAATAAAGCCTGCTGCCTCCGGCACAGAAACCGATAAGGCGAATGCCTCCGAAGTAGAGGTACATCCGTTTTTAGTTAAAGTTAATTGGTATTCTTTCAGTCCGGTGATATTGGGATTAACAAGCGTGACATTGGCTGTAGTCCCGATGATGGTATTGCCTCGTTTCCAAATATAGTTGTCGGCAGTTTGTTCGGTAGCTCTAAGTTCTATGGTGAGCGAGCCTGTATTGGTGATGCATTCCTGCCTGATGGTATTGTTAGGTCCAGGGTTGACTTGGACGCTAAAGTTTCGGATGCTTGAGCAACCCTCAGCATTTACCTCAAGGCTGTAATTGCTGCCTGTACCGGTAGTGGCTATATCATTCATTGCTAAAATAGCCGAAGTACCGATAATGCTAGTTCCTCGCCGCCAAATGTATAAATTGGCGCCTTGCTCTTCGGCAAATAAAGCGACATTATCCCCTTCACAGATGATGGTATCTCCGGTAAATCCGGTAGAAGGCAATTGGTTGACATTTAGAAAGATCATAGATTGATCGGTGCAATTGTTGGCATTAGTGACTACCAATTGAATGTCCGGGTTAGACTGAGAAGAGGGTGATGTGTAGATATACTGAGGATTGGTTCCGGATTGCTCCAAAACTCCATTTACATAAAATTCATAAGTTCCCTGCCCGGGAATGGCTGTAAAGGTTATACTTTCTCCACCACAGATTTGATTGTTGGCATCATTGCTTGTAAAAGCTGCATTGGGTGAAGCTTCTACGGTGACGTTTAAGGAGCTTTTTTTTCCTTCCCCATAGATATTGACTGGTGTTACAGTGATGGCTCCACTGGTGACCTGATTAAACATTATACCTAACTCTGGTGCAGTAGTAATAAGCGGCGATGCGCTGGCTCCGTTCGGAATGTTCCAGTGATATTCTGTAGCACCAGGAGAATCGGGTATGCGATACTGAATTTGAGTACTACTGGTGCAAATATTTGTACCACCTCGTACAAAGGCTTCTGCATCTAGAGGTCTCAGGCGAAAGCGTCCTGTAAAAATGTCTGCTCCTCCGGCTCCGGAGAGTGTTCTAGGAGCATTTTGACCCAGTGTTGTAAAAAAATCAAAACTTCCTGCTATCACGATGTCCTTTTGACCATATAAAAGCCCAAAGTCAGCCGTTTCATAACCTGAACCGCCGAAGGTATAGACAAAATCGAGGTTAAAATTATTATCGTATTTGGCTAGAAAAACATCACTTGACGCAGAATTAGAGGTTCTAGTCTCAATAGAAAGCCCTGGTGCAAAATCAATGGTACTCTGGAAGTCTCCCCAGACCAAAAAATTACCGTCTTCAAGTACGCTGAATTTTTGAATGACTAGGGGAAGATCAATCCCTGTGCCTGTAAAATAATTGCCGTTTTGATCGTATTTGACCAGATAATTTGTTGTGGAAAAACCCGTAGAATAAATTTCTCCCACACCAGGGTCAAGATCAAAGCTTCGGTAATTATCGGAGTGAATCATCCATAATTCATTATTTTCAATAAGCAGCACATTCGGGGTAAAATTAGGGAGGCTTCCCCGGCTGGAAAAAACATTGACATACGCATAAGCACCCGTAGAGCTGTATTTGGCTATAAAATAATCTCGGTCTGTAGTGAATGCGTTGCTGTTGGGATCAAAACCGAAGCTTGTGCGAGAGGCATCTCCTGCGCCAGGGTCAAAATCAAAAATACCTGCAAAATTTCCGGTGATATATACATTGTCATTTTCGTCTAGCAGCAGGCGGTCTGCCCCGATAGAAGGAGCGGCAATGCTGTTGGTATAGCCGATGGCATGGACGAAAAGCAAGTTGCCCGAAGTATTGTATTTGGCTAGGTAGATGTCGGGGCGTCCGTTGCTGTTGGCGGGGTTACGGGTAGTGACACCTGCGCCGGGATCAAAATCAAGTGGCTCTGAAAAATTTCCGTACAGATAGATATTGCCCTGGCTATCGGCTGCCATTTTAGATACCGATTCCGAAGCGGCACTACCCAAGCTTTTGGCAAAAACCAGGTTTCCGTTGGAGTTATATTTGGCAAAAAAAATGTCTGTATCACCTTGTGCGCTTAGGTTGGTAGTTCCTGCATCCGGGTCAAAATCAATCGTACCGACTAATTCACCGCAGATATACATATTTTGGTTTTGATCTATAAAAGCATTTTTTACATCAAGATAATCCGTAAAAGAAGTTGAGAAAACAGGTTTTGTGAAAAGAATATTCCCCAAACTATCGTATTTTGCCATATAAAAGCTTTCTACGCCAGTGGTGGGGGCTGTTAAGTTAATCCCTTGCTGACCCGAAAGGCTTCCTCCAAAACTAACTATGTGATAGATATTGCCCTGAGAATCTTTTTCAAAAATCAGGTTGGTTTCATCGCCCATGCTGCCGCTATGCAGGTACCATTCTAATTGTTGCGCTTTAAGGCTTGCGTTCAAATACAATAAAAGACAACAAAAAACCGGTAAAGTTTTTCTCATTGTTTGAATAGATTAATATACAAATATGATTCTAGGTATGAACTTTTTGAACAGTTTGCGGTGTATTGGAAGAATGTGTTTTTTGGCTAATTCATGGCTGAAATCGTGCCAGAGTCGGCGTTTGAATGTTTAAACATGGGTTGGAGGGGATTATTTAAAACAATACTATGTAGTTTTCATTCAAACAATTTAAAGTCCAAATGCAAAGTAGGTGTATGGATAAGTTTTATGTGGTTCTTTCGTATTTTTAGCACATTGATTATGGAGCTTACTGTGGTACTAAAAATACGGAAGAACGCTCACAAGATCAATAAGGATACTTTTCATTGTATCTTTTGATGTATTCATATAATACACCAATATTATTGCGTTGTTTTTCCTGCTCGAAGGCCTGTGAAAGTTCGCGATCACGGGATAGGATGAGTCTGAGTGTTTTGGCATTGAGCGTCTCGACGGTTCCATTTTCCATATCCAAGATATAGGCTTTGATAGAATTTCCGCCTCCGGTGCCGATGGCTACCGGTCCGATGGCAATTGCGCCCCCGAGTCCGATATTGCTTCCTCCCTGATCTCTAAAAAACAAATATCGACCTACCAGCTCTACTTTTACATAATAATTGCCATTGCCATAGGTATTGGCATTGACATAAATAGACTGCCCGTCTGAAAAGCCGAAAGCATCTTTGATACGTTTGTTTTTTTCACCGCCTTTGATTTGGTAGGTGATTACAGGGCCGCTTACTGAGTTTTCCTGAAACTCCGAAGTACCGGAAGGGGTGTTAGTTTTGAGTTCATTAAAATTGTAATAAATGCCCCTCTGCGGTTGTTTGGCTTTAAAGAGGTCTTTGGGCTGGTTTTCGTCGGAGCCGTAGGCTACATCACTTTCAATTTGAGCCCAAAGTTGTGTAGAAAAAAAAAGGAAAATAAACACAAAGAATGTTTTGAGTAAGTTCATGGGAATTTGGTTTTCTTGTTAAACACACTTTTTTGGATACAAAGTTTCACAAGTGCTCTGATTAGTTTATTTGTACCTATTCAAGCCTTCATCCCCCCTAGTAAATCACCCTGATATTTCCGAGCCAGAAGATTCCTTGTAGATTGACCGTCAATTGAATCTCATTTTGTGTTTCTTTGCTGCCTATGCCTGTAAGGCGTTTAATCCAGCTTCTTTGCTTATCTTGAATTTTGAACTCTCCGGCTACCACTTGAATATTTCTTTGGATACTTACTCCTCTGGGAAGCATGATTTTTATTTCGCCTAAAGCTCCACTGACGTGGATATTGATATGTTTTCCTGCCAGATTTTCATTTCTTAGGTCAATCACTGTGGAGCTTAAAATACATTCTATGTGGATATTAATGGGGGTTTCGGGTACCAGACTGAGTCTAAAGTCTAATTTTTGAGTACTTAAAATGGAAGAAATTTTGGATAATGCGTTGCTAAACTCAGGCATGTTTCTTGATTCATTGCCGAGGATGACCTGTGTTTTGGGGCTTGCCGACATAGGTAGGTTCATGGATTCCATTTGAGAGGCAGGCAGGGAATAATCTTTGGGAAATATTCTGTATTTGATTTCGGCCGGAAAATCAAAGATTACCAACATTAAATCTTCAATAGACTTGGCAGTCATTGCTTCGTTTAATCTTCTTTCATACTCCTGGTCCTCAAGATTTTGATTAGAATAGGCTAATTTTAATTCTTCTATGACTTCTTCTCTTTTTTTGGGCAATCCGTAGGTAGTAGGCGTTTGACTCATGGGTATAGTGCGAGTTTTTTGATAATTATTATGGCTGTGAAATTAGGAAAAAAAATTAACTTAGTAAGCAACTTATATCCGAATGATACTTATTTGTAATTTGTGAGGGAGTATCATATACTCAAACCGAAGTGGTTTTCCGAGATTTTAGCTTTTAAATCATTAATAATCAAGCTAATCAATCAAGAAAATCAGGCAAATCACTTCAATCTGGGTATAACTTACCGCATCCCTTTATTTTACTCCTTCCACAAAGTACATATCTACATCTCCTTTGTGTTTGACGGGGACTTTGCCTCGGTAGGTGCAATGGAAGTGATCTTTGACGAGTTCATAGGTAGCTCCGGAGATATTGACTTTACCAGGTTCGCCGCCTGTTTCCATCCGGCTGGCTACATTGACGGCATCTCCCCAGATATCGTAGGCAAATTTCTTTTTGCCGATGACTCCAGCTACTATAGAACCGCTATTGATGCCGAGGCGTACTTCCCAGGATTCTTCTCCGCGCGCTTCTTTCTCAAGTTTGAGTTGGTGCATAAATTTTTGGATTTCAAGTCCGGCCATTACAGCATCTATGGGATTGGTATGATTGATTACGGGGATTCCTCCGGCGCACATAAAGGCATCTCCAATGGTTTTGATTTTCTCGAGCCCGTATTTTCCGGTGATTTCTTCAAAGGCATTGAAGCAATAATCCAATTCTTTGATCACTTCGGCGGGGGTCATTTTAGAAGCCAGGGAGGTAAATCCTTTAAAATCCGTAAAAAGCACTGTCACCAATTCATAAAAACGAGGCGTGGCATAGCCTTTTTCTTTGAGTTCCTGGGCTGTTTGGATGGGTAGGATATTGAGTAGAAGAGTATCTGACTTCTGACGCTCGCCCTCGATGGCATCTCTTTGTGCGGAGATTTCTTCTTTTTGTTGGGTAATTTCTTCATTTAGTTCAATAAGGCTGTCTCTTTGCTCCTCGATTTCGAGTTTTTGTTTTTCAAGAGAGGCATTTTGTTCTTGAATTTTTTGGTTTTGCGCTTTGAGCAGGCGATTTTTCTGGCGATTTTTAATATAGATAAAAGAAATAAAGAGCGTAATCAAGAGTACAAAAGCCAGGATAGCTCCAAAAAGATAAAACTGTCTTTGGCGTTTCTGGTCAGCAATAAGTTTTTCTTGTTTAGCATCGGCTTCTTTTACTTTGGCTTCGGCGAGTTCTTTATCTTTGATGGCTTTTTCGGCTTCGCTACGGGCACGCTGTTCGTTTAGTTTGGCGATTTCACGTTGATTGACGAGGTCTCGGGCTCGGGCGCTTAGCAGTTCTTTTTCTTTTTCGGCTTTTTCGGCGCGGGCACGGGCAAGCTCGCGGTCTTGCTCCAGTTGCCGGGCGCGGGTTTGGGCAAGTTCGCGGTCTCGGAGGGCAAGTTCTTTTTCTTTTTGCAATTGATTGGCTCGGGCGATGGCGAGTTCTTTATCTTTTTCGGCTTTTTCGGCTCTTTCTTTCTCGAGTTCGGATTTGGTGATGGTGAGTCTTACGCTGTCTTCGAGCCCTTGTACGAAGCTTTTGGCTTCCAGGAGTTCGTTTTCTTTCTGGCTGATTTCGGCATTGATTTCACTTTCAACGCTGGATTTCTCTTTGTTGTATTTGCCGTATTCTTGAATGTTGCCTTCGGCGGCGGCTATATCAGACAGGATTCGGTAGCTATCCAGCAGTACATCCCAGGCGTTGACGGGTTTTGCATAACTGATGGCACGATTGGCTTGAGTTTTGGCGCGCTCGAAATCACCTCTGAGGAAATAATTGGCTGCAATATGGTTGAGTACATGGCCGATTTGATCGGGTTTGCCTTCTTTTTCCCGGATTTTGAGGGCTTCATCATAAAACTCAAAGGCTTGCGGAAAATTGCGGATATTGGTTTGAATCACGCCGATATTGGTCAGAATGACTGCTCTCTTGGAAGGAGAGGTAGTTTTCCCGAGCATTTTTTCATAAATCTCGATTGCTTGACGAAAGCTTTTGAGTGATTCGGAGGTTTTGCGTAGTCTTTTTTGGAGGTAGCCTATGTTGTTGAGGGCTGTGGCCTGCCCTTCCAGATTATTGCTCGCCTGATTGATTGCTAGGTCTTGCTGAGAATAATCCAGGGCTTGTGCGATTTGCCCATTTAGCTCACTGATGATGGCAAGTCGGTTTAAGATGGTGCTGACTGATTTTGAGTTATTTCTGGATTTATGTATTTCTAAAATTTCCAGATAATTTTGAGATGCAGCATTATAATTTCCATTGAGGTAATGAGACCATGCAGCAAATTCTTTGCAGCGGACTTGTCCGGGCTGATCATTCAGCGATTTTCGGAGTCGGGCAGCATCTTCAAAGTAGGTGATTGATTTGTCATAAGCCTTCCACTTTTGGTATACGATTCCGATTTCTTCGTGGATGATGGCCAGATATTCGGGTTGGTTATTTTTTTTCTCGAGGATATGTTTGGCGCGGTAATAATTCGTGACGGCTTCGTCGTAGTTTTGCTCCTGGTTTTTATAAATTCGTGCCAAATCAATGTATATAGGTACTTTATCGTCTTCGTTGTTTGATTGCGACAATTTCTTAAGAAGGGTTTCGCGGCTATCCTGACTAAATCCAACTTGGGCAGAAAGCCAAAACAGTATAAAAGTAAAAAATACAAGTATAAAAGTATACTTCATTGTTTATTTATATTTTATGCAAAATGCACAAATTTAAAATCTACAAATATCATTAATTTTACAACTGGTTTTATAATTGCTTTTGAATATTTTTCGGCAATTTACCAAGCAAACGATAGATTCACAATTTAGTTCATTTAATAAATCGACTCAGGTCATGTATATATTTAAAAATTACTTTTGTTTCAGTAAGTTCGTTTTTTTTCAGTTTTTCATTATTCTGAGTTTTTCAACTCCTGTATTTCCACAAACAGATTCTTTGCCAATTCGTGATTTATTGCGATTTAAAGTAGAGGATATGTATCAAAGTGAGGTAGATTTATTGAATAAACAGGTGACTATTGCTTCTAAAAAAAGTGAAAATCTTTTTGATGCTCCTTTTGCTACTTCGGTACTTACCAAAGAGGAAATCCAGAATGCCGGAGTGACCTCTATTATGGAAGCTTTTCGACTTATCCCAGGGCTTATTGTGGCTGAACAAACAAACGGTAATTTTGACATTCATCTCCGAGGAGGAAGTAATGTACAGCGAGACGCTATCTTCTCGATAGGCGGGAATACAACCACTCTGGTGATGATTGATAATCGGCCGATTTATAATTATTATTTGGGGGGTACTTTTTGGGAGACTATCCCGATTGACCTCAACGATGTGGAAAGAATAGAGTTGGTGCGTGGGCCTACCTCAGCGATGTATGGTCCGAATGCCGTATCAGGGGTAATCAATATTATTACGCGCCACCCTGAAGAAGAAGGGGTTTTTGTGGTAGCCCATGTACAACAGGGCTCGAATGCCAGTTTTGTAAATAATGCTTCTTTGGGATATAAGTTTAATAAAAAACTGAGTGCCTGGGTAACTGCCAACTGGCATCAAAGGAATAGAAATCAGGATACTTATTATAATTATGGAGCGAATTCTTATCTTTCTTCGGATTCTATTCAAAAACTGGCAGGTACTGAGGCTTATCCCGACCCTGACTTGGCTGTAAAAAGATATGGACTCAACGGGTATTTGAGCTTTAAACCCAACAGCCACATAGAGGTCAATGTCACTGGTGGTTATCAGGATTCCAGGGTACAAAAATCTTATACCGAAAATTTTGTAACTCCATTGACCACAGCTTTGTCTGAAAGCAAATATGTGGATGTCAATGCAAGGTATAATCACCTGAGTACACAGTTTTCTTTTCAGGACGGCACCCAAAGTGAAGGCTTGGGTGCTGCGGGTCAAAAGTGGGACTTTAACACCCTAGATGCCAATGTGGAATATGATTTCAATATCAAAAAGCTAAATATCAAGCCCGGAATCAACTACCGTACGGCGATTTATGATGATACCCGTTTTGTGGATGTGGATCAAAGAAGTGGTCAGTTTAATGCAAGGAGAGAAATCACCAATTTTGCGGCTTATCTCCGAGGCGATTATTTGGTACTGGAAGATAATCTACGTCTGATTGCAGCCATGCGACTTGATGTTTTTAATTTTCCCAAAGAGCCTTATTTTTCTTATCAGTTGGCTGCAAACTATAAACTTAGTAAAAACCATCTCCTGAGAGCTGTGCACGCTCGTGCTAATCGCTCTGCCAATATTATTTTTACCTTTGCCGATACTTTTTTCCCTGTTTTTCCTTTGTTTTTGCCTAATACGGTTGCTGTGGAGGTAGCTGGTAATCAGGAGTTAGATTTATTGGTCAGTAATCTGATAGAGCTGGGTTATCGGGGCAGGCTGCGGGATAACCTTCAGGTAGATGCGGAGCTGTTTTATGCCAGGGTGAAAAATTATGCAGATTTTCTGTATGGTCCTACTCGGCAGGAAGTCATCAACGGCACTCCGACCACAGTTCAGAGTTTCGAGACCTTTAATATTCCTTTGCAAACCAGCCAGGTGGGGATTACGCTGTCTGTCAATTATGTAATCAAACATTTCCAAATTCGCCCTTATTTCACCTATCAACGTACGACACTCAAAAATTCATCTATCTTTAATAATACAGCCGATGCACAATTTGTGCCTGCCAACCCAGACCCTTCCCAAAACAACATCAATAGCAATAACGGCACAAATACCAGCCATTTAGGAACCCCGGAATTCTTTGGAGGGCTGTATCTGAATTATCGGGTTAGTAATAAATTTAATATCAATCTGAATCCCTATTTCTTCACCGATCAACAATATTATTCTTTTCAAAATACATTCTATCCAGACGGGAGAGGTATTGGCGAAATTAAAACCAAATTTTTGCTCAATGCTAAATTTAGCCTTTATCCGACTTCCAACTTTGAAATATTCGCCCGATTCAAAAACTTACTCGACCAAAAAAGCAGTGAGTTTTTTAATACCGATCAGATTGGTTTTTCTATGTGGGCTGGAGTAGGTTTTGATTTTTAATTTCTTCTGAAATTCGTAACAGAATTCAAGGCTTTGAAGTTAAATTGCTTGAAAATAAACTTTTACTAAAAATAAAATACCCATTTTAGCTTTCAAATCATGGAAAATATCGATCCGATTTTTGTAAAAATATCTGAAAATCTGGAAACAAACGACATCCTCAATGATCTCATTGTCACCCCCGTAGATATTGAAGTGGGCGATCAACTCAATATCGGTGGGCGCACTTTTACGGTTCATAAAGTCAAGGATGAAAACGGAAAACTTGCTCTCAAAAATAGTGATTTGAAAAAAAATATCCGATCCTATGAAGAATTACTCCGTACAGGCATCGTATCTAACTATAAAATTGATGACCTCTGCCTGGTCAATAATAAAAATGGAGATGTGCTCATTGAGGTCACCATCCCAAAAGATACTTATCGACGCAAAAATTTCAACCATCTCCTCCACTCCAACCAAAGAAATTTTTTCGTGCGCTTGGATGGCACCATGATTAATAATATTCTTACCGATAAAAAAACTGAATTTGCCGAGCACGAAATCAAACTTACACCTTGTATGTTTGCCGCTGATTCTGCTCTGGCAATTACCCAAAATGGTCAGAAAATCTCCATTACTGAAAGAAACCGAAGTATTGATGATCCAGTAATAGAACTCATCACCAATAACAGCTTTACGCTCTATGAAAAAGAAATCGTAGGTCGCCTCGTAGGTACTGTTAATCTCCTAGCATTGAGTAGCAAAATTGACAAAATCACCACAGCCCTCCCCCGCGGTGCTTATTACAGTTTTTTATTTCAGGGAGCATCGGATGGCTTCGTCTCACCGGAAATTGTGCTGGATTGGTTTGATATCGTAGACAGACGTGTGAAATACTTGCGTCTATTGATCAAAAAGGGCATTCATCAGTATCATCCTCATATCCCGATTGAGCAATACTCTTTTATGGATTCTGCTTGCGACGCCCTGCGTACATACTTTGAAGAACGCCTTAAGGACAACAAAAAACCTGACATTGATGAACTGCTGGATTTAACCCTGAATACTATTCTAGAACAGGATTCTTTTGCTCGTCAGATTTATGGCGAAACAGCTATCCAACGCCCACGTAATTTCCAGGACTTGGCAAACTTTACGTATGCTGTAGGTAATCTGACAGATATGGAAATTAAACCTGGTGTAAGCCCCCAACCCAAACAAATCATCGGTGTCTATGATGTCACCGAAACGATGATGTGGATTGCCGCCAAAAAAATCCGTAACCGTGGTATTCTGGAGCCCCGAGGACTTTTTAACAATAATGTACCCCAAAACTCTGTCTATGACCATCTTTCTTTTATCAGTGTAATGCCTATTGAGCACGTAATTTTTGATATTTCGCCCGAATTTGCCGAAAAACACATGGGCGGTTTTACCCGACTTTACTCCGTCCGTGAGGGTACCCTCTCCGAAGAATTCGAGCAGGATATCGAGGATATTGCGTTGGGATTGTCACCGGATGAGAATTAATAACAACCATTGTTAGCACCCTAGCGGGCGACTAACAAGGTTTTTCCAAAAAACACGCTGCCAACCACTAACCATTGTTAGCACCCTAGCGGGCGACTAACAAGGTTTTTCTAAAAAACACGCTGTCAGTGGCTGAATGCCCTCTGACAGTCGTTACAACAAGGTTTTCCAAAAAACACGCTGCCAACCACTAACCATTGTTAGCACCCTATCAGGCGACTAACAAGGTTTTTCCTAAAAAACACGCTGTCAGTGGCTGAATGCCCGGTCGTTTTGTCGTTACAGTCGTTGGTTATTGGAACTATATTTGACTACTTACAATTTATTTAATTGTCCAATATTCTTGACGGACTTGCTGAAATTATGAGTAGAATTGATCTGTTTTTATTTCTCATCCTAATAAGTTGCATCACAGGCTGCACCCATCAGAAAAAAATTTCCCCAAAAGTGCAAAAAGGCACAATTGACCTAAGTCTTTGGGATTTTGAGCAGGATAAGGATGTGCAGCTCAACGGTGAATGGGAATTTTACTGGAATCAACTGATTTCTCCAGAAGACTTATCTACTCGGCCAGTCCTCCAATATAACTATACCAAAGTCCCTGCTTCTTGGACGAATCTAACCAACCCTCAAACCAGTAAAAAGTACCCCCCATTTGGCTATGCTACTTATAGAGTGCATATCCTACTCCCCAAAAAATATCCACAGCTTTCTATTTATATCCCCAAAATCTGGACAGCCTCTCGTGTCTGGATGAATGAAAAAATGATCTACCAATCCGGAAATGTAAGCACCTCCGTAAAAGGATTTAAAAATAGGGTACTAGAGAAATTGGTCGAGATTTACCCCCAGGGGCAGGAAATATATCTGATCGTACAGGTTTCTAATTATGATATGTTTTTGGCGGGGCTTTTACAAAGCTTTCGAGTTGGCTCTTATGCCAAAATCATGGAGAATATCTCTTTGCAGTATAGCTGGACGATGATGTGGCTGGGTATTCTTTTCGCTATGGGCATTTATCATTTCATCTTATTCCTTTTCAGAAGAAGGCGAAAATCCACTTTTTATTTTGGAATTATCTGTTTATTACTGGGGCTAAGATTAATCATTTTTGGAGAACACTATTTCTATGAATACCTAACCGAACACATAGGCGGGCTTACTTTTAATATCCAAAGTAAAACTTACTACGGCACTACTTTTTTACTCGTGCCCATAAGCTTACTTTACATGAAATCACTTTATCCCGTCAGACCCTTTACGATCTCAAGTGAGACCTCTTATAAAAGACTAAAAATTTTATACAATCATTGGAATATATTCTTTATACCGATTGCCTCAATCATTACGGGGCTTTACCTAGCTTTTGTGTTGGTTGTACCTCCACGCATTTTTTTAGCTACAATTTTATATTATCAGCCGATTTTATTGGTTTTTTTGGCATACCTGATCTTTCTGATGTTTGCAGCAATTTTCAGAAGAGAGCATGAATCCTATTATCAGATTATCGGCATGTTAGTTATGCTTGTGGCTGCTGCCAATGACGGTTTGCATCAATTGGGTTATGAGATATTTGGAGCTTTTGAAATTATGCCCCTGGCTTTTGTCATATTTTTATCAATCCAGTTTATCGTGATTGCCAAAAGATTCTCCAGAGCTTTCAAAGAAGTAGAAGATCTATCAGCAAATCTAGAGAAAAAAGTCATTGAACGAACCGCCGAAGTAACCCGCCAGAAAGATGAAATCGAGGAACAAAACAAAAAAATTGAACTCGCTTACAAACACATTACGGACAGTGTGGTCTATGCCAGTCGAATTCAAAAAGCCATGTTGCTAAAAGAAGAAGAAATTTCCCGCCATTTCAAAGAAGCCTTTATTTATCTCAGACCCCGTGATATTGTATCTGGAGATTTTTATTGGTTTGCTGAAATAGAAGCCCGAGCCAATGGCAAAACTCCTCCCAAATATACCCCTTGGACAGAAGGCAAGGTGAAAATCCTTATCGCCGCAGATTGTACCGGGCATGGAGTTCCAGGGGCTTTTATGACCGTGATGGGCAATGATTTCCTGAATGAAATCATTCTTGAAGGAGGAATCATTAATCCTGAGAAGGTCATCTGCGAATTAGATCAAAAAGTTTATCAGACACTTACCCGCAAAGACCACGAAAATACCGCCCAAGACGGAATGGACTTGGCTATGATCGCTTTGCACGAATCCGACGGGCAAATGATCTTTTCGGGTGCCAAAAACCCTATGTATTTGGTTAGAAACGGCGAAATGCGTATGATTGAAGGCTCTAAATACCCCGTAGGTGGAGGTAAGTTTTATGCCAATAGCAACAAATCCTTTGAGCCTCATCCCATTATTCTTAAGGAAGGAGATGTAATTTATATGGCCTCGGATGGTTTTCAGGATCAGTTTGGGGGTAAAGATGGACGAAAGTATATGAAAAAACGCTTTCGAGAATTCCTTCATAAAATCAGTCCCCTGCCTATGAATGAACAAAAAACAATATTGGAAAAAGAATTTGAAAACTGGAAAGGAAAAAAGTCCCAAACTGATGACGTATTGGTGGTAGGGATACGAATTTGAGCCTTTCTGAAAATAATGGCATCAGGAGTGTATATACAGGATTTTTATAAATAATATGTTAAGAATAAATAATCACTTCCTCATTGAATCCCGGTAAATAGGCTTGTAGAAAATAAATTCCAACAAAGGTTGTCATACAACAAATCAAATATAATCAGATCAATCCTTCTTTGATTGCCTTTAAGACAGCTTCGGTTTTTGGTTTTTGAATTTACTTGTAGCTTCTCGTAAATATGGCGAATATGTGTTCTGACTGTATCGATACTGATGAATAATTCGTCGGCAATCAGTTTGTAACTATTTCCCTTGACCAGACTTTTTAAAATATCCAGTTCTCTGATTGAGAGTTTGTAATCGGCTTTTGTGATGGTTTTTTGTTGTTGAAAAAAGAGTAAAACCTTGCGGGCTACACTGGCTGTCATAGGTGATCCCCCCTTAAATATATCAAAAATTGCTTCTATAATTTCTGACGGGGCGGTATTCTTAAGCAAATAACCGCTGGCACCATTCCGGATAGCATTAAATATTTTTGCTTCATCTTCAAAAACCGTAAGCATCAAGACTTGAATAAGTGGATTTAATTCTTTTACGATTTTAACGGCTTCTATGCCGTTGCGTCCTGGTAGATCAATATCCATCAAAACAACATCTGGCTTAAGCTGTGGAATTTGCTTCTCAAGAAGATTACAATCTTTGAAAGAACCCACCAAATCCAAATCTGGAGTAGCTTGAATCAAAAAAACCATGCCCTCACGCAGGTGGTTATTATCATCATAATGAATGATTTTAATTTTTTTAGGCTCTTCCCTAGAATTGGACTGATAGTTTTAAAAGGTAGTCTTTTGACGAAATTATGGGCTCAAAATCATTGAATTTCAGTTATCAGTCTAAATTATGGTAAGAGCCTACAAATATTGGTGTCTAATAAGTATTTCTTCATAGTTCTACTTCTCTGGGGTAATCCATTCTTGATTCATAAATTTCTTGAGCCAATTGGTCTCCAGTTTGTTCGGATTGCCATGAACCACACAGACTAAAAAATCTCGCTTCCCTTTCCCGCCTCTGCTTATCTTTCCAAAGCAAAAGAAATTCAAGGGTTTCCTGGCTCTTGATTTCTAAAATCCACTGAATCAAATGAAGTTTTAACTCCTGGTTATTCATAGTTGTTGTTTTATGGGTATATGCAAATATATGGACTGTACACTTGAGATACAAGTTTATCAGTTTCATGTTCTGTAGCACATCATAGCCGGTAAGTCCAAAAACATAACTCGCTAATAATCAAAACATTGTTATCCTATCGATTTATATGGCTTAATAAGTTATTTGGTAGATTTGGGAGGCTTAACATCTTAGAAAGGTCAACGTAAGTTTATTGACAAGCGTCCAAAATCTTAGAAAGATCAACGTAAGTTTATTGATTAGACGAGTGAGTGAAAACAAAAAAAGCCGGACGATTCCGCCCGGCTTTGGTTTTTAGTACTGTGAATTAAGCAAATTAAGGCTTTTTCTCTGCAATCTTCACTCGAATACCTTCCGAATGGCTGCTAAACTCCGGTGCGTACATACACTGAATGTTCGTAATGCCATTGGAGAAGTCTCCGGCGTGGCTTACCCGTAGAGGATACTCAAAAATGTATGTCCCTTTGGGCAGATAGCCGAAGAAGAAGTGCGTGGCGGCATCTTTGGTGCTTTCGTAGTAGCCGAGTCCGTCTTGGTATTTGTAGTGCGAGATCACATTGATCGGCTCAAAACCGCTGGCACGCATATCTTTCATGTGGACGTACTCCATATTACGGTCTACCCGCAGTTCGATTCTTACTTTTACTTTGTCACCCACCGAAAGTGTGGTATTTTCAGTAATCGGCGTAATGACCGGGCCAGTGTCAGAGTTTTTCTCCAAAAAGAGTTTTTTATCCAGTTTTAGGGGCGTTTCGGCGGTGGTGATTTTGTCTAATTGCTCAAAATACTGCCAATAAACGGCTCCCCAGGCTACGCCTTCATCCTGCTTTTCTACGGTGATGTTGCCCATTTGCGCCTGTACGTCTTCGCTGTTCCAGGAGGTTTTGAAGTAACCCGTTCCAGCTTCGGTGGGCAAGGCATTGGCTTCGTCGTAAGGGTTGATTTTTTTGTCGCCCAGGCTGATGGTAATTTGTTTTTTGTCGGTTAGCCAGTTTTCGCCACGAAGTAGCAGCGCATAACAAGCCTCAGAAGTGGCTTTGGTGGTCTTCCAGTCTGTGGTTTGTTTTTGTTTAAGCAGCCAAGTCTTGAGATCGTCTACAGCTTTGGCATCCTGCGCTACTTCATCAAAAAGCTCAATCATCATGGCTTGCGTCTCAATCGGTGCTTCGTACCAATAGAAGCCATAGCTTTCTTTCCAGTACATGCCCATTTCTTCGGAGTGCAAGGCTCTCTCTTTCAGCGATTTGATGATGTCTTTGGGCACAAGCTGATCGCTCATACGGTGCAGACTGAGTGCGATCATTCCTTGTGCATATCTATTAAAGTTCAACCAGTATTTTGCTGCCTGTCCTTTGTAATAATCTATGGCATCTTGGGTTCTTTTCTCCGCTTTCAGGTCGATGTAGTAGCTTCGGGTATAGAGGTACTGTATCTGTAGGTGGCCGACGTGTTGATCACTGAGTTTGATTTTGCCTTGTTTGGCCAGGCGTTGCAACTCTTCGTAGTCACGGGCAATGACTCCGTCCAGATAGCTCAAAGCTTTGCGAATCATCTCCTGTACTTTTGCATTTTCTTTTACAGAAGTCACTTTCAGGTGATCCAGATGCGCCATACCTGTGGTGATGTGCTGGGTCAGGTAGCGGTCTTCGGGCATTCCCTCGAACCAAGTCCAGGCTCCGCTTGACACCTGTTTTTCCGCAAGTTTGTCTAGGGCACTTTTCAGGGATTTGGCCATGTAATTGATGTCAAAAAGAACCCCGATTTGGTGCTTACGCTCGGATTCGTTTTGGGCGGAGAGTACCCAGGGAGTTTCCTCGATTACCAGAGATTTAAGTTCCTGATTTTTTTCCAGGTTAGAAAGCAGGGCATCGGGTGTGATTTCTTTCCAGGAATCAAATACGGCTCTGATCTTCGGATTGGAATTGGCGATGTGTGCCGCTAGGCTATTGGCATAAAAGCGGCTGAAAACCTGCTCGGCACATTCATACGGAAACTCCATCATATAGGGCAATGCCTGTACAGCATACCAGGCCGGATTGGCTGTGAACTCTAGCGTCACTTTGTGATGGCTCAGGGTGTTGGACTGGCTACTGGTCAGGAGCTTGTCCATTTTGAAGGTCTTGGTTTGTTTGCCACGTACGGGTAGGGGCAGGGTCTCGGTGACGAGCATGCGGTTGGTCAGCACGGGCAGGGTCATTTCCTCACCGTCAGAGAAGCTACCAGCCTTGGCGATGACCTTGTAAGTAACTGCCTGCATTCCTTCGGGAATGTGCAGTTGCCAGCTCAGGGCGATACTTTGACCGGCTTTGACCGTGAAGGTCTGTTGTGCTTGTGTATTTCCGAGTTGGGCATCGATTTTTTGGGCATTGGTGGCATCTACCAGGAAAAGTTGGGCAGAGCCTTCAAGGTCTTTGTCGGAGATATTGGTTACTTTGGAGGAAAGCGTGATTTTATCTCCTTCGCGCAGGAATCGAGGTGCATTCGGCACGACCATCAGCTCCTTTTGTGTCACGAGCGAATTGCCGGCCATGCCGTATTTCAAATCCTTGGTATGGGCAAAACCCATCATTTTCCAGCGAGTCAAGGCTTCGGGTATGGTGAATTTCACCAGAATATCGCCGTTTTCATCGGTTTGCAGGTGTGGGAAGAAAAAGGCCGTTTCATTAAAATTGCTGCGGGCTTTTACGCCAGTTAGGTCTGCTTCGCCATCTTTTTTGCCTTCTTTGGGAGGTGGGGGGGGGGAGATTGAGTTTGGCGAAGAAGGACTTACAGAATCATCCATCTCTTTTTTATCTAGTATTTCAGATATGTTTGTACTAAGTTCCATTTGCACTTGTTCTTCCATCATTGGCTCTTCGGCGGTAGTTCTCTCGAGTTCCATTCTTCGTTCATCACGTACTCCACCGAAAGCCACAGATTTTGCCACATAATATCCTCCATAATAAAACCCTACGCCAAACCAATTCAATTGATCATAATTGGGGTTGTAGCCGCCTACGTAGGGATTCCAGTCTTGTTGGTAGACCTCGTGTTCATTGAAAGTAAAGTTGTTCTGGCTACTCCACTGGAGGGTAGCATAGTAGGCGTTGTAGATGTTAAAGTCCCAGGAGTTGGCACGGAACTGATCCAGGGAGGCATCATAGAGCGTAGCGACCATCTCGGCAGCGACCTTATCGCCGTTTTTACCACGCAGGCGGAGTTTCCAGGTTTCGTTTTCGCCGGGTTGGAGCTTATCCCGGAAGCTTTCAAAGCTGATATCCAGTTGCTTATGGGTATAAGGCACGTAGATGGTACTGCTTTGGCTGTAAATGCGGTTATTTTTGATAAAGGTATAATGTACCGACAGATTGCCCCTGTGTTTTTCCTCGAGGGGGATTTCAAGCTTTTGCTGTTCGTTGTTGAGTGTGAGCCATTCACTTTTTACAATGGCACCCTGATGCTCTATTTCATACAAAGCCCGGATATTTTGGTGGCTTCCGGCCAGGTAGAGGGCTTTTTCGCCCGGTTCGCCGCTACCTTTGACAGTTTGGAAGTATTCTATCTCAGGTGTGGGGATTGTCTTGGCATCTGTGGCAAAAAGCGTGAAATACTTCATGGATTTTACTTCTTCTCCGTATTTATCCTTAGCAGTCATTTCTACCAGGTATTTGCCAGTTTCCCATTTTTTGAGGTTTTCTACGGGGATGTCCTTGCTTTTTTCGGTATCAAATTTCAGCTCCAGTACGGTTTTTTCCTTTTCCCATTGGGCGAAATTATTTTCATTTTTGTAGAGGTCATAGGGGAAAAGCTGATGCCATTGAGATTCAGCGTAGATAAATTTATCGGGTTGCTCCCAACGGCGGCTACGATAAGCTTGTGTAGGGCTTTTGAGTTTGGTGATGGTGAGCGTTCCTTGTGCTTTTTCGGGCTGACCGCTGAGGTTATTGGCATAAAGCGTCCACTTGGGTCCTTTGCTGCGGTCTATCTCATCACCCAGGTTTGTACCCAATTCCAAAGCCTGAAAGCCCACGGATACCGAGGTATTATTACTTTGGGTTTCGCCGTTGATGTCGGTTATGTCGACATATACAGTGTAGCTAAAGGTGGTAAAATCTTCTTTTTTGAAGCTTGGGTCAGGAATAGCCTGAAATTTCACCTCAAATTTACCGTTGGCATCTGTTTGGGCTGTGCCATTGGTGATTTCCATTTCGGGCGAGCTTTGGAAATTCGGTCGCCAGTAATACCACCAATAAGGCATAATAGCCCGGCGAACAACACGGTATTTAACATCCGCTCCGTCAATATTTGCGCCGGAGAAGGCCTTTGCCTGTAAAGTGACTTTCACCTCATCGTTCAGGCGATAGGAGCCGGTCACGGGTTCAAAAGTCACTTCAAACTTCGGGCGTTTGTATTCTTCTACCGAAAAATACGCTGTACCCAGGACATTGGTATTTCTGGAGATATTGATTTTGAGGATTTGCCCTACTTGGATGTCATTACTTTTGAGATTGTTCCATTGTTTGATTTCTTGGATGCTGACATTGTATTGCTGGGCAATGCTGTAGATCGTTTGCCCGCTGGCTACGGTGTGATTGGTTTCAGAAATCGCCTCTGTAGCGATATTCTCGAGGTGCATTTGTCCGTTGATGCCATTGTCAGGAGCAGTGAAAGAACCACTGAAAGTACCGAATTCATTGGTAGTCAAGGCTAATTCGGCAACACGCTGATAGTTTACATCAAAGAGATAAACCGTTGTTTTGAAATGAGGCAGAATCTCGTGGCGGCCGCCCTGGTGTTCTAATACAATTCCTTTGAAATACACTGTTTGACCGGGGCGATAGATGGCACGATCCAGGAAGAAATGCGTGTTGGTGTAGAGGCGTTCTTCTCGGGTAGATTTGTAAAGGTAGATGTAGTCCTGATTTCGTCCGGGCAGTAAGTCACTGCCTTTGCTGAGTGTGATGGAATAATTTCGATTTTGGTTTTGTTCGGGAATGCGGAAAAAGCCTTGTTTGTCTGTATAAAAAGTACCTACAAGCTTTTCTTCGTATTTCTGGCTGTTGTAGTTGTATTCCGAATAATAGACTTCTGCTTTGACCTCTGATACTGGCTCGCCGTTTACTCGATCCAATACAAAAACTTCTCCTGTGCCCGTTTCTCGGTGATTGCGGAAGATATAGCTCAGGTTAGAAATCCGTATAGGGTGATGACTTACTGCGTGATTTTTATAGCTGAATTTCCCGTCATCACTTGCAAAAATCACATAATCACCAAAAGGCAAGGCAGGCATTTTTTCTTCTACGCGGTGCATTTGGTAGTCTTCATCCACAGGCAGTTCGGTATTCCAGGAGATTACAATGGGCTGGGTATTATAAAAGTCAATGTATTTTTCCCAATAATCGGATTCATTTCTTTTCAAGGCTTTTTCTAAACCCTGAGGATTGGCTTTGACGACCTTCCAATAGACTTTTTTGAGATTTCTGTATTCAATCAAAACCGGAGCAGGTTGATTGCCTGGAAGGATGTCTTCGCTTTGAATTCTGATAGATTTGTTAGAAATTGTTGCCTGGAGGCTTTTGCAGTTTTGTGCGCCCCCAGAATTCGGGAATGCCTGAATGGCTTTCTGACATATTTCAAGTGCTTTTTGGATATCACCTTTATGACTTTCGGAAAGCAGGGGGTTGTATTTAGCACCCTCATTGTAATAATAACGTGCGATCAGGTGGTCTATCTCAGCACTGAGCGGATGGGTAGCACAGCGGGTTTTGAGGCGATTGAGGGCATCGAGGTAGATTTGGTCTTTGTTGGGCACATTCATTTTTGGGTAGATGTATTTGATGCGTTTAAGATCTACATCTAGCCAGGCACCGATATCTGAATCGGTTAAGTGATAGGTCAGAAGATTTTGAAAAAGGTGAATTGCCTGATATTCAAAAGATAAGGTATCTTTGCTTTGAATGTCCAGTTTGGCAAAATCGGCGGCATCACTGAGGTATTTGGTTTCATTGAGCGTAAATTGGTAGGCAGGTTTGGTGAGTTCGGCTTCCTGATTCATAAAAAAGTCCAGAGCTCGGTGTGCAATAAAGTCGTAGGCCGTGGCGCGCCATTTGCGCAGTTCCGTTTCGCCGGAATGAAGTACGGGTTGGTAATGGTCTACTTTGACTGTTTTGAGGCGTTCGGTTTCTTGGAGCGCAAGCTGGTGCTGGCGGATGCTTTCTTCTACAATTTTTTGCAGGTCCCATGTTTGGATATCGTCTGCTTTAAAATCTACGGTAGTACTACGATCGTAGAAGACATAGCGATTATTTTGGTAATACTGCCAGTAAGCCTCTGCGAGCATAGAATGTAGGAGGGCATTGGCAGGGAAGGCAACAGTTTCGGCTTCATTTTGTAGAGTTTGGATACTTTTGACCAGTGCGTCTTCCTCGATAAAAGCCATAAATTTGATGCGGTACATAACGGCTTTGATGAGCTGCCCGTCGTTTTTATCTGATTTAGCTTTTTGGTAGATTTTGTTGACTACCTCTAGGGCAGATTGGGGCAAACCTTTTCTCTCGAGAGAATCAACCTCTTTCCAGGCTTTTTCATAATAATCTTCAAAAAAGAATAATTTTTTGGACATGATCGGTATTTTATGTAAGCTATGCCCCATTTGAATCGGTAGGACATAAAAAATTAGAAATAAGAGCAAAATTCCGGGCTTTATTTTCATAGTCTTGAGATTGTTGCTTGTTATGAAACAAATATAAGAAAAATACTGCGATATAGCGGTTTTATTACAGTTGATTAGCCTTTTAGGGGCATAAAAACTTAAAATTGGATATTAACTTTTAAGGATTTTTCCCGTAAATGACTCAACGTATTCGAATGAAGGAATTTTTATTGATTATTCTATGGCAAAAACAGACTCAAAAAACAAACTTCATGCCATTCTGGCAGTTGAGGCTACCAATAAGGCTCAATCTGAAAAACTGCTGGAAGAACAAAGCTCCAATTTCTCTAAGAATGATTCTCGTTTTGACGGGCTAACCCGAGTGCTGATTCCGCTTGAAGGGGAGGGGGAGCGTATGACCACCGATAATAAAATCATCAATTATACGGTCATCGAGAATGTGGCTTATGTCACTGAGATTGTGTGCAAATATCTCAATACGACTTTAAGTAAAGAGGAAACCAATTCGTCAGGGACAGCCAAGGCTGAACTGATTATTGAAGGGCAAAATTTCGGCGAAGTAAGTGCGACCTCCCTACTATCACTGGAGAATTATCTGGCCAAAGTACGTAGGTTTTATGAAACCATCCCTACTTTAGACCCTACCAAAGACTGGAAAGACGATGCGGGTAAGGCGCGTGGTTATAAAAAGACTGACCCAGAGCATAAGTATAAAACCGAAAAAAGGACCAAACATATTGTGGTGCATCCGCCTACAGAGCATTTTGCAGCCGAAATTCGGGAATCAACTATTGATGTGCAGGTAGGAAAATATGAAACCATTTATACCAGCACCAAGATTTCTACCCGGGATAAGGCGGAATTACTCACCAGAATTGATCGTGTCATTGAGGCGGTGAAGGTAGCCCGTGCCAAGGCCAATGAGGCTGAAGCCGTACAGACCGATCTAGCTACGAAGTTATTCAATTATATCAATAAAGGAATTATTCTTGAATGATCAAAATCTTGAAGCCTAGTCTTAGATTCAGTTTTAGTTTCAAGGAGGTTCGGACAACAGTTGCCGTTTGAACCTATTTAGTGTAAGTGTAACGCTTCACAGTGTTAGTTTAAAAAGCATTTTGGAGGCTTCTCGCAGAAATTCAATTGAAGGTCGAAGGCTCATATCCTTCCCTCGGGTCCAAACGGGTATTGGGCGTTGGCAAATACAGGTAATTCTAAGTAAGTAATGTCAAGAAACTAATTCCCAAAACCCAAAGGCTAATACCCAACAACCTATTATCACCCGAGGTAGCTCAGTGGTAGAGCAGCAATTTTTATCTAAAAATTCTGCGGTGAAAGCTTAAAGAATGTGACCAGGTTTGAGTGGTTCGAATCCCTCCTCGCCCGCCTGTTATTATTCAAATAAAGGGGCGAGTGGCGCAATTGGTAGACGCACCTAAATTTTAATTAGGCAACCTTTTATAAGGCGGGTGAATGGGCAAATTTACCCGCCTTTTTATATTTTTATTAAATTTCAATTCGGATAAAAATATCTTGATCAAAAATACATATATTTAGCCCTAAATATTACTTCTTCCTCCATTACTTGAGATACATAATTCACGTCAGTTTAAAATCAAAATTTATATGATCAGGGTTTGGTTTTATAATTTAGAAAGGTATACCGCATATTATAAAAATTTTTATCGCTCCTTTTATCTGTTGGGAAGTTATTTTTTGATTTGTTTCCTTGCATTGGATATTCAGGCTGAAGATAAGACACCATTGAATATATGCGAAGGAAATGTTTTTCTGGGTTCACAAGCTGAGGTAGATGCTTTTACGTGTACGCGCATAACTGGTAATTTGATCATTCAGGGAGATGATATTGTGAATTTGTCTTCTTTGGATACGCTTATGCGTGTGGAAGGTACTTTATTTATCAATGATAATCCACTGTTGAATACGCTTAAAGGTCTTGAAAGCCTGAAATTTGCCCGTAAACTTGTGATTTTTGGCAACGCTCAACTTCAAGATATTTCAAGCATTGCTAATTTAGAGCTTTCGGTGGATATAGATGTACTAGAAACCGGTCTGAACGTATCGGGTAATCGTCGATTAAGTCAATGTTGTGTGTTAGAAAAAATTCCAACCAGAGGGCAAAAAAGCATCGGTCAAAATGCTCCAGGCTGTAATTCATTGGATGAAATCAGCCTTCGCTGCGACTCCTCCAACAAAATTCTGGGATTTATGCTGGTGAATGCGGAGACCGACGAGGATATTGGTCTGCTTGAAAAAGGGGATATTCTTGATTTTGAAGAATTTGGAAGTATTCCATTGAGTATTCGTGTGCTGACTGAGGGGGATGATATTGGGGTGGTTTCTATTGGACTAAAAGGTCCGCTGAATATATTCAGATTTGAGCGTTTATTGCCATATACTTTGTTGGGAGATGGCGTCAATGGCGAATATACAGGAGTTTTATTCCCACCAGGATATTATATTCTGACGACTACGCTTTATTTGGATAATACACTAAGCAGCACATTAACAGGACCACTTACAATTTTTTTCTCGGTGAGTGCCCCTAATCCAAAAATACAAAGCTTTAGCCTGATCAATGCCGTGACGAATCAAAAAATACAGGATATTATGGAAGGTACTGTGATTGATTTAAGTAAGCTTGGGGATAGCTTAGTGAATATTCAAGCGAATACAGAACCTACTCAAATCGGGAGTGTAGCTTTTGAATTAAGCGGGGCGATTCAGCACAAACAACTTGAGAATATATTTCCTTATGCCTTGTTTGGCAATGATCCTTTGCAGCTCTCTCGTTTCAAAGGAAAAAATCTGATCCCAGGAAGATACACCCTCCAGGCAACACCTTTTGAAAAGGTATTTGCACAAGGGCAGCCTGGAGAAATCCAGGAAATTCATTTTGAAGTGATTCAGGGAAGTACCGATTCAAATACACAACTGCTTATTTTCCCCAATCCCTCAGAGGGAGCCATTAAAATCCGTACCTTGGGAGAAGCAACTGCTCTCCGCCTCTACAATTTACAAGGTGAAAAAATAGCGGAGCAATTCGTAAATCAGGAAAATATCTGGGAGCTACACTTAGCACCAGGGATTTATATTATTGAGAAAATATCTGATAATCAAATTATTAGAAAGAAAATTTTTATAAAATAGGGTCTTTTGGGATATCCCTTTGCCTCTTTCCTGTTTTGAGAAATGGATTTAAAAGCTTAATTTTATACCCAAAATTAGCCTATACAGCCTAATTTCTTTGATTTCTGTGGATTTACTTTCTTAAATCTCCCAAATAAGGGTATTACATTTATTTTTCTAAACCCATTTCGGTTTTGAAAATATTATCCTGAAAGGGTCAAAGAGCAAGCTTATTTCTATTCTCACTGTCAAAATGAATATTTTATGATTACCTGGGAAGATTTTGAGAAAATAGACATTCGGGTAGGTACAATCATGGATGTACAGGATTTTCCGGAGGCACGCAAACCTGCATTTCAACTAAGGATTGATTTTGGAGACCTAGGCACTAAAACCAGTAGTGCACAGATTACCCAACTTTACACCAAAGAAGATTTAGTTTACAAGCAGGTTATTGCTGTGGTGAATTTTCCACCCAAACAAATCGCCAAGTTTATGTCTGAATGCCTGGTATTGGGTGTTTTGGGCGAAGACAAAGAAATAGTGCTTCTACGACCGGAACGCCCAGTGAAGAATGGCTTTAAAATAGCATAATTTTAGGGTTGATATGATGTTTATTAAAAAAAACAAATATAAAAGATGAGATAAAACCTTATACAAGCCGAGAACTTAGATAAGACAATAGATTAAATAAATTGATTGTTTCTTACTCCTCTGGGTTTTTCTTTGGCTGATTCATTGATTAAAGAGGCTTCTTCCCAGCACTTTACAGCAATATCAATAGTATCTTGTTTTTTCTTGGGAGTAATTCCCGAAAATTTACCTGATTTCCTCCGACCTACTTTCTTTTTGATTGCCTCACTAGCTGCTTTGTACCCCAATTCTTTGAGTTTAGTAGCGATTTTGAGCATTAAATCACCTATTTTTTGTTCATTTTCCTCACGAACAAGTTGGTGTTTGTAATTAATTAGATTTCCTAGGATCATACTGAATTCTTTGGTTCCCGCTTGTCTGATGTCGCCGGGGTAAAACTTCCTTTTCTTAGAAGTTTGTTGGTTTGGTGTCATTGTCATTTTACAAAAATTTAGGTGTTCTTTTAAATTTAGTTTGAAAAAACTCTTAATTAATTCAAAAAATTAAGGTTTTAATTATGAAGTTTATACTAAGTAATCACATAATTCACAATATGAATTTATCTGAATAGACAAATTTTTTATACAAAAAATTTAATCCGGTTTTGAGTGAAGAACTTTAACCTCAAGAGTATTGATGAAACCCAATGCTGTTGGAAATAGATAGATGAGAAAATAAAAACCATTTTATATGCTGCTTAAAAAATATGGGATTCTAAATAATAAAATATATGATGTTGAAAAAGCTCTTTTTCTGACGATTGATAGTTTTCTTAGGTAGAATACTAAATTATAATGCCAAGTAAAAAAAAATAAGTCAACGATGCAAGCGAATATATATTTTTTTTTAAAAAATTATTCTAAACTCTTTTTAAAGGGCAATTAACGTTCAAATAAAGGGATTTAGAGATAAATCAAACCCTCTACAGGATTCCCAAAGGTCTCGTGCCTTCCCAAAATGAAGCGATATGCCCCAATTAGGGCAAGAATTGCGTCTACTTCATGCCAATTTTGAAATTCAATTGGAAGTCTAAACATCGGATAGCTTCTCTGAATTTGTGCTACAACTGCTTTTATATGCGTTGTTTTGTCTTTATAACCGATCTCCTGGAGCTCCATTTTTCGGGCTTGGGCAGCCGGGTAGGTTTCATAAAAAGGAATTGGAAACATTTCAGCTTTCAAACGCATTGCCCTTGCCGTCAAACCGCCTAAAAACATGGGAGACATGGCTTTTAACGATTTATCTGCCTCTCTGAAAAAGAAATCGTCTGCTGCACTCCCAAAACCCTTCGTATAAACCATCGGTAGCGACAAAGGCGCATCCAAAAACACCACTTTGGGTTGTAAATCATTGAGCAGAGATTTGACAAAGTGGTCGGCGTTTTTTTTCTTTTCGGAAGTACGCAAACTTATTTTGCCCGAATTTTCGTCATACATACAGACTACCGTAGTACCCTTGAGTTGGTTGCCGTAATCGATCCCACATAAGTAGCTCATAGATGCTTATTATTTTAAGAAAACTCACTATCTTGCAATAAGTTTAAGTCGTTGTTTAAATATTTCTTTGTTTAATTCTTTGAAGATGTTTGAAGACTTACCCAATAAACCATACTATGTTTTTTTACTAGCAATCCTGGGAGGTGTAGGGTTGAGCTTGGGTACATGGTGGAGCCCCCTGATTTTGTTTGTTGCTTTTTTACCTCTTTTGGAAATTGACATTCATTTAAAACACAAAAACGCGTCGGGAACTTATCTTTATTTTTTCATCTATATATTCATTGCCCTATTGATTTGGAATGCCGTTTTTGCTACTATAAACCTATCTTTGCCCTGGCAGGAGGTGTGGCTACAAATCTTACTGAGTACACTATTTCAAACATGGGTATTTATCTTATTCAGAATTACCCGCGATGCCATCAATGAAGCCTACGGTTATTTTTCCTGGGTTTTGTACTGGTTAAGCCTCGAGTATGTGCTGCTTGTGACGGGTTTTCCAGAAGTAGGATTGATCTTGGGCAATGCTTTTGCCAAATCGACCTACTTGGTGCAGTGGTATGAAGTGACTGGTGTGTTGGGCGGAAGCATGTGGATTTTGAGCATCAATGTTTTTTTGTATCTGGCGATTCGCAGCAAGTTTTCGGTCAATCGCAAAGTATTTGGGATTTATGTATGTATGATCCTTGCGATTGCTTATGTGGTCTCTTTGTATTTTAAAAACGAAGATCTTGCCAGAACTCCTACCAGAGAGATTAGCATTTCAACTTCTGAAATCAGAAATATAAAGACTTGTGCTTCACAAGAATTATTCAGAGGAAGTTTGTTGGCTAGTCAAGTCAAAGCGTTTATATGCGCCCATAAGCAAAACGCTTCACTGAGTGCTAATTATTTTCTGGATCAAGCAAAACTAAGAGCCATTGAAAATCGATGTTTTGCACTGGTTTTGATCGAGGACAGCCAACTTGGCTTGATCAATCCAGCGGGCGAATTCCTCAAAAATGTCCCAAAGGCTTCCGAACTGCAAGTAAGGGCAAAATCCAGAACGACATTTTATGCCAAACAAGGCGATTATCTGGGGCGATTGGCTGTTTTTCTGGCGATCGGTCTTTTTCTGACGGGTCTGATTCGCCACCAGATAGGACCCAAAGACAAAACCTCTGTGCCTCTGAAATGAACTAACCATTGTTAAACGTATTTAAAAAAAAATTTCATCTTAATATTCTATTTATCGAATAGAGTATATATATTTACATCGCTTTTATAAAAAAATCATACTTAAAATTAAGAACATCATGGATTCAAGTAAAAGAAGTCTGGCAAAAGCAATCAGTTGGCGAATCACAGGTACGATTGATACCATGATCGTGTCTTTTATCATCACCGGAAACCCCCTCACTGCCCTAAAAATCGGTGCGGTAGAAGTTCTGACAAAGATTTTTTTGTACTATCTCCACGAAAGATTGTGGGGAATCATTGTCTGGGGAAAAGATCGGTATACTGCCCATGAACTTCCGCATCGGAGTGCTACCAAGGCCATCACTTGGCGCATCACTGGAACAATAGATACGATTTTTATTTCATTTCTCATCACGGGTCATTTCCCGTCTGCCTTAGGAATCGGCTTTTTTGAGGTAGTGACCAAAAGTGTTTTGTACTATATCCACGAAAGAATCTGGTTGCGCATCGGGTGGGGAAAGTCAATCGGAATAAATAAATGGGCTACTGAAAAAGTTAAAAGTTGATTTTTTTGGGGGGAGAGATGGACTCAATGACTCAGGCATTTTGTACCGCAATACAAGCCTAAATGCCCAATCTGCTGCAAAAGACGATATAGCTCGATCTTCGATTAAAGAATCCTAACAACTCTGCCCCAGAAAATATTAGCAATCCTTCTGTAGAGTTCTCCGTTCTTTGAGATGTCTCGAGGGATATAAATATGGAAGAACCCACTTTTTAGTGAGCTATTTGCTCCCTCTATTTTTCTTCCACAATACATCTTATTTCCCTTCCATTTTGGGAATTTTATTTTCCCAACCCTTACATAAAAGCATGATTATCAAACATTTAGGTTTATGGCATGAGATTGTATATATGACTACAAGCATAGCCGAGGGTTTGCATCAAAAGCCTCCCCTTAAGCCCTGTGAATTCCAATATCCAACCCTGTCTTGTACAGCCTTGCCCAGGACTGTACCTATGGAAAGAAGGATGAAAAATCCTCTATCACGAAAAACCCTCCCGATCAAACAGGAGGGTTTTGTTTCTGTAGGATAGAGATAAATTACTCCACCAGATAGAATTACTGCTTGAATACGGCTTTTTTTATCCAAAAAACAGAATTATTCAAACATTTTTTTTACTTCAACCGTTTTTCAAAGAAATAAATTAAACCCTGGCTTTTACGTGTAAAGCCAATTTTGAACTGTAATAGAAATATTTTTTTCTAAATTCTTATTACCCGTTTTAAAATTGTCAAGATTATGAACGTAAAAACAATCAACCCAAAGACTTTTAGTACTCATATCCTAAGTCACGCTCAAATTGAGCAAACGCTCGTGGAGGCAGTAAAGCGTTGTGCTGATGAAACCGGCTGGGCTAACCTAGCCGAAATCGGGACACATCTCCGAAATGCTGGCATTCAATACGGCAAGCTTTCTAAATTCTTAAATGACTTTTCGCACGTCGTAGAAAAGAAAATCGATACCTCAGTAACGCCTCCGGTAGTCTTGGCTAAGTTGATCTCTAAAAACTAAACCTAGAAGAAAGAAGCAAAAACCCGGTTTCTATTCTGGATTAAATGCGCTAATTTTGGACATCTTTTTATGTACAATTTTTAACGCATACCATAGAACCCGTGAAAAATATTCAATCTTTGTATTACTTGTGGCTGGCATTTGCGTACCTTTTGCTACACGCATGCCAGCCCAATTCCTCTAACGATACCCCTTCTGATGCAAAAAATCAGCATTCCGCTCCCGTAAAATTTAAATATGCTCAGGGGCTATCCGTACAGTATTTTGAGCAATATAAATTGGTGCATCTTTTCAGAACTACACGAGAAGCACAAGACACACTCTCTTTTGTATTGTTAAAGCGCGGTGCCCAAGCTCCCAAAAACTACTCCGCAGATCAAATTATAGAAATCCCTATCCGAGGTTTGATTCCTCTTTCTACTACTTTTTTAGAGCCCTTAGATCGTCTCGGACTTAGCGACCATATCCTGGGTGTGGAAAATAAAGCCTATATTACCCACGAAAAAATTCTTCAAAAAGTAAACGCTGGTCAAATTCCTGAAATCAGCACTGGTGAACAACTAGATCAGGAGAAAATTCTGAGTTTGAATCCCGACCTGATGATGACCAGTGGGTTTTCCTCAGCAAAATCCACGGAAACCTTTAAAAAACTAGGACTCAAAACAATTCCTAACCTTGATTGGCAGGAAAATACGCCCCTGGGTAGAGCTGAATGGCTGAAGTTCATCGCACTGTTATTTGACCGAGAAGCCCAAGCCAATGCAATCTTCGAGGAAATCGAGAAAAAATACCTTCAAATCGCCCAATTGAGCCAAAAAACAGATAAAAAACCGCTCGTTTTAATTGAAATCCCTTTCAAAGATACCTGGTATGTACCCGGAGGCAATAGTTATATGGCACATCTGATCAAAGATGCGGGGGCTATGTATTCCTGGAGTCAAGATGAGTCCACTGGAGCCATCCCTCTGAATCTCGAGGCAGTCTACCCTACCGGGCTTAAAGCCGATTACTGGATCAATACGGGTAATTGCCAAAAAAAGGAGGATATACTTGCTATTGACTCCCGACTGGGCGATTTTAATTCTTTTAAAAATGACCGGATTTATAATAATAATCGGCGTGTCAACGCTCAAGGAGGTAATGACTATTGGAACTCCGGCGTGCTGAATCCGCATCTGGTTTTGTCGGATTTGGTCAAGATTTTCCACCCCGAATTATTGCCTAACTATGAATTTACCTACTATAAAAAAATAGAAAACTAATTTGAAGTCCTTAATCTTTTTATTGTCTTTTTTGATATTGATCCTTTTCTTTATCATCAATATTTTTTTAGGTTCGGTGCATATCCCCATTTTGAATATCATTCAAATCTTATGGCAGCCTGAACCTGAAAACCAAACCTGGGTGAATATTCTTTATAAAATAAGAATCCCTAGAGCTTTCACGGCAATTTTGGCGGGGGTAGCACTTTCACTGAGCGGCTTACAAATGCAGACATTGTTCCGAAATCCCCTGGCAGGTCCCTCCGTCCTGGGTATCAGCTCGGGAGCCAGTATGGGAGTGGCGCTGGTAGTTTTGGGTTCGGGTTCCTGGCTAGGGCAGGGTAGCTTTGGGCTTTTGTGGGTAGGTGGGGAATGGCTGATCATTTCGGCAGCTTTTGTAGGGGCAGCCGCAGTGATGGGAATTATCTTATTGGTCTCTTTTCGGGTAAGAGACAATGTGGTTTTACTGATTGTGGGTATGATGGTAGGTGCTTTTGCTTCGGCATTGGTTGGAATATGGCAATATTTTAGCCACCCTGAGAGTTTACAGAATTACGTGATCTGGACTTTCGGCAGTTTGGCAGGAGTCACGGCTCGTCAGTTAGAAATACTTGTACCAGTTGTAATCTTGGGGATAGTGGCTTCTTTTTCACTGATCAAAATTTTAAATGTATTATTGCTGGGCGAAAATTATGCTCGCAGCTCAGGGTTGAATATCCTCCGAAGCCGCCTCTATATCATCACAATCAGTGCGCTACTTACAGGGAGTGTGACGGCTTTTTGCGGACCGATCAGTTTTGTAGGGATTGCCGTTCCACACTTAGCCAGGGGATTATTCAAAACCTCCGATCATAGTGTTTTAATACCAGCTTGTGCTTTGCTAGGAAGTATATTTATGCTTTTTTGTGATGTTTTGTCCAAATTGCCCTATTCATCCGCCGGATTACCGATCAATATTATGACCTCGCTCATCGGAGCACCTTTGGTCATTTTGATCATTATGCGGAACAAAAACCTGAAAACTGCTTTTTGATGATACAGACCCAAAACCTAGCCATCGGTTATAAAACCAGCAGAAAAACGCAAAAGATCATTGCCGCACATCTGAATATGAGCATTGCTCCTGGTGAATGTATCGCACTTCTGGGTAAAAATGGCGTGGGCAAAAGTACTTTACTCAAAACCCTTTCTGGCATCATTCCTCCCATCGAGGGAAACATACTGATTCATCAAAAAGATTTACAAACGCTGCAAGCCCTGGAGAAAGCACAGGCACTGAGCCTTGTACTCACCGAAAGTATTCAACTGGGCTATTTTAAGGTCGTTGATCTGGTAAGCCTGGGGCGATACCCCTATACGGGCTGGCTCGGAAAACTCCAACAAGAAGATAAACGATGGGTAGACCGGGCTTTGGAACTAAGCGGCATGTCCGATTTTCGGGAAAAAAATTTCATTCAACTCAGTGATGGAGAAAAACAAAAAGTATTAATAGCCCGTGCACTGGCTCAGGATACCCCGCTGATGATCTTGGACGAGCCTAGCAATCACCTGGATTATCCCAGCCGCATGCTAGTTTTTGAACTTTTACAAAAGCTTGCCCGACAGACCCAAAAGAGCATCCTGGTGGCTACCCACGATCTGGAGATGGCACTTCATTTCTGCAACAGGGTTTGGTTGATGTTTCAGGAAGATGACCAAACTACCCGAATTGAAGCAGGGCTGCCCGAGGAACTTGCACTTAAGGGTTCTTTTGAAAAATTATTCAAACCTTCTGTTTTTACGGGCTTTTTGCCTTTGGGAAATTTATCAGCTACACCCACGCCCTATAACGGCACCTATAAAATTACAGGCGATGCCCAAGGCGCTTTATGGACGCATAAAGCCCTGGAAAAGGCCACACCCGATCTTAATTTTATCCATACAGAAATTAATATTCAGGTAGAGCACCAAGGCATCTCCAATTATCGTTGGATATTAAGTCACCAGGAAATGGAATCAAACCGTCATTTTCACTCTTTGGAAGCTTTGATTCAATTCTTAAAAAAATTCAGTGCATGAAACCCAAAAAGACATTTATAGAAAATATTGATTTTTATATAGAGGATGGCAAATATGTGTTTACAGCCAAATACCTCCTTGAGCGAGGTTATTGCTGTAAAAACGGCTGCCGACACTGCCCTTACGGTTATAAAAAACCCAAAAAATTATTTGAATAATGCCCCAACACGAAGAAAAAATATGCCCCCGCTGCCAAAAAAATTTCGAGTGCAAGGTGGGGAATATCACTGAATGCCAGTGTTTTGGTATTCAAATAAGCGAAGCCTTGCAAGCCTTTCTTCTGAACAAAGGCTACGAAGATTGCCTGTGTGCGGATTGTTTGCGGGAACTAACGATCAGCCTACCATAAGTATAGCATATACTATCTTTTGTTTCCCTCTTAAAAGAAATTTTAATATAACATGATCAATGTTTATATTTGTAAAGGTTTCATGTAATTAAAACTGTATTGTTTATGCAAGATTTAATTGAGTTTAGCAGCGTAGGAGAAGAGACAGAAAATGGTATAACAAAAAAAAACTACGACAAACTTTCAAGTACGTTTGTTGCAACAACAGATTGGACTATAGAAACAATTGTTGGACAAATAAAGAAGAAAAATATTGACTTAAATCCTAAATTTCAGAGAAGGGATGCTTGGAATAATAAAACTAAGAGCAATTTTATTGAATCTATTTTTCTTGGACTTCCAATTCCTCAAATTGTATTGGCTGAAAAAAAGAATAAAAAGGGAAAATTTATAGTAATTGATGGTAAGCAGAGGCTATTGACTTTACGACAATTTGAGGCCGAAAAAGATGACCCTGATTTTAAAACTTTTAAATTATCAGGTTTAAAGCAAAAAGAAGATTTTAATGGATATAATTATAAAAAATTATCTGATAACCCCAGGTATGTTGAAGATATTGATTTTTTTGATAATCAAACTATTAGAACCGTAATCATAAGAAATTGGCCTGATGAAGATTTTTTATATCTCATCTTCCTTAGATTAAATACAGGTAGCGTGAAGCTCTCCCCCCAAGAACTCAGACAGGCATTACACCCTGGTGGATTTATTGATTTTGCAGATGATTTTTCTCAAAACAGCACATGCATAAAAAACACGTTAAAGCTTAATAAGCCGGATAAGCGAATGCGTGATGTAGAACTTGTGATACGCTTTTTTGCTTTCAAAAATTTTTTGGATCAATATCATGGAGGGCTAAAAGAATTATTTGATTTAACCTGTGAGACACTCAATAAAAAATGGGAGACTAATCCAGATCAAATTGAAAATGAAGCGCATCAATTAGAGCTTGCCCTAAAAACGACCGAAGAAATATTTGGTGAAAATAATGCTTTTAGAAAATACTCAGCAGATCATTTCGATCCGAGATTTAACAGAGCTATCTTTGATATTATGGTTTTTTATTTTTCAGATGAAAATATTTCTGAAATTGCTTTGAAAGAAAAAGATAAAATTGTTGAGGCATTCAAAGAATTATCCACACAAGATGCTGAATTTAGAGATTCCCTTGAAAAAGCCACCAGCACCCCTCAAAATATACATACAAGACTTAGTAAATGGGGAAATGAATTAGCAACAGTTCTACATATCTACTTACCTATTCCAACATTGCAGCAATCCACAATCACGTATTGAAAATGTCTTCTGTAAGATTTAAAGACCTGACAAAAAGAGTTTCAAAACTAATTAATCATTTTGTACCCAAATATTCACCGACAGGAGATTATAATGAAAGACAATATGATAGAATGCGAGGTTTCAGACTTTTAGTATATGCTGAATTTGAAGCATTTATAGAAGCGATTATCCTTGATAAAGTAAATCAAGCACTTGATGATTTTAATGAAGGTAAAAGGTTGAACAACACACTACTTGCATTAGTTATTTACACCCCTGTAAAATTACCGGGAGGACCAATATCCTCGATAAAAGAAGCGCAGAGTAAAGCTAAAAAACTCCAAACCATTATAAATGAAGTTGTTATTACTTATAAAAATTATATCAATAAGAAAAACAATGGTATTGGGGAAGATGATTTATTAAAGATACTTTCCCCAATTGGGATAGAAGTAGAAAGTTTGGATGAAGTTCTCCTAAGCGATTTAGCATCTTATACAAGATTAAGAGGAGAAGTAGCCCATAAATCTGCTGCCATCGGCAGTACCATCGATCCTAAAACAGAAGTTGATCAAGTAAACAAGATTCTCAACCAACACCTAAAAAAGATTGATGAATTAGTACAGAAGCTTTAATTAACCCATCTAGTAAATTAGAAAGTTGTATTTATAAAATTATTCTCCCTTCATTTCCCCCCAAAAACGCATTAAATTTGTATTTACATCAAAAACATAGCCCAAACACTGCTTCATGAATGCATTTTCAAGAGATATTATCCAAGCTTTATCCATTGACTGTGTGCTGATTGGTTTTGAGAAAGGAAAGTTGGAAATTTTGCTGGTACAACACGCCGAAGGGATTGTAAAAGGTCGTTGGGCACTACCGGGGGGCTGGATTCGCTACGATGAAAGCCTGGATTCTGCCGCCGATCGTATTCTTAGAGACCTTACAGGCATCAATGACCTGTATTTGGAGCAGTTACAGGCTTTTGGTAATACAAAGCGTTATCCCACCCAGCGGGTCATCACCATTGCTTTTTTTGCCTTGGTCAAGCCTGAAGATTATCATCTCATTCCGGGCTTTACGGCCGCAGATGCCCGATGGTTTGGACTGCAGGATGTCCCCGATTTGCCTTATGATCATAATGAAATTCTGGCTTTTAGCATGGAGCGTCTGCGCTATAAAGTGCGCCACGAACCGATAGGCTTTAATCTTTTGCCTGAAAAATTTACACTTTTACAACTTCAAGAGCTGTACGAAGCCATTTTGGGTAAGAAGCTTGATAAGCCCAATTTCAGACGTAAGATGATGAAAATGAACCTACTTGTCCCTTGTTCTGAAAAAGAAATTGGGGTTTCGCATCGTGCCGCCCAATTGTATCGCTTTGATGAGAAAGTTTATCAGCAATTGAACGAAAAGGGATTTAGCTTTGAATTTTAGAGGAATACTGAAAGCTCTCTCCTACCTAAATACAGTCTGAATTTCCGATTTATAAACCGTTTTGCAGATAAATATATAGGCATTGATAAGCGTTGAGCAGTCCATGATAAGCGTTGAGCAGTCATATCCTTTTGAAAATTTTTGAGAAGTTTTTCAAAAGCATCAAAAAGCCGGATCATTCTATTGACCCGGCTTCTTAGGTTTGTAAGTACGCAGGAGTGATTAGTATTCCCCGCCGATCTTGCGTTTGTTTAATCCAGTAGATTCAGGGAATACAGGTAATTTCTCAGGAATGCTGATGAATCGCTCGGCATTGTTGAGAGATTTCATAAAAGCAACCAGTGCTTTTTGCTCGTCTGCGGTCAGTTCCAGAGGGTCGGCAGGCAAAGTCTGATTTGGCACAAAAAGCCCTAATCCCTGACCTCCACCTCGGTTATAAAAATCTACTACTTCTTCTAAGGTATCATAAACTCCATTGTGCATATAAGGAGCTGTAAGCCCGGAGTTGCGTACGGTCACCGTTTTGAAGGCGTGTTGATAGAGGTCTAGCCTTTCTTTAAGTAAACCTTTGGAGCGTCCGTGGTCAGGGTCAATGATTGGGTTTTTAGGGTCTTTATTGGCGGGTACGCCCAGCACCTCAGACTCCGAGTCGTCAAAAAGCGGAGGCACAGTGCCATTAAAGACCGGTGCAAAATGACAAGTGCCGCATCCTGCTTTGCCCATAAAGAGGTTAAATCCTTTTTTGACATCCTCATCAATTTGTTTGATTTCGCCTCTCACATATTGATCAAAAGGAGAATCGAACCCTCTCAGCGAAGTGACATAAGCAGAAATAGCGGCCGCAAAGGAGTATGGATTTAGGGCTGGGCGGCCTGCCACAGAGGGATAAAGGTCTGCAAACATTTTTTTGTATTCTTCACTTTGGTTGAGCCGCTCCAGAATCTTGGGCACAGTCAGGTTAAATTCCTGATCGTTGTAAATTACGTGCTCGATTTGCCGCTCAAAATTATCTGTGCGAAGATCATAAAAAAGCCTGGTAGCATATATGGAGTTGATGAGCGTAGGAGCATTTCGGTCTAGCGTACCCTGTAATCCGGTTGCAAGACTTTTCTTTTGTCCATCAGTAAATGCTTTGCGCGGGTCGTGGCAGGAAGCACACGAGCGGTTATTTTCTTTGGATAAAATGGGATCAAAAAACAATAATTTGCCCAGCTCAATGGCTTCTTTGCTATTATCGGCTTCTGTGAGCGAACTGTAGTAAAATGGATTAATGAGATCATTTCCAAAAATATTTTCAGCTTCTTCATTGAAGGTGCGTTTTATTCCTTTGGATTGGGTTTGCTCCAGAGAGGCAATACTAAGTGCTTTACGGGCATCTTCTAAAGTTTTAAAGAGGGGATTCAGATAATTTTTGAGGAAATGAAGGCGATCAAAAGAATCAAAATCCTGATTTTTTTTCAGATAATGGAGTGCTTCGGAGAATTTTTGGTCTAGGATTTTATCCAGCCCGCCGGGTTTGGTAGCAAGTTGGGGGAAATAATTTTTGATAGATTGATAAACTGCTCCCAGAGAAACCTCGGCTTCGGGAATGGCATTGGAAGTAGCGGGAGTATCAAAGCCAGTCAGCCCTAGGCTGATGATTCGGATCATCTGTAAGCGTGCAGCCGGGAATACCTGATAATCTCTGATCGTTGATTTTTGATGGAAAATGCTGAGGTCTCTGAGGTTTTCGGCAAGTTTTTGAGTGAGTTCTTGTAATTTTTCTTTTTCCTCGAGTGGGTTCTCTGCATATACGATTTCCTCGATGGTTTGCATTCCTTCGGGGTGTTTGATTTTAATAGCATCTGTATCTTTGGCTAGGCTTGGCAGAGGTGCGCCGTTGAGCATAAGTTTAACAGCTTCTGCATCGAGATATTCAATCAGGAATTCAATTTTTTTATAGCTCGTTCTACATGTTTGAAAAGTGTTGCGTAAATCTTGCAGGCTTTGAGCGTCTGGATTAAGCTTGTCGGCAGCGATTTTCAGATTTTGGGCTGCTTGGGTCAGTTGCCCAAAGCCGGTATGATAATAAGTCGTAATCAGTTCGCTGGGGTTGTTGATGGGTTCAGTTTCGGGTTTGAATGCAGTTAGATAGATACTGACGGCAAATAGCAGGAAACTTAACCCTAAGGTGTATAAATTTTTCATAAGCTATGATTTCAAGATTAAGGTTTTTTGGATATAAGAGAACCGATTAGAGCGTATCTAATCGGTTCAGAAATTAAATGATCAGGTCAAAAGCTTTTGATTATTTTTTCAAAACGCTTTCAAACTCTTCTGTACTAGCGGCACCGATTCCGTTACCGAAGTCGATTCTGATAGAACCTTCTTTACCGCTTTCTACGATTTGGTATTTTACAATCACAGAACCAAGTTCTCTGTAAGACTCTAATCTCAAAGCAGTCTGATTGTTGAATTCAGCTACTTTTTGGCCTTTCATATTGTAAAGAGCAGCATTCAAAGCAACTCCTTTATCTACTGTAAAAGTAGACTCTACGTTGTTTACGGTGAATTGCTCGGTAGAAGTAGCACTAGCAGCTTTAGGAGCAGGAGCGCCTTCTATGAGTTCAAAAGAAATAGTAATGGGTAGACCAGCAGCACCTTGTCCCACGATTTGAGTATAAGGAGTAGCTGTGATCATATATCTACCAGCAGCCAAAGACTTACCGAAAAGATCACCACTTGCGTTAAAATCATCCGCAAATAGTGCGTAAGGACGGATGTTTTCGGCTCTATTGGCAGTCATGGCACCGCTTAGGTTGAAAACAACGCTACCTACTGGTCCTTCTACTTCGGCTACGATAGTAAGCTCACGAGTAGCCAGGTTGCTTAGGCGGATTCTGTCACCGTTTCCAAGAACAGCAATAGGCTCTTGAGTATCAGCATCGTACAAAGTAAGAGAAACAACTTTGATGTTGTTAGCCTCAGCCAGTTTATCAAAACCATTGATTGCATAAGTCAATGAGTTATTGAAAGGGAATGGATTGCTAGATGAGGGGTGCTGAGAGTTTACCAACAAAGATACACCGTCAGGAGTCTGAATAGCACCAGTTACTTCGGCACCTTGGGGTACAGTAGAGATACGGATCAGGTCGCTTACTTTGGCAACTTCACCAGGCACATACTTATCCATATCATACAACCAAAGCTCGCAGGTGCTGTTGTTTACACCAGCGGGTACACGGTTCCAGGTACGTCCGTTTAGGTCTTCCGAAATAATCATGTACGTTTTGCCGTTAGGAGTTGTGATGAAGTTCAAACCGTCAGGGTTTGTCAGATGTTTGTCAGGATAACCGCCACCTAGTTCTTGAGAAGCACTGGCATTATTGAAAGGACCACCTTCAATGAATATGTAAGTCTGCTCAGTAGCAATGTCATAAACAAAAACGCGTCCGTGCACATCGCGGAAGTTGGCATTATTAGCTACCAACCAGGTGCGTAGAGAATCGTTGGAGATATTGTTCAACTCAGGGAAACGTATACGAGCAGCATCTAAGTGCCATTTTCCGATTTTACCGTTGTAGTTATTGCCTACATATCTGCTACCACCTCTTGGGGTGAAAGAAGCCCACTCATTTGCAAAAGTATCACGGCCTGTTTCAGTCCAGTAGATTTTACCATCGTAGTAAGATACCCACTCGTTGCGAAGGAACATTACGGCAGCGTCAGCACCTTTCCAGGGAAGGCCGGCTTCGGCTTTGGCAGCACTGGGTGTATTTGGGAAGAAAGGAGCACCATTGTAAGAGTTCATAGAAACCGCCTGAACGAAATTATCGATTGGATAATCAACCCAATAAGCTTTTTCGTTTACTTCATCATAAGCATAGTACTGAAGTTTACCCTTGGTGAAGTCACCAGGAGTCTCTGCTACAAAACGAGTAAATAAACCAGGAGAACCGTCTTCACCCAGGTATACATACTTGTTGTCAGGAGTAATTGTACCACCCTCGAAGCCTTGACGACCCCAGTTGTATTGCTTGCGGATAGCTTTAGCTTCACGAGGATCAATTTCAACCATCCAGTTAAGGTTGTCGATTTTATTGATGGTCAGACCGTCAAAACCAGGGATGTCAGAAGAGATTGTAAAATCAGTAGTATCACGGATACCGCTTCCATTGGCATAATAATCACTGGTGGTATAATTGAACCACTCTTCGGCAGTCCAGATACGACCATCATAAGAACTAATACCGGCGCAGTTCATCCCTGTTTCACCTACGGTATTTACGAAGTCTACGTTGAAGAAATCACCCGCTCTTCCGTCGGCAAGTACTTGGGGGATTACTACAAGCTCTCCTGTAGCTGAACGAGCAACACGGAAAGCAGTCATTCCACCACCGTCACCGATTTTATCATTGGCAGCAACCTGCTCGTGGTTTACAGAAACCCAACCTAAGCTGGCTCCTGTGGTATCAGGCGTAAAGCCGATAAAGTCGTGATTTTGCTTGGCTACGGTTTGTCCGGCAGGGTTTCCGTAAGTTTCAGTAGTTTGAACCAGGTCAACTCCACCGATGAACAGGATTTGCTGTGAAAGTGGAGATGGAGGCATAGGCAACACGAAGTTGTTGTAGTCTCCGGGAGCGATAGACTCAGGGAAAATCTGAGCATTAACGATGTTAGCAACAAGTACTAAACCGGTTAATAAAGCTAGAAATCTTCTCATTTGTTTAGGAATTTGAGTTATGTAATGAAAATGTAAAAATTGAATTTTCAGTATCTAAGATAGGGGTTTAATGTTAAGTGGATGTTACGTAGCTTTTATTAAAAAGAAGGAATTTGATGTATAAAGAGTGTGTTTTTTATGTTTTTATTAAAAGATAGTAAATAAATAATAGCTATTTGAATCCGTTTTAAATTGAATTTTATAAGAAAAAAATATGAATTTTTATTTGTTTTTTTAGTAAATATCTCAGTTGTTACTTTCTAGGTAGTAAATACGTGTTTTTTAAGAATTACAAAAAAAATCCTCCCTATGTTTATGGGGAGGATTCTTTTATTACACAAAAACTAAGATTTTCTTATGCGCTACATGCTTCACAATCCGGGTCATCCAAAGAGCAGGCTTTTCCAAGATTTTCGTCTTCCGCTACCATCTGAGCTACTTCTTCTGCTTTGTTTGTGTATCCGTTGCCATTCCCGTTGTTATGGGGGGATACGCTGATATTTCCATTTTTTGCGATCATATCTGCTACGGCTGAGGCGTCAACGTGGACTCCATTTCCATGAGAAGAGTCGTTGTTTTTGGGCACCAGCTTGATGTCAATGGCTTGCTTATCCAGGGTAAACTTGATGGCATCTGCGGCGGGTTTGGTGCGCAGGTAATACGTTCCAGTTTTAAGACCCTTTTTCCAGGCGTAGAAGTGCATAGAAGTCAGTTTGGCAAAAGTGGGGTCAGGCATGTGAATATTGAGACTTTGACTTTGGCATATAAAAGCCCCTCGGTCGGCGGCCATATCCACGATATTTTTTTGCTTGACTTCCCACACGGTTTTATAAATGTCTTTCAGTTCTTGAGGGATTTCATCAATATTCTGGACAGAGCCATTGGCGGCGATGAGTTTGTTTTTCATTTTTTCATCCCAGATACCCAGCTTTACGAGGTCTTTGAGTAGATGCTTATTGACTACGACAAACTCCCCAGAAAGAACCCTACGGGTATACACATTGGCGGTATAAGGCTCAAAACACTCATTATTCCCTAAGATTTGCGAAGTAGAGGCCGTAGGCATCGGTGCTAATAATAAAGAGTTACGAACTCCGTGTTTTAAGATTTCCTCTCTTAAGCCGTCCCAATCCCAGCGATTCGAGTCAGGTTTTATATTCCACATATCAAACTGAAATATCCCCTGAGAAATCGGTGATCCGGGATAACTTTGGTATGTACCGTGTTGCTTGGCTAAATCCTTGGAGGCAGTCAGGGCAGCAAAATAAATGGTTTCAAAGATTTCTTTGTTTAATTGCTTGGCTTCTTCGGACTCAAAAGGCATACGAAGCATAATAAAAGCATCGGCCAAACCTTGTACACCAATACCGATAGGTCGGTGTCTGAAATTAGAGTTTTGTGCTTCAATGACTGGGTAATAATTGATGTCGATGATTTTGTTGAGGTTGCGCGTCACAACCTGGGTCACTTCAAAAAGCTTGTGGTGGTCAAACTTGCCGTCAATCACAAACTTAGACAAAGACAATGAAGCCAGGTTACAAACGGCTACTTCATCTTCGCTGGTATACTCAATGATTTCGGTGCAAAGATTACTGCTGCGAATGGTTCCCAGGTTTTTCTGGTTGGATTTGTTATTGGCGTGATCTTTAAAAAGGATGTATGGGTTACCGGTCTCAATTTGTGCTTCCAACACTTTAAACCACAAATCCTGCGCCTTGACTACCTTGCGGGCGCGTCCTTCACGCTCATATTGCAGGAACAACGCATCAAATTCCTTTCCGTGTACATCTGGCAAACCAGGTGCTTCATTGGGGCAGAAGAGCGGCCATTCACCGTTTTCCTCTACACGCTGCATAAATAAATCGGGAATCCACATGGCATAAAAAAGATCACGCGCCCTCATTTCTTCTTTGCCGTGGTTCTTTTTCAAATCCAGGAATTCAAAAATATCTGCGTGCCAAGGCTCCAGGTAGATCGCAAATGCGCCCTTGCGTTTACCGCCGCCCTGGTCGATATAACGTGCTGTATCATTAAATACTTTGAGCATCGGGATAATGCCGTTGGAATAGCCGTTAGTGCCTTTGATATAAGAGCCAGTAGCCCGAATATTGTGGATAGAAAGTCCGATACCCCCGGCAGACTGGGATATTTTGGCACATTGCTTCAATGTATCATAAATTCCATCGATGGAATCGTCTTTCATGGTCAGCAGGAAGCAGGAAGACATTTGTGGCTTGGGAGTTCCGGCGTTAAATAGCGTGGGAGTTGCGTGAATAAACCACTTTTCGGAGAGCAGGTTATAAGTCTCGATGGCTGCATCGAGGTCTTCGCCGTGGATTCCTACGGCTACGCGCATGAGCATGTGCTGTGGGCGTTCTACCACTACGCCATCCATTTTGAGCAAATAAGAACGCTCTAGGGTTTTAAATCCGAAATAGTCATAATTAAAATCCCGGTCATAGATAATGGCAGAATTCAGCTCATTTGCATATTTTTTGACGACCTGGTAAGTCTCATCAGAGATCAGCCCTGCTTTTTCGCCCGTTGTGGGGTCAATGTATTCATACAAAAGGCGTATCGTTCTTGAAAAAGACTTGGTCGTATTCTTTTGTAAGTTAGAAATGGCAATCCGGGCAGCCAGGATGGCATAATCCGGGTGGACGGTTGCCATGGTTGCACAAATTTCGGCAGCCAGGTTGTCGAGTTCTATGGTTTTGACACCATCATAAATCCCATTGATCACCTTCATAGAGATTTGAATGGGGTCTATGTAGTTTCTATCCAGACTATAGGATAGTTTTTCTATTCGAGCAGTGATTTTATCAAACTTTACCGCTTCTCGTCTTCCGTCGCGTTTGATTACTTCCATATTTAAAGATTGTCTTAGTGGTTCTAAAAATTGTATTCCTACAAATATAAGTGAAAATTTAGATTATTGATTGCACTTTTCCCATTGATCATGGTACAATAGACCGAGTATTTTATAAGCATTTGAAAGTCATGTGATTACATGTAAACTTTTTTTTAGTTCTTATAAAAATTTATTTTACGCTAAACTATTTACCGCTTTATCAACTAAGGAATAATAGAATGCCGAACTTGCCAAAATAGTTCCTTGAATTCCAAGAGAAATTTGCTACAATTTACATGCCTTTTATTTCCAGAAAAGCAATGGTTTTCCTGTGCATGTTTTGTTAAATTACCTGATTCCACAATACTTTACCTAGCTATTCAGAGATAAATTCATGGAAAAGAGGTCTTTGTAAAAAATGAATGTAGGTATTAAAATCCTTATGATAAAAAAATAATCATTTTAAATTTTACAAAATAATTTGGTTGCTTCACCTGTTAGTTTAGTCTAAGTTTAGTTTAGTACAGCGTAACTTAGACTTTCTGATAAACCTAAAAGCCTTTGGATACGGACTTTCAGGTTTATTTTTGCTCCACTGGATGCCAGCTCTGAAGGCATTGGCATATTTAAGTCGCAGACTTCATTTTATTGGAAGTATGAAGTTACGCTGTGCTAAATTTCGCACAAAGCAGGGTTCTTTTCTCCATCACAATAGTAAAAACCAACTTAATGGAATTTGAACACAATCGCCCTTTAAAGTAGGTTCTGTAACTCCACTTGAAATTAAAAGTCCGTAACGGTATTTTACATTTGATTCGGTCAACTGTCTCAATGAAGTTTTATTAGTCCCAATTTCAAGTAGAATTGGCTTATCTCGTGTCTCAATAACGAAGTCAGGGTTTACTTCATCACTACCTGATAAAAATGAAATAATCCCGTCTGTAAGAACCTGTCTTAGATACATGACAATTATGTCTTCAACTAATTTACTTCTAAATTGGTCAGGCAAGTTTTGCCCATATAAAGTTGAGAGTAATGCACCTCGAAGTGAAGGTGACAAAAAAAATGCTTTTTTATTTTTAACTATTTTAGTGTCTAAACCACCAAAAGGTAGTAAGACATTTAATAATTCAGCCTTCACTAATATGTCAATCAGTTCATGAATATCGTTTTGCTTTACTCCAATTACTCCTGCTAATTTTTCAGGGTTTATTTCATCAGAACCTGCAAGTCTTAGAATTAATCGTTCTATTTTGGTAAAATCAGCAAACGTTGGTTTAAGCTTTGGGATGTCTTCCAAAATAACTCGCTTAAATAAATCAAGAACACTATCATTTATGGTGTATTTATCCTTAAAAAACAAAAAGTTTGGTATGTTTTGATAGCTTAAGTAACCTTGATAAAGGTCTTTTATACTCAAACCGAAGTGGTTTTCCGAGATTTTAGCTTTTAAATCATTAATAATCAAGCTAATCAATCAAGAAAATCAGGCAAATCACTTCAATCTGGGTATAATTGCAAGCCTTTTATTGAATTTATCTTGTTGAAATAAATATTTACGTTATCTTCAAATACTTTTATTTTCCTGAACGCCTCTTCTGATGTTTCACTATAAAAAAGAGCTTCTTTTAATCCGCTAGAGAGTCCTTTTTCTGGATAAACCTTCTCTGCTTTGTTTTCCATATAAGTTTTTGCTGCAACAAATTCTATAAACTTAAATGGGTATATTTTTTCAATCCGTATTCTTCTTGCCAAGTCAGCGGTTTGGTTTAGAAGTAAAGCTGACGAACCTGTACATAAAATAAAAGCAGTTCTTGCTTCGTCATAAAGAATTTTCAAAGTTTTGCTCCAATTGTCATCATCGTGGACTTCATCAAAAAGTAGTGTAATTGGTTCTGATAACTCATTGAAGCGTTTTTTATGATATGCCTTTGAAATTCTTCCAAAGCAATATGTAAATCTATACCCAAATTCTTCAATGTATTTACATTAAAGAAGTAAATGTCTTTATGATGATTATTGTAAATATAGTTGGCAGTTTGCCACAGAAGTGTTGTTTTACCTACCCCCCGAAGTCCTGCTAAACTAACAAATCGAGGTTCTGAACCTGATTTCAAAAAGTCATTGGCATATTTCTTTAAAAGGACGTAAACTAATCTTGTTGGATATCTAAGTTTTGCAATAGGATGAGCCAACCTGCTTTCGATAGCAGATTTTGCTACAATGGTATTTTCTAAATAGTATTTTAAATTTTCGTCCATTTCCAGGCAAAGGTAAGAATTTTAGAAGTCAGTTTTAGCAGAAGTTTGTTTTCTTATAGGTATTTGAATAGCTTATCGTTGCACTTTTTTTATGGACTTACTGCGAATGGAAAAGTATTTATGAAGAAGGGAAGTTTTAGCACATATTTTCAATCGAGAACAGAAGTTATTTAGAATTACAAATGTTCCATTACTTCCGTTAGCCCCCTTTTTCATAAATACAATATTGTGGGTTGTTTTATTCTTTCACACTGGTATCTGCCAGTGGATTTTCGGTTACGATTTCTCCATTTGGCAATTCATAAAAACGTTTTCCTTTGACTAAAAAGTCATTCGGCAAGCCTTTTTTTCGGTTAATCTCTTTCGCCCTTTGTACTGCCTTACTGAACAAGTTAGTAAATAAAGAGGCGTTTTGGTAAGCCGTCAAACTGTCTAATTTTTCTACTCTCATTTTTCAAGGTCGTTTAAAAAGTCGTGAAACAAATTTTCAAGTTCTACCACAAAGTTTTTGCCTGTTCCTATGGCTACTCTTTGGGGTTCTTCGTTTGTTGAGTTGTAAATTATGACCCACTCGTCTGCCAAGTTCTTGTGATGGAATAGCCTGTTTTTTGGGTATTTTCAAGGACTTTTATCAAATAATTACCTGAAAGTGTACTTTCCAAAACAAAACTTTTGCCCACAGAAACAAGATTTTCCAAACGTCTGAAAAACTCTTTTCCTGCCTGCAATTTATACCCAGATTAAAGTGATTTAGGAAATACAAGACCCCTGCGGGGCAAGTTTTCTTGATTGATTAGCTTGATTATTCATGATTTAAGCGCTAAAAGCTCCCCTGTAAGGGTCTTGTTTTTGTATTAAAACCACTTCG
>JANRIC010000020.1:0-31398 GCA_033765345.1 Microscillaceae bacterium
TCTCCAGGGTGGCCTTGGGTATGGTGATGGCTTGGGGCTTCTGGAAGGAGACTCTCAGGTTGCCGAGGTGGTCTTTGAGGTGGTACTCGTAGCCGGGGTTGGGCTGGTCGGCTGGTAGGTAGCGTCCTTCGGCGGTGTGGATAAACTCTACCTGGTAATGCTTCTTTTACAACATCGCAGTAAATATCTTTTCGGGACACAGATTTATAGTCTTGTTTGATAGTTTATGACAAATTTAGCAAATTTTATCTAAATAACCGAGTGTTACTTTTTTAAAGATTAAAGGCTCGCAAAAAGCCAAATATAACGCTGTTTTGCTCTTTGAAAATGCAATTCTATTTCCGGGAGTTTATTACCGATAGGCTTGGTAGCTGTTTAATTAATTCTAAATGCTGTAAAATATAATAAAACTTGCCGTTAACCTGACAATGCGTCAAATGTAGCAACGTTGCTACTAAAATTGACTTGAAGCAAGCAAAATATAGGTTAAAGTTGTCCATAAATAAAAATAGCTAAAGAAATACTACTGTGAAAAAACTTATCTATGAGTATTGTCAATAGTGACATTTTTTTTACTTTTGATGAAATATCCCATTAGAAAAATTACTTAAAATATAATATTCAATAATTTAAATGATCAACAAACTATTCATTTTTCTCTTTTTAGGGTTTTCAATTTTGTTTTTTAATCGTTGTGCAATAGAAAGCAACCTACCTACAACTCCAGATCGTTATGCGGGTGAAGTATTTACAAATTTTAGTAAAACTGAGGATACGCAATACGGATTTAACCAGACTCAATCCGGGGTTAATCAAAATCTCACTTTTGATTTTTTTGAGCCGAGCGGCGACATGCTTACAGACCGACCTTTTGTGTTGCTTGTTCCTGGGGGAAGCTTTGACAGCCTGAGTTATGCTGCTATGGAGCCGCTTGCTCAGGTATTGGCACGTTGTGGGTATGCCGTAGCCATTGTCAATTATCGGGTTTTTGACGGAGTAAAACCCATGACATCTATACAACTCAAAACGGCGATTGTGCAGGCGATGGGTGATGTAAAAGCTGCTTTGAGATTTTTTCGTCAATCTGTCAATACAGGCAATACTTATGGCATTGATCCTGAAAAAATGTTTGTTATAGGTCATTCTTCGGGGTCTTTGGCAGGGCTACACGCGCTTCATCTGGATAAGCTCTCAGAAGCAGATGCCGAACTTGCAAGCATTATCACTCAGGAAGGAGGCATAGATGGAGATAGCGGTAATCCGGGCATTGACTATGAATTGAGAGGGTTGGTTAATCTTTCCGGCGCATTGCTTGATATGGATTTTGTTGAAAACAGCGATGCTACCATGTTGAGTATCCATGGCACCGATGATCAAATCGTTCCTTTGCTCTCAGATACCTTAAAATTTCCTGTTTCAGATACACCCCTCATCGTGGACGGTTCTGAAAGAGTTCATGAAAAGGCACTAGATGAAGATATTGCCAGTGTTTTGCTGAGAATTACCAATGGTAACCATCAAGCACCACTGAGTGTAACGGATTGTGTACCTTGTTATGGGATCATTGTAGCGTATCTTTTTGATAGTTTGTAATAAAATGATTTATTTTACTACTAAGACTCTGACTCTGAAAACTTCGGAGTCTTTAAGTAGTATGAAAAAGTATCTGAGTATTTTTCTGATTATTTGTTTGCTGATACCCTTTATCGGAACTTATACCTGGCTACACGTGGAAAAATATCAGGTAAAGAGGCGAATTAAATGGCGTTTGTTGCACGAAATGCCTCGTGAGTGCCTTGTTTTGCTGAAATTTACCATTCAAGAATCCCAAACTATACTACATTGGGAACATTCCAAAGAATTTGAATATCGAGGTGAGATGTACGATGTTCTCAGCTTTAAAAAACTGGGTGACAGCGTCTTTTATCATTGCTGGAAGGACACCGAAGAAACCCAGATCAAGCAAAAGATTCGGCGATTGGTTGCACAAGCACTAAGCCAAAACCCACAAAATCGGGAAAATCACAAGCAATTACGTCTTTGGATGGAGTCTTTATGGTGCATGCAGGCTTTCCAATGGCAACAATCATCTTTTCAAGATTTTATTTTTGAGCATATTTTCTTCTATTCCAAACCATATTTTTCTTTTTTTATAAGCCCTCTTAAGCTACCCCCTGAGCATTCATCCTCAAATAAGTTTTTCAGAATTACTTACAAAACACTGTAAGTCAACCATTTATTAAGCAATTTTATAATAATCGGAATGAAAAAAATAATCATATTCTGCTTATGGCTGGGAGGATATTCCTATGGTCATGCCCAAACCATAAGCATCTTAGACGAGGAAACCGACCAGCCTTTGGAGTGGGTTGCTATCCTCAGTAAGAATCCCAACGTCTTTGCTCATACCAATGCTGAGGGTCAAGCAGATATTTCAGCATTCAAAGATGCTGCTCAAGTGGAGATTCGCCTCAATGGTTATAAAGCCGTAGTGATAAGTTTTTATGAATTACAACAACAAAACTTTAGGCTCAAGCTAAGTCCTTCACCCATTGTTTTGAACCAGTTGGTGATCTCAGCCAATCGGTGGAGTCAGCCCACACAGGATGTACCTATTCGGGTGAGTACGATTAGTCCAAAAGATGTAGCTCTTCAAAATCCTCAAACGGCTGCTGATCTTTTAGGTATTTCAGGAGAGGTGTTCATCCAGAAAAGCCAGCAAGGAGGAGGCAGCCCGATGATTCGGGGTTTTGCCACCAATCGACTTTTGTATGCCGTGGACGGTGTGCGGATGAATACGGCTATTTTCCGGAGCGGTAATATTCAAAATGTCATTTCTTTGGATGCATTGGCTATCGAGCATACTGAGGTTTTGTTTGGTCCGGGTTCGGTGATTTACGGCAGTGATGCCATTGGGGGAGTGATGAGCTTTCAGACACTCACTCCGCAATTATCGCTCAACGATCAGGTTTATCTCAAAGGCAAGGCACTAGCACGCTATTCTTCGGCCAATCAGGAGAAAACAGTTCATTTTGACATCAATTTGGGTTGGAAGCAATGGTCTTTGCTTACAAGTTTTTCCAGCAATGATTTTGAGCACCTTCGTATGGGGCGAAATGGTCCAGATGAGTACCTTCGCCCCAGGTATGTACAAACCATGGACGGGGTAGACGTACAAGTGAATAATGAAGACCCACATATTCAAAACCCTTCTGCGTATTCTCAGGTCAATCTGATGCAAAAAATTCGCTTTCGGCCTCACCAAAACTGGGATTTTCAGTATGGCTTTCATTATTCCACCACAAGTAACTATGCACGCTATGACCGACACCTGAGGTTCAGAAATGATCTACCCAGAAGTGCCGAGTGGAACTACGGCCCGCAGGTCTGGATGATGAATCACCTTCAGGTCAATCACCAGGGAAATCAGTTGCTTTATGATCAGATGAGCCTCCGCTTGGCGCATCAATACTTTGAGGAAAGCCGGATAGACCGTAATTTTAATGATTCAGAGCGCAGAACCCGCCTTGAGAAAGTCAATGCCTACTCCCTGAATCTTGATTTTAGTCAAAATGTCGGAGACAAGCTGCTCTTTTTTTATGGCTTGGAGGGTGTTTGGAATGATGTAAATTCCAGTGGCACGGATGAGGACATCCAAGAAAAAACCAGCCAACAGGGTCCGGCGCGTTATCCCAATTCTGAATGGGCATCTTGGGCGGCTTATCTGATGATGCAATACAAAATTTCTGAAAAATTCCTTTTACAGGCAGGGCTTCGTTACAATCAGTTTGATTTATCAGCCGATTTTACCAATAACTTGGATTTTTATCCCTTTCCAGAATCCGAGGCATCGCTCCACCAAGGAGCTTTGATCGGTAGCTTAGGTTGGGTATACCAGGCCACAGATAGCTGGACAATAGGTTTAAATTTAGCCACGGGCTTCCGCTCTCCCAATGTGGATGATATTGGAAAGTTTTTTGACTCGGAGCCCGGATCGGTCATTGTACCCAACCCAGGGTTAGATGCGGAGAAAGCCTATAATCTGGACTTGAATCTGGCTAAAATCTTTGGAAAAAGGCTAAAAATTGACCTAAGTGCTTATTATACTTGGCTGGATGATGCGCTGGTAAGGCGAGATTTTAGCCTGAATGGGCAGGACAGCATCGTCTATGATGGTACTTTAAGCCGGGTACAAGCCTTGCAAAATGCTGCAATTGCTCGTGTTTATGGGATTCAGGCGGGTTTGGAGCTGAAACTACCGGGAGGATTCGGTTTTGCGACGCGGTTTAATTATCAAAAAGGTGAAGAAGAGCTTGATGATGGGAGTACAAGCCCTTTACGTCACGCAACCCCCTGGTATGGGGTGGCAAGGTTAAGCTATTCGCATAAAGGTTTGGATTTGCAATTATACGCAATGTACAGTGGAAGGCGTAAATTTGAAGACCTACCCCTTGAAGAACAGGGAAAACCCGAAATCTATGCAGTAGATGATCAGGGGAATCCTTATTCGCCGGGATGGTATACACTCAATATCAAAGTTTTGTACCAACTCAATGCCACCTTCTCTGTAAGTACTGGTATAGAGAATCTGACTGATCAGCGTTATCGTCCTTACAGTTCGGGGATAGTGGCACCTGGGAGAAATTTGATAATGGCTTTGAAAGCAGGATTTTGACTTTTATTAAAAGACATCCAAATTTTGATTAAGAGGCTTAAGCGGGTTTTGGATGAATATCCCAGATACAAATTAAAGGCACAAGAAAAACTTGTGCCTTTAATTTTGTGGGTTGTTGATACTTGAAAAGAGTCGTATCCCTCCTACCCTTGCCACATTTCAGCGAATCATGAGTAGTTCCCGATATTTGGGGAGTGGCCAATCTTCATCATCAATGATGAGCTCCAGTTTGTCTATGTGATAGCGGATCAGTTCAAAATAACTTTTAACTTTTTCTTCGTATACAATGGCACGTTCTCGGTTATCCATAATCTGGTTGGCATCCCGACGGGCAAGGCGCATATCTTCACATAGTTTTTGAATCTGACTGATGTGGTGAGAGATCGTTTTGATGGAGTCAATCATGGAGTCCATACTTTCTACATCCAGGTTCAACTCACGCAGTCCTTTTACATTTTGGATAAGTTTGTTTTGATAATTGATGGCAATGGGCAGGATATGGTTTAAAGCGAGGTCACCGATGGTACGAGATTCTATTTGAATTCTTTTGATATAATCATCAAGGCGATTTTCGATGCGGGCACGAAGTTCGCGCTCGGTAAATATTTCATTTTTGGTAAAAAGTTGTATAGATTTTTTACTTAGATAAGCGTCTAGGGCTTTGGGAGTAGATTTGATATTGCTAAGTCCGCGTTTTTCAGCTTCCTTGATCCATTCTTCTGAATAATTATCCCCTTCAAAAAGGATATTTCGGGAGGATTTGATATAATCTCGAAGAATTTCTATGACTGCTACCTCTTTTTTCTCATAATTTTGAGAGATGATATCATAAGCTTTTTTAAATTCGGTAAGTTGTTCGGCTACGATGGTATTGAGTACAATCATGGGGGCTGCACAATTGGCAGCACTACCTACGGCACGAAATTCAAATTTATTTCCTGTAAAGGCAAAGGGTGAGGTACGATTGCGGTCGGTATTGTCTAAAATGATAGGTGGTAATTTGCTAATACCTAATTTCATATAGATATTATCTCCTTTTTGAAATTTGAAGGTAGATTTTTTGTCCAGTTCATCGAGAGCTGCCTGTAACTCACTTCCGATATAGACAGAAATAATTGCAGGAGGGGCTTCATTGGCTCCTAGGCGAAAATCATTGCCTGCTGAAGCGATGCTGGCTCTTAGCAAATCGGCATAATCGTGTACAGCCTTGATTACAATTACAAAGAAGGTTAAGAACTGCAGATTCTCTTTGGCTTTGGTAGTCAGTCCCAGGAGGTTACGTCCATTATCTGTGGCCAGTGACCAATTGTTGTGTTTTCCGCTGCCATTAATTTCCGCAAAGGGTTTTTCGTGAAAAAGGGCTTTAAATTTATGTTTTTCGGCTACTTTTTCCATAATATCCATCAACAAAGCATTATGGTCTACGGCCAGGTTAACTTCTTCAAAAGCGGAGGCCGATTCATACTGGCTGGGTGCTACTTCATTGTGTCGGGTTCGCACTGGGATGCCCAATTTGATGGCTTCTCGTTCAAAATCAACCATAAAAGCTCTCACACGTGGTGGAATAGAACCAAAATAATGGTCGCCTAATTGTTGCCCCTTCGCTGGAGTATGCCCAAAAACCGTACGACCGCACATCACCAAATCGGGGCGAGCATTGTACAGCGCTTTATCTATCAGAAAATATTCTTGTTCGGCGCCCAGGGTTGCGTATACTTTTTTCACATCCTTGTCGAAGATTTCACAAACATCACAGGCAGCCTTATCCAGGAAATGCAAGGTTTTCAGTAGTGGAGCTTTATAATCAAGTGCTTCTCCGGTGTAAGATACAAATATGGTGGGGATACAGAGTGTTTTACTGCCCTCTATTTCCATAATGAAAGCAGGAGAACTGGCATCCCAAGCGGTATATCCGCGCGCTTCAAACGTAGAGCGTAGCCCTCCACTAGGAAAGGAAGAGGCATCAGGTTCTTGTTGTGCCAGTTCATTGCCTTTAAACTTCTCGATAAACTCCCCCCGAGCATGATCTAAATCAAAAAAAGCATCGTGTCTTTCGGCGGTAGTACCTGTAAGAGGCTGAAACCAGTGTGTATAGTGGGTTACACCTTTGCCGAGTGCCCAAGATTTCATGGCAGCGGCTACCGAATCAGCCACATCGGGCTCGATGACAGTACCTTTGAGAATAGCCAATTGTAATCTCTCATAAATATCGCTGCTAAGGGTAGCGCGCATTTTGGAATCATCAAACACGTGTAGCCCAAAAAAATCAGATATTTTTTCATTACCGGGTTCAATAGTGATATTAGGGCGGTTTTGAGCGTGTTCAATAGCTTTGAATCGTTGTATAGCCATAATTAGATTTGCCTTGAAGAAAATATTGTATAAAACTATTGCAAAAAAAATTATTCTGCTAAAGAAATTTGCAGTTTTGCATAAAAAATAGTGTGTAACATACACGTGATTCGTTCAAAACAGTAGACTGAAGACACAACCCACGGCAACTAATTTTAAAGGGATTCTTAGGCTTTTTTATCTTCGGTATTCCGATCATCAAATAATATCCTTACTGAAGGAGAGTAGGTATCTTCATATTGACCAGTTTTGACAGCCCAGAGGAACGCCAACAAAAAACCACCTGCCACAAACATACTTACCACGACTAAAATTAAGATAACAAACATATCAAAAGGGATTGAGTGAGTGAATGAATAATACCTGAAAAATAAAAAAGAGCTGGTTCTCTCAGACAAGGAAAGCCAGTTCTTTATTAACTTAATTATGAATTAAACTTATGAAATTTCGCATATTTTGGGATTTTGTGCTTGTCACAAACATCCCGAGATAAATATTTCTAGCTTTTGAACATAACAAAGATGCAGGAAAGTCTGATGGAAAAAAATGATAAAAGTCATTTCAAAAAAAATAATATTTGCATCAGAGCCTGAAAATAGTATTCCGATAGCTTGGTTTTAAGCATGGGCAAAATTAATCTTAAATTTACTTCTGAATTGCTGCATCCATTTCACTCCTCAAAATCAGGATGTAACATTTGAAAAAGGTCTTTTTGCATTTCTTCAAACCGACGGGCAACATTTTGCATAAAAGCTTGATTGTCGAGAATTTCCTGAATCGCATCTTCTCCCAGCAGGTCGAATTCACTGATTTTATAGGTTTGTTCAAGATTTTCTTTCTCGAATTTGATCAGATATTTGTGATTCCAAGCAAAAACCGTAATGCCAAATTCTTGATGAGGTATATTAGCGACCACTCTCATAAAGTATTAAGTTTTTTAAATAGAGACTAATTTACAAAAAAAATTGTGTATCGGAAAAATGATTATTTCGATACATCAAAAAACCGCAAAAATCATCCCTGAAACACAAAGGCTTGTTTTATAAGAATGTTTCACGAATATTACAGGTAGATTCTACCCCAATTTTATCATAATTTTTATCCAGCCATTCGGTGGCATACTGCCGCCCCAGATTTTTAAGATACATCAAAAAATCCCAGGTAGCATTTAGTTTACTGGACACATTGAGATCCCAAATATCCTTTTCGGGGTTGATATTATGGATATTCAAGTGTCTGAATTTATTATTCGGATTAAAACCTTCTTTGAGAAGTCGCTCAATGAATTCAATTTTACGCATTTCTAGCATCAGGCTTGAATTAAAGCTAAGTTCATTTACCCGGTCTTTGATTTCATCGGCTGTTTTGGGTGTTTCAGGGATATTAATTGGATTAATCTGAACGAGCATAATATCACTGCACTGGGTACCGTCAATGAGTGGAAAAATGGGCGGGTTACCCATAAAACCACCGTCCCAGTAATCTTCCCCATCAATGGTGACAGCGTGAAAGAGCTGAGGTAAGTTGGCAGAAGCCAGTACAGCATCTACGGAGATTTCATCCAGTTTGAATACTTTGACCCTTCCCCGGCGTACATTGGTGGCGCAGACAAAAAGTTTGGTCACTGTACAGCTTCTCAGGCGGTCAAAATCAACCAATTCTTCCAGAATATTTTTGAGCGGATTATAACCTGTGGGGTTTATTTGGTAGGGAGAATAATACAGGGAGTATAATTCTGTCATAATAAAACCCAGGGAATAATCCATATTGCCTTTTTTACTAAAAAACATGTCGTACCAACCAGGCTGAAGTGCCGTAAAAGCGGCTGCTTCTGAATTTTTTTTCCAGAAGATTTCCAGTAATTCTCTGGCTTTTTCGGGTCCTTGGATTTGAAGTCCATAGGCAAGAATGGTTGCATTCATGGCGCCGGCACTGGTTCCGACAAAGCCATCGAGTATGATACTTTTTTCTTCCAGAAAGCGGTCTAATACTCCCCAGGTAAAAGCACCGTGTGCGCCTCCACCTTGTAAAGCTACTGCCAGATGTTTTTCGGTGTTTTTTGCCATACGCTCAATTTTGGTTAAAAACATTTAAAAATTTATAAACCATATTCTGCAATCAGATAAACCAGGGCTGCCATAGCCGCCGCTCCCAATTGCAATTCACGGGGGTTTACTTGATCAAAAGTATCCACGGCGGTATGATGATAATCAAAATATCTTTGGGAATCTGGAATAAGGGCTGCCAATGTGACATTCTGTGATTTCAGGGGTCCGATATCGGCTCCTCCGCCTCCTTTGACTAGGGCTATCCCATAAGGCTCAAAAAGTTTTTGCCATTTTTGTACTTCCACAAATTTACCATAATCATCGTCTATTCCCAATGATTGTGGAGTAAAACCTCCGGCATCCGATTCAATCGCAAAAATATGCTTTTCTTTGTTGTCTTCTGCCAGTTCGGCATATTTTCGCCCTCCGCGAAGGCCGTTTTCCTCATTCATAAACATAACCGCACGAATGGTTCTTTTGGGTTGAATGCCCAGGGTTTTGAACAATCTAAGCACATCGATAGATTGCACACAGCCTGCGCCGTCATCATGGGCACCGTCTCCATTGTCCCAGGAATCCAGGTGCCCACCTACCACGATAATTTCATCGGGGTATTGCGTGCCTTTGATTTCTCCTACGACATTGTAAGAAAGTACATCAAGAAGCATCTGACAAGTAGTACGAAAATAAAATTTTAGGTTTGGGTCGTTTTTCAGCAATCCGCTTAATAATTCGGCACCTCGGGTGCTGATGGCTACGGCCGGAATTTGGGGGATATTCAACTGATAGCCCAAGCTTCCCGTATGAGGTTGATCATCCAGATTGACAGTCAGAGACCTCACTACTACGCCGATAGCTCCATATTTTGCCGCCTCGGAAGGTCCCAAAAAACGCTGATTCACAGCTCCGCCATAAGCCGCAAAAGTACTCACGAGGGTTGGGTCCATCGGTCGGTTATAAAAAACAATTTTGCCCTCTATATTTTTTTTGCCCAGTTTTTCAAGTTCTTCAAAAGATTTCACCTCGATTACCGAAGCACTGACACCAGCAGGTCCAGTACCCACAGAATTCCCCAGGGCGCAGACGGGTACTTCCTGCGAGCCCAAAAGTTGGGAATTGGTAATGCGCCCAATTTCTTTTTCACCTCTTAGCCAATGAGGCACCATGACATCTTGCAAAAACACCCGGCTAAGTGCCAGGGTATCCATGATCTGCCTGGTAAACTCAACCGCTGCTGCGGCTTCGGGAGAGCCAGAAAGTCGCCCTCCGATGCGATTAGAAAGATATTCCAGCCATTGATAGCCAACAGGGTTTTTCAGTGCTTCGCTGTAAATCTTGCGAATCATCAAAGAATCGTTTTGCGGGTTTTGAGCAAAAACCAAAGATGTGGTCGTTAAATAAAATACGCTAATCAAAAAAACAAATTTCATAGGATACAATCAAGCAATTTTTGGTGAATAATGCGTTCGTTGAATACAAATCGCTGAGTACGGCTTCTCTGAGGATGTACATCTCATTTCGGTTGGTATCTTCGGCGTTGCATTCTATTTTGCCCCGAATATACATCGGTTTATTGGAATAAATGACTTTGTTTAGAGGATAAACTTCTAAAATAGTTTTAGCCCCGTGTATTAAAGTTAGGCTTTTGGCATTTTTAGAGAAAGTAGGATTAAAGATATAAGCCGAAAACAAAATCGCATCAGGCTGTAGTATTCCTAAGACAAGGAGGCGGGTGTTCGTCGGGGGCTAAAAAATCCTGGGGAAGCCCGTCCAACACCTGCCTCGGGCTAAAATACTTTTTAGACTGCGAGGAAGGTGCGTGCAGGGGGCTAAAAATTTCTGGGGAAGCCTGAAAGTTTAAATGAACTTACTCCCATAGGCTGGTTTTTGATACCAACCAAGGTCTAGCGGCTTTGTACTCTACAGTTTTTTTCTTAATTTTATTGCGTTTATCCACTTGGGATAAAGACATAAACGCAAGGGTTGTTGTGTTTGTATGGTTGTTATAAGTGACACCTCAAATTTCAACAATTGGACAAAAACCTAATAATATACTCACTAGCTGATTTGATTTTTGTAACTTTGTAATATGGATTTAAAGGAAAAAAATAAATATAAATTGGAGTTTAAAACAGAACTTGACAAGTTTGCTGACAGACTTGAAAAATATGTTTCAACTGACAATGGCGACTGGTCTATAAAAGGTTTTATTGACGTTTACAAAAACGTTTATACTATATCTTCGGACACAAAAATTGTTTCTAAAATACTTGAAATACATATTTTTCCTCAAATTTTGCAATTTGCTCAAAGTATTAACTACAAAATAATACTTGCTGAAAAACAAAATTGGTATCCTGATTTAACCTTTGTACACAATAAAAATGAGCATGTTAAATTTGCAGTTGATATTAAAACTACTTTCAGACGCAACGATAAAACTGCTGGTTTTACTTTAGGTAGCCATGGTGGTTACTTTAAAGAAAGAGACAAAGACAAGAATATCCAGTTCCCATATAGCCAATATACAGGACATTTTTGTTTAGGTGTTATTTATACGAGAACTGACATTTCAGATGATTTTTCCGAAACAGAAATTTTCCAAGTTCAAGAATTGCAAGAAGAATACGAAACACCAAATAAAAAAATTGGTGAAAGAGAAGTTACAACCGTAAAAAATCTAAAATCAATAACCTCTGTAATTAAAGATTTTGACTTCTTCGCCTCTGAAAAATGGAGAATTGCCAGCGATAAACAAGGTTCTGGAAATACAGCGAACATTGGTTCTATTGTAGATATTGATGATTTGAAAAATGGCAATGGCATTTTTAGTCAATTAGGCGAAGAATGGTTTGACGAATATTGGATCAATCACGGTTCTGCCACAATGATAAAAGATGGGAAAACTGTAAAAATAACCACTCTAAAAGACTTTTTAGAATTTAAAGGAAGGACTGACTTGTGGGATAAAATAGTCTTAAAAACTACAAATAAGAAAGAGAAATGAAAGTAATTGTGCCGCCAATAAAAAGTCAAGGTATAAAAACCAAGTTAGTTCCTTGGATTATGGAACTTGCACCAAAAGTCATAGGAAAATGGATAGAACCATTTTTAGGCACTGGTGTAGTTGCATTTAATTCTGGCTACAAAAAGGCAATTTTAAACGATACAAATCCACATATAATAAACTTCTATAAGTCAATTCAAAATAGAGAAGTTTCAGCATCTTTGATGAAACATTATTTAGAACGGGAGGGTGAATTATTGAGCAAGGCAGACAATAATGGCTACGAACATTATTTGAAAGTTCGTCATCGATTCAATAGTGGAGAATATTCACCTTATGATTTTATTTTTCTCTCGAGAGCAGGCTTTAATGGAATGATGCGTTTTAACAATAAAGGAAATTGGAATATTCCTTTTTGTAAAAAACCAGATCGTTTTGCGCAAGCATATATTACAAAAATTACTAATCAAGTCTCTAGAGTTTCGCAAATTATTCAACCTGAACCAAATTGGATATTTTACAATAAATCATTTGCGGAAATTATTCCATTAGCAACGGCAAACGATATTATTTACTGTGACCCACCATACTATGGCAGACACGTTGACTATTATAATGGCTGGACAGAAAAAGACGAAGAACTTTTGTTCAACTTATTAATTGAAACAAAAGCAAAATTTGTTCTTTCAACTTGGCACCATAACGATTGGCGACAAAATGAAATGATAGACAAGTTTTGGAACAAATTTAATGTTCTTACCAAAGACCATTTTTACCACAACGGAGGCAGCATTAAAAACAGGCGAACGGTGGTAGAAGCGTTGGTTTGCAATTTCGATACCAATAACTTCGCAGCACATAATCACGAACTAAAAATAAAGCGACAAGGACAGCAATTACAAATATGGGCTTGATAAGGAGGAACACTAGGCATACTGGCCTTGTACTGTGCCGCTTTATACTTAATTTTACTAGCGTTTATCCACTTGGGATAAGGACATAAACGCAAGTTCGTAATTAACACAGATAAGGGTTTGCGTTTATGGGGATGTTAGCGGTTATTTTAAGGACGACCCTAAATTGACAGAAGAAAATGACAAGAACTAAATATCTATTGACAACGATAACTTTTGTAGTTTTTATTCAACTGCTATTTTCTTGTGGCGACAATTCAAAAACGACAATCAAACAAACAGACAAGAATATTATGACGACAAAATCAAACCCTGTTGTATATTTTGAAATTCCAGTAACTGATATTGACAGAGCAATAAAGTTTTACAAGGCTGTGTTCCATTTTGACTTTGACAAAGACAACATTGACAACAACGAAATGGCTTTATTTCCATTTACAGACGGCCACTCAGGAATTTCGGGAGCATTGGCAAAAGGCGAAATCTATAAACCAACAAAAGACGGAGTTGTAATTTACTTTACGACAGAAAATATTGACGAAACACTTCATTTGGCTACCTCAAATGGTGGACAAGTTTTATATCCTAAAACGGACAATGGAATAGGACTTGTTGCAGAATTTGAAGACACAGAAGGAAACAGAATTGCTTTATATCAAATGAAATAATGACGACAAAAAAACAACCGCTAACAAGGGTTTTGCATTATGGGGGCTGACGTTCTTCGTATGAACATTTGTGCTAAATGCAACATTTGTGCTTCGTATGAACTTTTGTGCTAAAATCCCCCACAACGCAAAGCCCCAAACCGTTATGGGCAAATTTTAAATACTCAGGAAAAAACAAATCTTTGGTTCTTCCATGCTTTTAGCGTGTTGTGAAGATGAAGATACAACTCCAAAACCACAAAGTAATTCAATAAACAAAAATCTTCCCTTGGGAGCTTCAAGAGTAGAGGGAGCAAGACCTGAGTTTGAAAGTTATCGTTACGAACTTTGGAAAAACTTGAAAGAAAACGGTTGGACTTTTGACTTCATTGGAACACAGTCCGATAATGCTTCTTATCCAACATTTAACAATGATAATTTTGACATCGACCACGAAGGACGAGGCGGTTGGACATCAGGCGAAATATTGGAAGGTTTAAATGACTGGTTAAATAAAACTGGCTCACCTGACATTGTTCTTTTTAGTTCACCAGGAGGAAATGATATATTGAACGGTCAAAATTATAACCAAACCATTTCAAACATTAATGCAATTATTGATGTTTTGCAAACCAACAATCCAAATGTGACAATAATAATTGAATAGCCTGCACAAGGTCGTGCCGATTTTATGACAACGGAATTTACAAACGCATTTAACCAAATACGACAGGATGTATTGACCATTTCAAATCAACAGACGGCATCAACTTCGCAAGTTATACCCGTTGATATGTTCACGGCACGGGATTTACCGACAGTTATTTAGCCGAAAAAACGATAATGTTTTAAACCTTTGTCTGGCTAAAACGTCTAACCAGCAAAAAAATCCAGACAAATGAAGTTCTACCTTTTTCTAGTAGTATTGTTATTTACTGTAAGCTGTAGCAATAATGATGAAGTACAGCCAACAAGCACCGAATCTATGTACTTTCCCTCAAATACAGGTTCTGCTTGGGAAACCAAATCACTTTCAAGTTTGGGCTGGAATCAAAACGCCGTTCAAGCATTAAATGATTTTCTTATTCAAAAAAACACAAAATCTTTTATGATTCTTGTTCAAGGAAGAATCGTCATAGAATCGTATTTCAATGGACATACAGCCTCTCATATCTGGGAATGGAACAGTGCCGGTAAAACCCTAGTAGCCACAACGACAGGAATCGCACAACAAGAAGGTTTGTTGAATATCAACCATACAGCATCTGATTATCTAGGGACAGAATGGACAAGTATGTCATTGACCAAAGAAAATTTGATTACAGTAAGGCATTTACTCACCATGACTTCAGGCAATGATGATACAAAACAATATATTATCAAACCAAACTTAACGTATGTTGCGGACGCCGGAACTAGATGGGCATATAGTAATATTTTTCAAAAATTAATGGATGTTGTTGCCTATGCCAGCAATAAAACCTTTGAAACTTATTTCAATGAAAAATTAAAGAATAAAATAGGAATGGACGGATTTTGGGATTTTGGAACAATTTTCACCATTTACCACAGCAACACCAGAAGTATGGCTAGGTTTGGTCTGCTGGCTCTCAATAAAGGAAAATGGAACAACGAACAGATTATCAATGAATCATTTTTTAATGAAAGCATTTCAACATCTCAAAATATCAATCCTTCTTATGGATATTTATGGTGGCTCAATGGAAAAACAAGTTTTATGATTCCTGGCGAGCAAACTGTTTATCAAGGTTATTTGGTTCCCAACGCACCTATGGATATGTATGCCGCAATGGGGGCAAATGACCAACGAATTTATGTAATTCCAAGTAAAAAAATGGTCGTCATAAGAATGGGAGATGCCTCTGACCCTGAAAATCCAAATTTTGCAGTATCTGGTTTTGACAATGAACTCTGGGAAAAAATTAATGCTGTAATCAACTAAATAAACCCAAAATCAAAGAATCGCCAACACCCGTTTAATCTCATTACAAAAAAGATTTTTCTTGGCTCGGTTAAAATTGTTGCCTGATCGCACGGTTATTTTTTGCATAAGACCGATTCAAGACAAGATTGGCATATCTGTTGTGCAAAATCCAAAGAAAAATCATATTAAGGGTACAAGTGTAATATCTCAATCGTTTTTTTTTCGTTTATTGATAAAGGATACAAAAAACATCCTCTCATATCCCTTGATGATTTTCATCTTAACAAATAGATTATGCGGATACTGATACCAATTCTGTTGATATTTTTGGGTGTATTGAATAGTCAGTTTGCTTCCGGCCAAACTGCCAAATTCCTGTGGGAATCTAGCTCCACCCGATATATCAAAGATATTTATGAATATGTACACGATAAAATTGAAAGTAATCAGTATTACCTCAATGAATTTAAGATCAATTCAAACAATCTTCCCTGGATCAACTCAAGGTCTTACCAGAATACCCAACAATATTATTATAGTTTTGTAGGAGATGCTACTCCAGTGCTGAGATTCGTAAGCTGCCTGACCAAAATAGCCGAAAAAAACTACTATACAGAATTTCTCTATGACATTGACGGGAATCTCGTATTTTATTATGAAAAGCAGAATGACCGTCAAAAATACTCTTATGAAGAATTTAGGGCTTTTTTTGAAAATAAAAAATGCATCAATATCGTACTCAACAGCACACTTATTGATGAAACCGAAATATCCAAACACAATACCAAGCTGGAAACCATTCTTCAAGCCGGAATGCTTTATGCTGCCCGATTTTTAAAAGATATGAATGAAGTAAAGGACGAACATTAGCCTTGATCCGTGGGGCTTTTGCCTTTTAAAAAAAACATTGCCTGGTTGAGGCTTAAGCAAAAGGTTATTTTTTCTCAAAAGCAAATCGCTTGGTATAAAAATTATAAAAGAACACAATCCCTTTACTGATCAATTTGGTGATGTATTGCCTTTTATCCAGAAAAGCAATCAAATTCAACTGTGTAATGATAAATGTCTCAAGAGCCATTCCTCCCAAAGAAAAAAGCAAAGAAAGTAAAAAAGCAGCCTGTATTTTGCGATTTAATTGGAATATGAACCTTTTTTGTAAGATAAAGTTCATCCCCATCCCACAAGAATATGCAATAATATTGGAAGGAATCGGCTCTAAAAAATAGCTTACCAACACCAGATACACCACCGTATCGACGGCTGTGGCGATGAGGGAAGAGCTTGCAAATTTTATCTTGGGGAGGATAAAATTCAGAAGCCATTGCCTGGATTGAGCAGGCTTATTGTCATGGTTTTTCCGCATGTTTTACTTTCTTCAATACAACCGTAGTAGGTAATTCAAATATATCCCTCTGCATCACCACTATCTCCAAGTCTTTATCCTGGGCAAATTCTTCCAGGCGATCTTTCCGAATGATGATATACACTTCCTCGTATTGATCGATGGCTGCCCGCATAGAAGCATAATCTCCATACATCGGGATTACTTTATCCGCATAAAATACAAAAGCCGGATTAAAAGCAGTGTGAGCAATGATAGGCTTGCTCAAATTCATCTTGGGTATAGCTACATGGAGCGGGTTTCGTCGGTCAATCTGAGGAAAAGCAAACCAAAAGAAAAGCAGGGTAGTCCATATAAAAGAAAGGATTTGTGTATAAACTATTTTTTCAAACTCCTTACGAAATACAAAATAAAGGGCTATTACCCCACCTATGGGCAATAACACGAAGTAATAGGCCACATTTTTCAAATCAGATAGTGCTTCGTCAAACTGAATTCCTATATACGCTCCTATTGCTAGTGCCAACATAAGTAGCAGATATACCGCCGAACTGACTTGCAAACCTCTGTAACTGCGATTCGTCCACTCAAAATGAGCCAAATAATACCCCAAAAGTACTGCAAAAAAAGGATATGAGGGTACCGTATAGTTGGGAAGTTTGGTTTTAGAAATAGAAAAAAACAATACGATCGACCCGGAAGCCATCAAACAAAACAATAAGGCGTGTTGGTGCAAGCCCCGATCCTTCCAGGCTTTGCCCAAAGCCTGTGGGAGATACACCACCAAAGGCAATAAACCAATCAATACAAAAACCCAGGTCAACAGAAAAATACCGCCGTGCCCTTCCATCGTATTGGTAAACCGGTAAACATTGTGCTGATAATAAAACCCACGCAACCATTCTCCCTGGGTTGCCTGCCCTACAGCTATATGCCAAGGAGCAATCACCATGATGGCAATCAACAAACCTTCAAAAGGACGGGCTTTGAGTATATTTTTCCAGGTAAATGATCTAGAAAAAATCAAATAAAAGAAAATGGACATTCCTGGAAGTAACAAGGCAATCGGTCCCTTACACATATAACCCAAAGCCAGGGAAGCATAAGCTAAATAGAGAAAAATAGGCTGTTTTTCGGTAAAACCTCTGTAAAAGGCAAACATCCCGGCAGCAATAAAAAAAATCAGATAAGGGTCTGGCACTGCCATGTGAAATTGGATTGAATAATGAATGGAAGCCGTAAGCGATAAAGCACTAAAAACCGCCGTTTTGAGATCCAAATATCTTTTTGCAAATAAAAATGTCACGCCAATGGTCAGTAATCCGAAAATCACCGAAAAAAATCTCGCTCCAAACTCCCCAAAACCAAAAATAGCATACCCAAGCATCATAAAATAATAATGGAGCGGTGGTTTCTCCACTCGAAGCTGTCCATTAAAAGTGGGGACGATCCACTCCCCTTTTTTCATCATTTCGCGGGCACAAGTGGCGTTCCGGGCTTCGTCAAGTGCGTATACATCAAGCCCGCCAATGTTGGCAGAAATAACCAAATAAGAAACCAGTAAAATGCCTAAAAGCCAATAATTCGTATTTTTCATGCCAAATTAAGTAGGGGGCAAAGGTAGGGAATATATTTTTTTTTGAAAGTGAAATGTGTGAAAATTGTATTTTAAGATGTAAATCCAAGATCATAAAGATCAAGCCCTGTAAAAAACTCTTTTGTAAAGATGGATTTAAGATAAAGCCATAGATCATTTCGTGCTTTTGATTCATTTTGATAGAATATTTCAAAATACTTACTCAAATAAAGCCCTGAAATTATCCCGATTCGATTGCACAGAATAAGTATCTACGATTTTTTGGCGAGCCCGAAGCCCCATCGTTTGGCGCAGTTCGGGTTGCTCGATGAGCCGGATAATGGCTTTTTTCCAGTCTGAGGCATCTTTACAAACAAAACCTTGTATACCATCTTCCACGATTTCGGTATTTACGCCTACGGGCGAAACCAGTGCCGGAATGCCCAAAGCCATGTATTGCAAGGCCTTAAAACCACATTTACCCTTCGCCCAGATGTCGTCGCTGAGGGGCATCAGCCCGATGTGCATCAGCAGGAGGTCATCCATTTCTGTAGCTTTGTTCCAGGGTTTGAATACCAGAGACCGTAGTTGGAACTCCGGGTGACGGTTAGAAATCACCAAAAAATCGAACGCATACCTGGCTTCAAGCTCCTGCAATACAGGTAAAATATCATCGAGGTATTTGAGGGTAGAGTGCGTGCCTGTCCAGCCAATCACGGTTTTTTCTACCTTGGATTGATCTCTCAGTCGATTATGCAGGTGTTCTGTATCAATCGTAGTCGGGTTGAGCACTACTCCTCGGGGGTTGACTTTGGCGGCATATTCGCCCAGGTAGGCATTCCCCACGCTGACTTTATGGGCGTAGCGTGAAATCCAAGCAGTTTTTTGATGGAATTTGAGCCTTGCTACGAGCGCATTGCTGTCTGTAGTATTGGGCAACCAGATGGCATCATCAAAATCAAAAATAAGTTTTTTCTTCAATACCCGAGCAATCAACCATTCAAAAACGGGCGGACCCAAGGGGCTAGCCTCCCGATGCACAAATACAAAATCATAAGAACCCAAACGAAAAAGCATCTTTATCCGGCGCAAAAAACCCCTGATAATACCCAGTATCTTGGGTAAATAATGCCCAGGCTTATATAAAATCCTCCAAGTTTTCTCATCGATAAATGCCTGCAAATCTACCTGAATCCCTTCTTCTCTTAAAAAATCCAGATATTGCTCAAAACGAAATCGCTGCGAAGCTGCTGTACCAGAGGGATAAGGAAATAAAAATAATATTTTCATGACTTGCTTACTTTGAAGGTAGTGTTAAACAAGTAATGCGGTTCGTTCAAAAAGGGGCTTTGTGAGGACACAAAGCCGGGCATTTTTTTTATTTCAGCATTACATCTTGAATACTACCACTTTGAAAAATACTTTGGGCAAAAAAAGAAAAATTTTATGGGCTGCAAGCTATCCGCCAACAACCGACCGAAATATTTTTTCATATACTTCCTGGTATCGCCTTACGCCTTCTTCTAGGCTGAAATAATCCAGGGCAATCGTCCGTAGTTTTTCTGGTGGAATAGCCAGACAAGCATCAATCTGTGTAAGGGCTTTTTGGAATTCCTGCTCCAAGTCTGCCCGGTTTTCGTGCAGAGTCAGCAAATAACCACAGGGATAATTTTCAAATAAAAAAGCATGGTCTCCTACCCCATCATTGGTAATCACAGGAATACCTAAAGCCAAGATTTCGCCCATTTTGGTGGCGGAGGAGGCTTTTTTGGAGAATGCAGGCTTGATAAAAAACAGCGATACATCGCTCTGTGCCAGCAAATGCGGTACTTCAGCCCGTTCGGCACTTTGAATGTGGAGTTTTTTGCGGTCGATATCTAGTGCATCGGCTTTAGCCCAAACCAGTGCCGGATCATCTTTGGTAATGAACAAAAAGCGGCTTTCTGGCTTCACTTCCAGCAATTTTTTAAAAAAAAGCAGCATTTCCTCCAGCATATACCAAGTTCCTAGAGAACCAAGATAAGAAAGAACCAAAGCTGACTTCTGAGGAATCTTTTTCAGCTTTTCCCGATCAAAAAAATCCGTGTCTACACAACAGGGAATCACCTGTATGGAAGCCGCTCTGGGCAGTCTCCAACCTTCTATTTCTTCTTTGGCATTGTGGGTCAGGCTGATGGTATAGTCGGCCTCTTGCAAAAACTCCTGCTCTTTGCGTTTAAAATATTGATATACCGCCCTAAAAACGGGGTTCTTGAGATTCCAGAGATTACCATCTACCCTTTCATCAGCCCAAAATCCCCGCATATCAAAGAGGAATTTACTTAATTTTTTACGTTTGAACTCCAGACCGATGAGTGCAGAAATATAACTGCGGCAGTGAATAAGGTCGTATTTTTCGGTTTTGTACTTTTGGAAGGCGATTTTTTTCAATTTTCTTAAATCATATAACGTAGAAAGCACGGGAGGTTTTTTGGTATAAAAAATATATGACCACTCGATTTGATGCGCCTGGGTGATTTGCCGGATAATGGATTCGCTCTTGGCAAAGTTCTGCTTTTTTTCCACACTCAAAATGCTAATCCGATAACCCAAACGGCTGAGAGCAGTCAGGTAAGGCAAAACCTGAGATTGCCCCAAGGCATCAGTCATCCCATCATAAGAGATATAAAGGATTTTTTTCATATAAAAAGATTGGCAAACACCATTTTTATTATTATAAAGTGTTTTATTAAAAAATCAAATTAATAAACTTTATAAATTTGAATTTGATATTCAAAACCTATGGTAGCACCGGGAGCCAGAACAATGAGCCCAATTTGATTGTTAAAAGCATTTGGAGCGCAGGTCATTGGCTCAATGGCCAGGCTTTGTCTGTGTGGGGGAGAAAAAACCTGTGAAAAATTGTATTTGTTTGGTCCTGTTTCTTGGACTACATTAATTTCCAGATTTTTGCTCAGATCCCGGATGCGAAAAGTCTGGGCTTCGTGGGAGGAATTCAGAGCAAAAGCCGTATCAAAGTCAAAATCACCGATTGGTTTGAAGCCCTGGAATTCAGTGAAGGGTGCTGTAGCTCCTGTGGGGATCATTTTTTCATCTAGGAGATACTGATGTGTAGGCGCAAATTGAATTTCCCAGGAGTCTATGGGGTTGCCGGTACGGAAATAAGGATGCCAGCCGTGACCTAGGGGCATATTTCGGTCGCCAGTATTTTTAATGAGCGTATTGACTCTCAGAGTATTATGAATATCAAAGCTATAAAGTACTTTGATTTTATAAGGAAAAGGATACCCGTTGATGTTGCCGTCATAGTGGTGACTTAGGAGCAAAGAAGCATACATGGTACTGTGGGCTTCCTCCAATACCTCAAAGACCTGATCATCCAAAAAGCCGTGGATGCTGTTATTTTCGTGGGGGAAGTTGATATCCAACTGATAGTCAATTCCTTCGAAGGTATATTTGCCTTCACGGATGCGATTGGGATAAGGTGAGAGTTTGCTTCCTTTAAAAGTTTTTTTGTAAGTTTGTTTGAGTTCTTCGGGGTCGGCATAACCATCAATTATATTCAGGAAGGAATCCTCCCAACGAATCTGCATTTCATTCAGAATGCTTCCCCATTCGGGCAGAATACTGACGTACTCATCGGTTTGAGTATTGATTAATTTATATTGGAGATAACTCCCAAATTTCTCTTTGCGAACTTGAAACATCAGCGAAACGGACTATTTGTAGCGAAGCTTTAGCACCAATATGGTAAAAGCAAAACCAAAGGTAATCAAATTTGCTAAAATAATAGGAAGAGAATTCATCATAATCCCATAAACCAGCCAAAGCAACACACCTATATTAAAAATAGAATACATAGAAAGAGAAACACCGTTGGCATTTTTGGTGCGGATAATGCTGAGGGTTTGGGGCAAAAAGGCAAGTGTTGTACAAAAAGCAGCAATAATTCCAATCAGATTCACGAACATAATTTGCCGGAGTTTAAATTGTAAATGCAATTTTAGTAGAAATGCACCAAAATTCAAATTTTTGACTTAATTAAATCAGTAAGTTTGTGCAGACAAACATAATATATTAATAATCAAATACTTAATTTAATAAATCGTGTTTTGAAATTAAACTATTCCAAGATTAGCTCTAAAAATAAAATACAATTATTTTTTTCCAACTTCAGTAGGCAGCCTTACAAAACCCTTAGGGGATAAATTTTGAATGATTTGATTTCTACATCTCAAAAAACCGCTTTGGTTTGTGTATAAATTGAAAAATTTCTTGTAAATTGTTTCCATGAAAATGGCAATAGATAAATACATCAAACGTACCGCACACATTGCTGGCATAGCAGTTATATTAGTTCTGTGTTTGGTTTACCCTTTTCTTTCTGGTGGATATGATCATTTGGCTATGCCTTTATCGATCCTGGTTCAGATATTTGGGCTGGTTGGGCTGCCTCTTTCTATGCTTGGTTTGATGTGGTTTATGGCACCCAAACGCAGGTTTATTTTTGTAAACCTGTCCTTGTTTGCGGGTATCTTTATGATGCTCATCTTATCGTTATTTGCGATGCTTGGAGCCGGATATATTTTTGGCATTATGATAACAGCGGCATGGGTGTATGTAGTCATTCGCCTGAAAGCCAAACTGAAAAATTTAAAACCTGAAGACCTCAACCATCTTGATATCGTACCTTTGTCTCTGATTGCCTTGCCCGTCCTTATATTTGTCATACAACTGGTATTGCTAAAACCTGTAAAACACTGGAGTAGAAATAAAGTCATCACAAACGCCAAAACTTTTATCAGCCATATCGAGGATTACCACAAAAGATATGGCCGTTATCCGCTCACACTTCAGGCCATGTATAAGGACTATTACACGCAGGTCGTCGGTATAGAAAAATATCATTACTTGCCAAACGGTGGTTCCTACAATCTCTCTTTTGAGCAGCCGAGATTTATATTAGACAACATCGGCACGCGAGAATGGGTCGTTTACAATCCTCGTGACGAACACAGGGTATACAGCCACACCTCCTGGTTTTTGCTTCTCTCTCCCGAAGAACTGGAACAAAGCCAGGGTTGGTACGCCTCCGGTGAAACAGGTCATGCCCACTGGAAGTACTTTTTGTTTGATTAGAAGTGTATGTAGTATAAAGGGTATTTATCTTTGGGACATTTTTTTGCGGCTGAGGAAATCAAGTTCACTATTGTAATCCAGGTATAATTTTTAAAATTGAGTACTTTTGTATATATTTGAAAGAAGATTTAATTAAAATGAAGCGTATGAAAACAAATTTTAGGCTTAACATAAACAAACCGTGTTCGGAAAAATTCAGTGAATTCCAGTCTACAGATACAGGTGGTTTCTGTCTTACTTGCCAAAAGGAAGTCATAGATTTCACTGAGATGAACGAACACGAAATCATTCAGTACTTTAAAAATAACCAGCAACATAAAACTTGCGGTTACCTTCGTACATCTCAACTCAAAACCTATTTGGAGATTATCCCTTCCAAAAGAAAGCAGCATTATCAATTATTCGGTCTTGGCTTAATCAGTTTTTCTTTGGTATCTCTTTTCTCAATTTCTAATAGCCAGGCTCAAGCTCCCCAAAAATCAACTGCCGTTTTGACACATCAAAATATAAGCAATAAAGTACAAAACACAAATTCGGAAGCTGATAAGGATGAACATATTGTAGAAGGTGTCGTGGTGGATGAAGAAAATAATCCTGTGCCAGGCGTAGCCATAGTATTAAAAAATTCCAATACAGGTACACAAACTGATATTGATGGAAAGTTTAAATTTCCTATACCTTTAAAAAGCGGGGATATTCTCATATTTTCTTCTGTTGGGTTCGAGACCAAAAAATTTGTAGTCGAAGAGAATACTTCAAATACAATTAATATAACTCTTAAAATATATTATTGCGTTTTAATGGGAGAGGTGGTAGCAGATGGGGCATACAGTTCAAAAGTTTCATTTTGGCAAAAATTAAAAAGGGTATTTAGATGATTCGAGGTTTGTGGATGTATGTGCTATTCCTAAGTATTAATGTCCAGGCACAAATAACGGATTTCGGTAAGGTAGATTTTCATCAGGCAGATAGTATAGCAGCACTTTATAAAGGTGAGAAATTAAGTAATTTACCAGTACTTGTATACAAACTTACTGCTTCTTTATCTACAAAGCTGGAGCAATTCAGAGCCATATATACTTGGTTGAGTACCAATATTGACAATGATTATGATTATTATCTCAAGAATAAGAAGAAACGCGAACAACTACAGCACGACAGTTTGGCATTTGCCCAGTGGAATGAAGATTTTCAAGTACAGGTATTCAAAAAATTATTAAAAGAGCAAAAAACCGTTTGTACGGTTTATGCCTATTTGTTGAAAGAATTGGCATCCTTTGCAGATATAGATTGCAAAATCATAGATGGTTATGGTCGTACCATTGCTGCCAATATAGGTGAGCCTGGTATTCCGAATCACTCCTGGAATGCCGTGCAACTCAATAACAAGTGGTATCTTTGTGATGCTACCTGGTCAAGTGGAGGTTTCAACATTCAAGAAAAAAAGTTTATCCGAAATTACAATGACGGTTATTTTTTGGCGAAGCCGGAATTATTTGTCAGAAATCATTATCCATTGGATACAGCCTGGATATTGATGTATGATAAACCCAGCCTTGGAGAGTTTCTGACTGCTCCCTTGATTTATAAATCTGCTTTCAACTATCATATCACTCCTGTCAGTCCCAAAGTTATGAAAATGCAGCTTACCAAAGGTGAGACCATTACATTCTTATTCAAAGCACCAGATTCAATCCCCCTAGATGATATCCAGTTAGAACTTATTTCGGAAAATAACATTCATACTGTCAAACCCGATATTCTTCGTACTCAGGAAGGACTTTTAGCATTAAAATATAGCTTTGTAACGACTGGGTATTATGATGTTCACATCAAAATTGGGGATAATTACATTGTCAGTTATACCATTCAGGTTAAGAAAAATAAATCTATACCCGAATGAAAGCGATTAGCCCGATTTATTTGATCTAGCAAAAAATCCAAGTGGAAATCCTGAAACAGTGATTGGTCTTTGGCAGGATTTTCAAGGCACCTCCTCTCCTGTTGAGGCTTGCCAAAGCTTGAACCAGTCTTCGCGCTCCATTTCTACCGACAAGGCTTGCCAGGAGGCACGGATACGCTCCAAACTGGCAGAACCTATTACAGGAATCATCTGAGAGGGATGTTGTAGAAGCCAAGCCAGGGCGAGTTGATCCAGGCTGACCTCGTATTTTTTCATCAGATCAATAGAAACTTCCTGAATTCTTTGCACTTGAATATCTTCGGAAGGGGTTTCAAATAGTTTACCTCCCCCAAGCGGCGACCAGATCATCGGCGAAAAGCCCATAGTGAGGCATTGATCCAAAGTACCGTCCCAAAAAGGATTCAGATGCAACAAAGAGGCTTCTACCTGATTGGTGACAATCTCATCTTCAAAAACCATATAAGCATCCAATACATCCAATTGAGTTGGGCTGAAGTTAGAAACTCCAAAATATTTTACTTTGCCTTCCGATCTGAGCAACGCAAAAGTATCAGCTACCTCCATAGGATCGAGCAAGGGATCAGGGCGATGAATCAGCAAAAGATCAAGGGTATCGGTCTGTAAATTCTTCAAAGAATTTTCTACAGATTGAATGATGTGTTTGCGGCTTGTATCATAAGACTTGATCTGATGCTCCGGACGATTGGGTGTGACCAGTTTGATGCCACATTTGGTGATTAGCTCCATTTTTTTGAGTAAACCAGGGCTGAGAGCCAGCGCCTTCCCAAAATCTGCCTCAGTGGTATAATGCCCATAAATGTCGGCGTGATCAAAGGAAGTAATCCCCAAATCGATACATGCTTGAATGAGGCGGTTTATCCCCTGGGGATTGAGTTTTTTGCCCCATTCGCCCCAGAGCATGACCCCGGCTACAATCCTAGACAAGGTAGGACTTTTACGTTCTTCTGACAGTTTGATTCTTGTTTCCAAATTTTTCTTTTAGCTAAATAATTCTAACCATTGTTTACGAGTGTATTGAGCCATACCAGAAGCTTTTGCTCCATTGCCTCATATTTTTCATATCCTCGGGTGATCAGTTTATATTTTTCACCGATTTTAAGCAATACTGTAGGGAAACCCATCACCCCAAGCATCCGAGTTTGCTCGAAGTCATCCAGTGTTCCTGATTGGGCATCTTCGGTAAAAAACAATTTTTCAAAAATATCTCTTTCCATAAAAAACTCCTCGCAAATATCCAGATAAGTTTCTAGAGAGTTGGTGTTTTTATTTTCTACATAAAAGGCTTTTTGAATTGCCTTGAAAAAATCAAATTCCAAATCGGGGTTGATCGCACGCATACAAAAAACCGCTCTGGCAGGTGGCTCGGTATCATAGATAAAATCATGGCGTTCCAGAATCTGGTAGTTAAATTTCTGCCCTGTGAGTGACTCGATTTCCAACCAATGTTTTTTGAGAAATAATTTTTGATGATCACTCATCACCGTATTTGTTCCGGGTCTTAGCCCACCCAGTAAAATCTTAAAATCCATTTGGGCCTTAAATCTCTCTTTGAGGAGGCTAAGCTCAGGAGCTGCGCCCCAGCACCAAGAGCATAAAGGATCACCGACGTATATTATCTCGGGTTTTTGCATGGTTTACTGATTATTTTGATGACTAAATATATAAAAATATATTCATTTATTCGTATATTTGCCTGAGTAAACAAAAAGACTATGAGCGAACGTAGTAAATTTCAGGCAATAATTCAAGCCAAATGCCCACAATGCCGGGAAGGAAACATGTTTAGTGGGTTTAATCATACCAACAAACACTGCCCTGTGTGTGGCTTACGCTTTGAGCGAGAACCCAGTTTTTTTTATGGGTCCATGTATATCAGTTATGCTTTTTCGGTGGCGATCGTACTTACGGTGGGTTTTACGACCAATATTTTGGGGAATGACCCGCCTTTGTGGGTATATATGGTGGCGATTACAGTAGCCATTCTACTGGCTTCTCCCCTATCATTTCGGTATTCACGTACATTGATGCTACATTTATTTGGTGGGGTGAAGTACAAGCCCAATTATTTGGAAGAATTACAAAATAAATTAAAGGAAAAAAAATGAGCCGAGGATTCGGATTTGACAAAGTAAATTTTACGATTCAGGCAAGTCCCGGAATCCAGTCCATCGTTTCAAAAACTTTACATATTACAGCCACAGTTCTCCAGGCAGGAAATGATGTTAGAGACAGATCTTTCCTTGAGAGAATAATATTTGCTTCGACCGTCTTGCTTTACACTCAACAAACCTTTTAAGCGCATATTCTGTAAATGATGCGAAGTCAGGGATTGCTCCGAACCTAACATTTCGCAAATCTCCGTCACGGATAATTTTTCGTATTTTTCAAGCAGGTGTACAATTCCCAAACGCATCGGATGGGCTACTACTTTGAGGATAAAGGCAATTCTTTCTAGTTTATCCGCTTCTTCTTTATTAATTACCTGTAAATTTTCCATAATTACAAATATATAAATATATGTTCATAAATAAAATTATTTATATGAATTTTTCAATAATATGAATTAAATATGAAGAAATCTTAAACATAAAACAACATAAGAATTCAAATTGGATTAAAAATAAGCCTTTATCTTTATGCCCATTAAAATACTCATAAACAATCCAATGAAACAATTCATACTTATTTCTCTACTGGGTTTATTCTTTACGCCCGTGTATGCACAAGAGCCACATCGCCACGATCATACCCACAGCCACGATCGAGGTATTCAATTTCCGGATATTCCAGGGTTTAAGACTTTAAAATGTGATTTTCATCAGCACACAGTTTTTTCAGACGGCGAAGTTTGGCCTTCTATCCGGGTTCAGGAAGCCATTCGTGATGGGCTGGATGCGATTTCCCTGACAGAACACCTGGAATATCAGCCCCACAAACAAGATATTCCTCACCCAGATCGTAATCGCTCTTTTGAGATCGCCAAACAAGCAGCCAAAGACCACGATTTATTGGTCGTTCATGGCTCTGAAATCACCCGTTTTATGCCTCCGGGGCACTGCAATGCCATCTTTATCCAGGATGCCAATAAGCTTCTGATTAGCGACCCGATCGAGGTATTCAGAGAAGCCAAGCGTCAGGGAGCATTTGTATTTTGGAATCACCCCAACTGGACAGCTCAGGCTGCCGACGGTATCGCCAAACTCAGCGATATGCACAAAACACTGATCAAAGAAGGGCTTTTAGATGGTATAGAGGTGGTCAATGACGTAACTTATTCGGACGAAGCCCTACAGATTGCCCTGGACAATAACTTGGTCATCATGGGTACTTCTGACATTCACGGTTTGGTAGACTGGCAATACAAAGTGCCTGAAGGAGGTCATCGACCTATTACTTTGGTATTTGCCAAAGAAAAAACCCTCGAATCTATCCGTGAGGGATTGAATAATCGCCGCACAGTGGCCTGGTTCAATAATTTGTTGGTTGGTAAAGATGATGTGCTAATACCTTTGATTCAAGCGTCCATCCAAGTCCAATCGGCGGAATACGAAAAAAACAGTCAGGTACTTAAAGTAATGGTAGAAAATAAAAGTGACGCTGCTTATCTGCTTCAAAATGAAAGTCCTTATACATTTCACGCCCAAGCAGACGTAATTACGATTAATCCACAAGACAGTACCGAGATATTGATCAAAACCAAAGAAAAATTAACTTCTCTGGAGTTAAATTTCAGCGTATTAAATGCCTTAAACGCTCCCAAATCGCACCCTACATTTACTTTGAAGATTCAGGCAATCAAATAAACGAGTTTTTTTTTAATTATACTCAAACTGAGGTGGTTTTAATACAAAAACAAGACCCTTACAGGGGAGCTTTTAGTGCTTAAATCATGAATAATCAAGCTAATCAATCAAGAAAACTTGCCCCGCAGGGGTCTTGTGTTTCCTAAATCACTTTAATCTGGGTATAAGTTTAGATACTATCTTAAACTTCCAAATAAAAAAATGTTCTCCTGAATATCTAGGCGGATGCCTCAGCCCATAGGCTGTTAAGAAGAAGAGAATAAACCTGAAAGCCTTTGGATATGGACTTTCAGGTTTGTTTTTGCTCTATAGGCTGCTTTATAAAGTCGCAAAATTCATTTTATTGGAAGGACGAAGTTACGCTGCGCCAAACTACGTGCAGCTCAGGATGTCAGCCTAAATAGCAACTCCCTCAATAACGCTGTACGGCGACATTGTCGGTATGATGTTGGTTAACTTAAAACTCGCTTTGCTAAACAATGTACTATATTCATCTTCTGTACGTTCACAACCCGGAAGCACTGCTAACATTTGTAAGTCCAAAAGTTTACTCAAAGATGGCTCATTTCCTTTAGGAACAACCATTTCAATGACCAATAACTTGCCTCCATCAACAATTCCTTTTCTGCAATTTTTCAAAATAGTTACACATTCTTCGTCATTCCAATCATGGATAATATGCTTCATCATGTAAGCATCCCCACCATTCGGAACAGATTCAAAGAAATTTCCGCCCGCAGTTTCACAACGATTGCTTACTCCATGTTTTTCTAAAAGACCTTTTGCCTCTTCCACAATAGGTGGAGTATCAAAAAGAATTCCTGTCATATTTAAGTATTTTTCCAAAATGGAAGCTAATAAAAACCCATGTCCGCCACCGATGTCCACAAGTTTTGTAATCCCTGAAAAATCATACGCCTGCATAACAGCCATACTTGAACCCAAACTCATACTAGTCATAGCATCGTTGAAAATTTGTCCTGATTTTGGGTGAGTCGGGTAATATTCAAAAATAGGCATTCCGTGTACTTTATCAAAGGCAGGTGTACCAGTTTGAACACTAAAATCCAATGCAGACCAAGTTTGAAATTGTTCTCCATGAGCAAGCATTTCAGCAAAGGCTCGAAGACTTTCAGGGTTATCGCTACGCAAGAAGTCTGCCATTGGTGTTAGGCTAAAACGTTTTTCGGTATCTTCCCAAAAAACTCCTACACTGGCACAAGCTCGTAACAAACGATATAAAGAACGGGCGTGACTATTGGTTTTTAGTGCCAATTCTTCAGCAGTTTTTGAGCCATTAGTTAAAAGGTCTGCGATACGTAATTCGGCAGCAATACTAATAGCACGAGCCGGGGCGTAGCCAAAAAGCATTTGCAATAGAACTGCTTGTGGCGGTAAAGATTGAGTTGTAGTCATTGTTTTGTATTTGAATTTATTGTGAAAATACACTTTTGCCCTTTTTTCATAAATATAATGTTATATGCCGTTTTCATTTTTGTTCGCCAAGTTGTTTTTTAAGTGCTTCCATCTGTTCTTTCAACTCTATTATATTAGTTCTCGGTCTTTCTCATTCAAGGCTTTTCTTTGTTCCTCTAATTCTTTCTGATATTTTCGTTCCTTCTCCTCAAACATAGCGTTTACCGTTCTCCAAGCCTCTTGTTCTATTTCAATTTGTTTTCGTTCTTGGGGGTCTGTACCTACATAATGCAAAATATCGGTCATTGTTTTTACCTCCTCTAAGTCAGGATTGTGGGTATAGTCTTTCGTAATTTCCTTGTCATCTGTAAAGTTGGGTTGTTCGAAAACACTTAATAGTTTATCCAAACGAGTTTGATAACGGTCTGTGATACGTTCTACTTGCACCACAAAACAATCGTGGGTGAGTTTTTCTACAAACTCACTTTTTTGTGTTAGTGTAGTTTTATGGATAAGATCAATATAATCTCGTTTAACTCTAATACAAGGGCTTTCTATTTCAGGCAATTTAAAGCCCAGAATGTAAATG
>JANRIC010000022.1:0-11277 GCA_033765345.1 Microscillaceae bacterium
TGCACGAATAAGGGCGTTTATTCGTGCATTCGTGGCAAAATTGATCATCAAGAGAGGAAATTGAATGCACTTATTTTTTATAGAATTATTGTTTGAAAATACTTGCATGGATCATTCCCACATAAATTGTCAGAGAACCAATAAATTCTTAAAATTACTAGAGAAATACTCCTTAAGGTTTTATGATTTTAGAAGTGCCAAACTCAGTCCAAGACATTAAATTCTATAAAAAATTAACCAGACTCAAATTCTCTTTCTCACACAAAACTTTACATAATAAACGCTAAAGTCTATTTGTGCAGTCTTTTGGGTTTATTCTTCAATAAAATATACAGATATCAGCACAAAACTAAGCTTCATACCTATTCGTGAAGCAGAAATAATCCCCTAGTATAGTCGTTAGCCTTTAATTTTAAAATGTTTATCGAATGAGTTTGAATTTCGCAGGAATTATCTTTGAAAAAAATTATCAGAATCAATACCCGGATTTATTGACTGCTTTGAAGGTTAATTTTCAACAAAGTGGAGAAGGTTTTACATTTGACCAAGCGATTAGATATGACAATCAGTCCAGTGCCTTGGGAATTGTAAATCAAAAAACTTTATTTTTCAATCATTTACTATCCTATAATTGCTCCTACGAACCTAAGGAAGACTTATATCTCGATAAAATCCTGACAATATTATCTTCTGAAGGTGACATACTTAATTTTATTGTAAATGAGCGCGCTGATATGTATTGTTTTTCCTTATTCAGCCAGCAAAAGCGCATAAGGCGTTGGGCGATATATCCGGAAGGAATTATGGTAGATGAAGGGGAAAAATTAAATGTTGAAAAAGCAGAAATATCAGACCAAGATCAGGATGTGCCCCCCGAAGAACTTCCTGTACTCTATCACATGAGCGCATCAGAAACTCGGTTATTTAGGGTTTTTGCATCTTTTTTGGGTCTTACTTTTCAGGAACTTGTTCGTGATAAAAACCCGCGATTTCTTTCTTTAATCTCGAGGGATAAAAGAGGTAGTAGGTCTACCGCTTTAAAACCAAAACCCTCTCAAATTCATAAATTTGAGAGGGTTTATTGGTTTTTGGAGTAATTGAGTCGGGATGGCGAGATTTGAACTCACGACCCCTTGCACCCCATGCAAGTACGCTACCAGGCTGCGCTACATCCCGAAGTTTGGGACTGCAAATGTAGCAAAGCTTTCTGAAAAAACCATAAATTTTTTCTAAGAATTCGTAAGTTTGACTATAAATATCACCACCGCAGCCAGGGCTGCCAAAGCCGAAAGACCTGTATTCCAGTACATAGCTTTGATTTTCAAGTAATTAATTGCTATGAATGAAAGTAATATGACACCCAACACCACCAGGATTTGCCCAACCTCAATGCCCACATTAAAGGCAAAAAGCGGCCAAAGAATTTTGTCTTCCATCCCGGCAAACATACGCATCAGTAGTCCTGAAAAAGCAAATCCATGAATAAACCCAAATACCATCGCCAGCACATAACGGATAACGTGCCCCTGAGAGAGGGTTTTATGCTGTAAAAGCGTAGGTTTCTCGAAGAAATTCAGGATTGCCGTCACAAAGATCGTCACCGGAATAAGCAACTCTATCAGGCTGCGATTTACACTGATCACCTGCAAAGCAGCCAAAGCCAACGTGAGCGAATGCCCAAGCGTGAAGGCAGTCACCAAAACAAGAATTTTACGCCATTCTTCCCTGGGATAAACCGCCGCCAATACTACAATAAATAAAATATGGTCAAGACCGTCAGCAGCCACAATGTGTTCATAACCTGTCCAAAAAAATGCTTCAAATTCACTCATTTCTTTTGTTCTGTTTTATGTGTCCGAAAAATACCCAACATTCGGCATCCTTTAATGGAAGTCAAGGTTTTTGATAATCCGGCTTACATCATAAAAATAAACCACTGCATAGATCCAAGTCAGGGTAGTATTGAGCAGAATAATAGAAATACTATCCCAATAAAAGGATTGGGGTAACAAACAGTATTGTGCAAACCACTCGCTCCTTCCCAGATAATAACACACAGCCACCAGTGCCAAAAACCACATAAGCGTCTTTACTTCGGAAACCGTCCATAAACGACGCAAAAAAATCGCTACCCGGTCTATTTTATTAAAGTACTGGATCGCCAACACCAAAAAACTGATCCCAAAGATAGACTGAAGATAATAAATTTCATAATAATAGTCTTCCAGAGAGTCTACACACTGAATATTGCCCGATACATAAAATATACACATCAATACCAAAACAAGCAGCACCAGCCCCGCCATCAGTCGAAACATATCAGAGCTGGATTTGTGATGGTATTTGTCGTTTTCAAATGCTTTCAGTCGAAATATCTGCCGCCACCAGATCGCAAGGCTTGTCATCCGACGGAATACATAAGACACCCCCATCAACATAAAAATCAGAATAAAACTAAACTCAAAAGCTTCTCGATCTGAGGTATGCCAGCCCCAAAGAAATAAAAAAGAAGTAATCGGAATAGAAATGGATGGAAAAAGCAAATAACTATTAAATATTGATTTCCAGTATTTTACAGTAGATTTCTTAAAGCCTTCTTCACTCCCTTTAGTGCGTGACATTTTTCCTTCAAAATCGGGATTGATGGTATTTTTAAAAATGACTTCAAAGAGATCGGCATCATTCCAGTAAAAATTATGGGCAAATCCGGGCAAGGCATAACGGTTAAAAATGATTTCATCAGCATTTTCAAACACAAAATCATAAAGTGGTTGCTCCCGAAGCATAACCAGTTTGTGCCCTACGGGGTCTTGCTCGTCACAATAGTTAAAATGTTTGATTTTGACCTTTCTGTGCTGGAAGTATTGATCAATTACACAATCATCCCCGGCTTCCATGCCACACAAATACAAATAATTATCTGGCCACAAAGTCAAAAATTTATCAATCGGTGAACCCAGCGTGACCAAGGCAACGACATGATCAACCCAGCCATGTCCATTGATCTCGTGAGATTTAGACGCAAGAGGCAATTCACCCTTGTATTCTTCATAAAAAGCCTCAAAGGGCAGGTTGGGTAGCTTATCTCGCAACTCACGCATGTAAATGGCTTTTTTGCAATGGGCATAAAAAAGAGCATCCATAGAAAGCACCGTACCCAAGCTATGAGAAATGATGATATATTTTGATTCGGCTTCGGGATTACGTTTTTTATGATAAGACTCAATCTTCTCCAGTAGATTATGAAACCGCCCGACCGCCTGCCCCCTTACCCAGGGATTTTCTCCATAGATTTGTACATCTCCCAAAAACCTGTCAAAAATCAAACGCCTGATTCCGGGAGCCTGTAAGATCAACAGCTTATACAAAAGCAACAAAGTAGCGTGTAGCTGCCTCAAAAGCATTAAAACCCACCGCTCGTGCATCATTTTTCGGTTCTCGAGGCGAGCGATCAAGGTTTCAGCCCAAGTATCAACGGGTTGCCCAGAGATTTCAAAATTCTCATTGAGAATATCAGCCCAATACATTTCTGTAAAGCGGATATTTTCGCCAGAAGTACTGGGTTTAGCATCAAATTTATCGGTCATGTTGCCATCAGGGCGAATATTCTCGAATTCAGCCCAGGGTTGTTCCTGCGAAAAAGTGAGATAATCTCCAGCTTTACGGGGATGCCCGGTTTGAGAAGTTACCATACCCAGAGAGACCAAGTCTTTGATGTCCTTATCAGAAAGTGATGGGTAATTAGCCCGGCTTAATACCTGGGCGAAGCGGTTGATTACAGGCGTAACCGTGCTGTTGAGCTTTTGCTCACCGATTCCGTGAACCACCACGACATAATAGATATATTTTTTTTCAGCTTGATCCATCCTTTGCAGCTTAATATCTTTTGAAATTTGAAGCCAGTTTTAAAAACTTGGCTAATAAAACCAATAAGCTGCAAATTTCAAACCTTCTAAAAGAATGAACTTAAAAAAATACTTGCCTTGTATTGTTAAAGGGTGTTTCATACTCCTCCTGCCTCCCGTTTTCCAAGTATGGGCAAATCGATGCAGTCTTTCGGGTTTGTTCTTCTTTACAGCAGTATACGGACAGAGGCATCCGCCTAGATGTTCCCCCCACTGCGCAAACACCAACGTTAGCAACAAGCACCCTACCATTTAAAACAATTAAGTTTTCTAGCTAAAGGAAGTTTTGTAAATTTCTTGAAAAAGAAAACGCAAACTTGTGGCAAAAGTCAAACAACAAATCACTAAATTTGATTTGACTAAGGAAGAACTTGGATTTGTAACTAATTGACTATGAACAACTAATTATAACGTTAGTCAGAATTTTAGACAGACCACAATGACAGACAAAGAACTTAATGATAAACTTACCAAAATCGGTTACACAACTTTGTGGTTGGACTATAAAATTTTGACAATTGGTTATTTGGTTGAACAGGAACACGTTTTTGACAATAGCGACGACCAAAACACAGAACATTATCGATATCAATCTTTCAGACATTATTTAGGTTCTAAAGACAAGCTATCGGACATAGAGTTTGACAATTATTTGCAATTGACATTTGAAGACAATGACCCACTAATGGCAGGCTCAGCAGCGGTTGACCTTTTCAACAAAATTGACTTAACAAATTTTCAATTTGAAAAACTCTGTAAAACAATTAGACATTTTGGCGAGTGGACAAAAAAGGTTGTAACAAGACAAACTTTATTACGACAACTAAAGTTTAATAAGTTGACTTCAGACCTTTTTAAAGAGTGTATTGTAAATGGTGACAGTGTAATTCACGAATATATTCTTGACATCGCAGACTTAAATCAACTTCAAGAACTTTCAATAAATGGCAAGAATAAAAAGATTAGAAATATTGCATCAGAAAAAGTAAACAGATTAACAAGACAACAAAACAGCCACTAACATCGGTTTGGCAATATGGTGGCTGAAATGCTTCTAATAATTTTTTTTGCAAATTTGAGCATTAGGGTTTTTATAAGCTTTTGTGCTAAAAATCCACCCTCCTGTTCTTTGAGGTGTTCCGCAGCATCACTTAAAAGTATTCGGAAAGTCTGCAAATTCAAGCCGAAGGCTTGGGGAGTTCTTACTAATACAACTCCTGCTTACTGAACCGCCAAGATGCTTCATCGGTAATCAACCCTAAACCACAAAATTTCAACCTCATCTATGGGTATAACTTCGGGATTTGCCCTCCTTGAAGGTGTTTAGAAAAGTGCTACCAAATCTGTGAAGAATAAATTTAGAGTCAGATATTACAAGCCAAACCTTAAGAATTATGTTCATTGGTTACGCCGGAGCTCTTAACAATCTGTCACAACCAGGCATAAACGAGGGACATTATGTCCGTAAAATTGTTAAAATTACTTAAATCAAAGATAAAAAACTACAGAGGTATGTATCTTGAAAGGGTATTTTTTTGTTATTACTATTAAAAAATCGTGAAAAATCTATAAATTCATTCAAGTAAAGGATAAATCATCAAAAACCACTCATCTACTATGAATTTAAAATACATACTTTCTCTGGCTTTGATCGCTGTATTGAGTAGTGCGCTCACTATACTTTCTTTTCGATATTTTGGGGCATCCGACCAGTCAGTCAATTTTAAAGACGGCAATACCGACCCTCAATACATCAATCGCCTTACTGGAAAAGAAATTGCACAAAGTAATAATCCTGATTTTGTAAAAGCGGCTCTGATGACTACACCCACCGTAGTTCATATTGTTGCTACCCAAACCGTTCAAACCAATCAGTACAACGAAGATATGCCTGACATCTTTCGTGAGTTTTTTGGAGATGAATTTGGGGGAAATTTCAGACGAGAGCCCAGACAAGCCCAAAGCTCCGGATCGGGTGTCATCGTTACTGCTGACGGATATATCGTCACCAATAATCACGTGGTAGAAGGTGCCGGCGAAATAGAAGTTGTGCTGAGTGATAAAAGAACCTATACCGCCAAGGTGATAGGTACTGCGCCTTCCACAGACCTGGCCGTCATCAAAATCAATGAAAAAAAACTTCCCCACATCGAGTTGGGTAATTCCGACCAAGTAATGATCGGCGAATGGGTGCTTGCCGTCGGGAACCCCTTTAATCTTGCCTCTACGGTGACTGCGGGTATCGTCAGTGCCAAAGGGAGAAGCCTCAATATTCTTCGGGATAAATCTCAAGCACCTATTGAAGCTTTTATCCAAACCGATGCTGCCGTAAACCCAGGAAATAGTGGAGGGGCTTTGATTAATACCAAAGGGCAACTAATCGGCATCAATACCGCAATTGCCACCCCTACGGGTACTTATGCTGGGTATTCTTTTGCAGTACCCGTAAACATTGTCCGTAAAGTCATGAAAGATCTCATTCAGTACGGTACTATCCAACGAGGTTATCTTGGGATAATCATTCGGGATGTAGAAGGTAATTTGGCTAAGGAAAAAGGACTCAAAGTAACCGAAGGTGTTTATGTAGACCAAATAGACAATACCAGCTCTGCCTACAAAGCAGGGGTAAAAATCGGCGATGTGATCGTGGGTATCGAGAACAAAGAAGTAAAATCTTCACCCGAACTACTCGGAATGATTGCCGAAAAAAGCCCTGGGGATAAAATAAAACTCAAGGTAAATCGAAAAGGAAAAGTGCTGAATTTTGATGTAGTACTCAAAAATAAAGCCGGGAATGAAGAATTAATCACCCGTGAAAATACCCAGGTACTGGACTTTCTGGATGCCGAACTGGCAGATGTCAAACCCGAAGAACTTCGTGAATTGGGTATCCGAGGTGGGGTGAAAGTAACCAAAATCAACCAAGGCAAGCTGGCAGAAGTAAATATGCGCAATGGATTTATCATCACCAAATTAGGGGATGAACCCGTCTTGTCTCTAGAAGATTTTGTACGAAAAATCGAAAATATGCGTGGAGGCATATTCCTGAGTGGTGTTTATCCCGACACCAAGCAAGAAGCTTATTACGCATTTGGACGGTAAAACAATCTTTGCATTGAACAAACTCAATTATAATTTTTCCGAACTATACAAAAAACCATTGATTGAACAATGAATATGAATATGAAAAATGGCATGTATTTGATTGGAGCTGCTTTGCTCAGTAGCGTAATGACCGTTGCCGCTTATAAAATTGCGGGATTGGATCGCAAAGAGGTTGTTTTTCAGGAAGTAAGCAACTCAGACGGAGATACTAACCCAGCTTTTGCCTTGGTGAAAAGACAAAATACAAAACCCGGGCTTGAAGATGTTCCTTTTGATTTTACGGAAGCCGCCGAGAAAACAACCCCTAGTGTCGTGCATATTGTAGCTACCCAAAAGGCTGACCGTCGTACCCAAACCCAGGTTCCGGATATGTTTCGTGAGTTTTTCGGAGATGAGTTTTTCCGAAACCCCCAAGGACCTCAAGAATCACAAGGCTCGGGCTCAGGCGTGATTATCAGTCAGGACGGTTATATCGTTACCAATAACCACGTGGTAGATAATGCTTCTAAAATTGAAGTCATTTTGAATGACAAAAAGACCTTTGAAGCCAAAGTCATTGGCGTTGACCCTTCCACAGATTTGGCCGTGATCAAAGTCGAAACCACCGGATTGCCCAATATCATTCTGGGGAATTCGGATGATGTAAGGGTCGGGCAGTGGGTACTGGCTGTAGGGAATCCCTTTAACCTCGAATCAACCGTTACCGCAGGAATTGTAAGTGCTAAAGGACGCAATCTGAACATTCTGCGTGACAAAGACCGCGCTCCTATTGAGTCTTTTATCCAGACTGATGCCGCCGTAAATCCTGGTAATAGCGGCGGGGCACTGATCAACCCAAAAGGTGAGCTTATTGGCATCAATACAGCCATTGCCACGCCTACAGGTACGTATGCCGGGTATTCTTTTGCTGTACCCATCAATATCGTACGCAAAGTCATGAAAGACATTATTGAGTATGGTTCAGTACAAAGAGCTTATCTGGGCATCACTATTCGCGAACTGGACGGCAACTACGCCAAAGAAAAAGGATTAAAAGGTATTACCGAAGGGGTACGCATAGAAACCGTCACATCAGGAAGTGCCGCCGAAGAAGCAGGTTTGAAAGAAGGCGACATCATCGTCAAAATTGACGGTAAAATCATTAAAACTTCGCCCCAACTCCTGGAAGAAATCGCCAAAAGAAGACCTGGAAATAAAATACAAGTAGAAGCAATCCGAGATGGAAGTCCTAAAACCTTCGAGGTTTTCCTCAAAAGCCAAACCGGAGCCACCCAACTCGTAAAAACCACCGACACCGAAGTAATGCGTAAGCTCGGAGCTGAGTTTGAAAACCTAAGCAAGGAAGAACTTAAAAAACTAGGTGTCGAGTATGGCATCCGTGTAAGCCGACTCTATAATGGCAAGCTTCGCAACGAAACAGACATCCAGGAAGGTTTTGTCATTACCAAAATGGGGGGCGAACCCATCAAATCTGTTGACGAATTTGTAAAGAAATTGGAAAATACTCAAGGAGGTATTTTTCTCAGTGGTGTGTACCCTGACTCCGACGGCGAGTTCTATTATGCCTTCGGTATGTAAAATTTTCTATACCAAACATTTTTATCCCAATACCGATCTGCTTGAAAATTAGCGGATCGGTATTTTTTTGGTACATCAACCCAATAAGCCATAAAAAAATTAAAAAAGATTATTTTTTTTTCGATAAAAATCAAAATCACTGAATAATAAACCACAAACCCCTCATTATGAACACATTATATTTAGTTAAGGAACACTAAAAACGTTTACCAAATACTAAGTACCAAAGCTTTTTTAGCATAAAGTAATGCCTTGCAAGTTATTGACCAGGAATAAACCAGAGAAACAGTTTTTTTTAAAAAAACTTGTACCAAATTTGCAAGTGAAGATATACATTCCAATCAAAATATGAGTCATCATAAACACGACAAGTTTACTGCTGCCGGAGTTTTGGTAACTTTGGGCATCATCTTTGGCGATATAGGTACCTCTCCCCTATATGTACTCAAAGCGATCATTGGTGAGCACGGTATCGTCTCATCTGACCTGATTTATGGAGGGCTTTCTTGCGTTTTTTGGACTCTCACGCTTCAAACAACAATCAAATACGTAATCTTGACCCTTAGGGCTGATAATAACGGAGAAGGTGGAGTACTTTCTTTATATGCACTCGTGCGTAAAAAGGGAAGCTGGCTGAGTTTTTTGGCTATTGTTGGAGGGAGTGCTTTGCTTGCCGACGGTATGATTACCCCCCCGATTTCTGTATCATCTGCCATTGAGGGTTTGAGACTTCTAAACCCCGAAATACCTACTGTACCCATTGTAATAGTTATTATAGTGATTCTTTTCTTTTTTCAACGTTTTGGTACGGTTGCAGTAGGCAAAGCTTTTGGACCGATTATGCTGGTTTGGTTTAGTATGTTAGGAATTTTGGGGATTTTATCTATTATGAACTCCCCAGGGATTTTTGTGGCTTTAAATCCCTATTATGCCTATAACCTGCTGGTCAATTATCCCGAAGGTTTTTGGCTTCTGGGTGCTGTATTCCTTTGCACTACTGGAGCAGAAGCCCTTTATTCTGATTTAGGGCACTGCGGAAGGGCGAATATCCGTATTTCTTGGATTTTTGTAAAAACTTGTTTGCTTTTAAATTATTTTGGGCAAGGTGCCTGGGCTTTGGGCTTTATCGGACAAAAACTTCCTCAAAATCCATTTTATGGAGTAATGCCTGCCTGGTTTGTGATCTTCGGAATAGTAATTGCAACGCTGGCGGCTATTATTGCCAGTCAGGCTTTAATTTCAGGATCATTTACCTTAATCAGTGAGGCGATTTATTTGGGTCTCTGGCCTAAGGTAAGGCTCTTATATCCCAGCAATATGAGAGGACAGTTATACGTACCGAGCCTCAATACCTTGTTATTAGTTGGGTGTATTGCCGTAGTGTTGTATTTTCAGGAATCCTCACACATGGAAGCGGCTTATGGCTTGGCCATCACCCTTACGATGATGATGACCAGCGTACTACTGATAGTATACTTGAGGAGTATCCGCAAATGGTCAATACTTGCCGTCACAGGTCTTGCACTTTTGTATGCTTCCATAGAACTTTCATTTCTGGTTGCCAATCTTGAGAAATTCCCCCACGGCGGTTGGTTTTCCCTGGTAATTGCGGTCGGGTTGGGGTCGGTGATGTTTGCTTGGCTTAGATCCAAAACTATTCAAAGTACCCTGAAAGAAATGGTACGGTTTTCCCCTTATATCGAGAATCTCATTATGCTGAGTGGTGATACACGCCTCGATAAATATACCACGCACCTGGTTTTTATGACTAGCTCCCGTGAAAAAAGATTTGTTGAGAAAAAAATCATTGATTCTATCTTCTTGGGCAAACCCAAAAAAGCCGATATCTATTGGTTTGTACACGTGCATATCACCGACGAACCTTATACCATGGAATACACCGCCGAAGTGTTGGCTCCCGACGATGTAATCTGGGTCAATTTCAATCTGGGATTTAGGGTAGAATTACGCATCGATTATTATTTTAAGCAGGTATTGTCCGAACTTGTCAAAAACCGGGAGATCAATCTGGGAAATGCAGGAGAATATCAAAAACTTATCGGAGAACAAGCTCTGGGAGACTTCAAATTTGTACTCCACGAAAGTTTCCTTTCTAATGCCAGTGAATTGCCCTGGTATGATCATTTGATTCTAAGTTATTATTTTAGTATCAAGGGAGTCAGTGCTTCGGTAGCCGATTGGTTCGGCTTGGATTCCAGCTCTGTGGTCACTGAAAAGTATCCCATCACCATTCGCCCCAAAAGGGAGCAGCAAATCCACAGAATTTATGAAGATAATAACAGCCGTCAGGTACAAGCCCGATCTAAAGCTGAGGGCGTAGTTGACCAGATTTGATGTTCACGTGTGTAAAATTTATTCAAAACCCATCGAGTCATTGGATTCCGATGGGTTTTTTTGAATAAATTTGGCTCGTACTATCCAACATGAAACTGATGGTTTTAGAATCTTGCTTATTATTCAAACTTAGCCCTTAAAAACCAGACGATTTAGGGTATCTATCTGCTTTTGGATAAAAGCCTAAATTATGTGATAGTGTTAATTTTTAACTGATAACATTAAGATTATATTGATAGGCCCAAAGTTTGAAATGTAAATTTAACATATACTCTTTTTTAGAAAAGGATAAAGTTTTGCGTACAAATCTGCTAAACCTTTGTCTAATAGTATT
>JANRIC010000190.1:0-7765 GCA_033765345.1 Microscillaceae bacterium
TCTATCCACTGCACCCGCATTGACAGAAAGCCTGCCATCGGTCACTGTAATTACTTTGGTGGCATTCCGCACACCGACGCTGCCCAATACGGGGGTAAAATCAATCATCGTTAAGCCTTCGGCTACTACAATATGGCGGGTGCCGACCAGGCCTTCGGGGTCGGACTCACCTACCTGAATGGTCACACGATAAGTATCATTGGGTACAAGGATTTCCCAGTCACCTTCTTGTGCGCCTGGAGTCACATCACTGAAGCGCATGTGCATAAAAGTTTCACGGAAAATATCTTTATCAGGGCTTGGGGTGCGGTTTCTACCACGACCTACGAGGCTTACGGGGTTACGGCTTACCGGATCTACCCAGCCATAGGAGATGCCATTGCCCCGGTTGCCGAAAGGTTCACCAAAATCTTTGAGCCATCCTGAGGGAGGGGCGGTGGCTTCATCCGAGAAATTTACTTTGAAGGAATTACCTGTTTGAGGTACATACAACTCAGTTCCTGTGGTAAAGTTGGCACTAAACAGTAGTACATTCACTCCTGCAAAATCTTTAACGCCCTGGATAATGTAGCGATAATTTGTAAAAGGCTTTAAATTGGCATTGGGCTGCAGATTGATCTGGCCATTGCTAAAAGTCACTGTGGAGGGAACTTCAACATTGCCCGTGATTTCAAATAGCCTAACTGTTTGGCTATTAACGGTAGTAGGGTCGATGCTACTGCCGGGGTTGGGTAATAAAATATTTTTAGCAGAAATCGTCTGATTCAGAAACACATTTTGCAATCCGTCTACAGGGTCAGAAGAAAGTACTACGGGAGTCTGTAAAGAACCCTCTGCTTCAATCATCACAAAATGTATCTTCACATTTTTTCCAGTACTCCCATTGATAGAAAGTTTTCCATCGGTTACATTGACGATAGCACTTCCATTTCGAACCCCAAAAGTCCCTTTGGGTGCCGAAAAATCAATGATTTGTATGTCTTCGGCAAGGATAAGATGCCGTGTATCCATATTATTTTCAATGTCTGCATCCCCTACCTGTACCGTAATTCTGTAAGAGCCGTTAGGAAGAGCCATTTCCCAGTCACCGTTTTGAGTGCCAGGGGTTACATTAGAGAATCGCATGTGCATCAGGGTCTCTCTGAAAATATCCACATCCGGGGTAGGATTACGATTTCGCCCACGGGCACTGATGTCTACTGCCTGGCGGGTATTAGGGTCTACCCATCCGTAGGTCAATCCGTTTCCCCGATCTCCGTAAGGCTGACCGTAGTCTTTGAGCCAACCAGAGGGTGCAGCCGTAGCTGCATCAGAGAAATTGATCTTGAAGCTTGTCTGTCCCAAAACAGGACTTAAAGTACTGGCTTGAATTACAGCAAAAATTAGTACAAGCCGGTAAAACAAAGGAAAATGATGCGTTTTCATACAATTTGGTGTCTTTTTTAAGGTACAATCAGACAAATATTTCATCAGAGATAAAATGTGCTCCATATACATAATAGGTCTAAGTAATTAGAAATTTCTTTTTATTCTATAGTCACAAAAACAATTCCTTATGCTCCAAAATATTACATATAAATTTTTCAGAAATTATTTTTAGAATTTTATAAAAGCATACTGAGGTTTTAAAGGGTTTTCAGAAGAAAAAAGCAGGAAAAACTTCTGTATTCGTATTTAATTTATTTGCAGAAAAACAGTTTTATACCATCATAAAGTTTATTTTTTAGAATATCTGTCCAAAAAATAGAAGAAAAATCTCTTTTTGGTAAAAGTCTGAGGGTAGGCTTAATTTTTTAGACTATTTTGTAATCAAATAATAAAAAACTTGCTGATTAAGGAATCAAAATCTCTTTATCTTGCTTAAAACCCCAGATATACTTACACCTGTTATTTTTATCTGATTATCTCAATAACTTCTTGATCATTGAACCTCAAAAAAAACCGTAACCCCAAAAAAAGGGGTCACGGTTAGTTCTTAGTCAAATTATGCGAATCTTTTAGATTTTATTCTTGAGTCACAATAAATCTCTTATAAAGCGTTTTGCCTCCGTGACTTGTCACAACAAAATATACGCCGGGCTTAAGATTGCTTACTTTCAGAGAGATTTCTTTGGTCTCACGATCCATAGTCACCTCAAAACCATCCAGTACAGCCATTCCCTGAGCATTGAAGATTTTAATGCCTACATTTTCACCCTGAGGGGCTGTGAGTTGTATATTCATCTTGCCCTCTTGGTTTACCGGGTTTGGATACAGATTGATCTGAAGTTCTTCCTGACTTGCTTGGCTTTCTATACCAGCTACTTTTACTGAGGGGCGACCAGCCGTAGAAAGAGATGCCACTTCGGTCGCATTAAGTGCTCTGTTGTAGAACTTAATATCGTCCATTCTTCCGCCGAAATAACTATCATTATAACTACCCCCCCAACGTCCGAATTCAAGCGGTTGGTCACCGAGATTAGTCAAAGTAGGAGCTTTAGCACTGGCAGATAAGGTACCATTCAGATAGATATTCACATTGCCTGTAGCGTCTACGGTAAGTACTACAAATGTCCATTGATTTGCCGATACGTTTCCTCCTTTAAGAACCCAATTATTGGCATCTTTTTCATAATCAAATTGGATCGTACCATTTTCCAGACTCAGGGCGTATTGTTTATGACTTGAGTTAGTCAATTTGGCAAGGATGCCTCTACGCCCGCTTGTTGAACTTGGATTAATCCATAAAGAGAATGAGAAATTTGCATTTACATTCAATGAAGGGCTACTTGGCACAGATACGTAATCATTGGTTCCGTCGAGGTTTAATGCGTGTGTTCCTATTTGTTTATTTGTACTGAAGTTAGCTCCATTTTGTGTAGTACCGTTATTACTTCCGATAGCATCAGTGGCGTTGTTGTCCATTTTCCAGTGGCTAAATGCACTGACTACTGGAGTAGGTATGGTGGTGCTTAGTGCCCTAATATCGCCAGTACCGTTAAATACCAGATAATGAACATCCTCGAGAGCGTGACTTACTTCACTATCTCCACAAGACTCTTCCTCTCCAAGCACTTCTACAGATGTGCCATTGATGTTATTTTGATTAAAGCGCAAACTAATAGGATCTCCCCCAAGATAGCTGCTTATTTTTCCAACAAATACCGGTGTTGTATAACTTTGTTTGAAGTTAAACCTTCTCTTAACCTCATCGGCTACTCTGGAAGCGACAGCGGCTTCAAAAATGAAATCTGAGCTTTGTATTCCAGGTTCGATGGCAATCCAACACACTTCTTCATTGGCATGCGTACCGGATCCTTCCTGTTCCTGTAAAAGGAGTCTGAATTGATTGACGGTAGTATTGCTATGGTTCAGGCGCGTATTTGCGGCAGAGGCTTCATTTACACTCGTGATCTGAGTCAGAATTGTAGGTACTTCTACAAAAGCTTGTGGGAAATTATAATTTGCCCAACTGCTATTTGCAGTGATTTTACCGGCTTGTAGGGTTTTGCCATTGGGAAGGACGTGCGCTCCTTGTTCAATCACTATATAAGGTACAGATTCGGTAGCGTGTGTGCCGTCTAGGCAGTCCCACTCCTGAATCCTTACTTCGAAGCTGTTGGGAGTAATATTACGAACTCTCACCGTTGTCTGTGCCGGGTCATTATAACTTGGGTCTCCGGTGACTACAACAGGGTTGGTATACGTATTTTTCAGATTAATTTTTACCCAGTTTTGATTTACCTGAGCCAGACCTACCTCACCAATCGGTGGCGGTGCAGGCAATACAACCTGGTTGCTGATACTCACTTGATCAAAAATTGCTGTAGACAGCACGCCTGTCACGTGGGAGGTCAAAGCTAGCCCTACTTTTACATCTTTGGTCATGTTGATATTCACTACGTTTCCGATTTGAGTCCAGGGTCCGGTTTGGCTATTTGTAGAATAGAAAGCTCTAAACTCGCTGCCGATTCTTTGCAATCTAAGGAATTTTACGCTTGATGTACCACCGACTAGCGATCCACTCCATACAGCGTTGCTTCCTGTTTCGGTACGCCATTGGAAGGTCACTTGATTGTCTGGTCTTTGAAGTACCATAGCCATTTTTGAGTTTGCGGCAGTAGATTCACGGAACATAATCCCGGCTTTTGCCCATTCATTGCTAAGTTGTACGGAGTTTACTCGGGCGATAATCTCCCCGTCTCCGTTATGAGTTCTGTGGATAAATTGAAATCCATCCGCTGTACCCCAAATATCTGCTCCGGCACCTTGTAGTGTATAAGTGCCATTGGAATGAACAGCACTACCTGCTATGCCTACGGTTCCTATATCGCCCTTGTCTGTGAATATTCCTAGATTAGGAGTAGAAATGATTTCAGGCAAAGAGAAGTAGGTTGTTGGCATAGGTCTTTCCTGAGTGCCGTTAGGCAATTGCCAGCCGATTGCGATATTATCCCAGCCTGTGCCTTCTTTATGCAACACGTATAAATAGTATTTTTCGCCGGCCTTTAACGAGATGGCTGCTGACTGTTGCTCAGGGTATTTGCTCCATTCTCTTGAGTTTGTCCAGCCCGGAACACTGGCAATTTTTTGGGCATTGGCAGGATTCTGGTCAGTACTTAACCAAAGTTCGGAATGATCATCTCCGGATATCCAGAAGGTGTAATTCCCTGTCTGAGGTGCACAAAGGATTCCTGAAATACGAGAACCGTAATTATCAGCGGTATTGATTTGTCCTTCTACCAAGCCTGTCATTTTTTGTGATGAACTTGGATTATTGGGATAATTGGCGTTTGCAGTCAGGTTACTTACAGATCCACCAGAGATATTATTCCAGATTTCATACAAAAGCTCTCCAGAGGCTGTGCAAGGGTTAGGAACAACTACTTCGGGTAAAGAGAAATAGGTCGTTGCCATAGGTCTTTCCTGAGTACCGTCCGGCAATTGCCAGCCAATAGCAATGTTATCCAAACCACCGCCTTCTTTGTGTAGCACAAACAGGTAGTATTTTTCGCCAGCTTCTAATGAGATCGCTGCTGACTGCTGCTCGGGGAATTTGCTCCACTCTCTGGGGTTTGTCCAACTTGGTACACTGGCAATTCGTCGCGCATTGGCAGGGTTAATATCTGTACTCAGCCAGAGTTCGGAATTATCATCCCCAGCAATCCAGAAGGTATAGCTGCCTGTCTCAGGAGCGCATAAGATACCTGAAATACGAGAACCATAATTATCTCCAATATTGTTTTGCCCTTCTACGAGTCCGGTCAACTTTTGCGATGCACTTGGATTATTGGGATAATTGGCATTTGAAGTCAGGTTACTCACAGAGGATCCTGTAATATTATTCCAGATTTCATATAAAAGCTCTCCGGAGGCTGTACAAGGGTTGACTATGGTGACTCCAATTTTTATTCTAAGTACTGACTCTACTTGAATGCCATTCAAATCGGTAGCTATTATTTTCATTTCTACCGTTACTTCTGGGGTATTAGGAGCATTTCCTTGCATTTCACCTGTGGCAGGGTTGATGCTTATCCAAGTCGGCAAGGCATTACCATTGGATAATCCTGCTTCATAGATCAGTCTATTCCCTGAGTAACCAGGCTTAAAATGCTGTGCCATATTGTAGGTAAAAGCCTTCCCAGGTTCTACTGAGAAATTTACTACTTGTGTAGCAGTAGGATTAGCCTGCGGTTTGACGTTGATGATCACATCGATAATGTCATCCCAATCGCAGGAGGCTTCTCCATCAGTGCCTAAACACCCTCCCCCTATAAAATCTTGTATAATAATGTATTGATAGGGCTTAATTTTACCATTTCGGTCTTTTAGAGGATACACCCTCACACCCAGGTCGCGTGGAAATCCGGTAGCAGGGTTCATACCATTTCGACCTGATGTAGTATATTCGGCCAGTTGTATGCGGAAGGGTACATTGATGACAGGTGCAGCAACCCCTGCAATCGGATTATTCGGGGTAATACCTGACCTGGGTAAGATACTGTTGTACCATTCTGAGGCATTGCTAAAATTAACCCCTCCAACAACACCGCCGCTGGCATTAATCAAACGAGAATTGTATGAGGATATTCCTCCATAGTCAGCAAGTCTAAAGTGTACCACCGGCTCGGCAGGATTAGCCTGTACAAAGTATTCGGAGACAATGATATCTCCGTGAAGCCCGGCATCTACCTCCGCAGGAAGTGGGTAAGCTGAGTTAGGTAAGCCTTGAATGGTAGAAGTTTTGGTATCTGTCTTGAAGCCAAAAATATCTATGGTCATCTGAGGTCCAAGTTCATTACCACCTTGTGGTGCTACAGTATATCCTCCACTCAGGGTAGCCTCTATCACAGGTTTGTTTTCGGCAGTAGAGGTAATTTGAAGAATCGCATTTTTCACGCCTCTTACCCCTGAGCTATCAATATATTTGACCTTAAGGTCATAGAATTGATTGGCGCCAATAACAAAGGGGAGTGCGTCTTTATTGGGCAGAGTAAACAAACTAGGGTTTGAAATGCTAATCTGATTGACTGTGAGCGGTGTATTACTTTTATTGTGAATACGTACTGTGTTTTCATCGTGGAATCGCATACCCAGGCTAGGAGCACCCACTCTTGAAAAAGCATAATAGTCGTCATCTGGGAAGCCGATATTGGTTCCGGGGATTTTAATCATATTTTCCAGTGATATTACGCCTCCGTTGACAGGCTTCACATTACGTAACAATACTACAATATCCTGAAAATCATACGCACCCACAAATTCTTCTACGGCAAGTATATAGGTATTGGCTTGCCCAGGAACGGGGTAAATCCTCACGTGATGGTTTGTAGCGGGATCAAAGGTATTAAGTTCGTCTTGTGTAAACACCAAACGATTGCTAAATACTGGCCAACGGCTATAAAGTCCAAATACCTTATCTTCGGGATCAAAATCATCATTCCCTGTGATTTTTACGTCAATGGTGCGATCATGTGTGTTATCCACCGTAAAAACAGGAGTTCTTACACCACTATTATTAGATTCGTACCAACCAAATTCAGTAATTGGATTGACAGTAGTAGGTGCATATACTCCCAATACTTGCATTGTTACGGGCTGATTTATCTCTGCCTTTCTAAAGATCGGAGCAGCTATTTCACTGCCGAGTAAGGATGCCGTAGGATTAGTACTATTGATATTATCGGTAGATGGATCATCATCTCCTACATTCACCAATCCGCTGCCTAGATGTGTATCCACAATCCATTGTAGGGACGGTTCTTTTCCGGCAGCTTCGCCCAGTCCATTCAAGGATACCTGATTGACGTTCTGGCTGTTTTGATCAGATACAATGATATTGGCTCTTTGAGGGCCTACCGCAGAAGCATTAAAACTTACTTTAAAAGTGGTGCTTTGTCCTGGATTTAGGTTTGTGGTAAATCCTGCCAAATCCAATGCGAATTGGTTGGCATTTGCCCCACTTAAAGATGCCTGAAGCCCTGTGATTGTACTTGAACCCGTATTGGTTACAGTGATGGTATACATTTTCCCAGCAGTAGTATTTACATCATCATCCGTATATATCCTGGTAGGGCTTGCTTTGAGATTATTCCCAGAGACAGGTCCTTGTATCGGTTTCAATAAAGTAATTTGATTTGCTCCGAATTCGGAGACATATAAATTACCGTTTCTGGTATCTTCAATCAGGTCAAGCGGGTTGTTAAAACCTGTGAGACCAGGTATTCCCGTTTTGAACGTTTGAATGTCTTTATTTGTACCATCAGGCACCAGGGCGATGATGTCG
>JANRIC010000206.1:0-13474 GCA_033765345.1 Microscillaceae bacterium
AAAGAATAATATTTGCATATTTTTAAAAAAAGAAAATTTATTTTTAAAATTTTGGGTTTAACAAAATATAATATGTTTGTGTAATAAGTAAGTTTACACAAACAAAATTATCCAGAAATTTTATTATGATAAAATAAAAAACAAAATTAAATTCTGAAACAAGTACCTGAGTAGTAACCAAGATTTTATACGTTTTGATTTTGAAGAATATAATGTGTATAATTATCTGAGGGAAAATCTTCATATAGATATTAAGCAATCCTTTTATGAAACTCAGGAGAATCCATATAGTTTAAATTTAAGGTTTAATTATCAAATTGATTTTGGAAAGCTCGAGGTTCATTTACAACAAGCAAAGAAAAATAATACAGACGAAGATGGAATTTTGATTCGTACTGTTATTGCCGATGCAGAAGCAAATTCCGATGAAACATATATAATTAATTGGCTTGATCAGGCGCACCAAATTACAAGTCAAATTTTCAGAAAAATGACGGAAGGAGAGTTATATGAAAGTTTTAAATCAAGTAAATACTATGATAGAATTAAATAACAATGTTGCAACACATCTTTATAAGCCAAAATTTGACAACTACCAAAGAAATCCTTTGAAAGCAAATAAATCAAATACATGGACAAACTATATCAGTAATTTTGACTCGAATACAACAAATTATCTAACCAGTAATACATCGGTTGGCATTCAGCCTACTATCCAAGACGATTTTCAAACACTTGAGATAGAACATGACTTGAGATCATTGCACATGTATCTGAAGTTAAAACCAAAATATAGTTTTAAGATCAAAGGTAAAATAGTTTCTGTCACCAAAAAAAAGCTTAAAATTTATCCAATAGAAGAAGATTTATTGTAAAATTGAATATCCGTGGTATCAGTTATTGTCGAGAGATGAACTCAGCTTACATCAAGGTGATTTTATTAGAGATTGTCCTATTATTGTTCCTCCTAAGGATTTAGAAGAAGGAAAAACTTACGATCTCCAAGCTGATATTATGGATGTGATCATTCTTTCTCAATCATGTGACTTAGAAAATAGCAAAACTGAAATAGTTTTGGTTTGCCCCTTTTTTACATTTTTTGACTATAAAGAGAGTTTGCAACCTGGTGAACAGAAAAAGGAGGCTGTAAAAAAACACTTTGAGCGTTTGAAGCAGGGAATACAACCAAATTATCACTTACTAAACAAAGATAAAAACAAAGGACTAGATGATTATTTGATTGTCGATTTTAGAAATGTTTATGGTATCCATATTGAATTTTTACAAGAATATGTAAAAAGCTTAGAAAACCGTGTTAGACTCTTACCACCTTATCGTGAGCATTTATCGCAAGCATTTGCACGATTTTTTATGCGAGTTGGATTGCCTCAAAATATTCCACCACTTTCTTTATAAAAAGTAAATTGGGTAGTGTCTAACAAATAATGTCGATATTTATTATGATGACTATTTCCTATTAGAAAAATTTAAGCTCGTATCAATTAATTTTCATCTTTCCCCAAAATCTCCTCTAAAGTAATTTCAAACCCCTCCAATAAAAAAGATTTTATAGTACCGTTCTGTTCCGCTTCGGAAAAAAGCTGAAATTTGCCTTCTCGGAGAACTTCAACAGTGATTTTTCTTTTTTGTGGATAAATTAACCAATATTCACTTACACCAAAAGATTCGTAAAGTTCATGTTTTTTGTCTCTTTCTGATTTGTAGTTTGCCGGGGAAAGAATCTCAACTACAAGATCGGGCGCACCTTCTAAGTAAGTATCTTTTAACCTCTCCGAGTGAACTTTGGCAACCAATAAAATATCAGGCTGAGAGACATGCTCCTCATCAAGCTTAACGTCAAAAGGAGCATAAAAAATTTCTCCTAAATCGTGGGTTTCAGCAAAGTCAGACATCTGATAAGATAATTTGCGGGAGATTCGCTGATGAAGTTTACTGGGTCTGGGCATATCAGGTAATTGATGTTGTTGATATAAAATATAATTTTCATAAAATGAGTATTCCTGTATAAAAAGCTCTCCGTGGATGATTTCTAATTTTATCTTTAAATCTTTAGGAAAATATGACTGGAGATCATCGAAAGTCCACTTTTTATCAGGTGGAAATTGCGCCGCAATATCCCAAATATCGGAAACCTCCTGATAGGCTGCCTTTTTTACACCGATGGAGGATAATGATAAATCCGAATTTAATTCTGCCTGATTATCCGAAATACGTATCTCCTTCACATAACTCAACTGGCTTATCACCGCAATCAATTCTTCTGCCCTTGCCGGGTCTTCTATTTCAATCGTTATTTTGGTCATAGGGAAAATATTTTTCAATATTCATGTAAGGATAATTCTTGAAGGTTCTCCAAAAATAATCCAATAGTTCACTTCTTCAAAGAAAATGCAAAATTTACTTTTACCAACCTACCTTGATGCTTGGCGGGCTTCCAATTAGGCATACCTAAAATGATGTTTTTGACTTCTTTTTCTATGGGAGTTTTGTTTAGGTTGAAGGACTGAAAATTTTCTACAAGCCCGGTTTTTGAAATGATCAGCACCCCTGAAATTTCTCCTGTCCATGTGACTTGTCGGTTTTCCAGCTCGCTGAGTAAAAATTCTGTGAGGAGAGCTTTGTTTTCTGACTCCTGAGAAGCAGTCAGGAATAAAGCCGGTTCATTGGCTGTGCTATTCGGTATATGGATCGATACATCGCTGAGGTCAGGAACAGGCAAGACATAGCTAAAATCTGCCAAGCGGACTGTCTGCGGGAATACCATAGCATTGAAATCAGGGCTTTGTTCTTCTTTCCAGTCAGTTTGCTGCTCAATATATGGCTTAAAAGTCTCCTGAATCATTTTTAGCTGTGGGTAAAATTGTGCCGAATCCCATTTGCCCAGTGTGAACCTATCATAATACATACCATAGATATATGCCCCTTCCATAAATCCTGAACTGAATATCTTGAGATCATTTTTGGCAGTAAATAATTGCAAAGAAAGCTGCTGGTCATTCAGAAAACTTTTGAGAAGAACGCCTTGGCTATGCAGATGTTGAGGATTGATTTCGGTATACAACTCTTCCCTTAGTTTCTGAGCTGTATGAGGCTTAAAGCGGGTATCCGTCAGGATAAAAAGCTGTTTTTCGGCATTCCAGTTTAAAGAATACTTACTTTGAAAAGAAATACCCTCTTCTACTACGATATTGGTCAAGGGTAAATGATTAATACCGCTTACCAATTCATTGATTAAGTTATGAGGCGCATTGGTTTTTGTCTGTGCAATAGACAAACTTTGAAAAGTTATAAAAACTAAAATCAGGAGTAAAATTTTTTTCATGAGAAATTTATTTTTCTAGGTTAATTTAAGGATGATTCTTGAAGGCTTTCTAAAAACCAGGTAAACGTATTTTATGCCAAATACAAACGATCACACAAAAAATGGAATAGGAATCAATTTTATCATTCTTAGATAAGAAATAAGGTGAAATTATCATATATTTGAATAAAAACAAAAATTTTTCAATATTTAAAAATGAATGACAATACGATTAATTTAAATGAGTTGGCGAGTAGAGAAAGCCAAACCATAGAGTGGAAGGAAAATGTTGCTGATGTGAGTAAAGTTATTGAGACAATAGTAGCTTTTGCCAATGATTTTTTAAACCTTGGTGGGGGTTATGTAATATGTGGTGCAAAAGAGATAAAAAATGAAAACGGATTTCCAAAAGTTGAATATATTGGATTAACACCTCAAAGGTTAAAAGAAGTGAGAGACGAAGTTAGTAATACTTGTTATAATCCAACAAAAGTAAATCCCCCTATTATTCCAAAAATTGACGAAATAGATATTCCTGGCGATAATTCAAGAAAAGTATTAATGTTTACAGTGGATGCGACAGGAAACGCACATACTTTCAAAACAGGAAAAGGAGAAAATTATAAACCAACCTATTTTGTGAGAACTGACTCGAGTACAAGAGGTGCTACCAATGGTATTCAACGAGAGCTTTTAAGAAGAAAAGGACAACTTGATCCTTGGGATAGAAGAATAAACCAAAAAGCTTCAATCACAGATATTGATCAAATATCCCTTAGGCAGTATCTTCAGGACATGAGAATTTGGAACCCAAATAAAACAATTGATCAATATCTATCTGCCAGGGAAAAAATTGAAGAATTTATCCCTCCATTAATGGGGCAGTTAGGAATTGATAAACCTTTATATCCTAAAAACTTTACAATCCTTATATTTGGTAAAGATCAATCTTTATGTTCAGATGGCGCATATTCTATTTTTGCTACCTTTAGAGGTGAAGATAAAAGCCAACCCATGGGAGAGGTTCAGTGGATTAAAGGTACTATTGTTGCACAAACAAAAAAACTCATTGAACTGCTAAATATAGAATCTACTATTGCTGTTGATAAAGATAGCCCCGATAGGCCAAATCAAATTAAATATCCAACCACAGCCTTAAAAGAAGCTGTGGTAAATGCTTTAGTCCATAGAGATTATGAAATTGATCAACCCACAAGAATTACAGTATTTAGCAATAGAGTAGAAATTTATTCTCCTGGAGGGCTTCCATTCAATGTCAATGAAGAAAAATTCAAAAAAGGTGAGGCTACAGCTTCTTGGCGAAATCAGTCACTTGGAAGAATATTTAGTTTATTACAATTGGCTCAACATCTTGGTTCTGGAATTCCTAGAATTATCAAATCTATGGAAGAAGAAGGTTGTCCTCCCCCAATTTTTGAAGTTGAGCATGATAGCATAACCTGTATTCTTCCTGCTCACCCCCGACATCAAATGATTAAAAAGATTTCTGAGATTGAAAGCGATATTGTTATTAAAAATTATCAACCAGCATTCAAGAAAGTCACACAAATATTAGAAGAAGATGTACACAATTATAAAGCATTAGAATTATATGCTGACATCAATAAAATTTTAGAAACCCCAACAAAAGTACTCGATTTTATTAAAAGTCAAGATATTGATTATGAGCAAATTAGACCTGTAACTTTGATTACCATATCAGAAACTTTGAGTCTTATAGAGAATAATAAAGAAGCGACAGAGCTTTCAGAATTATTATTGAAAAAAGCCCTTAGAGGGCGTTTAGAAGAAAAACAACTTGTAAAAGTGGCCTTTACTTTGAAAAAATTAGGAGATAACAAGGCAGTCATTGATTTTGTGACCAATACAATTTCTGACTATCCGACCTTAAAAACTAGCACAAACCTATTGCAACAAAGAGCAAGGGCAGCTATAGATTTGGCAAAAATCTGCAAAGAACAAATTTCAAATACTAAAATTAAATACCCGCTCAAAGAAAAAGCAAAGCAAGATATGAGAAGATATTTAGATTTAGCTGAGAAAGACTTGAATTTGGCATTGGAAAACGTTCAAAGTTTAGCAGAACAAGAGTGGCTATCCAGAGACTTAGAATACTTAAAAACCGACATGAAACCCTTGCTGGATGAAAAAAGAATGTCAATAGAAGATAAAAGAAAGCTTTATATAACTGGTTTTAAGGAAGAAATCACAGAGAATCAGCTTCAAAAATATTTTGAAAAATTTGGGGAGATCATAAACCTAAAAATTAAAATTAGTAAAACAACCAATAAGAGATACGCCATTGTGGAGTTCAAAGATAGTCAGAGTGCAAATAAAGCCTTCATTGAAAGATCAGAGTTGAATCTCTATGGAAGTAAATTATTTGTGGAAAAATATAAAAGAAAACACACAAAATAAGTTTCTAAAACACATTCAAATTCTGTGCGTGTTTGATGTCTCCCAGCATTGTTTTGAGGTTCAAGGTTACGATTTCGCCCATATTCTGGCAGTTCAGGAATTCGGGTTGGCGGTGATGAGCGGCAAGTTCTTCGCGTAATTGCTTGATTTTTTCGGGCGTGGAGATGGTATCCTGGGTCATGGCACTGAGTAGGTCTTTCATCCGCAAGCGAGCAGATTTGAGGCGGCGAGCCATCAATGTGCGTTCTTCGTGTTGGTATTGTTTGAAAGATTCGGAGGTCATCAGCTCAAGGCATAATTTGACTACGGCATTATTTTCCTTAAAAAACTGTGGCAAATACATCTTTTTTTTGCCTTCGTAGCACTGCTGATCGAAGTCAATAGCGCGTACCCGGTATTGTTCCTCATCAAAATCAGGCGTAATATCAATCACATAGTTATAAGAGCGCATATCTCCTAGGAGTTTCACAAAACAGCGTTCATTAAATTTTACAAATTCTTTGGCAATCCGCACCTTGTTCAGGCTGAGACGATTCATATAGTGTTTGATAAAAACATCCCCCGGAATACCCGCAATGTGTTCTTCAATAAGCGATTGCCCGTGCACTAGATAATTGATGCGATTGGGAGAAAGGATGTGCTCTAGCTCCAGTCCGTAAATGCGGGAAGCATCGGCGCGTTTGACATAAAAATAGTCGTGGTTATCATTGTAGCGATTTACAATCCGAATTCTGAACGGATTTGAGTTGCCGAAAGTACAATAATCTATCCGGTCTACTGAGAGATGCTCCATCACAGAGGTGTCACCGTCGGTTTTGAGCAAGGCATAAATTTTAGTGAGGTTGCCATTGAGTTCGGGAATGAGGTATTGCGGATACACGACGGTTTCCCAGAGTGTATCTTCGCCGTTTTTGTCTAATACCGGAAAAGCATCCGTATAACGCAGCAAATCCTCATAATGCAGCGGAAGGTCGGTATCCCTTTCATACTCTTTCAAATAGTTGCGCAGGATGTCATTGATTTTGAAAGTGATCTTTTTTTTGGATATTTCGGTCATTGCCGTCTATTTTTGAATAAAGATACAACAAAGCAGCAGGATTCTCAAAAAAAAACCTTCCAAAACTCAAATTTGGAAGGTTTTTGAAACAAATGAAAAAATAATTTTTATAATAGGTATTAGGCGTTGGGTATTGGGATTTGGCCTACCGCCCGGCTTGGTGTCTTCACCAAGCCTCTGTTGAGCGAAAATATAGTGCTAGAATTCTCTTAATACTGTTTATGCCTAAAATAGGTTGACCAAAAAATACCCAAAGCCCAATTCCTAATATCCAAAAGCGGTATTTACCCTTTTTTCAGATACACGCTTCCTCCGGTGGTTTTCAGGCGAATGGTGTTTTTGCCATCACCTACCTGACCGGAGCCATAGAGGTGAATCATGTTTCCTTTATCTTCCTTGCGGGTGCTGATCTCAAAGTCGCTTTTGATTTCGGGTTCTTTCCCCCAATTGTTTCGGGTATTGTAATTGGTCTCGATTTCAATATTCATGCCCAAGCCTTCGGGAACAGTCAACGTGAGTGTTCCACCGCTGGAGAGTAGTTCTACATCTCTTTTGCCGGTGCTGGGGTCGCCAACCATGCGGGCAGTTACATTGCCACCGCTGGTATGAGCAGTGATCCAGCCGTCTACTTCTATGATGGTGATGTTTCCGCCGCTGGTTTTGGCTACGGCGAATGTATTGGCGGAATTGATTTGAATATTACCACCCGAAGTAGCTACGCTAATGCCTTGCGGAGCTTTGTCTACGGTGATATTTCCGCCGCTGGTTTTTACCTCTCCGTTGATTTCAGTGTTTTTACAGACAATATTTCCGCCACTGGTTCTGACATCACCTTCCAATTTGCTGGATTCCAGCACGATATTGCCACCACTGGTCAGAAGACTGAATTTACCGCTTAGTGTGTTCACAGCGATATTGCCACCACTGGTTGAAACCGATCCTTCACCGGAGGAACTATGGATGGCAATATTTCCTCCACTGGTTTTGAGTGAATGAGCACCTTCGGTTTGATTGACCACAAGGTTGCCTCCGGAGGTTCTGCCGTTGAGATTTCCCTTGATATTTTGAAGCTCAATATTGCCCCCAGAAGTACTTAGATCGAGGTTAAAATTTTCGGGTACGGTCACCTGAAAATCAATTTTGGTGTTTTCGCGCCAGTTTTTGGGTCCGGTAGCTAGCAAAGTAATACCCTGGGCGGATTCCTGGAAATCAAATTTAAATTCATCACCTCCATTGTGCGTAATAGCGACACGGATTTTGCCCTGCCCTTCGCCTTTGACAGAAATGGAGCCTCCAATAGTACTTTGTAATTTAAAAAGCTGACCAGTATTTACCGAAAATTCTCTTTGTATTTCTTGAGAATAAGCGTATGAATGGATGAGTAATAAAAGCAGCAAATAAAATTTTTTCATGGTTTTTTATAGTTTAATTTCTATAAGGAGTCCTTTTGGCAGCAAAACGTTGCACGGAGAAGAAAATTTATTTAGTCTTGAAAGCTTTTTCATAAATATCAGGTCTTCTTTCAAGCGTTCTTTGTAGAGACTGCGCTTCGCGCCATTGCTCGATTTCCTTGTGATTGCCTGAGAGAAGCACTTCGGGTACTTTTAATCCCTGATAATCAGCTGGGCGCGAATACACGGGTGGTGCAAGCAGGTTATCTTGAAAAGAATCCGTCAGGGCAGAAGTTTCGTCGGAGAGCACTCCAGGAATCAGCCTGATGACAGAATCAGCCAGTACTGCGGCGGCCAGTTCGCCTCCGGAGAGTACATAATCACCGATACTGATTTCGCGGGTGATAAAGAGATCACGCACACGCTGATCTACTCCTTTATAATGGCCGCAAAGAATAAGCAGGTTTTCTTGGAGAGAAAGCTGATTGGAGATGCCTTGCTGGAGAGTTTCGCCATCAGGAGTCATGTAAATGATGTCGTCATAGTTTCGGGCAGATTTGAGCTGCTCGATACAGCGAGCGATTGGTTCAATCATCAATACCATGCCTGCGCCTCCACCAAAAGCATAATCGTCAATTTGTCCGTATTCATTGATGGCATAATTGCGTAGGTCGTGCAAGTAGATTTGAACCAAATTTTTTTCTTGGGCTCTTTTGATGATGGAGTGGCTAAAAGGGCTCTCGAGCAATTGGGGCAGACAGGTGATGATGTCGATGCGCATAAGGATTTGGGTAATCAGTGAATGAAATATCGAGTGAATAATTTTATTTGGAGTTAATCAAGCGAACCAAAAAAATCACATAAATCATAGTCAAGGCTATTTACTCTTCCAGATAAATGTCGAGCAGACCTTCGGGTAGATTGACTTCCAGGATTTTCTCCTCTCGGTTTATTTTCAGGACAAACTCATCGACCAGAGGAATGAGAATTTCCCTACCCTGATAAAGCATGGCGATCAGGTCTTGATTGCCAGTTTCATAGATATTGGTGATGATGCCCAATTTACCCAGTGTTTGATCGATGATTTGAAAGTTAATGACTTCGTGGTAGTAGAATTGCCCATCTTCTAGGGGAGGAAGATTATCCAAGGGCAAAAACAATTTACAGCCTACTAGGGTGTGGGCATCTTCTAGGGAATCAATATCCTCAAAACGAACGACTACCTTTTTATCCTGAAAATCAATATATTCAATAAAATAGGGTACTAAATTTTGTTTGATTTCTACAAAAACAGATTCAAGTTCTTGATAATCCTCAGGATCGTCTACATCCAATTGGATAAACAGTTCACCGTCTAATCCTTTCGTTTTGCTGATGAAGCCAAGTTCGTAGCAGTCTTCTTTTTTCATAGATAGTCTAAACTGTGATTTATATGATTCTTGTGGTTTATTTGCTTATGAGAGCAAGAACACACAAGATTAGGTAGAGGTACCATGTTTCAAGGGTTTTAAACTAAAAATGGCATTTTTAAAAACGCCATTTTTAAGTTTTTGAAAATTAATCTTTATGGACGACACAAGATCGTTGGTAGATTATACCCAGATTGAAGTGATTTGCCTGATTTTCTTGATTGATTAGCTTGATTATTAATGATTTAAAAGCTAAAATCTCGGAAAACCACTTCGGTTTGAGTATAATTACTCAGCAGTTTCTTGATTTTCTTGGGTGGCATTTTCTTTTGCCTCTTTGATTTTCTCGGCGGCTTCTTTTTGAGCTTGTGCTTTGGCTTCTATTTCAGCTTGTTTGGCTCTTTCAGCTTCTTGTCTGGCGGCTTCTTCGGCATCCAGTTTTTGCTTCAATGCATCAGCACGCGCCTCATTAATTTTTCTTTCGGCTTCCAGTTTGGCTTTGGCTTCTGCTTCTTTTTGAGCGGACAGAGAATCTTTTTTAGAAGAAATTTTGGATTCTTTGTTATTTTTCCACTCTTCAAAACGGCGGTCAGCATCTTCTTGGGTGATAGCACCTTTATTTACACCGATTTGCAGGTGTTTTTTGAATAATACACCTTTGTAAGAAAGCATGGCTCTTACGGTATCGGTGGGTTGCGCTCCGTTCATCAACCATTGCAGGGCGGCATCCTCATCAATGAGAATCGTAGCCGGGTTGGTGTTGGGGTTGTAAGTACCGATTTTTGCGATAAAGCGACCGTCACGCGGTGCTCTTACGTCTGCGATGACCACGTCGTACATGGCCTGTTTTTTTCTTCCCCTGCGGGATAATCTGATTTTTACCATAATAGTTATACAAAGTGTGGTAGAACCCGTCTACCTATCTTTTTTTAGAGATGCAAAGGTAATTATTTGTAAGGAAATATTAGGAGGAATGGGAGGTTTTTTTTAGTGAATCTTGGATAAATAAATTGTTTATACTATATTTTTACGGATTTACTTTATCTCCAGTAATTATCCTCAAAGGACAGGGATTTGTGGTAGTATTAAATATGTAATGTTTTTATAAAAGATGCATGGTTTTGTATCACACAAAACCCTTTTTTTCATACACAGCATTAATTGTTTATACTCAAACCGAAGTGGTTTTCCGAGATTTTAGCTTTTAAATCATTAATAATCAAGCTAATCAATCAAGAAAATCAGGCAAATCACTTCAATCTGGGTATAACATTACCTAATTTAGTATGAGTTTAAACCAAGGTTACACAAAAATTGTCAGAGAACCGAAAATTATTCAATAAATGGAAAAAATAGAACAACCTGAAATACTTTTTGCAATTACAATGGAAGATTTGCAATCTGCAGCAAAGGAGAAAATCGGCAGAGAATTGACTAATGATGAAATTGAGATAGCCAAAAAAGGATTAGCATATGGTTTTATGACCGACATTAATACCATTTATAATACTATTTTCAATGAGATGATATAACGATGAAATTAAAATCAAAAGAACTTAGTCCATCTGATCTATTGGTCCATCAATTTCTTGAAAAAGCAAAAGAATTTAATGCAAGTACAGAGCTGATTAAGGTTCTAAAATCACGAACCTATAAAATAGGAGAAGCGAACGTTTTAGTCCGTGCTTCTTCGGAAGGAAATAAGAGGTACTTTTTCGGAATAAATTATATCACAGTTGAAGAAATTGCTAATCTTGATAATCCTTTTATCACTTTTATTTGTGGCTCAATAGATCGGTTAGTAATAATTCCTGCAAAGCTTCTTTTTAAATATTTACCTCAAATTAGCCACGATAGAAATGGGGAATATAAAATCAATATTGACAGAGGGTTGAATATCGTATTGGCAGGTAGGAATAATAGGATTGATTGTAGCGAATATATCAATAATTGGAATTTGTTATTAACACTACTCATTGATGAAGGTGCAGTGAAAAGTACTGTTGAAGAAAGCCTTCATTCCGTATTACAAGGAAGATTAATTGAAATTGGCAATATTAGAGGATATGAGACATATTGTCCAGATAAATCAAAAAAATTTAATGATCGGAAACTCGAAGAAATAACAACTTTAAAAACTTGCCCCGAATTGCAATTTTCTGATTATAATTTGCTGAGATATATAGATGTGTTGTGGTTCAGAGCAAAAGGTAAAAATTTTATTCCTGAATATGCTTTTGAAGTTGAACTCTCAACAGGCGTTTGGAGTGGTGTTGGAAGAATGGCAACTTTAATTGATTATTCAAATGTTGGTTTATATATCATCTCAAATGATTCAAAAAAATACAGCCAAGTAATGTCTTCATTTAATGATCTTTCAAATCGTTACAAGTTTATTGCTTATGATATACTTGGTGATTTATATTCTGCAGAATTAAATCTGAAAGAATTGAGATACGAAGTAGGATTATAACTAAAATAGAACGCATACGCCAAGTTTGCCAAAAAGGGGCAATGCAAAAACTCAAAACCGTAAAAGTTGATTTGTATTTGGAAACACAAAATGATGAAATTCATTTATTTGACCTAAAAACAGCCAAACCGAATATTAGCAACTTCAAAGACTTTAAAAGAACCTTATTAGAGTGGATAGCCATTATTTTAGCCCAAAATCCAAACGCACAAGTTCATTCTTATGTATCGATTCCTTATAATCCATATCACCCCGAACCTTATCAGCGTTGGACGGTGAAAGGAATGTTGGATTTGCCCCAAAAATTAAAAGTTGCTGAAGAATTTTGGAATTATTTAGGCGGTGAAAGTGCTTTTGAAGATTTGTTAGATTGTTTTGAACTAGTGGGTTTAGAACTTCAACAAGAAATAGATGCGTATTTTCAAAGATTCAAGTAGCAAAAACAAAAACGCAGCCATCAACACAGCATTATCAAATCTCATTCCCTAACCAAAAAAGCCTCCTGATTTTATGACCAAAATTGCTCTATAAAAATCACCCATTCACTCAAAACGTGTGAATATTCTTAACAACAATTGCTTGCTCATTCATGAAGATGGCTTATTTATCCTTAAAAATATCTCATACAATTATTTGGAATATAGTTTAATTTGCAAAAATAGCTTATTTGCTTTGCATAAAAGCTTCATGAGAACCTAAGTCTCAAGGGAAGTGCATAACCGAACTTTTATCCTTATTATTATATTCTTATAGAAACAAAATAACTATGGCAGAATCCATTTATATCCCACAGACGGAGTCTCGGAAGGAAATCTATGAAGCCCTTCTACCTCAAATTCAGGCACTTGTAGCGGACGAGTCCGACTTGATTGCCAATCTGGCCAATACTGCTGCGGTGCTCAAAGAAGCTTTTGGTTTTTTCTGGGTGGGTTTTTATCTTGTCAAAGAAGGGCAATTGGTTTTGGGTCCTTTTCAAGGGCCGCTGGCCTGTACCCGCATTGCTTTTGATAAAGGCGTTTGTGGGGCGGCTTATACCCGCCGTGAAAGCATCCTTGTCCCTGATGTAGAAGCTTTTCCGGGGCATATCGCTTGTAGCTCTGCTTCCAAATCCGAGATTGTCGTACCTGTCCTCCGGGAGGGTCAAGTGCTGGCCGTGCTGGATGTAGACAGCGACCAACTAGACGACTTTTTGGAGGAGGATGTCCGGGGTTTGGAAAAAATTTGTGAAATTTTGGCGCAGAGGTGGATAAAATAATTAAAATAATTAAAATAATTAAAATAATTAAAATAATTAAAATAATTAAAATAATTAAAATAATTAAAATAATTAAAATAATTAAAATAATTAAAATAATTAAAATAATTAAAATAATTAAAATAATT
>JANRIC010000214.1:0-28785 GCA_033765345.1 Microscillaceae bacterium
TAGTTAAGCCCCTCAGCGCCAATGGTACTGCGGTCACACGTGGAAGAGTAGGTCGATGCCAGATCAAGTATCATGAAAACCCCAAGCTTATAAACTTGGGGTTTTTCTATTTAGCAACACCTGATCATATCTCAAGCTAATCAGATGAAAGAACCTAAGTTTTTTATTAGTTATTAGAGATAAGAAATTTTTAGTAGATGGTATCGAGTCCTTCGCCGATGCGATAGAGGTTTTAGAAATTCTCTTGGAAGATGTAGGTGACAAAGATGAAGAAAAAGATTGGATTACAACAGAAATACAAATCCTTGAAAAAAACAAGCTCATTTTAAGTGTGTTTTTAGAAAATTAAGGAACTTATCTAATCCCACCGAATCGTAATTTGCAAAAAAATCCTGTCTTTACGACAGGATGACATGGTTCGTCAATCGTCAGTAAATTGTGTTTTTCGCCCTCATTAGCATCAGCATGAAGAACTCAAAATCAGCGATTTGTGCTAAAAACACGGAAAAACCAACTTATCTATAACATCAACTAGCCCTCATATATCTCAATCGGCAGATCATCGGGGTCGGCAAAAAAGCAGAATTTTTTTCCGGTGTGTGCATCGATGCGGATGTCTTCTACGGCGATTCCCTGCTGCTCGAGGGCTTGCTTGGAAGCTTCTACATCCTCGACCTCAAAAGCCAAGTGGCGTAGCCCGACAGCTTCGGGGCGGGAAGGGCGAGCAGGAGGTGAAGGAAAAGAAAATAATTCGATTTGATACTGCCCGTTTACCGCCAAATCTAGCTTATAGGAATCTCGGGCTTTGCGATAGACTTCCTGCAAGATTTCCAGTCCTAAAATTTGCGTATAAAAATGCTTTGACTTTCCGTAGTCAGAAGCAATGATGGCAATATGATGAATTTTGCGGAGTTTGAGCATTTCTTAAAGTTTTGTCAAACCTATGAAGTTTTTAGAAAAACCTCATAGGTCTCAACAGGTCTAAAAGCTTATTTTGAGAATTCAAGAGGCACTTCTACATAGGTCTTGTCCCAACCCATATACATTGTAGCTCCTTTGGGTGCTTCATCCACACTGATAGAAAAGTTCTCAATGACATCAGCAGAGTTTTTCACAGGTACATCTACTTCAACAACATTACTTTCTTTTTTGTAGCTGTAAGCTCCCCACTGATCTTTTTCGGAGTTCAGAATCACCGTCCATTTATCCTGATTAGGTATTACAAAAAGCAGGTATGTTCCAGCTTTTACAGCTTTACCACCCATAGTTACGTCTTTGATGAAGCTAATCTCAGTGGCTTCATTGGCTCCGGCGCGCCATACCTGTCCGAATTTTTCCAACTCACCGAAGATAGTACGACCGTTTTTGGCTGGGCGGCTGTACACAACTTTCACTATTTTCTCACCGCGACGAGGATAATAAGCCATATCCAATGGGCTTTTGTCCAGAGCAGCAAATTTAGGAGCCTGTGCCAAAGCACTGTCTAAGCCTACAAAAACCAATGCAAAAAAAAGAATAATCAAAGTTGTCAAATTTCTCATAAGATAATAATTTGATTTTTTTTAAAGATATTTTACAAAAATCACCCCGCAAAATTAAAAAAAACTACACGCTTAACAGAATTTTTAACATATTTAACAATCAAACTTACATAATCTGTGGCAAGAGGTGGAACAAACCCCAAGGTTTTTGTATTTTGGTTTTGAACATTTTCGACTTAACTTTATGCGCATAAACTATTTGATCAACACATCATCCAAAATCTACCGAAATGAATATTAGTGATATTCAAGGAACTGTTACCCTGGCCAATGGCGTAGAAATGCCTTATCTTGGTCTGGGTGTGTATCAATCAAAAGAAGGTGAAGAAGTAATTCAGGCCAGTCTCGATGCTCTGGAGGCAGGTTATCGACATATTGATACCGCAGCTTTGTACGGGAATGAAAGAGGTGTAGGGCAGGCTGTGCGGGAAAGTGGGCTTCCTCGACAGGAAATTTTTGTAACTACCAAGGTCTGGAACTCTGACCAGGGTTATGACAGTACCCTCCATGCTTTTGAAAATTCTTTGAAAAAGCTAGATTTGGAATACATAGATCTGTATTTGATACATTGGCCTGTAAAAGGAAAATACAAAGATACTTGGAGAGCTCTAGAGAAAATCTACAGTGAAGGTCTGGTTAAGTCTATTGGAGTAAGTAACTTTCTTCAAAATCACCTGGAAGATTTATTGCCCGTTTGTGAAATCAAACCCATGGTCAATCAAATGGAATTTCACCCTTATCTGGTGCAACAGACCTTGATTGATTTTTGTACCAAGCACCAAATTTGCTATGAAGCCTGGAGCCCTCTGATGCAAGGAAGAATTTTTGAGGTAGACCTGCTTCGAGCATTGGCAGAAAAATACCAAAAAACCCCTGTGCAAATCGTTCTTCGTTGGGATCTGCAAAAAGGCGTAGTGACCATCCCTAAATCTTCTAAAAAAGAAAGAATTATTACCAATGCCCAAATCTTTGATTTTGAGCTGTCAGAGGAAGATGTCAAAGCTATTGATGCTTTGGATCGAGGCCAGCGGGTGGGTCCAGACCCAAATAATTTTAATTTTTAAGTATTTGGAGGCTACTACATATTGCTGATGTTATGCAGTGTATCCCAGCAAACCATAGACTACATAACCCAGTACTTCGTGTATGAGGATATACCAATAAAAAAGAGCTTTTTCGGAAGGCACAAAAGCCATAGGGCTTAATTTTAGATCAGTGCTGTAAAAATCCACACTGAAAGGCACCGGGTACACTTCTGCCTTGATAAAACAACCCAAAGCCCTCCGCATGTGAAATCCCGAAGTGATCAACAAATAAGATTTATTCGGGAATTTTTCTTTCAAAATTTTAGCTGTAAAAAGTGCATTTTCTCGGGTATTGCGTGATTTTTCTTCCAGAATAATGTCTTCTTTGGGTACTTTACTGAGTATTAACAAGTTTGCCAGTTGACTGGCTTCACTAATTGCTACATTCCCGAATATATCTACCACACCCCCGGTAATGAGTATTTTTTTGATCTTTCCTTGGCGATACAGCATCAGCGTGTGCAACAAACGATCAGCTCCTTTATTGGTATAAGCCCGATCTTTCGGACTTTTAGAACTCGTAGTCACGCCTGAAAGAATGATTCCTACATCATAAGTATGTTTGACATCTTTCATAGGTGTTGGAGGGACTTCCCACCACAAAAACAAAACATTGATCACAAAGGGATTGCTTAATAGAAGTAGTAGCCCTAAACCCAAACGCAGAGACCAAAGCCTTCGTCGGGTGCTTTTGGTAAGTAAGGCAAACATAAAAATCCCTAAGAGCCACATCACTGGCATCAGGAAAAAATCCAGGGTTTTTGAAAGAATAAAAAACATAAACTTAAAAATATAGCAGACCGTATTGGTCTGCTATATTAAACAATAAAAATCAATAATTTTCAATTTTACAGGGTTTCTTCAGATACTTCCTGATTTTCATAGGCTGTAATAGGTATACAACTACAGACCAGGTTGCGATCTCCATACGCATTGTCAATTTTGGCTACACTTGGCCAGAATTTGTTTTGCTTCACAAAAGCAAGGGGATAAGCAGCTCTTTCGCGGCTGTAGGGTTTGTCCCATTGCTGAGAAATAATCATAGAAGCCGTATGTGGTGCATTGATAATCAGATTGTTATTTGGATCAGCGAGGCCGTTTTCTACTTCTTTGATTTCTTGGCGGATGGAAATCATCGCCTCGCAAAAGCGATCCAGTTCTTCTTTGCTCTCACTTTCTGTGGGCTCGATCATCATCGTTCCGGCAACTGGGAAAGAAACCGTAGGAGCGTGAAAGCCATAATCCATCAATCGTTTGGCGATATCAGCTACATCTACGCCAGCTTTTTTGAAAGCTCTGCAATCAATGATAAATTCGTGGGCACAAGTACCGTGGGTTCCGGTATAGAGAATTTCATAATGATCTTTTAGGCGAGCCAGAATATAATTAGCATTCAGAATGGCTAATTCGGTAGCATTTCGAAGCCCTTCACTACCCATCATAGAAATATAAGCGTGCGAAATTGGTAAAATCCCGGCACTACCCCAGGGAGCTGCAGATACAGGACCTTCTTTAGAATCCGAAAGATTCACGACAGTGTGATTAGGTAGAAAAGGAATCAAATGTGCTGCCACACCAATAGGTCCCATTCCGGGGCCGCCACCTCCGTGAGGAATGCAGAATGTTTTGTGAAGATTCAAGTGGCATACATCTGCTCCAATGCGTGCAGGGCTGGTAAGTCCTACCTGTGCATTCATATTTGCACCATCCATATAGACCTGACCGCCGCATTCGTGTATAATTTGGCATATCTCCTGAATAGCTTCCTCAAATACCCCGTGGGTTGAGGGATAAGTCACCATCAGAGCAGCCAAATGATCCTTATGTTGCAGGGCTTTGGCCTTAAGATCTTCTACATCAATATTTCCTCTTTCATCACAACGCACGACCACTACTTGCATACCCACCATCACAGCACTCGCAGGGTTAGTTCCGTGGGCAGATGAAGGAATCAGAGCAATATTTCTCTGCACCTCACCACGGCTTAGATGATAATTACGAATGGTAAGCAACCCGGCGTATTCTCCCTGCGCACCCGAATTGGGTTGTAATGACATGGCCGCAAATCCGGTCACTTCACAAAGCCATTTTTCTAAATCTTCAAATAATATAGCATAACCCTGGGTTTGGTCTTGTGGAGCAAAAGGATGCAATGCACCAAACTCAGGCCAGGTCACAGGAATCATCTCTGCGGTAGCATTGAGCTTCATCGTACAAGAACCTAGTGGAATCATAGAATGCGCCAGAGATAAATCTTTGTTTTCCAGACTTTTGAGGTATCGCAGCATGGCGTGTTCGGTATGATGACGATTGAACACAGGATGCGACATAAACTCAGATTGGCGAATCAGATTTTGAGGTAAATCCAGCACAATTTCATTTTCCAACTCGTCCCAAGGCAAGTCTGCGGAAGCTCCGGCGGCTTGTGCAAAAATAGCAGCTATTTCCTGCACATCTTCCAGGGTTTTTACCTCATCCAGGCTGATTCCAATGGATTGATCTTCAAAATATCGGAAATTCACCTCTTTGGAAAGAGCTTCGTTGCGAATGATGTCTTTTTGGGCTTCATTCTTCAGTCGGATTTTCAAAGTATCAAAATGGTATTGATTGTTTACTTCAAAACCCAATTTCTGCAAAGCCAATGCTGTGAGTCGGGTAAGCCCGTAGATTCTACTGGCAATTTTTTTCAGACCTTCAGGCCCGTGATACACTGCATAAGCACCAGCAATGACAGCCAGCAGTACCTGCGCCGTACAAATATTAGAAGTAGCTTTTTCACGACGGATATGCTGCTCGCGCGTTTGGAGTGCCATTCTATACGCTTTATTCCCTTGAGCATCCAGAGAAACGCCGATGATACGTCCAGGAATCTGGCGTTTGAACTTATCTTTGGTAGCGAAAAAAGCTGCGTGTGGGCCACCATAGCCCATCGGCACGCCAAAACGCTGACTACTACCCAGCACCACATCAGCACCCATTTCACCAGGAGGCTTCAACAGGCAGAGACTCAGCAAGTCAGCAGCTACGGCTACAAAAATGCCCTGTTCCTGCGCACTTTCAATAAATGCCGAATAATCACTTACTTCGCCTTGTGTTCCAGGGTATTGCAGTAATACACCAAAATACTCTTTTTGAGTCAGATCCATCTCGAGATGATTGCCTACCACCACTTGAATACCCAAGGGTTGAGCACGGGTTCGAAGTACATCAATGGTCTGCGGATGACACCAATCCGATACAAAAAACCAGGCTTCGGAAGCATTGCTTTGACGTAAGTTATACAGCATCGTCATGGCTTCGGCAGCGGCTGTGCCTTCATCCAAGAGCGAGGCATTGGCGATTTCCATGCCGGTCAAATCCATAATCATCGTCTGGAAATTGATCAGAGCTTCCATGCGCCCTTGAGCAATCTCTGCCTGATAAGGTGTGTATGCCGTATACCAGCCAGGATTTTCCAGAATATTTCTCAGAATCACCGGAGGAAGATAACAATCAGAGTAGCCCATTCCGATATAAGATTTGTAGACTTTATTCAGTCCGGCGATCTTTTTGAGGTTTTTCAAATACTCCCATTCCGATTGGGCAGGGGGCAGATGTATGTGGCGATCCAAGCGAATGCGCTCTGGAACTGTCTGATCAATTAACTGATCGAGAGAATCTATGCCGATGACGGCCAACATCTCTACGATTTGAGAGACTCCGGCACTATTATGACGGGACTCAAATTTTTCTTTATAATGAATATCTATGGTCATGCCCAATGAATACTACAGATTAAGAATTAAAATGAATTTACAAATTTAATGTTCATTTTATAAATGCTTAATGATCTGTAGGAATAATTTGTTTAGAAAAGGAGAGATTAAAATGAAATATAATTTCCGATAATTAATTTGATAGGGGTAAAAAACCTATTTATAATGGCTTTTGAAAAAATAAAATTGCCATGATACTACTTTAATGGATAATTGTTTTTAACTTTACGAAAGTTATACAATTTTCTCTTTATTTTACTTTTTTATTATAATGAACATTTATGTTTCTAACATCTCTTTTTCAGCAGATGAAGAAGATTTGGAATTAGCGTTCAGCGAATTTGGCGCTGTATCATCCGTTAAGATCGTTATTGACCGAGAGACCGGCAAGTCTAGAGGGTTTGGTTTTGTGGAAATGGACGATGAAGACGAAGCTCTTAATGCCATCGAGAGTTTAAATGGCTTTGAGCTCTTAGGTCGTGAACTTGTGGTTCGTAAAGCTAACCCACCTAAAAGCGGTGGCGGTGGCGGCGGTGGCCAGGGTTATCAAAACAAAAGAGGCGGCAAAAACAAATATTAATAGAGATAATATATTGTTTACTCGACTTTAAGTTTTTTTAATTTCTGTTATGATGAAAGACAACCTCAACAAGGTTGTCTTTTTTCATTTGTTCTTTTTGTTTTTCTCAAAAAAAAATGAATTTTTTGTAGAATTACAGGAACATTTTATAATTTTTTCTTTCAATAAATACGTTTAAGTCTTTAATAATTTTAAATTTTCTCATTCTATCATAATAAATCTTTTATGAAAAAAACAATCTTATCCATCTTCTTTTTGCTGGGAATACAGGGCTGGGTCACGGCACAACAAAGCAAGGTGCTCAATACCCAAGAACGAAATAATGACGCCATAAAATTTGCACAATCCATCACACAGGAAGACCTTTCTAAGCATTTACACGTGATTGCAGCTGATAGTATGGAAGGAAGGCTAACTGGCAAACCTGGACAGAAAAAAGCCGCCCGTTATATTTCCGATTATTTTAAAAATATAGGGCTGACTCCTCCTGTAAAAACCCCGCAAGGCAATAGTTATTATCAAGCATTTAATTTTACGACTTTGACTTGGGGCGAAGTCTATATCCGTATCGGGAATGAAAAAAAGACCTTCAAAAAAGATGTCTACGCCCTGAAAAACTCTAATATGAATCAAGAAGTGCTTATGGATGTGGTTTTTGGGGGTTCTGGCAGCGAAAGTGATCTTTCATCGCTGTCGATTAAGGACAAGGGCGTAGTTTGTATCCCCCAAGGAATGGAAGATGACGAAATAGCTTCGCTTGCACGCAGCAAAGGAGCAAGAGCCGTTTTTATCGTGGCCGGTAAAAATCAAAAAGAATTCGAGGAATCTGTAGAGTTTAACAATTATTACCTTAAACGTGGTACCAGTAATCTTCAGGAAAAAAATCGCAAGGAAGATGTAATTTTTTATGTATCTCCGACTACTGCCGCACAGATGCTCAAAACCCAGGAAGCCGACCTGTTGGCCAATGCAAGCTCACCAGGTAAATTCAACGGCTCCCAAATCGGTGTAAAAGCTGAAATGATTGAGAAAATTCAATTTTCCTCTGAAAACGTATTGGGTTTTATGGAAGGTACTGACAAAAAGGATGAAATAGTGATCGTTACAGCTCATTATGACCATATTGGTGCTAAGGGAGACCAGATCAATAATGGCGCAGATGATGACGGGTCAGGCACAGTGAGTGTTATGGAGATCGCAGAAGCATTCACAAAGGCGAAAGCTGCCGGAAAAACCCCACGAAGAAGTATTCTTTTTATGACCGTAGCCGGAGAAGAGTTAGGCTTGTATGGTTCAAAATATTATACGGATTATGACCCGGTTTTCCCACTTAAAAATACCGTGGTAGACCTCAACATCGATATGGTTGGTAGAATTGGAGGCGACTACCTGGAAGCCAATGACCCAAATTATATCTATTTGATCGGCTCTGATAAACTTTCCAGTGAATTACACCAACTGAGCGAAGAAACCAATGAAAAATATACCGAACTCAAACTCGACTATAAATACAATGACGAAAACGACCCCAATCGTTTTTACTACCGATCTGATCATTACAATTTTGCCAAAAATAACATCCCAATTATTTTCTACTTCAACGGCGTACATCCCGATTATCATCAACCTACCGATGAAGTAGATAAAATCCATTTTCCGAAAATGGAAAAAATTGCCCGCCTCATTTTCCATACTGCCTGGGAAATCGCCAATCGGGAAGAACGCCTGAAAGTAGATAAGAAATAAGGTGCTCAGTGAGGGGTATTGGTTGATTATTAAAGTATGATTCACGATCAATGACCTAAACTGCACTGATTGTTGAACAAAAAAAATCCCTCCCGAAATATTTCACTTTGTATATAAGCGGCTTGCCGTAAAAGAGTTTGGGGAGTTTCCCGAACTCTTTTTATTTTCAAAAAAACGGTAGGTTTAATTGGGGAAAAAACATAATTTTGAACAAAAACAAGCAAAATGAAAATATGTAAAAATCTACTGCCAGTTCTTCTGACACTGAGCTTATCGGCGTGTAATCTGCTAAGTGATGAACTGAACCCCAGCTCTGTTCCTGCTAAAATTCAAAATGTTTTCAAAACACAACAGGCAGGTGCTCGGGATATTATCTGGAAAAAAGAAGGTGGGAAATATCTGGTTCAATTCAAAATCAAGGATACAAGCAAAGAAATATATTTTGATAAAGAAGCAAATATCCTCGAGACCGATACCAAAGTAAAAACCGAAGATATTTTACCAAAAATAAAAGACTACCTGAATAAAAACCATAAAGACCTTCCCATCTTTGAAGTAGAAAAGGAAGAAAATGCCCAGGGAACTTGTTTTGAAGTAAAACTCATCAAAGATCATAAAATCTTAGAGGTAGCTTTTGACGAAAAAGGCAATTATCTCAAGCCGAAAGAATAAATCTGACATTCGGGTGACTTCAGAAAAATTACTCCAAAGCCTATCCATTTCTTGGTTGTCTGATACATCTGAGGATTAGCCTCATTCTCAGCCCTAAAAACTTGCCCAGAAGGAGTCTTGTATTACAAATCACATAAAACTCGTAAGTCATATTCATCTTGGTGTAAATTTTAATTCTTAATCTTTCCAAGCCCTTGTTTTATGCAAATAAAGTCTGTACTTTTGCAGACTCAAAATTATTTTAAGAGGACAAGAAGTATATGGAGATCATCAATGATTATGAAACAGTGTTCATTTTAACTCCCGTTTTATCTGATGAACAGATGAAGGACACTGTAGAGAAGTTTATGAATATCCTAAAGGAAGGAGAAGCTGAGATCGTTCATCGAGATGATTGGGGGCTGCGCAAACTCGCATATCCTATTCAGAAGAAAAATAGCGGTTTTTATACTGTTGTTGAATTTAGATCTGCTCCAACTCTAATTCAAACTCTAGAGACAGAGTACCGAAGGGATGAAAGAGTCATGCGCCATTTGGTGATTGCTCTTGACAAACACGCTGTAGCGTATAACAAAAGACGAAGAGAAAAATTAGCCAATCAAGTTCCAACCCAAGAAAAAGAGGAGGCCAAGTCATGACCTTAATGAACGAATCTGTACAAAGAAACGAAAACCGTAAAAAATATTGTCGTTTCAAAAAGCACAAAATCAAGTATATTGATTACAAAGACCCCAATTTCCTGTTGAAATTTGTCAATGAACAAGGTAAAATCCTTCCCCGAAGAATTACCGGTACCAGTCTGAAATATCAAAAGAAAGTAACAAAAGCAATCAAACGTGCCCGTCATATTGCTATTTTACCTTACGTAACTGATTCATTAAAATAATTCAAATCTAAGAAACAAGCAAAGTGGAGGCCTTCGCCTCCATTTTGAGTTTAGAAACTGTAATACATACCATGGAAGTCATTTTAAAAGAGGATGTACAAGGACTTGGCTATAAAAACGACTTAGTAAATGTCAAGCCTGGTTATGGACGAAACTATCTTATTCCCAGAGGATTAGCGATTGCTGCTACAGATTCTACCAAGAAGATGTTGGCCGAAAACATTCGCCAAGCTGCTCATAAAGCCGAAAAAGTTAAAAAAGATGCTGAAGCTTTGGCTAGTCAAATTGAGGGAATCTTGATCGAGATTACCACCAAAGTAAGCGAAAGCGGTAAAATCTTCGGTTCGGTGACCAATACCCAGCTTGCAGACGCTATGCGCGTACAGGGAATTGATATTGACAGAAGAAAGATTTCTATTGTCCAAAAAGAAATCAAAATTATTGGTGAATATTCTGCTGTTGTAGATTTGCACAAGGAAGTAAAACCTACGCTTAAATTTAAAGTGTCAGGAGAATAATTTCTTTATAACTTGATATTCCGGGTCTTAGTGACCCGGAATTATGCTTTGATGAATTCCAGAAACGTCTGAAATATTTGTATGTATGAACTTGCGTACCGAATTAACTCTATCGGATTTTCCCTTTGCCATTCATCATAAGCATCAGTTGTTTTGTGTTGGCTCTTGTTTTGCCGATCTGTTGGGGCACAAATTCATTGAAAACAAATTTCAGGTATTATCCAACCCTTTTGGCGTTATTTTTAACCCAATTTCTATTTTTGATCTACTTCTACAATCTCTTCAAGATCAGCCTATCCCAAACCAGAAGTACTTTGTACAAAATCAAGATACCTGGTATCATTATGATTTTCACTCGACTTTGGGAGATGCTGCCCAGGAACTACTGCACGAAAAAATCATTCAGTGTTTTCAAATTACCCACAATTTCCTGCAAAAAACAGATTATTTAATCCTTACATTGGGTACTGCCTGGGTATACACCCTAGCCGACGAAAATCGTATCGTAAGCAATTGTCATAAACAACCCTCTCATTTTTTTATCAAAAAGTTGCTTACGCTGACCGAGATCAAAGAATCTTTTTCAACATTGCACCAAGAATTACTCCGGTTACGCCCTAATCTGAAAATTCTGATGACTGTCAGCCCAGTACGACATCTCAAAGACAGTATTCCACTCAATAGTGTCAGTAAGGCTATTCTACGGCTAGTTGCTTATGAATTGTGCCAAGAATATTCCGAATCGGTATTTTACTTTCCAGCCTACGAATTATTAATGGACGATCTGAGGGATTATCGCTTTTATGAAGCAGATATGATTCACCCCAATGAGGTAGCAGAAGAATATATCTGGCAAAAATTCGGAGAAAGTATTTTTTTACCTAAAACAAAGGAATTACTGAAAAAATGGGGCAAACTGCGCCGCGCTATGCTACACCGACCCTTCCACCCTCAAAGCCAAGCGCATCAGGGCTTTCTCAAAAGAACTTTGGCCGAATTAGAAGACCTTCGACCTGACCTGGATTTGACCAGAGAAATTGCAGAGATTAAAACTCAAATTATTTGACAAACCAACAGTCTTTTTTGTAAATTATACCCGGATTTAAGTGATTAATAAGATCCTCTCGATTTTTAATTGCCGTGTAAAAAATATCCTGCAAGGGTCTTGTTTTTACTTATTTATACTCAAACCGAAGTGGTTTTCCGAGATTTTAGCTTTTAAATCATTAATAATCAGGCTAATCAATCAAGAAAATCAGGCAAATCACTTCAATCTGGGTATAAAATCACTTTGTTTTGACTACAATAGCAAATTTTAAAAAAAAATATGCCCAAACATCGCCAAAAAGAGGAAATCTGCCTAAACTGTGGCTTTGTATTCACAAAGGAAGATAACTATTGCCCCGTTTGCGGTCAGGAAAATGACCACAAAATCAAATCGATACTTCATTTTTTTCATAATTTTTTTAGTGAATTGCTTAATCTGGACTCACAGATTTTCAGAAGTATTATCCCTTTTTTATTTCGCCCCGGAAGACTTACGTTGGCTTATATCCAGGGCAAACGTAAAAAATATATCCCTCCGATCCGTCTGTATCTGATCATGAGTTTTTTTTATTTTTTTGTGTTCTCTACTATGATCAGTGAAAACATAGACTCTAATGAGCCTAAACCCCGGGTCAAGGTCAGAATCAAGGCTGATTCTTTAGAAACCAACTCCCCAAAATCTGATTCCCTGGCTTACATAAAAAAAGACATCAAACCCGACTCGATTTCACAGAAAAGAAATAATGCTTCCCGACAAAAAAATGATGCAGATTGGTGGAACGATCGCCTGGGTGATAACAATGGGAATATTTTTAATCTCAATATCAAGCAGATAGACGGTATGTATCGCAAAGAAGGACTCAGTGAAGCTGAAATCATCAGTCGTCTACAAATAGACAATACTTTCTGGAACCAATTGCTGGTTCATAGGATGGTACGTATGGCTGATATTTCTCTCAAAGAAATTATCAAAAATTTTATAGAAGAAATTCCCCTGATGATGTTTTTTCTTATTCCAGTTTTTGCTTTGATTATCAAGTTGTTTTATTATAATAAATACTATGTGTCACACCTGATTTTCACGCTAAATCTGCACGCATTTATCTTTCTGCTTCTGGGTTTAGGGCTTTTAATTATCGATTTTTTTCCCAATTCGGATGATACTGTACTGGGAATCACCTTCCTACTGATGTTTTTTTATAGCTATAAATCATTCAGAAATGTATATAGACAGAGTCGCTTATTGACATTTTTCAAACTATTTGTGTTTATTACCATCTATCAGATAGTCCTCGCCACAGGGCTGATCATGGCATTTATAGCTAGTTTTATGTTTTTTTAAAATCTTGATTCTTGAAAGATCAATTATTTAATTCCCGAAAAAAATTAAATTTCTGAGAATTCTTTATCTTTGGGTCAACACAGGGCTTAGGGTATGTGTTGTTGGTGCTTGGCTAATCTATCGGGGATACATTCCAAAACCAAAAGCTAATACCTTAATAAACAGACCAATAATTATTTAAATCCTTGAATAAAAATGATCGAATCAAACTTTCTCGAAATTCCTTCTTTAGATTTGGAACATTTTCTTGCAGGAGATGAAGCCTTAAAAAATAAATTTGTACAGGATTTGGGAAATGCCTACACCTTTATCGGTTTTGTGGCAATCAAAAATCATGGACTGAGTGATGAACTGGTCGCTAAATTGTATGAGGTTTTCACCCGATTTTTTGACTTACCTATTGAAATCAAGCAAAAATACGAAATCAGTGGACTTGCCGGCCAACGTGGGTACACAGGAAAAGGCAAGGAACACGCCAAAGGACGCTCTACTGGCGATCTGAAGGAGTTTTATCATATTGGACAAGACGTAACAGATGGAGATCCGATTAGAGCATCTTATCCGAATAATATTTTTCCAGAGGAAATTCCTGACCTAGAAAGTGTAGCCCTTGAAGCCTATCGTACCCTAGAAAGTGCTGGCAAAAACATCCTCCGGGCTATTGCACTCTTCCTGGGGTTGGAAGAAGAATATTTTACACCCAAAGTACACAATGGCAACAGCATTCTGAGAGCAATACATTATTATCCGATTGATCACCCCGAAACCATCCCTGCTGATGCAGTTCGGGCAGCCGAACACGGTGACATCAATCTGATTACCTTGCTGATGGGTGCCAGTGCCGAAGGGCTTGAAATCCTTCGCAGAGATCAGACCTGGATTCCGGTTACGGCATTACCTGATCAAATCGTAGTGAATGTGGGTGATATGTTGGAGCGACTCACCAACAACCAGCTCAAATCTACGATTCACCGGGTAGTCAATCCTCCCAAAGAAAAAATGCATACCTCTAGATATTCTATTCCTTTTTTTATGCATCCTCGCTCCGAAATGGATTTGACCTGTCTAGAAGGCTGCGTAAATGCAGAAAATCCCAAACAATACCCGGATATCAGTGCGGGAGAGTTCCTTGAGCAAAGGCTGGCAGAAATCGGCTTAAAGAAATAAATGCAAATTAAAAAAATACGTTATTTTATTTTTCTCAGAGATGTGGCCTGGCTCTCCATCACAGCTTTTGGAGGGCCTCAGGTGCACGTGGCGATGTTCCTGGATATGTTTGTCAAGAAAAGAGCTTACCTTTCCGAGAAAGATTTTATGGAATTAAATGCGCTCTGCCAAATTCTTCCCGGACCTTCTTCTACACAAACCATCATTGCTTTGGGTTTCAAAATCGGAGGTCCGAGCCTGGCTTATCTCACCTTGTTGGTTTGGGCTTTACCGAGTGTTGTGGTCATGACTGCGCTAGGGGTCACATTTACTTACCTAAATCAACGCAATATCTCTCTGGAGTTTATGCGTTTTGTCCAACCTATGGCTGTAGCTGTGGTATGTCATGCCGCCTTTCGGATAGTGAGGATGGTGGTCACTACCAAAACAGGTTTTGTGCTAATGTCGCTCACTGTACTAGCGGCGTACTATTTTCGGTCTCCCTGGGTTTTTCCTTTGGTGGTTGTGGCAAGTGGGTCGATCACTGCGCTTAAATTCAAAGAACAACCCAAAGAAAAGGATAAAAAACTCAAGATCGAGTGGGCAAATTTTATTCTTTTCTGGGGAGTATTGATTACTGCTGCGGTTTTAGGAGCAATTACTCGTTTGCTTTCTATCCGTTTGTTTGAGAATTTTTACCGAAATGGTAGTTTTATCTATGGAGGGGGGCAGGTGTTGATTCCTGTCTTGCTGACGGAGTTTGTGCGTTTTAAGAAATACCTGAGCGAAGATGAGTTCTTGTCGGGGTATGGTTTGGCTCAATTGATCCCGGGACCCGTGTTTGCCTTTACAGCATTTATTGGTGCTTTGGCAATGCGTGATTATGGGATTCCCTGGCAAATATTAGGGGCTTTGATTGCTAGTACAGGTATATTCTTGCCTGGTACATTTTTGATTTTCTTTGCGATACGTTTTTGGGAGCAGCTTAAGAAGTTTAGGGTGGTCAAAGCCTCCCTGGAAGGAATCCAAGCCGGAAGCTCAGGATTGGTACTAGCGGCTGCTATTTTTCTTTTTCAACCTCAAAGCACCGAAGTTATCAACATCATCATTATCATTGCAACCTTTCTTTTACTCAATTTTACCAAAATTTCCCTTCCTTTACTCATTATCCTTGGGCTTTTGATTGGAGTAGGGTATGAATTTTTGAGGACTTGGTAATGATTTCTACAAAAAAAGAAAAGATATTTTCAAGAAACTAAACCCTACCCAACAGTAGTTTTATTTGTAAACTTATTAGAATATATATGAATCTATCCGACAAATCTATACTAGGACAATTGATGGAAAAACTTCCTCAAATTGGGCAAGTCACCTGGATAGGCATTCGCCCTGTCAAAAGAGGAGAACTTAGCGAAGTGAATGAAGTACAAGCAGATACTCAAGAAGGTTTGATCGGTGATCACTACCAAGGTAGCAGTGCTAATAGACAAGTGACGCTCATTCAGGCAGAACATATCCAGGCAATCGCCTCTATGCTGCACCTAGAATATGTTCATCCGGCTCTTCTTAGAAGAAATATCGTGGTCAAAGGGATCAATTTATTGGCACTGAAAGACCGCCAATTCCAAATCGGAGAGGCGATTCTAGAGACTACAGGGCTCTGTATGCCCTGCTCTCGTATGGAGGAAAACCTGGGCGCAGGAGGTTACAATGCAGTCAGGGGGCACGGCGGGCTTACAGCCAGGGTCATTCAAGGCGGGTGTATACGGCTTGGCGACGAGGTTAGGCTGTATGTCAATCCATAGATTGTATATTTTTAGGTACAGCAGATTTGGCACGAAGTAATACCCAAGTATATGCATAATATTTGTTGCCACAAATGCAAGAATAAAATACATGGATTCGTGCATTTGTGACAATCATTGTCGGTTAGCCATTTTTATATAACCTCCGGGCTACAATTTTAATAGGTATTCAAACGCTTCCAATACTCTAGCCAGTCTCCGTGTTCAATCAAATCATACACTTCCCGATCGTCTGTCACTTTTAGATAAATGTAAAAATCATTTGCCTCATCAAAATACCTTTGGTATTCGCCCCCGGCTACATCTTCCAAAGCATCCAAAGGACCCTCGAGCAAGGCCTGCGAAACTTCAAAAATATCTCCTATGATTTCACAGTCAGGATTTATAAAAGCATAAGGATAATGCGCTCCGCTATATCGCAACTCATAACCTCGTATGGGATAAACCTCCTGAATCAGAAGGGCTTCTTGCATCAAGTGATGATAATAACCTCCACGACGCAAAGTACCATATACAAATAATTTGGGCATCTCAAATAAGTCTTTTTTAAATGACAATTTCCTTGTAATTTTGCTACATTAAACACTAAAATTCTAAATTATAATTTTCTGATTAAACTTCTTAATATAAATTCTTATGAAACTAATACAAAATTTACTGCTAAACACTCTTTTTTTATTCCTGGTGGCTTGTGGCGGTGGTGGATCTACTACTGATACAACTGACTCTACCCAAAATAACGAAGATTCTACGGCTGAAGAAGCAAACAGCGAAGAAACTTCCCAAAAAGTGGTCACCATTGATGTAGAAAATGAAGACGTAAAAATGCTGATTAAACGTTGGAAAATGACTGAATATACCCACACCGACGGTAAATCCGAAAAAAATATCAAGGGAGCTTTTTTGGTTTTGAAAGAAGATGGAACGTTTGAAGAATTATTCAATGCCAATGTAATTGCTTCAGGGAAATGGTCTTTTGAAGTAGAAGGTAAAGTGATCTCTCTTATGCACGAGACCGGCGAGATGAAAGGTGATAATGAGAAGCTTACCGTCAAAGAACTGACTGCCGATAAACTAATCACCCTGGATGATGAAGGCAAAATGACCGAAACCTGGATGCCAGAAGCTGAAAAAGCCGAAGAAAAATCAGAGTAGTTTTTCAAAAAATATCTTAACCTAAGGTTTTTTACAGAAACCTTAGGTTGACAGCTTCCCAAAACCCTCCCAGCGAAAGCTGTGGCATTTCTTAATTTCCCAAAACCCTCCCAGCGAAGGCTGCGATATTTTTTAAAAATCCTCCATCTTCTCAAGCATCCTCAACAAAGACCTTTCCTGGGTCATCGCCCGGATTTCATCGGGGCTAAACCAACGTAAAGCCTTAGATTCTGCACTAAGTTGGAGGGTTTCGTGCTCGTCTGCTTCAAAAATATAACGAATATCATAGTGTTCGTGTGCAGGCGTAGATCCCCAGGCAGGGATTAGATGAATATCCATGTCATAAATCCGATCACTCAAAGCTCGTATGCTTTGCAGCCCGGTTTCTTCTCTAGCTTCCCGAAGGGCAGCATGGAAGATACTTGGGTCACCTTCTTCGGTATGTCCGCCTGGCTGAAGCCAACGACCCAGCTTTAGGTGATGTACCAATACTATTTTATTTCGGTCTGCATTCACAATCCACGCAGAGCCAGTCAGGTGGCCGATCTCCAGGCTTCTTTTGTAAAAATCAGCATAGTTGTGTACCAATTCCAGGCAACGAATTTTAAAAGCGGTATCTTCTGTATCCCAAGGAGAATAATTTTCCAGGGTTTGTAAGGTATCTAGTTTATTCATCTATTATAGGTGTATGATTTCCAGAAAATAATACGCATTATATTGGACAATACACACAAAAATCATATTTTGCTTCCCGTTTAAAAAATAACTCATGAAAAGATTTTTACCCCTGGATATTTTTCGGGGAATGACTGTATGCCTTATGATTGTGGTGAATACCTCCGGAGATTGGAATGCCACTTTTTCCCCTTTATTACACGCTGCCTGGAACGGTTTTACGCCTACAGATTTAGTTTTTCCTTCCTTTTTATTTGCCGTAGGTACTTCCTTTGCCTTTGTGAAGCAACGCTGGGCAGACAAAACACTGGGTGATGTCATTGGCAAAATCCTCAAAAGAACCTTCATCATTTTCCTGCTGGGATATACGATGTATTGGTTTCCGTTTTTCAGATGGACGGACGCAGGTTCGCTGGAGTTGATTCCCTTTCAGGATACGCGTATTCTGGGGGTTTTGCAGCGTATCGCTTTGTGTTACTTTTTTGGAGCAATGATGATTTTCTATTTATCCACAAAAAAATTGTATTTTGCTTCGGTAGGGCTTTTATTGCTATACTGGGCTTTGATGGCATTTTTAGGCGATTTTACGCTGGAGCATAATTTTGCCCGTACTTTGGATTTATGGATTTTTGGAGAAAGTCACCTGTATCACGGAGAAGGAATTGCCTTTGACCCGGAAGGACTTTTGAGTACCATTCCTTCCATAGTCAATCTCTTGGGCGGTTATCTGGTAGGCAGGTATATTTTGGAAGGTGGTATCAGTTATGAAAAACTCAGTAAAATTTTACTTGCAGCGGCAGTTTTGTTAGTGCTTGCCTATTGCTGGGATTTTTTCTTTCCCATCAATAAAAAAATCTGGACAAGCTCCTATGTACTGCTTACCGTTGGGCTGGATTTGGTGGTTCTTTCACTGATTATTTACAGCACCGAATTTGTCCAAAAACCAGTGAATTATACCTTTTTTGAGGTGTTTGGTAAAAATCCACTGTTCATTTATCTCGTATCCGAGTATTTGGCAATTCTTATGTATTTTATTAGGGTAAGCAGTGATCAATCGCTGTATAGCTATATTTACCAAAATGCCTTTGCCTGGATCGGCCCGTATTTTGGTGCTTTTGCTTTTGCGATAGCGTTTATGCTACTCTGCTGGACTACGGGCTGGGTGCTGCACAAAAGAAATATTTACATCAAAGTTTAAATATGGGTACAATGAGAAAAATAATCGCATTTTTTTTGATTTTTTGGGGAACGCTGACACTGCTATCAGCTCGTACCCTGGTTGTAGGGTTGCAAGAAACCTACAAAAATCCACAGGAAGCTTTTGAGGCCTGTCAGGATGGAGACGAAATCAAGATTCTGGCAGGGAATTACCTCAGCGAACAAACCTATGCTTTTACACACAAAAAAAACGTCAAAATCTATGGTGTAGGGAAGGTTTGGTTACTTTGCGAAGAACCTTCTTTCGATGTATTTAGGGTGGTAGCCTGCAGGAATGTGATCTTAGAAAATATCAAAATGAAGCATCTCCAGCCGGATATTCTTGATAAAGCTGAAGATTCCTGCGGAGGTTCGGTACTGGTCGTAGAAAGTTGTCAGAATTTACAAATCAGAAATTGTGAACTAAACGGCTGTGGAAGAATCGGAATTAATTTTGCCTTTTCTGAGGATCACGAAGCCATTGTATTAGAAAATAACAAAATTCACCAAAATTCACTTTGTGCCTTGATGTATCGCCATCATACTTATTTCAGGGCGGAGGATATGAAGTTTCCCTGGCTGACCTTTAAAAAAAATATGATCAAAAATAATGGATAGTTTTTTGGGAAAGGTTCGGGTAGCCCAGGTTATCCAAATCTTTACGGTTTGGATAATCTGATTCCCCGCCTCTCTATTGCTTAGTCCTTCTGAAATACCCGAATATAATCTACGATCATTCTTTGAGGAAAAATGGTGCTAGCATCTGGGCTTCCTGGCCAGTTGCCCCCTACGGCTACATTAAAAATAAAGAAAAAATCTTTTTGGAATTCGTTAAGAGCCGCAGGGCTGATGTCAATTACGTGGAATTCACGATCATCCAGGTACCAGCGAATAAACTGACTATCCCAGGTGATTGAAAATACGTGAAACTCATCGGCAAATACGCCGGTACTAAGCGTAGTGTCTCCACCATAGCTGGCATATTGCCCGTTGTTGTCCCAATGGACTGTACCGTGTAGCTTTCCCGGAGCACTACCGATGATTTCCATAATATCAATTTCGCCGCAAGCCGGCCAACCTACTGTACCAATATTTGAGCCCAGCATCCACAAAGCCGGCCAGATGCCCTTACCTTTGGGCAGTACGGCACGAATATCTATTCGCCCGTATTTAAATGATTTTTTGTCGCGAGTAATGATTCTGGAGGAGGTGTAGTTATAACCTTCTTTATTTTCCTTGCGGGCTTCAATAACGAGGTATTCGTTTTGTGCCATGGAGGTATTATTTCCTTGATAGTATTCCAGTTCGTTGTTTCCCCAGCCTGAGCTTCCATTGCCTATTTCGTGGGTCCAGACAGCCGTGTTGAGGCTGGCTGCCTGAAATTCATCCGCCCAAACCAATTGATATCCGGCATAAGAGCTGGGCGAACTAAATCCGGTGCTAGGTATTACCAGTGTGGCAATATCATCATTTTTGATCGTGATGGTTGCTTTGGCACGTTGTAGAGTAGCGCCAGAGGGGTTAAAAAGCAAGACTTCTAGGGTTTCGTCACTTTCTACTTCTTCGTCGCCTTTGAGAGTCAGTTGAATGCTTTTTTGAGTTTCTCCAGCATTAAAAGTTAATTGTCCTTGAGTAATCTCTGTAAAATCCGATCCACTGTTTGCGGTACCTGCTATTGTTTTATAATTAACCGTTACTGTTGTTTGGTGATTACCTTGAAGCTTCACGTCGATATCAACTTCCTGGTTGGTATTGCTTTCTGTAAAGCTTGCATCTTGAATAGAAATTTGTGGTAGAACAGGTGCTTGTTCTTCGCTATTTGAGCACGAAATCAATAAAAAAGTGAATAAAAACAAGACAGATTCATAGAAATTTATCATCAAATTTTGATTTTAGTGAATTAGAATTGTAATAAATATACAAAAAAGCCCCAAAGCACTCTAGCTATGAGGCAAAAAAAAATAAAAATCACATCAAACTTACCTCAGAATTACTTTAAGATAGCACGGGAGATGACCAATTTTTGGATCTCAGAAGTACCTTCACCGATGGTACACAATTTGGCATCGCGATAAAATTTCTCTACTGGAAAATCTTTTACAAAACCATATCCACCGAAGATTTGAACGGCTTCATTGGCACATTTTACGGCAACCTCCGAGGCATAATACTTAGCCATAGCAGATTCTTTATTTACGGGTAAACCCTTGTCTTTCAGGTCGGCAGCACGAAGCGTAAGCAATTCGGCGGCATCAATTTCGGTAGCCATATCCGCTAGTTTGAAGGAGATCGCCTGAAAACTCGCAATAGGTTTGTTGAATTGATGGCGTTCTTTGGAATAATTCAGGGCAGCTTCATAAGCTCCCTTAGCCACCCCCAAAGATAGAGCAGCAATAGAGATACGCCCTCCATCCAGTATTTTAAGTGACTGGATAAACCCATTTCCTATTTCACCAAGCACATTTTCTTCGGGTACACGGCAGTTGTCAAAAATCATCTCCGCTGTTTCGGAGGCACGCATACCCAGTTTATTTTCTTTTTTTCCGGCTGAAAATCCGGGTGTTCCTCGCTCTACCACAAAGGCAGTCATGGCATGAGAATCTCCTATTTCGCCTGTACGGGCAATCACTACGGCTACATCGCCGGATTTACCGTGTGTGATAAAGTTTTTGGCACCGTTGATGACCCAATGATTTCCGTCTTTGAAGGCAGTGGTACGCATATTTCCGGCATCCGAACCCGTGTTGGGTTCTGTAAGCCCCCAAGCTCCGAGCCATTCGGCGGTCGCTAGTTTGGGCAAATATTTTTGTTTTTGAGCTTCATTGGCAAAAGTGAGGATATGATTGGTACAGAGTGAATTATGAGCAGCCATAGACAATCCGATAGAAGGATCAATCTTGGAAAGCTCTACAATAGCGGCCACATATTCGCGATAGCCTAAGCCCGCACCGCCATACGCTTCGGGAACAAGCATACCCATGATGCCCATTTCGCCTAGGTTTTTGAAGATTTGAATAGGAAAAATCTGATGTTCATCCCATTCCTGTATATTTGGTAAAATATGCAAGTGACCAAAATCCTTTACACTTCGGGCAACTTCGGCAATAATTTCTTCTCTATTTTCTAAGATATCCGTATTCATGGTGTTTTGTTTTTTAACTATTTAAGGTAAATATACTAATTATTAAAGAATTTTAGCAGTTTTTTTGTTTTAGAATTTTTTGATTGCTTGAAAGTATTTAGCTTTGTAAAAATTCTTCTCCGAATTAATCCTAAATCCATTCATACAAACTCATCTCATCAATTTTGTACAATAACAAGATTATTTTTATTTAGAAGCTTTATACCAACATTTTTCATTTAATCTCGTCTACAATTGCGTACAAGCAAGAATATTTAAATTATTGAATGGAATTTTTTCTTGTATTCACTTAATTTTAGTCTTTATAATATCATAAAAGTCAAATCCTATGAAAATAGCAGTTATCGGAACTGGTTACGTTGGTCTGGTTACAGGAACCTGTTTTGCCGAAACAGGAAATAACGTTACCTGCGTTGACATCGACGAAGAGAAAGTAAACAAATTAAAAGGTGGCACAATTACGATTTTTGAGCCAGGTCTGGATGTATTGTTTGAAAGAAATATCAAACAAGAACGATTAAAATTTACCACAAACCTTGCGGAAGGAATCAAAGATGCTCAATTAATTTTTCTTGCCCTGCCAACACCGCCAGGTGAAGATGGTTCGGCTGACTTGAAATACATCTTAGGTGTGTCCGAAGATTTAGGCCCTCTGCTGGAGCAATATACGGTGATTGTTGATAAGAGTACCGTACCTGTGGGAACTGCCGAGCTTGTAAGAAACAAAATCGCTCTCCATGCCAAAGTAGATTTTGATGTGGTTTCTAATCCTGAATTTTTAAGAGAAGGTGTTGCTGTGGAAGATTTTATGAAGCCTGATCGTGTAGTAGTGGGCACTAGCTCTGACAAAGCCCGCAAAGTAATGGAGCGGTTGTATGCGCCTTTTATTCGTCAGGGAAACCCTATTATTTTTATGGATGAGCGTTCGGCGGAGATGACCAAGTATGCTGCCAATGCATTTTTAGCTACTAAAATCACTTTTATGAACGAAATCGCCAATCTTTGTGAAAAAGTGGGTGCCAATGTAGATGCGATTCGTCACGGAGTGGGTTCAGATAGTCGCATCGGAAAACGTTTCTTATTTGCGGGTATCGGTTATGGTGGAAGTTGCTTTCCTAAGGATGTACAGGCACTTGCCAAAACTGCCTCGGATTTCGACTATGATTTCAAAATTTTGAAATCTGTTATGTCAGTTAATGCCGATCAAAAAATCAAACTGATAGACTTCTTAAAGTCACATTTTGATAATAACCTCAAAGGAAAAAAATTTGGTATGTGGGGATTAGCTTTTAAACCCAATACAGATGATATTAGAGAAGCCCCCGCACTAGATAATATTAAGGCTTTATTAGAAGCAGGTGCTTCTATCAAAACGTATGACCCCGAAGCCATTTCTAACGTCAAAAAAATCTTTGGAAATGCCATAGAATATGCCGAAAGTCCTTATGGTGCACTGGTTGATGCCGATGCTCTTCTGATTATGACTGAATGGCCTGTGTTCCGCAATCCTGATTTTGATGCGATCAATAAATTAATGAAAAACAAATTAATTTTTGATGGAAGAAACTTGTTCGAGCCTGAACAAATGAAGGAAATGGGATACACTTATTATAGTATCGGTAGAGAGCAGGTAATTCAGGAAGCTTTGGTAAGCTAATCCATTCTAAACTGATTTATTCCATTATTTAAGATTATAAGATGTTTGGCTGATCTGGTTTAGATCAGCTAAAATTTCTTTTAATTCATCTGTTTTTAATTACATAATCACTATCTCTAAGATAATATAATGAAAAGGGTACTTATTACAGGAGCAGCAGGCTTTTTAGGCTCTCACTTGAGTGATCGTTTTATCCAGGAAGGATGCCAGGTAGTTGGCATGGATAACCTCATCACCGGAGATATGCGTAATATAGAGCATCTTATGCCTCTCAAAGAATTTGAATTTTATCATCACGACGTTTCAAAATACGTTCACGTAGCAGGACATCTGGATTATATCCTACACTTTGCCTCTCCAGCCAGCCCGATTGATTATCTGAAAATACCTATTCAGACCCTCAAAGTGGGTTCACTTGGTACACATAATTTGTTAGGACTGGCAAAAGCCAAAAACGCCCGAATTCTTGTAGCTTCTACCTCTGAAGTATATGGTGACCCTTTGGTACACCCACAAAATGAAGATTATTGGGGAAATGTAAACCCTATTGGTCCTCGTGGTGTTTATGATGAAGCCAAACGCTTCCAGGAAGCTATCACGATGGCTTATCACAATATTCACGGTCTGGAAACGCGTATTGTCAGAATTTTTAATACTTACGGACCTAGAATGCGCTTAAATGATGGAAGGGTATTGCCTGCTTTTATCGGCCAGGCTTTACGCGGAGAAGATCTCACTATATTTGGAGACGGATCCCAAACCCGTTCATTCTGTTATGTAGATGATTTGGTAGAAGGCATCTATCGCCTACTAATGAGTGAGTATGCGTATCCGGTGAATATTGGAAACCCGGACGAAATTACCATCGGGCAGTTTGCCGAAGAAATCATCAAACTAACAGGTACCAAACAAAAAGTTATCTATACTCCTTTACCTACCGATGACCCGAAACAAAGAAAACCGGATATCACCCGGGCTCGGGAAATCTTAGGTTGGGAACCTAAAGTCTCTCGTCAGGAAGGACTTAAAATCACCTATGAATATTTTAAAACTGTAGTTTAGTCTTGAAAACATCTCAGAACATTTTTCACCAACTGCTCAACAAACAAGCCCAGTTAGCAGTGATTGGGCTTGGTTATGTAGGGCTACCAGTTGCACTGGCTTTTGCCAAAAAATTCAAAGTAGTCGGCTTTGATATTAACCCTCAAAAAATTAATCTCCTCCGGGAAAGTATTGACCCTAGCGGCGAAGTAGCTGCCGAAGATTTTCAAAATTCCGACATTCTTTTTACCCATAAAATTCAGGATCTCGAAGCTGCGAGTTTTTTTATTGTGGCTGTGCCTACCCCCATTGATTCGAGCAATACTCCTGATCTAAAACCTTTATTATCAGCCACCTATACGGTTGCACAGGTTTTAAAGGAAGGAGATTATGTAGTGTATGAATCTACAGTATATCCAGGATGTACTGAAGAGGATTGCGTTCCTTTGTTGGAAAACGAATCCGGTTTGAAATTTAATCAGGATTTTAAAGTAGGATATTCTCCAGAAAGAATCAATCCAGGAGACAAACAACACACCCTGGCCACGATTACAAAAGTGGTATCGGGAAGTTGTTCGGAATCTTTAGAAATTGTAGCCCAGGTTTATGAACAAGTGGTTGATGCCGGAGTTTTTAGAGCCTCTTCTATCAAAGTAGCTGAAGCCGCCAAAATCATTGAGAATACCCAAAGGGATCTGAATATCGCTTTGATGAATGAATTATCTATGATCTTTCAACGTATGGAGATCAATACCTATGAAGTCCTTGAAGCTGCCGGTACCAAGTGGAATTTCCTTAAATTTACCCCCGGACTCGTCGGAGGGCATTGTATTGGTGTAGACCCTTATTATCTTACCTACAAAGCACATAAATTAGGTCTTAACCCTACAGTTATCCTTAGCGGACGTAATATCAATGACGCTATGGGCAAGTTTGTAGCCGACAATGCCATCAAACTCATTATCAAAAACGGTCGCAAACTTAATAATCTCAAAATCCTGGTCATGGGAGTCACCTTTAAAGAAAATGTCAAAGACATCCGAAACTCCAAAGTTGCTGATATCGTGTCCGAATTAAAAGATTTTAATGTAGAGCTCGATATTGTCGACCCTCACGCCGACTCTGACGAGCTGATGCACGAATATGGCTTTGGTTTGAATGAGCGTATCAGCAGAGACTACGATGCGGTCATTGTCGCTGTCAATCATAAAGAATATCTGAATTTAGACGAGGCTTATTTTCAATCTATCAGTAAATATGGCTCTGTCCTGATTGATGTCAAAGGCATCTATCGAGGCAAAATCAAGGAGATGGTGTATTGGAGCTTGTAATTTGTCTAGCCCTTGGTTCTTTTGATATTAGCATGAATTGAGTTTAGTTCTACTTAAATTTAATCATCATTTAAAATCTGTTATTGCATTTCATCAACCCATAATTATATGAAAATACTTATCACTGGAGGAGCCGGATTCATTGGCTCACACGTCATCAGATGGTTTGTAAACCACTACCCCAACTATACGATCTATAATCTGGATAACCTCACATACGCTGGCAACCTCAACAACCTAAAAGATATTGAAAACCAACCCAATTACAGATTCATCAAGGGAGATATTGTAGATGCAGAATTCATTCATGAGCTTTTTGAGGAGATTCAGTTTGATGGAGTGATTCACCTGGCTGCTGAATCACACGTAGATCGCTCTATTCTGAATCCAATCGCCTTTGTACAAACCAATGTACTTGGTACAGTTAATTTGCTTAATGCTGCCAAAAATCTTTGGAAAGATCGTATCGCTGCTGACCCTACTGGAAATCAAAGAACCTGCTTATTCTATCATGTTTCTACCGACGAGGTCTACGGTTCATTGGGCGAAGATGGTTTTTTTGTAGAAACTACCTCTTATGACCCTCAATCGCCTTATGCCGCTTCCAAAGCCAGTTCGGATCATTTTGTAAGGGCTTATCAGAATACCTACAAACTCCCGGTGGTAGTCTCGAATTGCTCCAACAATTACGGACCGAATCAATTTCCCGAAAAACTCATTCCGCTTTTTATCCATAATGTACAAAACAAGAAGCCCTTACCAGTCTATGGGCAAGGGCTCAATGTAAGAGATTGGCTTTATGTGGTAGATCATGCCCGTGCTATTGATTTGATCTTCCATCGGGGCAAAATCGGCGAAACTTTTAATATCGGTGGCTTTAACGAATGGAAAAATATTGAATTGATCCATTTACTTTGTAAATTAATGGATCAAAAATTGGGTCGGGCTGAAGGAGAATCTCAAAAACTGATTACTTTTGTTACAGACAGAGCCGGACACGATATGCGCTATGCCATTGATGCTTCCAAAATTATGCACGAATTGGGCTGGAAGCCTTCTGTGACTTTTGAAGAAGGACTGGCATTGACCATTGATTGGTATCTCGATAATCAAGCTTGGCTTGATGAAGTGACTTCAGGAGCTTATCAAAATTATTATCAGACCCAATACGGCGACCGGGTTCATTGATTTGAATGTATAGTTTATTGGTAATCTATGTACAAAACGAAATTTCACAATCGTGCTCTTAAAGACTACCGTTTTTTAGTGACTGGAGGGGCTGGTTTTATCGGCTCCAATATTGTAGAATACCTTCTGAAATATCAGGCCGGTCAGGTCGTCGTACTCGATAACCTGACCACAGGGTTCTATGAAAATCTTCAACACTTTAAGAGTCAGCCTAATTTCAGCTTCATTGAGGGAGACATCCGCAACCCGGAAACTTGCCAGAAAGCCTGCCAAAATATAGACATTGTGCTACATCAGGCCGCACTCGGTTCTGTACCTCGCAGTGTCAAAGATCCCCTCACCACCAATGCAGTGAATATTGATGGCTTTTTGAATATGCTTGTAGCTGCCCGTGATCAAAAAGTAAAACGATTTGTCTATGCAGCTTCATCTTCCACCTACGGCGATAGTACCCAATTGCCCAAAGTAGAAGACAAAATCGGCCGCCCGCTCTCCCCTTATGCCGTCACCAAGTATGTCAATGAACTTTATGCTGATGTATTTGCCAAAACCTACGGCATGGAAATCATCGGATTGCGGTATTTTAATGTGTTTGGACCTCGACAAAGCCCGCAGGGAGCTTATGCGGCTGTGATTCCTTTGTTTATGGATGCTCTGTTTAAAAATCAGCCTCCTACCATCCACGGTGATGGCGAGCAAACCCGCGATTTTACCTTTGTTGCCAATGCCGTGCAGGCAAATATCAAAGCCGCCTTTATAGATAAGCCCCAAGCAATCAATCAGGTATACAATGTAGCCGTAGGCGATCGTACCTCCCTGAATCAGCTCTTTGAAATCCTCCGCAAAAAAGTAAACTCCGAGCTACAACCTGTTTATATAGAGCCGCGAATTGGAGATATTCGGGATAGCCTTGCCGATATTTCTAAGGCCAAAGAATTATTAGACTACAACCCCAAGGTGCTTATAGAGGAAGGCTTGGAGATAACGATTGAGTGGTTTAAGGGTAAATAATTTTTTTGTGGTTTGATACAGTTATGTCAAGTTTGGCTTGAAGTCCTGTTAACCTGTTTGGACACAAAAAAATTAGTTACTACTCAGGTATTTTAAAGTTGAGAAAAAAAGGGAATATTATCAAAAAAAAGTCTAAATTTGTTTAATGAGTGATAGAGAAAAGATAGCCTACTTAGAAGCCCAAAACGCTTTATTATCCCAAGAGAACCAAAGACTGGCAGCCATAGTGGTTAGTTTGGAATCAAAAGTAGTGACTTTGCTCGAA
>JANRIC010000035.1:0-3267 GCA_033765345.1 Microscillaceae bacterium
GGGGTGCCACTTTTATTTTTGCCATTGAGTACAAGATTGGTACTCCCACATTTTGAACAAGTATGAATAGTTGTTATCATTTTTAGTATAGTTTTCGGAATGCAAATATAATTAAATCAGTTAATTTTTAACATTACCAAAAGAAAGAAATAGTTTGTTTTTCACTATGGTTATATGGTTGTGATAAATTAGAATAGGCTCCGGGTTTTGCCCGGAGTTTATTTTTTTATTAAACACTCCTTAGCTTGAGTGATCTGCCACAATGAGCCATTTCCCCCTAATTTTTTTCCAGAGTAAGGTAAAATGCCCACCAATTGCTTCACTTTTGCGTTGAATATGCCATTTGCCAATCACAAAGGCTGCCTTGGAGGATAATTTCTCAATCGTGAGGATGTCAAAACTCAAGACACCCATCAGATCTGTGTTGGCGTAGTTTTTCTGATAGTTTTTGAGGGTGTTTTCCCATCCATAGTTGATCCCCCCACTACCAATAAACTTCAGGCTATCTGATTTCCAATAACCTTCCATAAAGGTAGGAATGTCTCCGGCATTCCAGGCTTTGAGCTGTGCTGCAAATACCGCCTGAATGGCCGCCACATCTTTGTCTTGTGCCTGTACGGGGCATAAATAAATAATACAGCCAATAAGTAATACAATCGGTTTAGTTTTCATTTTCAAACATTTTAATCAAGGCTATTCCATTGGGGATATAATTAGGATCGTATGTAGTAGGTATGCCGGATTCGGGAATGGGGCGTCCGGTATTATGAATATGGAAAGCGTTTTCAAAGTCACCTTTACGGAGGTATTTGCCATAGGTCTGTTCAGCCCAGGAAATCGCAAAACGCATGGCGTGATTGCCGCTTAGTTGTTCAAAGGTAATATCTAAAGGGATGCAATGATAGCCCATAATCTGCAAAGGACCCCAGGAAGTAGCCAGTTTTTTGATGGTCTCATCAGAAAGTAGCTCCATTTGTTGGGTCGTAAATCTGCCATAGCGGCCTCTCTGCCCATTTTTTACATCCAAAAGTACTTCATAGACATGAGGTTCAAAACGAGTCAAGGCAGGCTTTTCCCCAGAACACTCCAGGATAGTCAATGCCTTAAAATAAGAGGCAGGCAGTTGAAACTCTCCACAGATACTTTCTATTTCGGCTTCATAATTCAGTCGCATTTTCTCCACCCGGCTCATATCCTTGCCCCAAGGGATACGCTTATAAACTACGTAGGCAGCTAAAATGACAAGGATTATTACAAATAGTCTTTTCAAGATCAATTTAATTAAGTTAGATGATGCTTAGTGAAAATACTTAAAATTCTTTTGTAAAAGCAAATCGGAGCGTAAAATTCGTGAATATTTCCTCGAAATAATCTTCAAAAATCAAAATAGCCATTCTAAAAAGAACATTGTATGGCTTGATTCGTTTTTGATTACAATAGTTCCAAAATTTTGAAATATATGAAAAAAGCCTTTTATCTGTATTGCCTGACCATCATTTTTTTTTATCAAACTACCCAAGCCCAGCAATTCGGTATGGGGCTAGAATTTAATGATGCGGCTTATCAGGAAGTACCCGTCAAATCAGGATTACTTACCCGTGATTATGAAGCTTTGCCCAAAGCTTATTCTCTCAAAAAGTATTGTCCCAAACCTCAAACACAAGGCATGTATGCTACCTGTGTGGGTTGGTCAAGTGCTTATGCAGCTCGTACGATCATCGATGCCCGCCAAAAAAACCTCACAGATACCGAAGAAATCACCAAACAGGCCTTTTCAGGAGCTTTTGTTTATCGATTGATTCGTTTAAGCGAAGATAGTACTTGCCAGTACGGTACTTTTATTCATGACGCGCTTTCAATCATGCAAAGCCGGGGCGTACCCAAATACACCCAGTTTAATCCTTTATGCCCCTCGGGTACGGTGATCAATGAAGATATTGCTGAAAAAGCACAAAGTTATAAAATCAAAGATTTTCATCGCCTGTTTAATAGCGACGACAGCGATGACCTCAAGATACGGGTACTTAAAAAATCTCTCTCTCAGGGCAACCCAGTGGTATTTGCGATGCTTTGCCCGAATTCATTTTATAAAGCCAAAGATTTCTGGCAACCCGACGAGAGCGAAAGCCCTTACAATCGGTATGGTGGGCATGCCATGTGTATAGTCGGATATGATGATGAAAAATATGCAGACGAAGGGGCATTTGAAATTATGAATAGCTGGGGCAACCAATGGGGGAATCAAGGTTTTATCTGGATCAAATACTCTACTTTTGCAGCTTATGCCAAATATGCTTTTGAAATGTTTCCTTTTGAAGCCAAAGACCCGGTGGCTTATGACCTTTCGGGCGAAGTCAAACTCATAGACAGCAAAGGGAAAAATCTGGTGACGGAAAGAATTAAAAACAATACTTCATTGGCTTATTATCAAATGAAAGAGCCTTTGCATTCCGGTGACCGATTCAGAATTTATATCTCCAATCACGAACCAGCTTATGTCTATGCCATTGGTTCAGATCTTTCTAAAGAAATTTACCCTTTATTTCCTCATAAAAAAGGAATCAGTGCTGCCTTGAATTACTCTTCCAACCATGTAGCCATTCCCGGCGAAGATTATTATATCGAAATTGATCAAAATGTCGGCACAGATTATTTATGTGTGTTATACTCTAAAGAACCGCTGGATTTTCAGAAATTAAGCGATAAACTTCGGAAAACACCCGGTAGTTTTGAACAACAAATCCAGACTTTATTAGCGGACAAAATCCTGAACCCTCAGGCAACTCAGTTTGATAGTCAACAAATGGCATTCAAAGCCAAAAGCGGAACACGTTCAGTGGCGGCTTTTATGGTGGAGATTGCTCATCAGTAATGGAACACCCTTCCGGCTTAATGATTTCGGTTTTTTATGACCCAAAACGGGTTTCTTATGGTTAAACTTTATATGTATTTTCAGAGATTAGAAGTGTAGTGTAGTTTACAAATAAGAAACATTCCACAAAATTTGTTTGTAAGTAAATATGCTTATATCCTAAAAATATTTAAATAAAATTGAAAAATGGTTAAAAACTTACATGAATAATACGTTTGATTTTGAGATATTTTCGGGAAATTGTTATAAACAAGATGGTTCTCTGACAATTTATGTGGGAATGATCCATACAAGTATTTTCAAACAATAATTCTATAAAAAATAAGTGCATTCAATTTCCTCTCTTGATGATCAATTTTGCCACGAATGCACGAATAAACGCCCTTATTCGTGCA
>JANRIC010000236.1:0-19187 GCA_033765345.1 Microscillaceae bacterium
TGCCTCAAGAAAATCTTATAAATCCTGTCTCGATTTTGGTATTTAGGTTTTGTTGAGGATACCAAGCCGGGCGATAATATGTGAGCTAGTATTTAAAAGAGAAATCCTGTGCCTCAAGAAAATCTTATAAATCCTGCTCCGATTTTGGTATTTTTCCAGGAATAATTTTTAAATTAACCGATAAAACGGAATTTCACATTTGAAATCTATTATTTTCTGATCATCAAAGATAAAAACACACTGAATACTAAAAACTTATGCTTAAACTAAGGCTTTTTCTTTGCTTGGGAATTTTGTCGATATTTGCTTGCCAACCTGAGTCGTCCAAACTTCCACAAGAAAACAAATTTCTCCAACTCAGTGAATCCGAACAACGCCTGCCTGAAAACGCACTCTCAGCCATGAAAACCATCGACGGGCTTAGGGTTCAGTTGTTTGCCTCCGAGCCGATGCTCATCAATCCAACCAACATGGCCATCGATCACAAAGGCAGGGTGTGGGTCTGCGAAGTTAATAATTACCGACTTAGCAAAAACATTAGCATTCCGAAGAGAGAAGAAGGGGATCGGATTTTAATCCTTGAGGACACCAACGGAGATGGCAAAGCCGACAAACAAAAAGTGTTTTATCAGGGCAAAGACTTGAATAATATGCTTGGAATCGCTGTACTGGGCAAGCGGGTAGTCGTTTCGGCTAGCCCTTTGGTACTTGAATTTACAGATGAAAACGGGGACGATGTGCCCGAACGCAAAGACACAATTTTTACAGGAGTAGGAGGGGAGGACAGCGATCACGCCATTCATGCATTTAGCTTTGGGATGGATGGTAGATTCTATTTTAATTTTGGCAATAATGGCAATCAATTATTGGATAAAAACGGCAAACCTGTCAAGGATAAATGGGGCAATGAAATCATCAACAATGGCAAACCTCACCGACAGGGAATGGTATTTCGCTGTGAGCCTGATTTTACCAATCTTGAGGTCGTGGGGCATAATTTCCGCAATAATTATGAAGTGGCTATAGATGCTTTTGGCTCTATGTGGCAATCCGACAATGATGATGACGGCAACGAAGGCACTCGAATCAATTTTGTGATGGAATACGGCAACTATGGTTATCAGGATCAAGTCACTGGCGCAAGTTGGCAAACCCGTCGTGTAGGGCTTGAAAAAGAAATTCCCCAAAGGCACTGGCATTTGAATGATCCTGGGGTAGTACCCAACCTGATTCAGACTGGTGCTGGCTCTCCGACTGGTATTTTGGTCTATGAGGGCGACCTACTTCCCGAAAAATTTCAGGGACAAATGATTCATGCCGAAGCCTTGCAAAATGTGATTCGGGCTTATCCAGTTCAGAAAGATGGCGCAGGTTACAAAGGCGAAATTGTAGAAGTACTCAAAAGTCAGGATCAATGGTTTCGCCCTTCGGATGTGTGTGTAGCTCCTGATGGCTCCGTTTTAGTAGCCGATTGGTACGATGCTGGCGTAGGCGGGCATTTTATGAAAGATGCCCAACGAGGGCGCATCTATCGCTTGGCACCCCAAACGAATACTTATAAAATGCTCAAATTTGACCTGAATACTGCCGAAGGGTCTGTAGAAGCCCTTCAAAATCCCAATCAAGATATACAATACCAGGCCTGGATGAAACTTCGTGAAATGGGTACAAAAGCCGAAAGTGCCCTGAACAAACTCTGGCAGTCTAAAAATCCCCGTCATCGTGCCCGTGCTTTGTGGATACTGGCGCAAATCCCTGGCAAAGGCAAAAAATACGTGGAAACTGCCTTGGAAGACAAAAACGAAGATATTCAAATCATGGCACTCAGGATCATTCGTCGCTGGGATGAAAAAAACTTACTCAATTACATCAGCCAAATCAAAAATAGCCCCAATTGGGGTCTCAAAAGAGAAGCTGCATTGGCTTTGCGACATCAAGGGACTCCCCAAGCCGCCGAACTTTGGGCTGATCTTGCCCTACAGCACACTGGCAAAGATCGTTGGTATCTTGAGGCATTGGGCATTGGGGCAGACTTACACGCCGACCTGTATTTTAAAGCCTGGAAAGAAAAAATAGGCAAAAATTGGAAAACAACTGCTGCACGTGACATCGTATGGCGAATCCATACCCAGGAAAGCATCCCGATGCTTGTAGATTTAATTGCCGACCCCAAGATCGGCAAAGAAGATTTAACTCGTTATTTCAGGGCTTTTCACTTTAAAAGCGCACCTGATAAAGACGAACAACTGGCTCGTTTGCTTGAAATCAAACATCCCCAATTACGGGACATTCGAGTTTATACCCTTGGGGCTTTAGGGGCTGAATATGTCAAAGGCAATGCTGCTATCCGAAGTCAATTGACGGAGATACTTCCCAGCATCCAGGGTACAGCCGAATGGCTCAGTATTGTTCAGAATCTGGAGCTTAAAGATCAACAAAAAGCCTTGTTGGCGATGTTTTTGAAATCGGAAAATGTTGATCTACAGCAAGAGGCCGCTGTTACGCTGGTTAGGTTCGGGGGGCAAGATTTGCTCCGCAATCATTATCAATCTCTGGATGAGACAGCTAAAATAGAATTTACAGCCCGCCTCGGCAGGGTCAATAACAAAGCAGTAGTGCAAATACTAGGTCAGTGGGCAGAAGATGCACAGGGCAGTGAAGCACTTCGCCGACATCTGGTAGAATGTATGGGCAAAACCTGGGACGGACAGCATTATCTACAGACCTTGCTTGAGGAAAAAAAACTACGAGGAGAAATCCAAACCCTTGCTGCCATTCAAATGCTCAATTGCTGGGATGATCCGGTGCGTCAGGCAGGTTCAGACTTCCTGAGCAAATCTGGCAGTCAAAACGGGAAACCCCTTCCACCTATCGAGCAACTTGTGAATCGTGAGGGAAATATTGTTGCGGGGAAAGCTGTTTTTGAGAAATATTGTCAGACTTGCCACAGGGTCAATCAAAAAGGTACTGAATTTGGACCTGACCTCTCGCAAATTGGCAAGAAACTGCCCAAATCTGCCCTTTACGCTGCGATTATGTTTCCAAGTGCGGGTATCAACTTCGGCTTCGAGGGGTATGCAATCAATCTCAAAAATAATTCTACACTTCGAGGTTACATCTTGAGCGAAACCGAAACCACACTCACGCTTAAAATGATGGGCGGTGCAAGTAAGGAAATCCAAAAGACTGAAATTGCTTCAAAAGAAACCCTGGATAAATCTTTAATGACCGAGGGGCTTGCCCCAATCATCGGTGAAAAAGACCTGATCAATTTGGTAGAATACCTGGCTTCCTTAAAAGACAAAGAAGTCATTACAATGAAATAGGGGCGCGAGGTGTCAAGGGCAAGGTAAAAGTGACTTAGTTCATAGTGTATGCCTAAAAGCTAATCCTAACACCCAAGAACCAATAACAAAAATAGCTTTTACTTATCATATAAAAACACAAAACACAATGCAAAGACGTGATTCGCTCAAACAAGCCCTGGTAGGGGCAGGCTTACTGAGCCTGACCAATGGCATCAGCCTAATGGCGGCAAATACAGAAAACAAAACAACTTCTAATAATCATACTCCGGCAGGGAAGGTCAACCACTCCGTTTGCAGATGGTGCTACCAAAATATAGAGCTGGAAGCCTTCTGTGAAGGAGCCAAGGAAATCGGCATCAAATCCATTGAGCTGACTTCTCCTGCCGAATGGCCGATTTTGCAAAAATACGGACTTACCTGTGCAGTGGGTACGGGTCAGGTAGCCAATATTGGAGATGGATTTAACGATACTGGCTTTCACGAAAAAATGTATCAGCCTTATATCGAGCTGATTGATCAAGCCGCTGAAAATGGCGTACCGAATGTGATTGTGTTTTCGGGCAATCGCAGAGGAAAAAGCGATGAATTGGGCTGGGAAAACTGCGCTAAAGGACTCGATAAACTCGTCAAACACGCTGAGAAGAAAAAAATAACGCTGATTATGGAGCTACTTAACTCCAAGGTCAATCACAAAGATTATCACTGCGACCGTACCGAATGGGGCGTAAAACTGGTAGATAAAATCGGTTCGCCGAATTTTAAACTGCTGTATGACATTTACCACATGCAGATTATGGAAGGCGACATCATTACTACCATTCAAAAATACAAGGATTATATCGCACACTACCATACTGGGGGGGTACCCGGCCGCAATGAAATCAATCAATCACAAGAACTCAATTACCCAGCCATTGTCCAGGCAATTCTTAAGACAGGCTTCAAAGGTTATGTGGCGCAGGAGTTTATCCCGACTTATGCCGATAAGCTGGCTGCGCTGAAAGAAGGGGTACAGATTTGTGATATTTAGTCAATAGTCTATGTCAATATCTATAAAAATACGGGTATTTTAGCCTTAGAATATCATTTAAACCGTTAAAACGGTTTTTTTCCCGATACACTAAGTCCCCTAGTAAAAGCTATGGGACTTATTTTTTCGCATCCATTCTCTTTGTGAAACAATCTTGTAGCCTTTCACGCATTTGGCATGGTGTAGCTTAGTAGCACCTCACACAATCCCATACCTTCTAAAAGACCTGGCTGCCAGTAAGATACTAAAAGACGAAAGTACAAAAGCCAATAAAAAAGCAGCACCAGCAAAATAAACCGGATTATCGGGGTGTGTATAATGTGCAAAGATGCCCGTCATCAGGGGTGGTCCTATGATAGAAGTAAGGCTGATTAGGCTCGTTAGTCCGCCCTGTAATTCTCCTTGGGCATCTGCGGGCACTTGTGCCGTCATGATACCTTGTAGAGATGGACCGGCCAAGCCTCCGAAGGCATAAGGAATCATAAATACATACATCATCCAGGATTGATCAGCAAAAGCAAATAATAAAAAGCCCAGGGCATTAAAGCTTAAACCTGCATAAACGGCATTTACCTCGCCGATTTTTTGGATGACTGGGCGAATAAAAATACCCTGTACCAGGGCAATCATCACCCCCACAAAACCCAGTGAATAACCTACTTCGGCTTCTCCCCAATCAAAGCGTTCCATGGTAAAGTAAGACCAAGTGCTTTGTGTGGCGTGGGCGGCAATGTACACAAATACCAGTGCAGTAAGCAAACCGATAATGACCGGGTATTTGCGTAATTCGCTCAGAGTACCTATGGGGTTGGCGCGTGACCAAGTAAAAAAACGCCGATTTTCGGGTTTGAGTGATTCGGGCAGGATAAAAAAGCCATAGAGCCAGTTCAGAAGTGTCAGTCCGGCGGCGGCATAAAAGGGAATTCTGGTGCCGTATTCGCCTAAAATGCCTCCAGTCACTGGGCCGATGATAAAACCCAAACCAAAGGCTGCTCCTAGAAGCCCGAAGTTTTGTGCCCTTTTTTCAGGAGTGCTGATGTCGGCAATATAAGCAGAGGCTGTGGTAATGCTTGCGCCTGTAATTCCGGCAATTAATCTGCCCAAAAACAACCAGCCAATAGTTGGAGCCACAGCCAAAAAGAGATAATCAACCCCCAAACCTAATAAAGAAAATAATAAAATAGGTCGCCGCCCGAATTGGTCGCTCAACCCACCCAGAACCGGAGAAAATACAAATTGCATCAATGCATAAGCAAAGATCAACCAACCTCCATAAAGAGAAGCTTCACTGAGATTACCGCCGGTGAGTTCGGTAATTAGGCTAGGTAATACCGGAATGATGATCCCCAGTCCGATAATATCAATGAGAATAGTTATAAAAATAAAACCGATGGCGGCTTGTTGCTTTGTTTTCATAGAGAGATAGATTTATCAGGAATAAACTGCAAAATTATACTAAATAGTAGGACAGGCAATTTATTTTGTCAATCATTCAAAAAATGAACAACTGCTGTTCATTCAAGTTTAGAAATTAGAAGGGAGTATCTTGTAAAATTTTGAAAATCAATAGAATAGATATATTAACAATGGACTATTGACCCAACACTAGATTCATTTACACAAAGCAGGAAATATAACATCATATAAGCGAATATTTGCTTCTATGAGTTCTTTTGACCATTTTTTGTGATTTGCAGTGATTTCTTCGGGTGTACGAAGGGCTTTTAATACACGCAGATAAAATTCAAGATTATCTTTGATGGCATCTTCTACCTTTTCATCGATATGATTGTCAAATTCTTCAAAGAGGTTGGATTCAACCAGCACGATATCTACCCATTCTTCATCGTGCTCGAACTCCTCGATGAAGTGTTTTTGTAAAACATCCTCGTGTTTGTCCATGGGTTTATGATTCAGTGGGTGTTTTTCCCAGTTGTTGAGGATCAGGGCAGTTTGGGTATGTAAATAACCAATTCCTTGGATGCCTTTGTAGCGGTTGTCCTGAGCTTCTGTGTACTCTATAATAAGAATACAAATAAAAAAGAGTAGAAATTTTTTCATCATATTAAAGATCAATCAGGCTGTAAATCTAGTGAGATTTTACCTTCAAAAAAACAGAGATGTGATAACATTTGATTGGATATTGAGTTTATTTTTTAGGCTATTTTTACAATAACTACACGAGTTTCCAGGAAAAGACACCACTTTAAGTTTTGCATAGCCTTGATTAAGTTATAAATTGCCGTCTATCTTTTGCCCATTATCTCAGTGACCTATTGCCATCTATTCCTAGAAAAAATGCAGAAAATTAACCATATCCTGGCTTAATAAATGTTTATAATATAATAATAATTTTACAAATTTATATTATTTTACGAAATAATTTATTTAAATACGTTAACCTGTGAAAGCTATACTTGAATGAAAAACAAATTATTGTCTATTAGAAATATCTTGCGTTGTTTGAAAGAAAAAATTATATGTGGTCAATGAACCGATAACTCCCTTATTTTATTACAACACAAAACAGATGATTCAATTAAAATGTATATAACGTGATTAAAAAGATGGTAATAAACAATGTTAAGAGGATTAAATGCCTGAAATGAATTATTGAGTATATTAATTAAACCCAATTATGATCAAAAAGGAAGAAATTATCCCTTTACTTCCAACATACCTACTTAATTCAAAAATTTATTCATTGGTAATTACAGACCTTGAAGGGAATTATGTATTTGTAAATGAAGTATTTAAAAAAAAATTTTCATTTGTCTCCGAAGATTTGATCGGGCTTCCTTTTCTTGCTACCGTTCATCCTGAGGATATTGAGAAATGCAATCAAGCAGCTTATGCCTGTATTATAAATCCTGACTTAACCCTCGAGGTGGATATCCGAAAGCCCAAACAGGATAATCAAGATTATTATTGGACGAGCTGGGAGTTTTCGCTTTTTAAAAATAAACAAAACCAAGCAATTGGAATCATAGCGATCGGATATGACATCACCCCTCAAAAAGCCCTTGAGAAAGACAAGCAGCTACTCTCTGAGCGTTTTGAAAAAATTGTCGAGAATATACCCAGCTTTGTTTATCAGTTTTGTATCCGACCTGAGGGTACTTCTTTTTTCCCTTATGCAAGCCCCCAATCCAAAGCACTTTTAGGGGTTTCTCCCGAACTCCTTCAGATCAGTGATGCAGATGCCTTAAAACTTGTACACCCGGATGATCTTGATATCCTAGTCTTGTCTATGCGTGAATCTGCGGAGACTCTAACCCCCTGGAAACACGAATGGCGTACCCTGATCAATGGGAAAGTACAATGGTTAGGAGGAAGCTCAACGCCTCAAAAAATGGATGACGGTTCTATCGTATTTTATGGATATATTCAGGATATTACCAATAAAAAACTTGCCGAACAAGCCCTTGTCCAAAGTAAAAACACCCTCAAAGAAACCATTGATAATGCTCCAGGTGCTTTTTATCAATACATCATTGACCCTGATGGTCACGACCGGATTTTTAACATCAATCGCGGATTGTATGAAATCTGGGAAATTAGCCAGGAAGATATTAAACAAAAACCCAATATACTTTGGGATGCAATACACCCTGATGACCTTGAAATCACACGCAAATCTGTAAAAGAATCTGCACAAACTCTCAAACCCTGGGATTGGCAGTTTAGGATCATACCCCCTTCGGGCAAAGTCAAATGGCTTTATGGGCGAGGAACTCCACATCCTCAGCCCGGAGGTGCCGTGATGTGGTATGTATTTGTGACAGATGTAACTGCCAGGAATCAAGCACAACAAGAATTGGAAAAAATACAAGCACTACTCTCAGAAACCGGTAGAATCGCTAAAATAGGTGGCTGGGAGCTAGATATTGACACAGATGTCATTACCTGGACTCCCGAAGTATACCGGATTTATGGCGTAGATGTTAGTTATGAACCCAACCGTATCCAGGATATGATTCCTTATCCGCCCGACGATAGGGAACTACTCAGACAAAACCTTGATCTGGCTATCCAATCAGGCAGATCTTTTGATCTGGAGCTTCGATTGATCAATGAACAAAATCAGTTGATTTGGGTCAATGTGAAAGGCAAAGCTATTTTTAAGGATTATAAAGCCTTCAAATTGGTAGGTACTATACAGGACATCACAGAACGAAAGCAAGCTGAACAAAAAATCAGAGATTCCGAAATCAAACTCAAAGCTATATACAACAGCTCAAGTGAGCAAAACTTATTCATCAGCCCGCAGTACAAAATCCTTTCCTTTAATCAAGCAGTCAGAGTAAACGTAGAGAAAATCCATCAAAAAGAAATTCAAGAAGGGCAAAGTATATTGGATTACATCTTTGATGTAGATAAACTCAGCTATATGAAAAACTTCAACCTTGCGCTTCTGGGTGAAACCATTCAGATAGAGCGGGAAATCAACTTTGGAACCTTTACACAGTGGTTTCAGGCGAGCTATTTCCCAGTGTATGACCAGGAAAATAAACTCATCGGCGTAGCGAATAATTTTAGAAATATAAGCGAACGTAAAAAAGCCGAAAAATATCTTCTCGAGAGTAAAGAACGATTCAGAAATATGATTGAATCCTCACCTGTACCTAAGTTTATGATGGATGCTCAGGCGAATATTATTTTTATCAGTCAAGCATTTATACAAACTTACGGATATGATTCCCAGGATATTCCTGATTTTGAATCCTGGCAACAATTAGCCTACCCTGACCCAGTGTATCGACAATCCATCAAAAATATTTGGAACAAACAATGGGAAGCACTTGTAAAAAAAGCCCAAACTTTTGAAAATATTGAACTCAATATCCGATGTAAAGATGGCTCCATGCGGGTAGTTATGGCAGGGGTGGTTTGGCTAGAAGGTGACCCCGACCAATATAGTCTCATCACCTTGTACGACATTACAGAGATCAAAAAATATGAGCAGAAAATATTAAGCCAAAACAAAAACCTCAAAATCATTGCCTGGATGCAGTCGCACCAGGTACGCAAACCTTTATCAACTATGATGGGGCTGATCAAGCTTATTCAAGACGTAAAACCTTCCGATAAAGAGGTGTACCTGACTTATCTCTACGAAACCGCCAAAGAACTGGATGAGATCATTCATGAGATCGTACACAAAACAGAGAAATTGGATGATCAAGATCAGGATGACGTCCTCATAGACTAATTCTGCCTGCTGCCTGTAACTACTTAACCCGGGTATAAATCTGATAAAGCCTCTTGTAAATGCTCGAATTGAAAACTAAAACCGCTTTTTTTGATTTTATCATTAGATACCCGATTGCCTCCCAGCACGATACCTGCCATTTCACCCAAAGCCATTTTCAGGGCAAAGGCAGGTACAGCAGGCAACAGCAAAGGACGGTGTAAAACCTGAGCAGCTACTTGGGTAAATTCGGCATTGCTGACTGGGCTGGAAGCTACGGCATTATACACCCCTTCCAAAGCCTGATTCTCAAGGGCATAGATAAACATCCTACATAGATCATCGATATGAATCCAAGACATATATTGCTTTCCTGTGCCCAAAGCCGCCCCTAACCCATAACGAATCGGCTGGACGATCTTGGGCAAAGCACCACCGTGATTGCTAAGTACAATGCCTATCCGCAGCTTTGCCGTACGAATACCAAGGGTAGAAACCTTATCTATGGCATCTTCCCAAGCTTGGGTAACTTGCGCCAGAAAATCATTTCCGGCTTGAGAATCTTCGTAGAGCAGTGCATCCCCCGTATCCAAACCATAATAACCGATCGCAGAAGCCGAAATAAATGCTTTAGGATGCAAATCAAGTCTTTTAAGTTCACTATACAGAAGTAAAGTACTCTGCGTACGGCTCTCAAGAATGACCTTTTTCCTTTCGGCAGTCCAAGACTTATCAGCCACGCCAGCACCTGCTAGATGAATGATATAATCCGCTTTTTGCAAAGCTTCTTCGTCAATCTTACCCTGAGGAATATCCCACTGATACGTTTGGATAGCTCCTGATGTATTGCGAGAGCGACTTAAATAACTGACCTGATAGTTTTTTTGCTGAAGTAATGCAGTAAGCCTTTGCCCTACCAACCCGGTACCACCAGTGATTAAGATGTTTTTCATGAATTAATAACACTTGAAAAAGTGAAAGTTCACTGTAGGCTCTATTAATGCCCGATGATAAAATTTTCTTTGCGCGCTGAAGGGTCTTCCCAACCGCTAAATTCCCAGGGAGCACGGATCATTTTTGGGTCAAAACGCACTTTAAATTCATTTTCATGTACCCAAACCAGCCATCCTTCTTTGCCTGATTTCGGCTCTTTGACCCTGATCCATTTTTTATAAATATCCAATACATCGAATACGTTTGCATCTCCTTTGTCCCAACGTACGGTGATTCCATTTCTTTTGGGAGCTTCTAAGACGGGGTTATCTTTTGCAGAAATGCGCTCTACGGTACCTATATTTTTCATAAAATCTTCCCAGCGAATGAAGCGGTAGTTGGTAGTATCTAAAATGAGATATTTTTCTTCCTGAGTATTTTTATTAGCGATCACATAATATCGGGTAGGATCCCAACCAGTACAGACAAAATAGCATAGTTTTCTTTCAGGATAATAGTATTCAGGTACGATATCTACTCCGCCTTCGGCTTGTTTAAAAAAATCATATTCACCATATTTTGTTTTGATTTCTTTTTCATTATAAAACTCGAACTCCGTCCTTTTGGCATCCAGTGCTTCTTTTTTAATCGTAATCAAACCGATACCACTGTTTTTGGGAGGTGCGATAAAGTTGTTTTTTTTACCTCCACAAGCCGTAAAAATTAAAATAAGACTGTAAAATATAAAATTTTGGCCATAATTACGCGAAAAATGTTTCTTCATGTCTTCTTTTTTATTTTGTGTGAATGCCGTAAAATTAGATATTTTTTGCAAACATAATGGATTTGCTAAGAAATCAAGTGTAGTAAAGAGGAGGTGGGCTTGTTTCAGGCAAAATTTAATTCTGCAAAGCTTTCCTTTGCACGGCAGAAAACCGACTTCTTTAACGAGGATTGAAGAAATAAATCAGTATATTAAATAATTATTAATTTAATAAGTATAAAATATTAATAAAGAGCTATTTACCAGGGATTTTTTAAAAATTATATAACATCGATATGCCTATTCAAAACAGAAATGCTTTCTAGCTTTGCCTAAGTTTTTCATTGTTTTGAAAATAATAATTATTATTATGAAAAAATTCAGTTTACTCTTTGCTCTTATTTTGGGCTTATTTTTCTTTACTTCTTGTGAGGATGATGACGATACTACAACTCCCACAGTACTTGATGAACCTACTATTGGAACTGCCACAGGCACGACCATCCAGGCTGGAACTACTGCTAATGTTACTATTCCTATAACTGCTCCCGGAGGCCTTGCCTCAGTTACAGTTTCTGCTACTGCCGGTACAGCTACTGTTACTGCTGGTTCATTTACCGTTGGGGCTACTACTCAGCAGAGTGTGGTAGTATCTTATACTGCTCCTGCTACTGCTGGTAACCAAGTGATCAATGTGACTGCTACCGACCAACAATCTCCTGCCCAAACAGAGACTGGAGCCGTAGTAATCAATGTAACTACTGAGCCTGTAAAACCAACTAGAGATGTGTTTGCGTCTGCTGCTGGTACAGGTACTGTAACTTGGGATAAAGATACAATCTATGTCTTAAGAGGTTTTATTTTTGTTAATAGTGGTCAGACGCTTACTATCGAAGCTGGTACAATCGTCAAAGGTCAGCCTGGTGCCGGTTCAGGTGCTAGTGCTTTGATTGTAGCTCGTGGTGGTAAGCTTATGGCTGAAGGTACTGCTGCCGATCCTATCATTATGACTGCTCTTTCTGATGATACGGATGATCCTGCCGACCTTCCTGCCGGTTTGGATAGCCAGTGGGGTAGTCTTATTGTACTTGGAAAAGCCAAAATCAATGGTACTGATGCTGTTGTAGGTGGAGAAGCTGCTATTGAAGGTATTCCTACTACTGAAACTCGTGGTCTGTATGGTGGTACAGATGATGCTGATAACTCCGGTGTATTGAAATATATTTCTCTTCGTCACGGTGGTACTGAAATCGGAGCGAGTAATGAGATCAACGGACTTTCTCTCGGTGCCGTAGGTAACGCTACCACAATTGATTACATTGAGGTATTCTCTAACTTTGACGATGGTTACGAGTGGTTTGGTGGTACAGTAAATGCCAAGCACTTAATTTCTGCTTATGCTGGTGATGATGCCATTGACTGGGATCAAGGTTTTACTGGAAAAATTCAGTATTTATTCGTTGCTCAAGAGCCTGCTGGTACAGCTACACCTAAAGGTGGTCGTGGTTGCGAGTGTAATGGTGTAGTAAATGGTGCTACTATCAATTATGATTCTGCCCCTATTTCTATGCCTACCATTGCCAATGCTACTTTTATCGGAGCTGGTGCAGGTGCTGCTGAAACACAAATCTTTGAATTCCGTCAGGGTTCCGCAGGTAAAGTGTACAACAGTATCTTCTTTAACTTTGCTGCTGGTCTACGTGTAAACGGTATTTCTGCTTCTGAGGCTATTGAAAGTGAAACTCGTCTGGATGCAGGTACGCTTCTTTTTGCTAATAACCTATTTGGTGGTATCGGAAGTGCTACTGCCCTAAGTGGTGTTGGTCAAGCTAACGGCGCAATAGATAATACTGCTCTAGCTGCTAAGGTAAATACGATGTTGGCTAACAACAACAACGCATACAACAACACTATCGGTTTGCAAGGTGCTTCTGTAACTGTGGGTGGTTTGAATCCTTTGTTGACTGCTGGTGGTGCTGCTGATGGAGTAACTACTTTTGATTTGAGTGCAGATACTTTCTTCACGACTGAAACCAAAATCGGTGCTTTCCCAACAAGTACTAACTGGGCTACCGGTTGGACTGCTTTGGATGAGTACGGATTCTTATAGTAGAGAGATTTCTTAGATTTAAAAAAGCACTTTCACTACCTCAAAGTGAAAGTGTTTTTTTTAATCATAAGTTAAAAAATAGGTGGTGTGTAACAAGTAATGCTGTTTGTTCAAAACAGTCAGCTGTGAAGACATAACCCACGGCGACTTATTATTAGCGCATTACATCTTTAATACTACCAAAAAATAAACAATATCAAGTAAGTGACCTTTTAAAGAAATTAAACTTATTTGCAGCTTATTTGTACCAACTTTGCGAATCATTTTATTCAAAACTATCATTTATGAAAAAAATTACCAATATACTATTAACAATCTTTTGCCTGCTGGCTGCTCAACAACTTTATGCGCAGAGGGGAACTATCAGAGGCACTGTGACTGATGCTGAAACCGGAGAAACATTGATTGGGGTTACGGTAGTGATTGAAGGAACAACGAATGGTGCACCCACAGACCTTGACGGCAAATATACGATTGAAGTAGACCCAGGAACTTATAATCTTCAAGTGTCTTATGTATCTTATGAAACTAAAACTATTACGGGTGTAGAAGTAACCACCGGACAGGTGACCGTAATGGATGTTAAACTGGGCGAGTCTTCCGAAGTTCTTCAGGAAATTGTGGTGGAAGCCAAAGCTGAAAGAAATAACGAAGCGGCCATTTTAACCCTTCAGAAAAAATCTTCTATTGTGTTGGATGGTATTTCTTCTCAGGTATTCTCCAAAACCGGGGATAATGACGCTGCTTCTGCCATTCGTCGTGTAACGGGGGTATCTGTAGAAGGTGGTAAGTATGTGTATGTACGCGGTTTGGGAGACCGTTATACCAAAACCACACTCAACGGCGCTCAAATCCCAAGTTTAGACCCTACTCGTAATGCGGTACAATTGGATATTTTTCCTACTAACCTGATTGATAACCTGGTGGTTTATAAAACTTTCTCCGCCGACCTTCCCGGCGATTTTACAGGGGGGCTTGTCAATGTAATCACCAAAGATTTTCCAGATCGTTTTACCTTCCAAGCAAGTGCAAGCTACAGCTACAATACGAATGCGACTTTTAATGATGATTTTATTCTTTATGAAAGAAGTAGTACCGATTGGTTGGGGTTCGACAATGGTGACCGTGATATTCCTTCTTTGGCACAAGGTACTATTCCCGACTTAGGTTCTGCCTTTGGAGATCCTACTATTGCTACTCAATTGGATCAGATTACGAAATCTTTTAATAAAATCATGGAGCCAAGCCGCGACATGAATCCCTTTTTAGGGCAGCGTTATTCGTTGTCTGTAGGAAACCAAATTAATCTTTTCGGACGTCCATTCGGTTTTATCGTGGGTATCAATTACCAAAATGATTATGAATTTTATGATGAAGGCGAAGTTGGACAATATGTGTTTTCCGGTTCAGGGGGATCAGCCCTGAATAATGAATTACTTACTGAGGATACACAAGGTACACAAAATGTATTACTTAGTGGTCTGGTTAATATATCCTATAAGCTTTCAGATAAAAATAAGATTAGTCTAAATGTTCTGCGAAATCAAAGTGGAACCTCTATTGCCCGGTACCAACTTGGTACTTTCCTCAGAAACTTTGGAGAAGGTACTTTCTTCGAGACGCGTGCATTGGGTTATTTAGAACGTAATTTTAATACTTTCCAACTGAAAGGCGAGCACGTAATTCCTTCCTTAGCCGGACTTAAAATTGAATGGCAAAGTGCTTACACCATCTCCAAACAAGATGAACCTGATTTGCGCTTTTTTGCCAATGACTTCCAGGTAATTTCCTCAGATGATACCAGTTTCTCTATTTCAGGCTCTAATTATCAAATTCCTACCCGTTTTTACAGAGAGTTAAATGAAGATAATTGGGATAACACTTTGAGTTTTACCTTTAACTTCAAAGCCTTTGGAGGTAGAGAATCTAAACTGAAATTTGGGGCTGCTTATTTGATCAAAGACCGGAGCTTTACAGAACGCCGCCTGAATTATGGGCTTCCTTCTGACGGAGTAACTCAATTTTTAGGGAATATTCCTTTGTATCTATCAGACGCAAACTTGGGCATTACCTCCCAAAATCCAACCAGATTCGGTTCTGTAATCCAGGATGCCACCGAAGCCCGAAATACTTACAATGCCGATCAAGGGGTTTTGGGGGTATTTGCAATGGCAGATCTTCAACTAACTTCCAAACTGAAATTAAATATTGGAGCCAGACTTGAGACTACCGACATTGAAGTAGTTAGTAAAGACGAAAATGTTCCTGTTGGTAAACTTGAGAATACCGACATTCTTCCTGCTGCTAACTTTGTCTGGGAGCTTAAAAAGGATATGAACCTGCGTATCAGCTATAGCCGCACTATTGCTCGTCCTACATTTAGAGAAATTGCACCTTATGCTTCCTTTACATTTGTTGGAGATTTTGTAGAAGTGGGTAATCAAAATCTGGAGCGTACCCTGATCGATAATGCAGATGTTAGATGGGAGTTTTATCCTCGCCCCGGAGAGCTTTTCTCTGCCAGCGTTTTTTACAAAAACTTCAGCAACCCTATCGAGCGTGTATTTGACCTCAGATCTGCAAACCGTGAACTTACCTATCGTAACGTAGATAAAGGACAGGTATACGGTTTGGAATTAGAGTTTAGAAAACGTCTTGACTTTATTTCTCCTGTTTTGGAAGACCTTCAAATAGGGTTTAATGCCAGTTTTATTGAATCTCAAATTGATATTGATTCCACAGAGTTGGCTCAGCTAAGATCAGCGAACCCAGACCAGGAATCTACTCGTCCGCTTTTTGCACAATCTCCTTATCTGATCAATTTAATAGTAGATTATAACAATTCAGAGACTGGTACAGAAGTAAGTGTGAGTTACAATGTATTTGGTGAACGCCTTTCTGTAGTGAGTTTAGGAACCACTCCTTATGTCTTTGAACGTCCACGTAACACCTTGAATTTGTCAGTAAGCCAGAAGTTTGGACCTTCTGATCGATTAAAAGTAACATTTAGAGCTTCAAATATTCTGAATCCATTCTATAATTTTGCCTACGAGTTTAGAGGACAAGATTATGCTTTCAGAAAATACAAACTAGGTAGCGACTTTAGCTTGGGTGTGAGCTATTCTATTGACTAATTACTTTTTTAAACACAATATTTCAAAAGACTTGCCCTTGGGTAAGTCTTTTTTGTTTCCTAAGGCCCGGCTTTGTATCCTCACAAACCCCCTTTTTGAACGAACAGCATTACTTGTTTAATAGTGCCAAAACCCGAAAGCCTCTAGATGCAGACTTTCGGGTTTATTCTTTTCTAGAGCCTTAGGCATGCGCCCGGATGTTCAAGAGTGCATCCGTCTATTGCTTAGAAATATTTATGCTACGCTAGACTATCAATCAGCCTTTTGTTTTTTTAATGACTTAGCCTTTATCTGAACACTGGTCCACCGAGATTCTTCGTTGGCAACCACTCCTAACCCACAAAAATTTCAACCTCATCTATGGCTATAAAATCTTATATATTAAAAGTGGCAATTTTTTTCAGACCCTGGGCGATCATAATAGAGACAATCTCAAGGTCATAAATACGATTGCCTTTGGGTTGGTATTTTTCAAGGAGAACTCTGAAAATAGCTAAACTTGCTCCACTTGGGAACAAAATAGTAGTATTAAGAGACAAATCTTCATAAAATTCCAAAACTTTTTGTAGATCTAAGCCTAACTTTGAGCTTACTGCAAAAAACTCTGAAATATTTTTAGTAGTCAAAAAAAGGAGGTTTTCCTCATTTTGTAAAATAGCAGAGGCTTTTCCATGAAACTCAGAATCACTATTTAAAGCATAAATTAAAACATTGGTACCTAAAACAAGATTAATCATAAGCCAAATCGCGCATGTTTTGGTAGTCTAATTGTTTTCCCAAAGAAAAAGCTCCCAGGTTTCTCCAAACTCTTTTTTGAGATGCCTCAATTTTGGATACCTCTGTAATTGTAATTCTAACTAATTTATTATTAATTTCAATCCCATGAGGAAGTTGAATGATGTTACCGTTCAGGTTGGTTTGGAAACTTAAAATAGTCATGTCTATATTATTCTATAAGTGAATAAACAAATATACCAAAAATAAAAAACTTTAACTTGTCAATGATAAAAAAATGCAGCTCTTTTCCGCCGTCGCCGTGGGCTGTGGCTTCACAGCCCACTGTTTTGAACGAACAGCATTACTTGTTCAACGCTACCAAAAAATGCAGCTCTTTTCCGTTATCCAAGAAATCTTCACACCCCGATGTTCAAGAGAGCATCTTCTTATTGGAAAGCTTTTAAACAGGTTTCCTATCAATATTCTCCTTCTACAGAATCATCCTCCACTTGACTGCCTTCATTTTGCTTGCGGGTTTTGCGGCTGCGGGCTTTGGTCTCGAACTCTTCTATGATTCGGTCTATCCGGGCGTTGAGTGCTTCCAGGCTTTTATCGCCGCCCAAAACCAGAGCATTCATAGTTTGTATCAGGGCGGTCAGATAGGCGAATACCTGTTCGCGCGCCTCTCTGGTAGGTAGGAGGACTTTCTTCTGGGTTTCTTCACTGATTTTATGCTCATAGACTTTGAGGAATTGCTCCTGTGCCACCTTAAGTTCTGTCAGCCAATCTTGCATTTGTAGAGTAGATAAAGCTTGTTGAGCATCTTCTTTCTCCATAGTGGCTATAAAATCTTTCAGGGCTGTGGTCTGCTTGTCGTAACCAAAGGTATACAAACTGCGATCAAAAGATTTGAAATGATTCAGTATTGCAAGTGCAGCCGTACGATAGTTATCGTTTTGGCGCATAGCACCAGCCTCGATCATGCTCCAAAAGGCTCTAAAGGCATAGTCTCTTACCAGATCAGCTTCTTCAAGCAAATTTGTCTGTGTATTTAACTTGGAGTTTACCCTTGATTGATCTAGGTTGTTTAATGCTTCTTTAAGCTTGTTGTGTAAACTTTGTATGATTGTCTGATTAAGCTGGGAATCAAGCTCTATCACTTTTACGACAGCATCGCCTATTCCCTGTATTTCAGTAGAATTAAAGAAAGATTTTGGAATTGTTCTAATTTGCATGTGCTTGTTTATTGGTTGATTCTGATAATCGAATTTACAAAAAGAATGGCATATAACCTAGTTACTTGATTAAAAATTTTAAAATGAAATAGCTTGAGCGAACAAAAAAGTTTCTGGAGGTATCGATTGTATTGCTTGAGCGCACAAAAAAGTTTCTGGAGGTATCGATTGTATTGCTTGAGCGAACAAAAAAGTTTTTGAGAGTATTAATCGTATTGCTTGAGCGAACAAAAAAGTTTCTGGGGGTATCAATCGTATTGCTTGAGCGCACAAAAAAGTTTTTGTGGGCATCGCTCGTACTGCTTGAGCGAATAGAAAAGTTTTTAAAGGTATCAATCGTATTGCTTGAGCGAACAAAAAAGTTTTTGGGGGCATCGCTCGTACTGCTTGAGTGAATAGAAAAGTTTCTGAGGGCATTTCCCACCTTTATCGGTATTTATACTCAAACCGAAGTGGTTTTCCGAGATTTTAGCTTTTAAATCATTAATAATCAAGCTAATCAATCAAGAAAATCAGGCAAATCACTTCAATCTGGGTATAAAATTGCTAATTAATTTTGGTTCTCTGACAAATGATCGATTGATGTGTGATGGATATATTTTCAAACAAAGATTCTATAAAAAATAAGTGCATTCAATTTCCTCTCTTGATGATCAATTTTGCCACGAATGCACGAATAAACGCACTTATTCGTGCATTCGTGGCAACCCATTCCTTCAAGTTTTTAGTGTGTTAAATATGTATTATCCACAAAATTTGCCAGACA
>JANRIC010000240.1:0-37285 GCA_033765345.1 Microscillaceae bacterium
GCAGGTAAATTACATTGGTTTCATTTTATTGGAACTTTATCAAGCCACCCAAAAAGGCACCGTTCTGCTGGAAGATTTTCCTAGTTGGCAAAGCCGATATGAGCAAATTTGTGAGCAAGCGGGCAGGGAAGAACCTCCCCCGAAAAAAACTCCAGGGGAAAACCTAAAAATTCAAAAGGACGAAATTTACTCAATCGTTTGATCAAACATCAAGCGGCGTTTTTGGCTTTTGCCCAAGTAGAAAGTGTCCCTTTTACCAATAATCGGGCTGAACAAGACATCCGTGTCATTAAAATCAAACAAAAAGTAGCCATGAGTTTCCAAACTTTTCAAGGGGCTGAGGCCTACGCACGCCTGCAAGGGGTCATCAAAACTATCCGAAAACAAGGGCTTCATTTATTTCAATCATTGACCGATATCAACAGCGAATTACCTATTAAGCTCAAAAGTACCTAAACAGTTACTCATTTTTAATTCCAGAAAAGGATATTCGGATTTCTGAAAGCCCATTTTTTTGTAAATATTGATCCCCTGGGCAGTTGCCAGTAAGTTCATGCGTGCGATGCCCAGTTCACGGGCTTTCTCTATTAATTTTTGGAGTAAAATAGTAGCCAAACCCCTGGAACGCCCTGCGGGCAGTGTATAAATATTCATTACATATGCCTCTTTGCCCGAAATATTGACAAATGTGCCTGGTCGATCATACATCAGCATCGCACCAAAAGCCATAGGCTCTCCCTGATATTCTGCGATAATACTCCAAAAAATTTGTGCAGGGATCGCTTTTTCAAAATAAGCTTTTAACTGTTCTTCAAGCAAATCTTCATCTTCTGGGTTTTCAGGAGGATGGATTTCCCGAAGAAACTCCAGGCGGTATTTCAAGAGCAAATCCAGGTCTTCAATTGTCAGCCATCTAAAAGTAAAGTCTGTATGGGTGTGTAGCATGCCAAAAATTATCATAAACTTTGCAAACAAAAATAGCGATGTCACTGCCGGATTTGCAAGTAAACTGCGTTAAAGTTTCTTAACAAAAAGGATCTGTCATATCCACAAATATGTATTGGTTTTTACAAAAAGGTTGAATTTTCAGAGAGACTTGGGAAGTATTTCAAGGTTTATTTCTAATTTTGAATTTATTACAATCATGTGCAGAAAAATACTGTCAAAACATACAAAAAAAAGATAAAAAACTAAAGAAATCCGAAAATATACGCAAATCCAAAAGAATATCCGGTTTCGTATTTACCTCAAAAACAGCCCCCCAAGATTAATTCGCCCAGGGGATTTAATTTTATTTGACTCAAAAGTAAACGTATGAATGATATAAAAAAACCATTGGAGAAAACCTTGGCCATCGCTGAAAAGTTTATCAGGGATGAAGAGATCAACCCTGTTTTGGCTTACAAATCTCCACAAGAACTTTGGGCAGAGCTTGACATTCGCATAGGCGAAAAGGGACTCTCCGAGGAAGTTTTTTTTCAGGTGCTTGAAGATGTGGTGATGGCCACCCCAAAAACAGCCAGCAAATCCTTTTTTAATCAACTTTTCGGCGGACGAAATATGGCTGCACTCAGTGGCGAAATCTTAGCAGCTGTCTTGAATAGCTCGATGTATACCTTTAAAGTTGCCGGACCTCAAGTGCTGATAGAAAAAGAAGTAGTGGCTAAAATGCTCGAAAAAGTGGGTTATACCCAAGGCGACGGCACATTCAGTCCTGGAGGTTCTATCTCCAATATGATTGCCATGATGGTAGCCCGCAATGAAAAAGACAAATCTATTCGTAATCAAGGGATGGACGGCAGGAGATTTACAGCCTACACCTCCGAAGAAGGTCATTATTCTACCCGAAAAAATGCCGGAATCCTCGGGCTTGGCCGCGAACAGGTTCGGATGATTAAAAGTGACGATCAGGGGCGTATGGAAATTGCCGATTTGGAAAGCCAAATCCAAGAAGATTTGGCAATGGGTTATTTGCCTTTTTTCATCAATAGCACAGCGGGTACTACGGTATTGGGTGCCTTTGACCCATTTGCTGAAATCGCAGCAATCGCCCGAAAATACGGCATTTGGTTTCATATCGATGGAGCTTTGGGAGGAAGTGTGGTATTGAGCCGCAAATATCGCCACTTGGTACAGGGCTGTGAATTGTCAGACTCCTACACCTGGAATGCGCACAAAATGATGAATGTACCCCTGACTGCCTCTATCATATTGTTTAATCACGAAAATATACTACGTCGTCATTTTTCTGAAAAAGCTGAATATTTATTTCAGGGAGAAGATGATTTTAACCCTGGTGACAGTTCTATCCAGTGTGGGCGCAAAAATGACGCTCTTAAGGTCTGGGCAGCTTGGAAATACCTGGGAGATGAAGGTTATGAACAAAGAATCAACCGACAATACGAATTGGCACAATATGCCGCCCAATATATCAAAAATGACCCAATACTTGATTTAATTCAAGAGCCAGCCTGCGTTGCTGTATGTTTTGAAGTATCGGGCAAATCCAGCATGGACATTTGCAACGTACTCAACCACGAAGGCCTGATCAAAGTAGGGTATGGCAGTGCCAAAAAGAAAAAATTTATCCGAATGGTCTGTGTGGACGCTGATATGCAGGAGAGCGATATTGATAATTTTTTTGAAAAAGTTAAGCAAGTTTCTTCAGATTTGTAAAAAATCATTATATTAGAGTTATAAATTAGAACACATTAAATTAATTAAAGTTGACAGATAGCATACAGACTCTATCTGAATTGAGCCGGGAAGTAGCCGTTTTATTTCAAGGAGAAGAAAAACCGACTTCTATTCAGCTTTTAACGCCTCTGATTAAGCAATATAAAGGACAAGACTGGCAAAAGTACGTCTGTTTTTCGGACGATTGTTACACCCGTAATTATGTATACAGGGACGAAGACTTTGAAATACTGGTGCTTTGCTGGCAACCTGGGCAAGGTAGCCCGATTCATAATCATGCCGACAGAGGTTGTGTACTCAAGGTTTTGGGAGGAGAATTGCTGGAAACTCGCTATTTTTCAGAAGAAAATATCAGAGAAACTTCTTTGCAATTGAACCAAATTACTTATATTGATAACCATATTGGATTACATAAAATAGAAAATCGGAGTCAGGTAAACACAATTTCTTTACATATTTATTCGCCGGGATACTTTATCCCTCAAATTGGAGATTGTGTAGAGGATTTTGGGTTGATTCCTACTCTTTGACATGGAAAACTGCAAGAGAAAGTCTTGTTAAATTGTGATATTACTTTGAGTAAAAATCCATATCAACAGAAATTTGCATCTTTTTAGCAAATAATTGATACGATCTTACAAAGAAAAGCAAAAAAATTCCGATGTTTGCAAACAAAATCAACTGAAGACTTGTTCTTAAAGCAGGTTTTCATAATTGTAAGTTTTTGATTAGTTAGGTTTCGTAGACTTCCTGGATGCTTATCCTTGAAGTCTATTTTTTTGTCTATACAAAAAAAAGAGTTCTCCCTGGAGAGAACTCTTGAACATACGAATAATTTATAGACAGAAATCTAACAGGCACTATCAATAAAACACAGATTATCAGCTTATTACAAAGAAAAATTCTTTTAGCTGATACTTTTTGCGGTTTTGCTTAGTCTTCACAAAACTCCTCAAAAACCCCGATAAGATGATTGGCAATCATCTCGGCAGTACGCCCCTCGATATGATGTCTTTCAATAAAATGCACCAATTCACCATCTTTGAATAAAGCAATTGAAGGTGAAGAAGGCGGATAAGGCATCAAAAACTCACGGGCTTTGGCAACAGCAGACTGGTCTACCCCAGCAAATACGGTCACGATCTGATCGGGTTTTTTGTCGGTGTGTTGCAGGGCTAGTTTCACGCCAGGTCTAGCAGAACCAGCTGCACAACCGCACACCGAATTGACCACCATCAAAGCAGTTCCGCTTTGGCTATTCATGAAATCTTCTACCTCTTGGGCAGTTTTAAACTCTGTAAAACCGGCTAACGTCAAATCCTGACGCATAGGGGCTACTAATTCTTCTGGATACATAATTAAGTGTAGTTAATTTAAGATAAATACGCATAAAAGAATAACATAGAAAAGATCATAAAAATCCCAGCTCCAATTTTGCCACCTCAGACATCATATCCTGGTGATAAGGAGGATCAAAGGTGAGCTCCAGCTCAACGTCATTGACCCCAGGGATCATTCTCACTTTATTTTCTACCTCTCCGGGCAATTCTTCGGCCGAGGGGCAGTTGGGAGTAGTAAGCGTCATAAGAACGTAGACATTATTTACTGGAAATATCTTAACGTCATAGATCAAACCCAGCTCATAAATATCTACGGGAATTTCGGGGTCATAAACTGTTTTGAGTACCTGCACTACTTTTTCTTTTAAATCGGGTATTTCAAGTGTTTGGCTGTTCATTGTTTATAGATTTAAAGTATAAATAAGAATCAGGATTAGTTATTCATCTGACTTTGGTAGGCCAGCGCGTAAAGTTTCATTTGTTTGATCATAGAAGCCAAACCATTGGCGCGGGTCATAGAAAGTTGCTGCTTCATACCGATCTGATCTATAAAAAACAAATCTGCTTGGCTTATATCCTCAGGTTTTTGGTTTGAGAGCACTTTGATGAGCATACTTATGAGCCCTTTGACGATGAGGGCATCGCTATCCCCTTCAAAAACTACGCGGTTATTTTCCATCCGGGTAATGAGCCATACATTAGACTGACAGCCTTTGATTTTATTCAGGTCGGTTTTGTGTGATTCAGCGAGTGTAGGAAGCTGTTTGCCCAGTTCAATGATATAGGCATACTTATCTTCCCAGTTATCAAATAGTGAAAAATCATTAATGATCTCATTTTGAATTTCTTGAATCGTCATGCATCAAGCCTTTTTTGTAGTTGAGAAAATTTATCAAGTACAAATTTACTAATTTTATTTCGGAATTTATCCACGTAAAAAACAAATTCATGGGTACATCAAGTAAGCAATGACTGAAAGTGCTTGCTGCAAAACCTTTTAATGGAGTACAATTTCAGACTGAATCAGGCCTTTGGAAGAGCTGATTCTCACCAGGTAGATGCCTTTGGGGAGTGTCTGAGCCTGGATGGTATATTTCTCCTGAAAAGTACCCTCGTGAACGATTTTTCCTTGTTTATCAAAAAGCAGGATTTTCTGCTTTTCTTTAGAATCTATGATTTGAAAATTAATGATGTCATTACTTGGATTAGGATAAATCTGATATGCTAATGCCAAAGCATTCGATACGGTTACCCAGGGGGAATAAGTAACAGACAGGTCAAAGTCTACAGATTTTAATCTATAATAAGAGATTCCCTTGAGAGGCTGCTCATCCAGGGTTAAGTATTCGCGGGCTTGGTTGCTGAAACCCTGGGCTTTTTGATAAGCTACTGCTTCTACATTTTTTAGATTGGTACTTCTCTCAATTTCAAAATAATCGGTATTTTCTTCGCTAAGCGTAATCCATTGAATGTACGCTTTTTCATTTTTGATCTCGACATCAAAACTTTTAAGTTCAATCGGTAATGAGGCAGTATTGCCTATCACCCCCCAACCTGTCAGATAAGGACTACTTGTGCTTCCGCCAGAGGTTCCTGTTCTGGTGCACGAACCTCCTGAACAGTCAAGCCCAGCCACTCCCGGAGTGCTGTTAAATGTTGTAAGAGCAGGAGGAGCTTCATTTAATAAAATTACACCTACTCCGCCGCCGCCACCGCCTGCGTGTGCGCCGCCGTCCTGCACATTACCTCCGTTGCCTCCATTGGCTCTTGCTATGAGCTGACCGCTCAGTGTATAGCTCAATACTTCTAGGAAGACCACTCCACCGCCTCCGCCACCACCTGCAGCATCATTACCAGTTGCGTTTTGGGCATTGTATCCATCAGCGTAGATTCCTCGGGTACCTGAATTCACAACCAGGTTGGTTGCTCTGATGATGACTATTCCACCACCAGGAGCTCCATTAGAGGCATGATTATTATTTTGTTGGCCACCTCCACCTCCGCCTCCCATAAAAATTTTATTCTCGACATTGGAGTAAGCCACCGAGTAGCCTCCAATTCCGTAGGCGATATTCATGCCTGGGCTACATGCGCCTGCACTGATCCAGCCTAATCCGGCATTGCCCCCAACGGTATAATTACTTCCACCACCACCACCACCATTATGAGAATTTCCACCCCCGCCCCCGTTGAGCATAGCACCTCTGCCATATTCCAGCCCGGTGATGGAGTTATCGGTATAATCTGCGATAGACTCACCTTTTTGGGCGTGGTGTTGGTTATTGGTGGCATCATAACTTGCAGATACATAAGCCGTGCTATTATTACAACCAGTATTTGACCCGGCAGTATTTCTTGAGCCACCTGTAAAACCCTGACCACTTACATCAATATCCGCATTCAAAGTCAGAGTACCGCTCACTTCCATAACCACTATTCCCCCTCTACCCATTCCTTGGCTCCAGGGAGTCGCTTGGATAGTGCCAGTTACGGTAATATTGGTGTATTGAGGTACACTTACCACTTGTACTGCCCCATACACATCATAACTACGGCTCAGACCTGTGAGCGTAATTACTTGCGTTGCCCCTAAATCTGCCCTTAGAGAGACGGTCGCAAATTCATAGTTACCCGCATTATTTAAAGATTGTAAACTACCAAAAGAAGAGTTATTTCCTGTATTGACTTTGGCACCTTTCATCTGGATGATAAGTACTTTTTGCCCGATGCCAAAAGCCTGATCTAGAGTAGTACCAGGAGCAAGAGATACATTATCCAGCGTTAAGATATTAGCGACAATACCGGTCACTCTGGCGTAACTGTTGATTACTCCATTAATCTGGGCGTATGAATCAGATAAATTGACTAATGTAATTAAAATACAGGTGATAATAGAAATATTTAGAGACGTTTTCATTGAATTTATAGTTCTTTCCAGGGTTGAAATGTCACTAAGTGATTTAGTGAGTATTTATTGGGCTTTGGTCATTTCTGCTATTCGAGATAGTATAATGACAAGAAGTAGACCGAATGCAAAAATTTATTTTAAATCACTGAATATCAGTACATTAATCAACCTGCTTATTCTTTAAAATTCTCATTTTTGGAAAAAAATTGATTTTGGGACATTATTGGGAAAAATACGGTCTACAAAATGTTAGATGAAATAGAATACAAATTAAGCTCCCCCCAAAAAAATAAAAGAGTATAAGGGTTTATCTTATACTCGTGGCTTATATTTCATGACAGAATTTTTAGAATTATTGGAGTAGACAATTATTACATATCAGCAAATTATGCTAGGTTGCTCCTAGATTTACAGCTTGAAAAAATACTAGACTTTTGTGAGAAATTTTTACCCATTTATGCAACTAAGTAGTTCATAGTAAATCGTCTAGAGTAAATACAATTATTTGGTTATCAATTAATTATGAAATAACTCATATAAACCAATTATACGCAACTACTTACCGTGATACAATTCATACAACAAATAATTTCTATTAATAGAGTACGATTTCGGATTGTATAACTCCTTTTTGGGAAGATATTCTTACCAGATAGACTCCCTTGGGAAGGTTCTGAGCTTGTAAGGTATATTTCCCCTGAAAGTTGGCTTCGTGTATGAGTTTTCCGTGTCTATCCAGAAGCATAAGTCTTTGTTTTTCTTGAGAATCGGCCATTTCAAAATTTATAAAGTCGCTGCTTGGATTGGGATAGATTTGATAATTCAGTATTTGCTCCAAGTTCATAAGGCTTATCCAGTTAGAGTAAGTCACTTTTTTATCTATATCCACAGATTTTAATCTGTAGTAAGAGATTCCGGGAAGCGGTTGTTCATCAGTAGCTTGATAATTGAGGGGCTGACTGCTGTTGCCCTGTGCTTTAACCCAGGTCAGCACTTCTATATCTTTCAAATTGGTGCTTTTTTGTATTTCAAAATAATCTGTATTTTCTTCGCTGAGGGTAGTCCAACTGAGTTGGGCGTTTTTAGATTTTAATTCTACTTCAAAGCTACTGAGTTTGATGGGTAGCAAGGTCATATCTCCTTCTATAACCCAACCGATGTGATAGTCAATCACACCATCACCACCAGGGTATCCGGTTTTTACATTACAATTTCCATGGCAATCCAAGGATGCATTACCAGGGTTACTTTCAAAGATGGCATTGGCAGGCGGGTTTATATTGGTAAGAATGGGTCCAGTTCCACCTCCACCACCTGCTCCATGTTGTGCATTGTCATTTACACCACCCCCATTACCTCCATTTGCGTGTGCGTATAGTGTCGTACTTAGACTATAATTATAGATTTCCAAAAGAATGGCACCGCCGCCACCGCCGCCGCCTGCGGCATCATTACCAGTTGTATTAGAAGCATTTGCACCGTCCGCATAAAATCCTCTTGGGTTTGCACCAGTTACTACTAAATTATAGGCTCTTATCAGAATGATTCCTCCACCATTAGCACCATTTGAGGCGTGGCCGTTGTTTTGTTGGCCACCACCGCCGCCACCGCCCATAAATATCTTGTTATCTGCCTGCGAATATGTAAGTGTATAGGCACCTACTCCACTTGAGCTACTTGCTCCACCGCAGTTACCACCGCCTGTCCAACCATTGCCACCACTACCTCCGGGTCCTAAATTGCCACCACCGCCGCCGCCAGCATTGTGAGAGTTACCACCACCACCACCATTGAGCATAGCCCCTCTTGCAAACTCCTTCCCAGAGATACCATTCAGCGCATAGTCTGCTATTGATTCCCCTTTTTGAGCGTGGTTTTGACCTGTATTGGAGTAGGTTTTGTCCAGATTCGTTGAAACATAAGTAGCACTATTATTACAACTGGTATTAGACCCTGCTGTATTTTTTGAGCCTCCTGCAAAACCTTGCCCACTTACATTGATATCTGCTTGAAGGGTCAGGGTTTGGCTTACTTCAAAGGTCACGATACCACCTCTTCCCAAGGTTTTGCTCCAGGGAGTAGCTTGAATGATGCCTGTTACGGTTATGTTGGTATATTGAGGCACACTCACGATTTGCACTGCTCCTTGTACGCTATACGAGCGAGTCACCTGTGTAAGCGTGATGGTCTGCGTGCTGGCATTCCCAGTGCGATTTGTCACGGTGGCATATTCGTAATTTCCGGCATCCTCATAAGAGATCAGGCTTCCAAAAGATGGATTGTTATTGGTTTTGATTTTGGCACCTTTCATTTGAATGATCAAAACTTTTTGACCGACACCAAAAGCCTGGTCTAGCGTTACGGACGGAGCCAGGGCAATATTATCTATTGTAAAGACATTTGCTTGGATATTGGTTACTCTGGCATAGCTATTCACTACACCGCTAATTTGAGCCAAGAGATTGGATGAATTTAGGATCAGTAGAAATAAGGCAATATTGGTAAAGTTATATAATTTCGTTTTCATTGTATTTATTTTTCTTTGGTTGAATGCCACTAAGTTGTTTTAGTGAGTTTTTATAGGGATTTTGTGTGCTTGTGCTTCGTTTTAGTATTTTGCAAAAAATAGACCTATGCCAAAATTAATTTTGAAGTATTGATAATCAATATTTTAACTTAGGCATCTTTATACCAAAAATCCCATTTATGGAAAAAAATATATTTTAAAATTATATTGGGAAAAATTAGCTTACAACATGTTATTTATGGTAGGTTTTTCCCTTAGGAAGTTTAAAAAAATATACAGGAAAAGCCTGACAGGGAATTTACCCCAGTCAGGTTTTCTTAGAAAAATACAATAAATTCAAGGTAATTCGCCTGGAATTACGGTAATATCGAGCCTAGATTTGTCTCGAATTATTCCCAATTTGACACGCTCACCAATTTTATCTTCATCCAAAAGTTTGTGGAGGTCATCAATTCCACGCACAGGTTGTTGGTTGAATTGAAGAATTAAATCACCTTTTTGGAGTTCACGATTGTAGGTAGGGGCATCTGGCTCGACTTGCTGCACCAGCACTGCTGCGTCTTGATTCAGCGCAAATTCCCGAATAAAACTTTGGGGAAGTCTGGTTGTCTGACCTGCAATTCCCAGGAAACCTCTTCGTACACGGCCTTTGGTGAGTAGCTTACCGATGATAAACTCGGCTGTATTGGATGCTACCGCAAAGCAAATTCCTTGTGCGGGGAGGATAATCGCCGTATTGATTCCGATTACCTCTCCTCGACTATTAAGTAAAGGTCCACCCGAATTACCAGGATTGAGTGCTGCATCGGTTTGGATCACATTGTCGATCAGGCGACCGGTGCTGGAGCGCAAGCTTCTACCCAGCGCACTGATGACACCTGCGGTAAGCGTATGTTCAAAACCGTAGGGATTACCGATAGCAATGGCTAATTGGCCGACCTGGAGTTTGGAAGAATCGCCAAATTGAACCGTTTGTAGGTTATCTGCATTGATATGGATTACAGCCAGATCAGTTGCTGGGTCACTCCCTACAAGCTCGGCCTGGAATTTACGGCCATCCGTGAGATTTACTTCAATTTTAGCAGCCTGACTGACGACATGGCTATTGGTGACGATAAACCCTTCTTTGGAAATAATAAAACCGGAACCCGAACCGCTTGGCTGCCGATCGGGGTTTCTTCTCCGGCGAGAAGATTTTTGTTGGACTTTCAGGTGTGCCACCGAAGCACTGACTCTTTGAGATGCGCCCACTACTGCCTGGGAGTATGCATCCAAAAGAGCCAGATCGGTGTGGCTTGTTGAGTTGGAAGGAGCAGAGTTATTGTTCGTCTCTGTGTCTTCCTGATGAATGAGTTGAATCATAAACATACAGATTTAGATTCTTTTCGGATGCCAAAATCCGTTCCTTATCACTGTTTTAAGCCAAATTGACAGAATATTCTATTATTATATGAAAAAATGACCGAAATAAATTACTTGTACTGGTGATATTTTAATCCCCGATTCATTTTTTAAAGAATATTTTTCAGTTCTTTGATTTAACGGAGACAAGTTAAAGACTTATAACCTCCAGCCTGCAAGTCGAGGCTTTGCGCGTAAAAAACCCTTATCTATGCTGAATAAAACCCTTATTCCTTGAGATGCTCCTGCGCAACATTTCAAAGTATTCGGAAACTCTGTGAATTCCAGCATTCACCTAGATCTTCAGGAGAACATTTTTTTATTTGGATTGACAAATCATCCTTCGGAAGACTTGCCACAACAGGGGTTTCCACTAAAATCAAATGCGAGAATATCTTTAAGAGCCTTCACTATATCATCCCTTAATACTTCAGCTACTAAGAATACGCTTCCATCAACAATATCCAAATGAGGAATATTTTTAGGATTAGATTTTTTATCTGATAACCTAATTTTATTCATAGGTTTTAGGGCGTGTGAAAATCCATTTCTTAGATGTTTCCTCAAATGATCAGACTTTTCGTTGTCACTTATTTCACCAGACTTAAATTCATGGTATTTTTCTCCAAGCCTTGTTAATCCTTCATCATAATCTTCTTTCTCTTTCCTTGCAAACCAATCATTCTTCCCATTCCAGCATTTACCTACAAACTCTATAGATGTAGACAGCATCACATAAGAAAAATAGGGAGGTAATCCGTTGTGAAGACAAAAATATGCTTTTTATACTCAAACCGAAGTGGTTTTCCGAGATTTTAGCTTTTAAATCATTAATAATCAAGCTAATCAATCAAGAAAATCAGGCAAATAACTTCAATCTGGGTATATCTTCCATATTTATACCTTGCAAACCTAAAGGTGAGGACACAAAGCCGGGCATTTTTTTTATTTCAGCATTACATCTTGAATACTACCAGCAATTTATATGAATGCACCAACAAATCGATAATTTTGTTTTTTTTTATTCAGTTCCCATCCTTGCGCCAGGTGGGGGAAGAATAATCTCACTGTATTTGTAAAATTTCCTGATAAAACAATAAAAATTCAGGGCAATTAGCAAAACATCTTTTTTTTGGCCTCGATGAAGACGTTTTTACGACACCTGAATATTTTTACAAGCTGGATAAAAAAGTCAAAGATTTTATAATTCAGGGCGACAAGCAAATTGTCTCTTAGTTTTCAGCGAAGTATGACAATTTTACGGCACCTGAATATTTTAAAATTCCATATTGAGGTTACAATCGAGTAGCGCCTTTAAAGTCCGGAATCAAAATCCGGCTCAGTCTTAAGCAAAACCGATGAAACGCTACGCTACGACACTCAATCTGCGGGAATGGCAGGATTCGAACCTACAACCTTCTGCTTAACAGGCAGTCGCTCTACCCTTGAGCTACAAACCCAGATTTTTAAAATTTTGAGGTAATGAAGCAAGAGAAATCGTGCTCTACCACTGAGCTACTCCCCGTTTTTGGATATTAGGTTTTGGCTATTGTGCATCCTCGATCCAAAACCAAATTACTACCTAAAATCCTTTTGTTCTGTCGGGGAGAGAGGACTCGAACCTATGTCTGCGATGTAGTTCTCTTATACAACACTCAATATTTATTTTTTTTGACACCGGGATTTGGGTCTTGGCTATTTTCTTTTTTTAATCAAATCTTTTAAAGCCATTACCCAAATCCTCATGCCCAATCCCCAAATTTGGTGGGAGAGGTAGGAATCGAACCTACACCATCCTACTTAAAAGGTAGGTGCTCTCACATTAAGCTACTCACCCTGATTCTCCAAGTACAGGTGGCAGGAATCGAACCTACGCCGTCGGTTTTGGAGACTGACAGTCTATGCCCTTGAACACCTGTAATACATTGAGGTAACAATCGAAAAGAGACCGATACGTGCTCTAACCACTGAGCTACTCCCTACATATTGAATATTAGGTCTGTGGTGTGGAGTTTTGGGCTTTAATTTTTAATAAAAAATCTAAGCCAAAAGCCAACTCCCAATATCCAGAAACCTTGTAGGTAGAGAGGCAGGATTCGAACCTGCGACCACGGCAGCCATAATGCGAAGTAACTCTTCTCTACGACACTCAATTATTTTAAATAATTTGCCTACAAATTGTTATTTGAATATATTTTTATTTGAGTCCCGGTGCAGGTGTTTCCACCCAAACCGGTCTCAAAGTCTCAGAATAAAGCTTATATCTTCTTTTACAAGATAATTTCCTCTATCTGAGTCAAGGCTGACTTGCCTTTTTCAATGGCATCAAGCACTTCAAATATTTTCTCTGACCAGCCTGCAATCAGGTATACGTGGTCTCCTTTCAGATTCAAAGGAGCCTGACCGTAGCCTGCCAAGTCAAAGATATAAAGCTTGGCTTTGGGCGCAATCTGACGATACTCTTGCCACTCAGAAGCGAGGCTATTCTGGTTTCCTCGGCTATCCCAGAGCTGCATATCTGTGAAAATCATCACTTTATCCATTACTACTTTACGTCGTACCAGATCACGAATCACCAGATAACCATTGGTGGAGTAACCTACCTCACCCATACGATTTCTCAGCTTGTCCACATTGGAAAGTATCTGTGCCTGAGGCAGATTGATCACCTTCCAGGTATCACCGAAAATACCGGTCATGACTGATTTAGAGCGTGATTGCAGCAACATACCCAGTACCAAACCGATGTCATAATATTGCACGGTGCTTCTTGGAGAAATAGGTGTACACATAGAACCCGAAGTATCACAAGCAATCAGTATACGGGTTTTCTCATCGAAGCCTTGTAAATTATGGGCACTTGCCTGAATGGCTTTTTCCAATGCATTCAGGATCAAGCTCGTAGCTGTTGATTTTACCGTTTGTAGCTCTCTGAAAGCCGATAAGAAGCGGAAAGGCAACTGCTTTGATCGGGCTACTTCACGGGCATTACCTAGGCGTTGAACCACTACATTGAGAAATTTACGATCCACGTCAGCCTGTAGGATATTTCTCAGGTTACGCAGCAAAGCCATGTAGCCCAGTTTACCGCTTGAGATCAGTTCTTCCCATTTTGCCTTAATAGCTGTCTTTTGTTCATTCGCTGAGTCAAATTTTTGTTGACCCAGTGCTGAAAGTTCGACTTCCCAGGTGTATGGAATTTCCAGGCTATCATTGACAATTTGATTGAATATCTGTTGTTGGTTCTCATCTTTTGCTTTTGGGTGTACTAAAAACAGTGCATCCTTTAATTTTACCTCAGTTTGTCGGTTATACTTGGCAAACTGATACGCATCAAACTTATTGAAAGCCAGTGCCAAACCCCTTTGCAATTGTTTGGATAATTTATTCAGTTTTTTGATAGAAATTCTTTCGTTCGCCAATTGGTAATAAGCGAGCAGTTCGGTAATTTCATCGGCACGTTGAATTACGCGGTTGACCAAACGGCTCAAAAGGTCGTCACCATTGTGTATTTTGGCAAGTTCTACGGTCAGCACCAGAGGAATAGAGCGCAAATACATCTTTTCACGGGAATAAACCGCCAGTTTTGCCACGAAATGCGGATCATTTTTGGCAATCAAATCCCGCAGACGCTGGATCTGATCGGATGTTTTTTCATAAAACTTGTTATTCAGAGCGGAAGTCACCACCAGCGTATACAAAGCAAGCTTTGGGTCAAGAGCAAACGCATCGGCACCTTCGTAGTTTTTAATTTTTGAGCTTTTTTTAATGCTTGTGTTAAAACGCATCGTTGTTCTGATTTGTATTTGAAAAAAACATACCGATTCATCCCGGATCTCTTCCGAAGGTCTTTGCGTAGCCCGCTGTAAAGCGGGCGAAATCTGCCCTGTGGGAATCGATAGAGCAAATCCAAAACAAAGACCGGAAGGAGAATGGCAAAAAAAACCCGAACTTTGAAGGTTCGGGTTTCTTAGAATTTATATTCAGTTTTTTTTATGCTTCTGAATGTTTACTTTTTTCTAAGTATTCCGAACCAGAGAAAACCCGAGCGTGCCCAAAAATACGCATTGTATTTTCGAGAGATCTTGGTTGGTTCTTACTTATACTAGAATAAAGTAACATGATTTTTTTCTTTTATTGTTGTGATGCAAAGGTACAAAAATCTATATGAGAATATCAAGTATTGGTTCAAAAAAAATGAATTTTTTTTTGAACTGCTTAAAACAAAACTTGATTTCAGAGAAAACGATGATTATTCTTCCAATCATTCGCACTTGGGTGGTTGTGGGGCTTGTTTTTCTACTGCTTGAGCGAAATTTTTGTCAATTTGAATTTCTTGGAAGCCTGCCTTTACAGAGCCCTTAAGTGCTTGTGTACCATAGCCCAGATTATTCATATGAGCACGGATAATTACTTTTTGATTGGCTTTAATATTGATTCCTCCAGAAGAACGCTCAAAAGGTTGTTCGTTGGGATGGCTTTGCTCTATGACACTTCTATGAATGAGTTTGCCGTCTTCGCTGAGTATTTCCCACCAGTCGGAATATTGCTCGCAATCCAAATCCGGACTAGAAACAGTTACAGCAAAATTATACCCTAATTCTTGTCCGGTCACTTCTACGGATAAAATGACGGCACTTTCGCTATCTTCGGATTCTCCGGTATTAGAGCCGGAATTGCTACAAGCACTTGCCAGAAAGGTAATACACAGGAAAAACGAGTATCTATTCATAGACAGAAATGTCAAAATTTAGATGAATATTTTTTTAAGCAATAGGCAAAAATGACTAAAAAATTTCATTTCAAAAATAATCACTCAAAATTTTTATTCTTCGGGGTTAATAATCTCAAGTTCTTTGGAGCGTTCGGGGGTTGGGGTTGGGTTGGGGTTCACGGGTAAAAGTGGTTGGAAGTATTGCGATTCATACAGTTTACGGGATAGCTCAAGGGCAGTTTCTCCGATACTTAGTCCAGGGTTTTTCAGCAGACTTTCATCTATAATAATTATTCGCCCCAAACGATATGCCTGCGAAGCAAGCAAGGCAGGCATGGTATGGATTTTTCCCTGAAAGCTATCATAACTTTGCTGGCTCATAAGCAAAAAATCGGGATTGAGTACGGTCATATCATCTTTGGTCACTCTCTGTAGACCTTCCACTTCAAAGGCAGCATTTTTTGCACCTGCCAGGCGAATGATTGCATCATAGCTTGTACCATAACCTCCCATAAACAATAAGCCTGAACCTCGAGCCAAAAGATACATCACTTTTAAAGAATCTTTTCTGGACCCTCTCACTTGTTTTACTTCTTCAAGTTGCTTGTCAATTTTTGTGATTAGTTTTTGTGTTTGCTTATTTTTATGGAGGATTTCCCCAATCTGGATTATAAATTCTTTGGTAGAATTCAAATCAGTGTTAGACTCGAGTACGAGGCAAGTAATATTTTTTTCTTCTAATTCACGGATAATGTTGATTGAGATCGCTTCGGAATGGGCTATGACCAAATCGGGTTTATGACTCAGTATGTATTTGGTTCTAAGGGTGAGGTCATAACCCACTTTAGGTCTTTGTAAATTGGGATATTTAGGCGTTGAGCGCCCAATTGCCACGATTTTATTACTATCTCCTAGGCTGATGACCGTTTCCGTAATGGCATCACCGATGGTAATGATACGTTTATAGTTTTTGGAAACATCCAGTTTGATAGGATTGGCTTCGAGGGTTAAGTCAGATTTTGTTGGAGATTTTTGTTTATTCTCTTGTGGGGTTTGGCACGCATCCAAAGAAATAAGAAATGCTAAAAATATCAGGATAAAATGACCTTTAAAATCAGTAAAAGGCAAGCGAGTGCCGATAAAATTTCGGGTTTCCATGAATTAGATTTTTTTTAGGTCTTTGACCGAATGTATTTTAGAATGTCTACCATAAAATTCGGCCGCAAAAAAGTAAAAATACCCTGACAAAACAAGCAAAAATTTACAAATTTATTTTTGCAAGTTGGTTTAAGGATGTTTTAATGATTTAAATATCTTGTAAACGTTTATCAAATAATTTCTCTTTTGTCTTTGATCATATCATACAGTAATTCTTTGGCACGATGAAGTTGGGCTTTGACCGTACCCAAAGGAATTTCAATTTTCTTGGCAATTTCATCGTAAGAATATTCCTTAAAATAGCGTAATTCTACCAGGCGTTGGTATTTGTGTGGCAGTTTGGTGACGATCATTTGCATCAGTTCTACCTTTTGGCTTTTGATGGCCTTTTCCTGAGGGTCAAGATTATTATCTTTGATATCAATCGCCACTTCTTCCCCGTTGTCATCTTTGTAAGATGAGTTGATACTGAGGGTTTCAAGCTTTTTCTTACGGATAAAATCAATGCAGTTGTTGGTAGCTATCCGAAACAACCAGGTAGAAAATGTGTACTCCTTTTTAAACTTAGCCAAACCTTTAAAGGCTTTGGCAAAAGCTTCGATGGTCAGGTCATCGGCATCATCCGTATTTTTGACCATTTTGAGCATCGTATGATACAAAGGCTTACGGTATCTTTCCATCAATTCGGCATAAGCTTTTTCATCACCGTGATTTCGAGCCTGGTCAATCAAGGCAAAATCACGCAGGGCTTTGTCTGAAAACTTCTTTTTTGAATCTTCCTCATTAGATCCGTTCAGATCAGGATTCTGAGAAATATTTTCGTTATCTAATTCCATTGAACATGTCTTTTGCTTAGTGCAATCACTCCAAATATAAAAATATACAATACATAGAAAAAATCAAAAAACGGAATGCAAATAGTATATACTTGTGCATGAATTTTTTGATTTATTAACGTAAACCCTCCCCACAGCGCAATTATTCTTAAAAAAAAGCATCCTGTCAAAATTTCAAGATACATTTTTTCTTGAAAGGCAAAAATAATAATAATGAAGCTTAACCAAAACAAAACTTGCGAAGCATTTACAATTCCTAAAATAATTTTTGATTTTAGTCGGTAATACTTCCCCACGGAGAGATGTCTGATTTTTTGTTTGTACCATTGACTCCAGGTATTTTTGGGGATAGAATATACCTGACTGTCAGGGTGCAGACAAATAGCCACGTTATTTTGATGAGCAATCTGGTTGATTAACAAATCATCATCACCGCCGGTGATAGATTGATATGTATTTAATCCTTGATTTTTCAAAAATAGTGCCTTTTTATAGGCTAGGTTTCTGCCTACGCCCATATAAGGATGCCCAGCCAATGCTAAAGAAAGATATTGTATAGCTGTATACAAGGTTTCATACTGGATACACGCATTCAAAAGGCTCTTTTGGGTGAAATAAGGCGAAAAACCCAGCACAATCTCGATTTCACCTTGTAAGGGTGACTGCATCTCTCGGATCCATTGAGTGCTTTTCGGGCGGCAATCGGCATCCGTGAGTAGTATCACTTCGTTTTGGGCTGCCAGAATGCCCTGTGTCAATGCGTATTTTTTAGGATGAAAATCTGCCCTTAGCTCATCTACTCGGAGTATTTTTAAAGCTGCGTTTTTTTCTGATAAATCTCTCAAAAGTGTCTTTGTACCGTCTTCGGATCGGTCGTCTATGATAATGATTTCATAATCAGGGTAATCCTGATTTAATAAAATAGGAATGAGTGCTTTGAGGTTTTCATATTCATTGTGTGCACACACGATTACCGATATGCTGTTTTTGTCTTGGGAGATATAACTCTCCTGATAAGTGATTAGTTTTGAAAACACCCTCAAAATCAAGTATAACTGGACAAAAACGCTCCACAAGAATAAGGAAATTGGTATAATAATGAGTAAGCTGAGTTCCATTTTATGATTTATGTAGTAGAGTTAAAGTGATTTTTGCCCTGTGAGAGGCTTGATTTTTTAAATAACAACCACTTGGTTTTGAGTATACATATAAGTTAATTCAAGGTACAAAGTAAGGCTTTAAGTGCCAAAGCACTGCCTAAAATCGGATCATTTTCTTTATTTCTTGCTCCCTGAGGATTAGCGAAGCTTCCGTCTTGCTGCTGTTTTTGTTTCAAAATGTTTTTCAGGGTTGATTTCCAGCTTCCAGGCTCATTGACAGCCCTGTATGCTTCTGCCCGAACAGACAGATGATATAAGACCAGTACTTGATGCCATTGCGCCGGGCTTTCCTCTGGGATGCCTTGAGGATAATCCCAGGTAGGATTCCTTCGCAGCCAATTCAGGGCATCTTTTACTGGGGCTTCTGTGGGCGAATAAGCACTTGCTAGGGAAGCCAGAAGCCCATCTGCCGTGGCTGTAGCATAACTTCGGTAGTGTGGATTTTTTTCATCGGAATCTCCTGCCAATTCGCCCTTATTGGCACCTGTCACGATGGGGGAATAATAAAAACCGCCGTCATATAGTTTTTGGGTACGCTCCTTTAAAGAGTCGGGTTTGGAAGAGGGATGGTTTTGCACTATTTTCAGAAAACTTCTGACCTTATAAAAAGCGGAATCTTTTTCCAGCCCTGCTTCTCGAAGTGCCTCCAAAACCCTTCTCGTATGCGATAAATCGGCGTGTCCGACAAATCCGCCGGAGAGGTTTGTTTCTCCAAATCCCCAACTTCCATAAGCAGGATGACCGGGAGGGATGTCACGGCTTTCATCAAATTGCTGATCGAGTAAATATTGTATCATTTTTTGGATAAGTTCCTGATCTTGGTCGTCTCCGTTTCGGATCAATACACGGAGGGCAAAAGCCGTGGCATAGTTGGGATATTCCAAAATGTCTGGATCTGAAAGCCCCACAATTCCTTCGGGTTTACAATGCTTGCGGATGAATTGTAAGGCGTGTTGAATTTTTTCAGGGGTTTTGGGGTAGAGCGAATCCGGGACTTCCATCAGGTACGTCAATACAAAAGGGGTGTAGGCTTGGCCACTTTTCAGAATCCCGTGTTTGGTGCTATGCCAGCCTCCGTCGGCTGCCTGTTGGTTCCAGAGATAGTCGCAGGTACGATAAATCAATAAGTTTTCGGAGTTTTTTTGGGTTTTTTGTAAAAATTGGCAAGCATTTAAGCTGAGCAGTATCCATATCCATGAAAAATAACCGAAGGAAAAATTCCTACGGTTATTTGAAAATATAGAATTGACGTGCATCATTCGTGTTTTTATTTTTTCTCTCCGATCAGTAAATCTTTATCGTTTTCGGCGGTAAGAGCCAGAATAGCTGCTGCTGTGCAGAATACTGGGCTGGTGATGCAGTGATGGCCGTTCCAGCTTCCATCTCCATTTTGTATTTTGGCAAGCATCTCGTTCATTCGGTTTTTCCAGTTGTTCCATTCTTCTCCACCAGTAATGACCAGAGATTCGCTGGTCAGCATAAAGCTCAGGAATTCCTCTCCGCCATTGTTACCAAATCCGGCGATGACGTTATCGTCTTTCATTTGACTGAGCGTAGATTGGTTTTGTGCGTAAGCCTGCACAATTATCTGGGCTTCTTCATCACTCAGTGTAGATTCCACTTTTTTAAGATTTTCTATGGTGACTGGGGCATTATCACTCAAAGTGCCGTCTTCTTTGCCTCTCATCATAATATCTTGTACTCGGCGGGTTTCTTTGGCAGTAGCTCTTTGTACACTGGTCACAGAATACAAGGCTACGCCCGCACTTTTTTCGGTACGCAATTCACCGGAAGCACCCATATTTTCTTTTTGGTTTTTACGGCTTTTGTCCAGGACTTTCTGATCTACGTCTCTTCCAGTGCTGATGGCAAGCTCGAGGGCATTGTTGGCCATGGCTGATTGTAAAACGGGTGCCCAGCCGCCGCCTCGAGTGTTGCCGTCTTCATCTTGAGATTGTTTGATTTTGAGCAGGCATTTGTTGATAGACTGAGAAACTCTATCGTTAAGGGCTTTGTCTTCGCGGGTATGAGGCTCTATGCGAATCAGAAATTGTACACACATCGTAGCGTCGATATTTCGCCCTAGTTTGACCTGTGGTTGAGTGCCTTCAATGTCGGTGATTCTGTCTCCTTCTTCGGGTGATTTCTCCACCAAATTCAGCAGATAATCGAGCGCTTTGCGTAGATTCTGGCTGTAGACTCCTTTTTCCAAAGTATTACCCGCTCTAAGCAGTGCCATAGCTGCAAAAGCCGTGGTAGCGGGGTCTACCTGTACCTGAGTAGGATCAATCATTTGTTGGTTGGCGTGTGTGCCTGCCCCCCAGCCTCCATTACTAAATTGCACTTGTGCCAAATAGTCAATACCTTTTTGAGCAAATGCCGGAATGTCCTCTATGGCGTGTTCGGTGCCTTGTGTATTTTTTTTGTCAAGGCGACCGGATTTAAAATCGTTCAGGGAATTTTTGTAATCCCAGGCAGAAAGGACAATGATTAGGCTTGCCCCGAGTAGTATCCATGTTTTTAAAGATAGGATTTTCATTTAAATAGATTTTAAGATCGTGAACTTATTTTCTTATTGGAATACTATGCTCGAGTCAAAATATTACAAACGATCTTAAAATTCTCTTGTACCAGTTTGATTTTTGGGATACTTTTATGAGAATCTCTATTCGTTTGTTCTAAAGTATTTTTTAGTGCCCTTAGCATCATAATAAAATTTGCCCCCTTTTGCTCCTTGATATACCACAAAATCATTGTATAATTCTCCGGTGGCTACAGGAGGTTCCGTATTTCTTTTGGTTCTTTGTTTTTTCTCTTTGACCTCACCTACTATTTTTTTAAGAGATTTTTTTTCTTTTAATGTTTTTTCAGATTTTTTTGATGGAGCTTCCCGATCTTCTGAAGATTGTTCGGATTTTTGAAAATTATTTTCGGGTTCGGGGATGGGCATTTGAGGGTTAGTAGAGGTCAGTTGATTTTTTTGGTTTCGTTGATTCAGGAGGATGATGGTAGAGGCGGTGACCAATCCTCCTACAAAAACCGATGCGAAGATTCTGAGTAAATTCATAAATTATAATTTTAAGGGTTTGAATAAATGATTATTTAAAATTGAGATAATTTTTTTAGATTTAGTTTTTGTGCTATTTTTTTGATGTATTCAGTATCAGATTGATTATTGGCAATGATTTTTATCAATATCCGGTCGGAAACGGCAAGGTTCAGTTCGGCTCTTTGGGTTATTTTTTCAAATATTTCCCAACCTTTGATATTACCTGGAAAAACGACCGAGCCGGCATTTACCTGGCGATCGTCAATTCGAATTCCACTGGCAAAATAAGCAGTTTCTTTGGCAAATTGTGCTTCTTTTCCATTATAATCACACAAAGTAATTCGAATATGAACACTTCCTTTGACATAATCCTGCTCGGCATTGGCATAAGATTGCCCACTTAATTGATAAGGCGAACCCACAAAATCACCTTCTGCGGCATATCCATCAAAGGATTTGGGGAGAAAATCTCGCAATTGCTCAGGTTCTATTGCCAAGGTATCTCCTTGTTGGATGCGTTGTTTTCTGATTTTTTGCACTTTGGCTTCTTCTTTGATTATTTTTTCACGAATTTCCGGGTAATTGAGTACAAAATTAGCAGAATCGGTTATTTCGTCCCCATCTGCCCCCCCTCCCTGGCAGTTGCAGAGTAAAAAAACAATCGTATACTGAGCAAATATAAACTTAAGTTTCATTACTAAGTTTTATTATTTAATCTGTCTAAAAATTCAGGCATTAAAGATAGCCAATAAAGCCGTGAAATTAAAAATTATTTATCCTTAAGTTCATTCTCTTGCAAGTTCATTGGCAAATCCCCACAGAATATTTAGATTTGTTCCGATAAATCATTAAACGGGTAGCCTTCTGTATATCGGAAGAATTAAATTCCTTGTAGAAAACATGAAAAAAAATTTAGGACTTATTCTAAGCATTGCGTTTTTTTTAGCTCAGTTCCAAGCCATTGGACAAAGTAAACGCCCTTTGGACTTTGAGGTGTACGAAGATTGGAAAAGTATCCAAGGAGTTGGTATTTCTCCGGATGGCAAATGGGTCATCTATTCGCTGAAAGCCCAAAACAAAGATGCACAATTGATGATTCACGATATATCAAGCCGTGAGGAAAAGAGTAAATCTTTTGATAGGGGCGAGCAGGCTGTCATTAGCGATGATTCCCGGTATGTGATTTTTACGATAAAACCCATTGTAGACAGCCTCAAGGCTCTCCGCCGCCAAAAAGTCAAAAAAGAAAAACTTCCTAAGGAAGGTCTTGGCATTTACCACCTGATGAGGGATTCTTTGGTAGAAATACCCGAAGTAAGGTCTTTTAAATTGCCCAAAAAATCAGGCAACTGGCTTGCCTATCATCTGGAAGCTTCCACAGCTCTCCCAATTCCAAAAGCTCCTAAAATTGACTCTCTGCCCGACTCTACGCAGTTTGCCCCAGAAGACAAACTTCCTGAAAAACAAGATAAAAAAGAAATAGAACCCAAACCCACTGATAAAAAAGATAAAAAAACTAAAGAAAACCCCAAAACTGATCCTCCCAAAACCACCCCGGTTATTATTGAAGAAAATCCTTTGGAAATAGCACAGAAAAAAATTCAGGCTCTCGAGCAAGAACTCAAGCGCATCGAGGATGAAAAAAAAGCCGAAGAAGAACGTAAAAAAATAAAGCCCAAAAAACCCAAAGTCGAGAATGATGAAAACGGCTCCAAACTTATTTTAAGAAATCTGACTACCTCCCGTCAGGATACCTTCCTTTTTGTGACTGCCTACGAGTTTGATGAAAAAGGCCGCAAACTGGCTTTCGCTTCTACCGGAAATGACAGTACTTTTAAAGCTGGTGTATACGTATTTGACCTAGAAACGCTTACCTTAGCCCAGGTACTCAATCAACCCGGCAAACACATCAACCTAAGCTGGGATAAAGAAGGTACACAACTGGTTTTTGTATCGGACGTGGATACCACCCAGGCGCATAAAAAAGCACCCATCAAATATTTTGACCTTTATCACTGGCAGGAAAAACAAAAAACCGCCCTCAAAATTGCAGGTAAAAACTCCCCCGGACTTCCTAATAACTGGATGGTGAGTGAATTCGCCACGCTCGAGTTTTCCAAAGACGGCAGCAAACTGTTTTTTGGTACACAACCCGAACCCCTTGTACAAGACACTACACTGCTTCCTGAAGAAATCGTCAAAGTAGACATCTGGAACTGGCAAGATGCCCGCTTGCAAAGCCAACAAATCGTAGAGCTTGAACGGGATAAAAAGAAATCTTATCTGGCTGTGGTTTATCCAAAACTCAAAAAAATCATTCAGTTGGGCTCTCCCGAAATACCTGAGATCATCCCTGTAAGTGAAGGTAATGCCGAATATGTACTCGCAAAAAGTAATGTCAATTATCAGCGGGAGTCATCCTGGGAGGGTTATCCTTCCTATTCTGACGTGTACATCATCAATCTGCGGGATGGCCGCAAACAGAAAATCAAGGAAAAACTCCGAGCCGAAGTAGACATCTCTCCAGGAGGGCAGTATGTATATTGGTATGCACGCTCTGATTCGTCGTGGTATGTATACGCCATTCGTACCGCCCAGACCCTGAGCTTGACCAAATCTATCAATAACCGCTTTTATGATGAATTGGACGATTACCCTGATGCCGCCGGACCTTACGGCAGTGCCGGATGGACAGAAAACGACCTGGCTTTTCTGGTGTATGATCGTTATGACATTTGGAAACTCGACCCGCTGGGTAAAATACCCGCTCAACGCCTTACCACGAACGGCCGTGAAAATAGAATTACCTATCGATATGTACCCTTAGACCCTGAGATAAAATTTATCAAATCTACAGAACCTTTGGTTCTTTCTGCCTTTGATCAAGAAACCCGTGCAAGCGGTTATTTCAGTGTGACTTTGGGCAAAAATGAAGCACCCCGTAAGCTCATTCTGGATGATTTTCTGTTTGAGGATTTAAAAAAACCACGAGATGCCAACAAATTTCTTTTTACCCGGCAAAGCTTTACGGATTATCCCAACTTGTATTATTCTGACGCTACGTTTACCAAAATCAACCCAATCAGTGATGCCAATCCACAACAAAACAGGTATTGGTGGGGAAATGTAGAATTGGTCAAGTGGACTGCTCCCAATGGCGAAGAACTTAGCGGACTACTCTACAAACCCGAAAACTTTGACCCAGGCAAAAAATATCCGCTCATTGCTTATTTCTATGAAAGACTCAGCCAAAATCTACACCGCTATTATGCGCCACTGCCTGCGCGTTCGGCCATCAACCCCTCTATGTATGCCAGCAATGGTTATTTAGTGTTTATGCCAGATATTCCTTATCAAGTAGGACATCCGGGACAAAGTGCCTACGATGCCGTTGTTTCAGGGGTTACGAGCCTACTCAAAACGGGTTTTGTCGACCGTGATAAGATGGGTATCCAGGGGCATAGCTGGGGCGGCTATCAGGTGGCATATATCATTACCCGAACCAATCTTTTTGCAGCGGCGATGTCGGGGGCACCCGTAAGCAATATGGTGAGTGCCTATGGTGGGATTCGCTGGGAAAGTGGTGTAAGCCGGATGTTCCAATATGAAAGAAGTCAGAGCCGACTGGGGGCTACGTTGTGGGAAAAACCTTTTTTATACATTGAAAATTCGCCCATTTTCTATGCCGACCAGATCAAAACTCCCCTTTTGCTGATGCACAATGACGACGACGGCGCAGTGCCCTGGTATCAAGGCATCGAGCTTTTTACGGCTTTGCGTAGGCTGAACAAACCCGTCTGGATGCTGACCTACAACGGTGAAAAACACGGACTCATCCAATGGCAGAATAAAAAAGACTTCTCTATTCGACGTATGCAGTTTTTTGACTATTACCTCAAATACAAACCCGAACCTGCCTGGATGAAAAACGGTGTTCCGGCGATTGAAAAGGGCATCAAGCCGCATTATGAGCTGTTGGACGAGTAACAAGGATGGGGGAGTGAGGTGTCGGGTGTCGAGAGTGGGGAGTAGGGTGTCGAGAGTGGAAATATACAAGGATTAGACTTCAGCGGTTTAGCTTGATGATTTCAAATTGGTTGATTTGGATTGGAAAAGCCGGAGCAACAATGTTTTTAGTTTTTTTTCTTTTGGATTTCAAGAGGGTGATAGGCGCATGCAGGGCAGCTGAATGAAAAATAGTATCAATTCCCTCAAAACACCGTAATAGTTGCTCATAGTCTCTAATGTCCACTATTTTGGATGTTGCAGATGAGGGTGAAATGTCTATGCCAACAACATCATAATCTTGGCAAAGTATCCAATGCAAAGCACGTCCGATTCTGCTGCTACTACCTGTAATAAGTACTTTATTCATACTTTGAATGTGTCTTTTGTATCTTTTGAGATTCTGAAGAATGTTTTAAAATATGCTGATTATCAGTGCTTTATGATGGTTTGTTCTGCATGAATTCCTCTAAAATTTTGCTTTCTCCTCAGCTATAAAACTCAACTATCATAAATGAAAGAGGGATTGCTGACTCGCAGTTTTGTATTGGCGATGGCAGGGTATTTGAAAAACGTCAGCCCAACATTTGCACAAATACCCGGTGGAAGCACAAATGTTGAGTTTACAACGTCAGTCCACTATTGCCAATACGATGTTACAGGCAGTTTTTCTCATTTTCAATTTCATTCGCATTTTTTACTAAATATGTCAACCCACTCTTTTTGGCCAACTGGATATAATGGTCTAAAAACTTTGAATTAATTGTGTTAAGTGAATGTAATACTGCTATTTTTTGATACTCCTCCATTTCTGCATACTTGTCTTTATTCCAAAATCTTTCAGCATATTGCTCTACTTTGTCTGAATTTAACTTTGCAAGTTCCATCAAAGAACGCCTATTTACATATTCTTCTTCATCGTTAACGAATTTGTCCAAAAGAGATAATGCTTTTTCTTTGTCTGTCAATTTGTAAAGTTGAACAGCTAGTTGCCATTTATCGTCTCTGTGTCCGTAAGAAATTGAATACTCCGATAAAACTATTAAGAATTGCTCGTCTAATAGTCTTGACAGATTTTCCATTTCGTTGTCTCTCGCTATAATGTATAGAAGTCTTTCTTTTTCAGTTGAAGTCAATTTATTTGAGTCAGTCGCTTTTATAAATGTTTCAAAAGTCTCGTAGATACTTTCCCAATTATCATAATTACATTCCCATTCGCCACCAATGTCATCTTGTGGTATGTCAAACTGCGATTGAGCCCATTTGTCAAACTTATCTATTTCTGTGAAAAGCACATTATTCATACGGTCTGTCTAAAATTGCCTGTAACGTTTGTATATAAAACGTGCTGGCACTCCAAAATAATAAATTAAAATCAACCGTGCCGGCATGTTTTATATACGTTGTTGTAGGTAGGGCGGCTACACCGAATGTACTACTGTCGACTGTACAAGAAACCTAATGAACCTAACGTCAGCTGTTTTTCAAATGGTTGTCCAACCACGTAGGTGTTTGTCGGAACAGTAAGCTTAATTACCTGTCCGTTAATGTCTCTACGAATTACGATTGCGTAATCGTTAAACGGTTTCTTACTCTTTGGATAGTCCAACTCGGTCACTTTACCTTTGATTGTCGTACTCTCTTGGGTTTCGAAGTTACAATTGAAAAGTATGAGGTAACCCTGAAACGATACCAGAAACATTAGTGTACAAATCACCGTCAATGTGAGTAGACCCACCACGTTCTTCCAGGCAGCTTTTGCTTTGTCGTAACCAAATGTCCCGTAGTATCCATAGAATAGACTCATGATGATTGATGGAACAGTGCACCACTTGAAGGTTGTCGAGAGGGCTTTGTCGTTCTGAATGAAGTCAACCGATTGTATACCGTAGATACTACCAATGATGAATAGAAGAAATATCGATATTAACTTTTTCTGGGTCATTAAAAAATTATCAGAAGTTTGAAACGTTTGTCGTTAGCTCGTCACATCGTCTTGCCGCCTTACCGCCAACGGAAAAGCATTTGTGCAGGGCGGGCTTAGTAGCACTACCGTTTCCACACGCACAAAAGCACATAGAAAGCACAAAAGTTCAATTTAGCACGTCTGCCCGCCTTGCCACAAATGCAATGTTGGGCACAGTTTTACTCCTTTTCTGTTCGCAGTTGCTCTATCTGCTCAACTGTCAATTCCGTTGCTTTTGCTATAAATTCGTTGTCTGAACCTAACGAAATTAAATTTTTTGCAACTTCAACATTTCGTTCCTGTATAGCTGTATAACTTACACTATTTTCAATACGTCTGTTTTCTTGAAAACGGTCATACATTTTCTTTTCTTCATCCGTCAAACTTTCATAACGCAATTTTTCTTTTGCCTTATCCAAACCTTTTGCCTTGAAAGTATCTTTTACTTCACTGTTTTTGAGGAAATAAACCCACTCATCAAGCGTATCTTTCGCTACATCATTAAAATTGTTTACTTTCAAGATATAGTATTTTGGAAAAATATCGGATACTTTTTCTACTCTGAAATCTTGTTTTTGTAAAGTTGTAGGTAGCAAAATGTCGTTTTCGTGCAAACCTATAAACTCACCTTTGTATTCATAGACATAATCTTTGCCTTGCCCTAAGCCAAAATAAACGATATTGATTGAATAAATCTTTTTGATAGTGCCATAAGGTTCTCCTTCTTTGATATATTCGGTTACTAATTTGGAAACGCCATAAAGCATACGTTGGAAATAATCAATTTCCGAATCATTTTGAACCTCTACTAACATCAGTTCGTCCTGTTGGCTTTTCACCAAAATATCTACTCGATTATACTTGTCATATTCGTCTTGTTTGTTGCCTTCACTTTCCAATATGCTTTCTATTTTGATATCAAAGCGAAGCAATTCACTCAAAAAACCTTCTAAAATATCAAAGTTGGCTTTATGGCGTAGCAATTTTTTCATCGCCCAATCAAAACGCACCAGTTTTTTAGTCATAATTTTACCGTTTTAGGCTTTTTACAAAGGTACAAAAAAAGAGCAAATTAAATTTGTACCTTGATTTGCTCTGCTTCTTTTTAAAGTAACCTGAATTAGTTTGTTTTACTCAAAATTGACATAAGATGTGGCTGTGCATGGGTACTCTTTACCACTGGCCCCGTCTCTTTCTTTGCAGTCAGTAGCCTCATTAGAGGACCCAATGTATTTTTTTTCTTCCTTTTCTTTAATCTTGATTAAATTTTCAATTGCTTTTTTTACGTTATCTTCAGCTTCATTAGCGGCCTCAGATTGTGAATAGTGCCAACTACTTGGTTTTGTTACCTTTTCTGTTTCACCATCACCAACTTCTACAAGATATTTTGAAGCATTATTGTTTTTAAATGTTTCACGTTGGCTGAATGACAGAATGGTTAAAATAAAGAAAGTGTAAACAAGAAAAAAGACAGATTTGAAAGGTTTCATAATTTTAATTGAAATAAAAGATTGCGCCTACTCATAGGTTTTTCAGCTTCCACCACCTGATTGTTGAAGGATTTCGGTGTTCTTCCCGTTAAGCGTATTTTTTTAAAATTCTGACTAACGTTTTATAATATTTTGATTATAAGCACTTTATAACAGTTTATTTTTCATAAATTCCCTCAATATTTTGCTCTCTCGTTAGCTAGAAAACTCAACTGTTTATAAATGGTAGGGGGATTGTGCCTAACGGTTTGCGGCTTGGCGAAGGTGGCGATTTTCACCACCAAACTTCATACGAAGCACCACACTACAATTATACGAAAAACTGGCTTACGAAGCACTGCACCGCCACTTTTGCCAAGCCGCTGTTAGCGGCTGCCTTTGTTTTAGTGGCTTTGTTTTATCCATTTCAGTTAAAATGAAAGAATTACATTTCCACCGATTTGCCCACTTTTATAGCTTGCATCGCCTAAACCATCAATTGTTCCATTTCGGTTTGAATAGTCAAACTCGGCTTCAATACTCAATGCTGTCTTTTTGAAAGGAATGGTGTAACCTATTCCACCCATTAACGAAGTTCCGATTGCATATTGGTGTTTGTATAGTTTGGTTGCTTCGTTAACTCTTTTTGTAGTGAACTGTCCAAAACCAAAACTACCACGAACATAAAGCCCTTTGTTAAATTCCTTGCTCACAGCATAATATTTGGCTGTTATAGCAAGGTTGTAATAATTAAAAATGTAACTATCTCCATTATCGCCTGATACAGAAGTTCCAAAAGTGCCTTTAATTCTTGAACCTACACCAAGTCCTTTCCAATTTTCGGGTGCAACATAAAAACCCATCATCAAGTTATTGCCAATATTTGGATTAAAAGCACCTCCATATGATTTTGTAAGTTGGGCTTTCATATCGCCAAAAAATAGTGTCTGTCCCCAACCTAACCCAAATTCTCCGTAAATAGGAAATCTTGACTTTTTGTTTTCAGAAGTTTGTGCATTTGCAAATTGTATAAAAAGGCAGGTTATACTCGCTGCAAGAATTAAAATTGACTTGTTCATTTTGAAACGTTTTAAATTATGAATGATTTACGTTGCAAAATTCCGTCAATTATTTTTAGTGGACGTTAACCCAAGTTAAGAAATCACTTTTTATTAAAATTCTTTTCCGAATACGGCTCAATGAAGGTGGTTTAATACCCAAGTAAGAAGCGATGTAATGTTGCGGTATTCTCTCAAATACTTTCGGTCTCTCTTTCATAAGTGTAAGATAACGTTGCTCTGCTGTTTGGTTTTCAAGCATTTCACTTCGTTGGCGAATACCTAAAAAAGCATTTTCAGCCATAAGCCTCCCAAACCTTTCAAATTTTGGAATGTCAATATATAATTGTTGTAAATCATTTGCCGAAAGTAAGGTTAATTGAGTCTTTTCAAGAGTTTCAATGTTTTGCTGTGTTGGTTTGCCTGTCAAAAAACTGTCGTAATCGGTGTACCAACCATTTTCAAAGAAAAATTGGGCTGTGTTTTCTTCTCCGCCTACGTTGTAATAATACCTTATACAACCGCTATTTATAAAGTAGGCATACTTACAAATATCTCCTTCTTGTAAAACCAACTCTTTTTTCTTATATTCTTTTAATTTTAGTTTAGATACAAAAATGTCCTGTTCGTCTTTGTCAAGCGAAATGAATTTTGAAAGTCGGTCTAAAATTTGGTTATACATTCTGTCTGTTTCTTATGTGTTGGGTGTTTTGTTAAGGTTCTGACTAACGCTTTATAATATTTTGATTATAAGCACTTTATAACAGTTTATTTTTCATAAATTCCCTCAATATTTTGCTCTCTCGTTAGCTAGAAAACTCAACTGTGTATAAATGGTAGGGGGATTGCCACCAACGGAAAAGGCTTGGCGAAGGCGGGGAAACCAAGCACAAAAGCCCAAATTTAGCACATTGCCCGAATATATATTCAAAAGCCAAAATTTAGCACCTCAGCCCCGCTTTCGCCAAGCCTATGTTGTGGGCTGTTTTTATTTTGTTGGACTGTCTGCTAACGGATTTTCAGTTACAATTTCCCCGTTTGGCAATTCATAAAATCGTTTACCATTTACTACAAAGTCGTTGGGTAAACCGTTTTTATGGTTTATTTCCTTAGCCTCTTTTACTGCCTTACTAAAAAGGTTTGTAAAGTAAGAAGCTGTTTGATACGCTGAAAGACTATCTAATTTTTGTACTCTCATTTTTCAAGGTCATTTAAAAATTCGTTAAAAATATTTTCAAGTTCTACTACAAAATTTTCACGACTTCCAAAAACAATTTTTTGCGGTTCTTTGGTCGTAGAATTATAAAACATTACCCAATCTTCAGACAAGTTTTTGTAAATATTCCAAAAATGCGTTTTACTGCGGTAATATCTACGAATTACATCTTCGTCAGGTATAAAATGTCCACCTAATTTTACTCGTAACTTTATGCGTTGAATGCAATCTTCAGGGCTTTCCAAAAAAACATAGACAATCCGAATAAAATAGCCTTTTGTTTCTGCTTTTTCAATGGCTTTGACAAGATAGTTTCCTGACAAAGTGCTTTCTAAAACAAAACTTGTTTCAGTTTCTATAAAATTGTCAAGTCTGATAAAAAACTCCTTTCCTGCTTGTAGTTTAGAAACAGACAATTCTTTTTCAATTTCGTCTGCATTCAAAAACTTAAAACCTGTTTCTGCCAAAATTTGTTTTGAAAAGGTCGTTTTGCCTGAACCGTTTGCACCTCCTATGATTATCAGTTCTTTCATTGTTTAAACAGTATTCAATCTATTAAAAAGTAAATCTAATAATCTATTTTGAACACTTCTATTATATTCTTCATAAAGTGTATTATTTCTGACATTATACTTATCATCAATAGCACCTAAATTTTCGTGTCCTGTCCATATCCATCTTACAGATACGCCTACACCCAAACCAGATACATCACGTAGTTGGTTGTCTGTTACAATACCAATCCCTTTAACTCTAATTCCTTATCCAATAGGTGCTGATTTGATGTAAACAATATCGCCTACTTTGAATGTCCTGAGCATTTCGTGAAGTGCAGGAGCATCAGTTTCACTCCAACCTACACAAACAACTTGATTGCTTATAAATTCGTTCGCAACATCTCTATCGTATGTTGCCCCAATGCCAAATATTGCCATATTTTTTTGAGTTTTTGTTGAATGTTTTGTTTATAAAATTCTGACTAACGTTTTATAATATTTTGATTATAAGCACTTTATAACAGTTTATTTTTCATAAATTCCCTCAATATTTTGCTCTCTCGTTAGCACGAAAACTCAACTGTTTTTATGGTAGGGGGATAGCCCACATCGAACAAGGCTTGGCGAAGGCGGGGATTTTCAGCACAAAAGTTCAATCGAAGAACTAATGTTGAACCAAGCACAAAAGTTCAATAGAACAACATTAGCCCCGCTTTTGGCAATACCTTGTTAGCGGTAGTTATTTGTCCCTGTCGCCAAAAGCCTTCTCACAAATATTAGAGGCACAAGACAAATAGCGAACCAAAAAAATGGGAAATTTATGGAAATCAAACTTAGTAAACCAAAAACTGATGTTGTCAAAATATTGGCAAAACTCGTAAAAAGCTGACTGTATCCAAAAATTTCCCCTCGGTTATCTTGTTCAGTCTGCTCGCTTAGCAGAACATCAACTAAACCGGGTAATAAACTCACTGTCAGGCAGTCAAGGGTCAAAACGATATAAAGTGCCATTTGCGAAGAGCCAACAAACGCATAACCAATGTGGGTGATTATTCCGAACACCGCCACCACAGGAATGAACTTCATAGGATTTATTTTGTCAACAAACCTGGTATAAAAAACATAGTTGATGACAATGTTTATAAAACCCATATAAATAAAAAACTGAGAAATTTCTTTAGCATTCATTTTAAGTTCACCAAGCCCAATAAATGTAATGAAATAGTGATAATACCCCAAACTCATCGTCAAAAAAACCTGAATAAGCATTACATTGAATGCAATCCTATTGGTATGATACAGGTTTTTGAGTGATGGAATTGCTTTGCTAAGACTCAATTCATCCTTTATCACTTCCTTCACTGAAAGCGAAGTTTGCTTCTTGAACGTGAGGGTTTCTTTAAAAAGAAAGGCTAACAGAATATTGAGTGCAGAAAGCAGCAGACTCAGCAAAATCAAGGGCCTAATGGCTGCCTCGCCTTCCAAGTTGAGTAGCAAAATCAAGCCGCCTGAAAACAAAGGACCAAGAATAAATCCAATGGAAATTACTGAACCTTCCAAGCCCATATTCTTGGCTAAATCATCCTCCGTGGAAGCATCCGTGATGGAAGATTTCACCACTCCATACACCCCATTCGTTAAGCCATCGGCTGTTCTGTTGGCTAAAAATGACAAAGGGGTTTTGAAAAGCAGCAGTGCATTGGCAAAAAAAGTACCGATGGCAGACAACAAAAAGATGGGTTTTCGTCCGTGTATGTCAGAAAGCTTGCCGAGCAAGGGTGCAGTGAATATCTGTACGCCCAAAAACAAGGCTGTTCCCAATGCCAAGATGAGTTGCGGATACGGAGCGTCTTCTACAATTTGGGGCAGTACAGGCCAAATGATTGAGCCTGCGGTCATATCTACCAAAACGATGGCATAAATTAAATAAATCTGCTTTTTCATTTTAGAGTTCCTTTCTGATAAACACTCCGATATTGTTTGAGTAAGTCAGCGTCTTTGCTGCACCAATTTGGCTCTGGTCAATGCCAATACCGAATTGAAACAGGTTTTTGTAGCCCAAGCCCAACCGTACCTGCTGGTAGCTCAATAAGTGCTGATTAAATTTGTCGTTGATGCTCGAACCAAAAATCAACTGGCTGAACAAACTCCATTTTTCGCTTATTTTTGGTGTATAAAAGGCTAATCCAAAAAGCTCATACACAGGGTTTTCACTGATAATCATTTGAGGAAACAGGTTGATAAAAAAATCTCCTTTCTCATTGACGTACAGATAAGAGATGGCCACAATCGGGTTGAAATCCAGCCCTGAGTAGTTGCCTCCCGCAGTAATCCCCCATCGGGGGGTAAGGTTGTAAGTGACTTGGGAACTGATAAAAGAGCTATTCAGATGGCGATCTTTATAATCTACCGCAAAGCGGGCGAAACTAAAAACGCTGAACCTTCGGGCACTGTCGAGGTCTTTGAAAAAGAAAAACTCGTGTTGGGTTTGCTTATGCCCCACGAAAACCTCTGCGGGAATTTGGGCAAAAACGGCAGTAGCGGTAAAAGCTAACAGAAAATGTAATAAAATTGCTCTAAGCATTTGCATTTTATTTTAATGGTTTAACATTTAAAACAACAATGCAAAATTCAGAACAAATGCTTACTAATAAGGTATCAATAATTCTGGTTTGGTTATCAATTTTTCTGCTTTGCTCTAAATGTGTTAGGAGTTATGCCCGATTGCTTTTTAAAAAATCTAACAAAATTAGAAACTTCCTCAAAACCCATTTCAAAAGCCACTTCCTTTACAGTCAGTGTGGTTTGCAAGAGTAACGCCTCTGCTCTCAATTTTTGTTTTTCGTGTAACAACTCCAGAGCATTTTTCCCTTTTACTTTCTTGCACAATTCCGAAAGGCGTTTAGGAGTTAATGCCAACTCTTTAGCATAAAAGCCAAGGTCTTTATGTAAATCGATGTGCTCCGAAATTAAACGCTCAAATTCGCTTACTACTTTTTCTGGATGGGTTATCAAAATACTTTTTACCGCTCCAAATTGTTCCAAGCACTTGTAAAGAAAAACTTCGAGTTTTGCAATGAGTAATTTTTCCTTGTAGCGGCTTGTCCCTTCAAACTCGGTATGCAAATCCTGAGCAATTGCCCACAGTTGTTTAAAAACAGTTTCGTTTGGATTAAAATAGCTTTGGTATTCAGCTTGAAAAAAAGTAAAAACCTTTTCAAAATTTTGAATGATATTGGTAGTTGATTTTGGAATATAAATCAAATAACCTTCTGCTTCTGGATCATCGCCAAGTAAATGATAAGACTGCAATCTGTTAGGTGAAATGAAACACACATAAGGTTCGCCTTGCGGATGGTACTTTATGCCATCTACATAAAAAATAAATTCTCGTTGGTTTTTTATGATGTTAATTTCATAAAAATTATTGCGGTAAGTACCGAAAGTCATTAAAGCCTGTTCACTTATTGTGTTGATGTCAAGCACATAAACACTTGCTTCATTTATGCTGTCAGCTAACTTTAAAGTAGTCAGAAATTGTTTATAGGTTGAAAACTTTTTTTCAGTCATTTTTTTGATAAAGATGTCTATAAAAATAACCGCTAACGGTTTCGGGCTTGGCGAAGGTGGCGATTTTCACCACAAATGTTGATGCGGAGAACCAATGTTTGATTAACCACAAATGTGTCTGCGGAGCACTGAACCGCCACTTTTGCCAAAACCGTGTTATCGGCTGGGCTTCTTTCGGTCAGCCGTATTTTATCGTCCTGCTTGCTCTGCTGCATTGTCTACCCAAGTTGAAAATTTTTTATGTCCGTTGTCATTAATCCAACAATATGTTTCGAATTTGTCGGAGAACCGAAATGATTTTCCAAAGTCATTTGAAAACCAACCGTCCTCGTGTATTAACCCCCTAAAGGACTGGATTCAAAATTAAAATCAATTTTGTAATCATAACTTTAGGAAACATGTCAAGAGTAAACCGCAAATTTAGCCCAGAGGAACGCCTTTCTATTTTGCAAGAAGCAGAAAGAGAAGGGACAGTTGAAACCAGTCGTAAGTACAATTTATCTCCATCACTGATATCTAAGTGGAAGGAGCGTTATTTAACCAAAGGAGCTGCAGGCTTGAAGCCTCAGTACAACCGAGTTGATCCACAGGTAAGAGCATTGGAAGAGGAGAATGAGCGTTTAAAACGCATCATAGCCCGTCAAGCATTAGAGATTGAAGTAAAGGGTGAGTTGCTAAAAAAAACACCTATTCAAATCAAACCAAGATAGCAATGGTACATCAGTATCAACAAAAGATTGGTCTCAAAAATTTATGCCAGTGGGTTCAATTGCCACTAAGCAGTTATCATTATAAACCATTGGAAGGAAAACCAGGGGCTAAGCCAAGTTCATACACTAGAATGGTAAATGGCAAGATAGTTTTAAATGAAGAAGTAGTTGGTTCCATTAAAAAATTATTGAGTGAAGAATTTGTTTGCTACGGGTATAAAAAAGTGAGTGCGTCATTGAAACAATTGAAGTATTTGATCAACGATAAGAAAGTATATCGCTTGATGGATGAGAACAATTTATTGTTAGGCAAAGTCATTAGAACTACAGGGAAACGCCAGTTTGTGAAGCACCGGAAAATTACTGCTACCTGCCCCATGGATTACCTTTGCTTAGATATTAAATACTTATGGGTGCATGGAGAACAGCGATGGTACTATCTTCTGAGCGTGATTGACGTATTTAGTAGAAAAATAATAGCGTGGATACTTCAACGCAGTATTAAACAAATTGATGTGATTAATATCTTTAGAAAAATTAATCAACAGCATCCAATTAAAGGCGTAAATATCAGAAATGATAATGGCTCACAATTTTTAGCAAATAGCGTAAAAAGATATTTATCAAGTGAAGAAGCTAAACAAGAATTTACCCATATAGCAACTCCTCAAGAAAATAGTTACATCGAAGCTTACCACAGTATCTTACAATCAGAGGTAGTTGAACGTTTTGAATTAAGTAGCTATTATGAAGCTAAAATAATCATGACCAACTATGTTGAATTTTATAACACAAAACGAATACATGGTTCCCTGAATATGAAAACACCTCAATCAGTTTGGGATACCTGGAACTCACAAAATAATACCTCAACAAAGGGCGAAAGAATGTCCTTACAAACAGCATTGAGCCCTTTGTTGGAAAACACAATAAAAAATTTAATTATTAACCAAAAATGTCAAACCTTTAACATCATTTAATCCAAGAATTAGGGGGTTAATACA
>JANRIC010000242.1:0-40383 GCA_033765345.1 Microscillaceae bacterium
TTGGCAGGCATTCATTGTCTCTATGTCCATGACCAAATGATTATCCTTAACCTCAATGATACCCAAAGAAAAATTATAAAACTCTTAGGAAACACTAGCAAAAAATATTACCAACTCGAATAAGGGGTGCGAAATGTCGGCCCATAGATTTATACTTCTAAATATCAACGTAATGATGAAATATCTACATCTAAAACTAACACTAGTCTTTTTTAAACTCAGGTAGATCTCTCTCTAGCAAGAAATAGTTGTAAATAGTCACATCTGAAAGTGCTTGATTTTTAATACTCAGATTATTAGAGATTAGCACCCAGCCTCCTCTGCGGTATTCGTTGAGTATCTTGACCAATGGATTAAAATCAAAATTTCCTTTGGGCTGATTCTCAATTCCTTCAAGATTTTCCTTGATGTATTTTTCTCCATTCACACTGATATGTAGTTTCAAATTCTGACCTTTCTCATCAGAGGTAGCCAAAATGGTCATATATTCTTTTTCAATCAGGACTGAGGAATCCTTTGGTTGGGGTTTAAAACTAACTAGGAGTGATAAGCCTAATACACAAGAAATCACGAGCCAGTAAGGGGTTTTAATTGTATTCATAGTGCAGATTTATATTGAGATTAAGAGATATACACTGAATTTATAGGGTTGTATCACTGGCGTTTGAACCGGTCATACTTAATCTAAAGATACGGATACACCTAAATAAGTTGTGTTTGAGGGCAGGGAAATATGAATTTTACGCCCGTCTATTTAGTTTTGGTCATCAAACTAATGATCATAACGCCAGCCATTACTAAAGCTGTACCTATTACTTGATTCAAGCCGATTATTTCATCCAGGAAAATATCGGCCAGTATAATCGTAGAAATAGGCCCTACACTTGAAATCAACGAAGCATTCGAAGCACCAATCCGACTAATCCCCGCTGTAACCAAAAAAGTGGGAATTACCGTAGAAAAAAATGACATAGCAAAAGTAAGATAATATACTTTGGGCGAATAAGTAAACCAATCACCAGGGCTTTGGATGGCAGCCTGGATGATGACCGTCAAAGAAGCAATGACCATTGTGTAAGCATTGTACCGCAAAACCCCAAAACGAGGAATCAACGTACCACTTCCAATCATATAGATTGCAAACGACACCGCAGCCCCAAATACATACATACTACCCATCAGTATATGAGTGCCTTGATGCATGTGCAAATCGCCTATATAAGCAAACCCGATACCCAAATAAGTGAGTATCAATGAAATATATTGGATATAAGTGATCTTCTTTTTGTAAATCCAGGCGGCAATCAACAATACAATTGTAGGATAAGAAAATAATATCAGCCTCTCCATCCCGGCACTGACGTATTTGAGACCGATAAAGTCAAAAGTACTTGCTAAGTGGTAACCCAAGAAGCCCATCAAAGCCATATTATACCAATCCTTATGGCTTAAAGAAGGGCTGACCCTGCGATGTTGTAGCCACGCAACTATCAAATAAATGGGCAAGGCAAAAAGCATTCTCAGTGCCACCAGTTTATAAGCATCTATATCTGACTCAAGATAAATCAATTTGACAAAAATTGCCTTGAGAGAAAATGCAATAGCTCCGCAAAATGCAAGCCCTACGCCTATTATAATGGTATATTGAGGACTATTCCAGGTAAATTTGAGCAGTGTTTGGGCTTTCATTGCCTGTAAAAATAGTAATTTTAGGCACAAAATATTGAGTGCCTAAAATTGAGGATATTTTGGATTCTTTACATCATTCAAAGACCAAAATTATTTATATTTTACTTTCCACCAGCTTAAAAAAGCTATCTCGGTAGGTATTTCCAATCGGAATCCATTTGTCTTTGATCTTGATTTTGTTGCGCTCAATGGCCTCGATGTGTTGCAGGGCAACGATATAAGACTTATGTACCCGAATAAACTGACGCGAAGGGAGACTTTCCTCCATGGATTTCATACTCTGTAATGTCAGCAACTGAGTGCCCGGTGTCACAAAGCGAATATAATCTTTTAAACCCTCGATATAAAGAATATCCGATAAGTTGACCTTGACGATCCGATATTCGGTTTTGATAAAAATAAACTTATCGTCTTCGTGTTCGCTGCCGTGTTGTTTGGGCGCCTGAGCCACTTTGTTGTTAAAACTGTCATAATATTTGTTGACAGCCCGCAGAAATCGCTCAAAAGAAATGGGTTTAAGCAAATAATCTACGGCATTTAGATTAAAACCTTCAAGGGCGTAATCCGAATATGCCGTCGTGAAAATAACATCAGGTTTATGAGATAGGGATTTTACAAACTGAATTCCGGTAAGATCAGGCATTTGTATATCCAGAAAAATGAGATCTACTTTTTCAAGTTTTAGGCTTTCCAGGGCATCAATAGCACTTACACATTTTTTATTCAGATTTAGGAAGGGTACTTTCTCTATGTAATCTTCTAAAATATCTAAGGCTAAAGGTTCATCATCTACAACAATACATTTAATCATGGTTTTTCAATTTAATAATTAGATTTACGAAATATTGGTCTATGGTTTTATGAATTTTTAACAGATGCCTATCCGGGTAAAGCAATTCCAGCCTTCTTTGCACGTTCTTGTAGCCAATTCCGCGATCATTCTCTTCATTCCTGACACGTTGCGGATTGACAATATTGTTGATCGTATTAAAATACAAAATATTTTCTCTTACTTCCAGCTCAATATCTATGGCGCAGGGATGTTGTAGACTGATGCCGTGTTTAAAGGCATTTTCTACAAAAGGAATGAGCAACATCGGCGGGATTATTTTGTCTTGATAGCTCCCCCTGATCATAAAATTTACATTAAAAGGGTCTTTTAACCTCAGTCTTTGTAATTCTATATAATTGCAAATATAACGAATTTCCTGCTCCAGACTCACAATATCGTCTGAAGCTTCATAAAGCATATAACGCATCAGTTCCGAAAGCTTTAAAATGGCTTCAGGAGCATTTTTATCCTGCTTATAGCTTAGGGTATAGATATTATTCAAAGTGTTGAATAAAAAATGAGGGTTCACCTGAGATTTTAACAAAGCCATTTCACTCAATAAATTTTGCTTCTCAAGGCTCGTTTTGAGTCTCTGATTTCTAAACCAGTCTACGGTAAATCGTGCCCCAATAGCCAAAGTCATAAATACAAATAAATTCAGACTGATTTCAAGGTGTGGGTAAGGCGTCTTGGAAGCCAACCCAGCTGGAATCTCAAGTACCACAGATTGCACCCAGTGATTGTATTGAATCGCTGGCAAAGGGACTATTCCTAGGACTAACAGACTTAGAATTAAAAAAGTCAGGATTTTTTTGTTTTCTAAGTATCTGGGGATCAAATAATAGTAATAACTATAAAAGATCAAGGGTTCTATCAGGGTTTCAAATCCGGTAAAAGCCCAAAATAATTGTCCTGGGACTCCGCCTTTAATCACGTGGAGATAATATATCAGGAATTTATATAAAGCCCACAGGGAAATATGAATGAAAATATTGGTATAATTTTTCAAGGTCGCCAAGCTTTGGAGAGTTTTACCTACATTCAAAACTACGGTGCGACGGCCTAAAAGGCTTGTCGCATCAGGATAGGTCTTGTAAGAATGCACAGAATTGAGTTTTATTTATTTAGTCTATTGTACTAAAAATTTATTATCCTAAATCATAGTAATGCAACCTAATAAAATCAACTCAAAATACTATACTAAACTATACCAAAGCATTGTTTGTATATACCAATTTTTTGTATTCATCTACCAACCCGTTTATCTATAAATCAAACCTTCTCGAGTCCTTGTACATCTCAGTTGAATGAAGCCGAGTTGGTTTTAGGTTAGTATAAGGTGTAAGTTTGTTTTTGAATCAAATTTGACTAATTTCAATCAAACCCCACCGTAACAGACCTGAAAAAGCTCGAAGGTATAATTTTCGGAGATGCAGATTAGGGAATAGGTTTTGGAAGTGTGTCTTGAGAAGCCCTTCTGCTCACATCCGATGCCTATAAGTAGTTGCCTATAATCAGTTTATATGATTTATTTTCATAATTAATTGATAGTCAAGCAGTTGTATTTGATATAGATGATCAACTAATTACTATGGACTACTTAGCATTAATACTTGGAGTTTAAAAATAAAGTAAGGTATCCTCCAAACATTACCCAACCGGGATCAAAGCTAAAGCTTTGGTTTTCAAGCGATATCCAATGTGCAAAAAGAGCATATCCAAAAATAAAAATAGCTGCTCCAAGCCATTTGAGCGGATTGCCTAGCAAAAAAGCAATCACCGCTCCGGTAATCATCATCCAGATTTCGTAGCCCGGGATATAGGGTATATTTATCCAACTTTTGAGAGAGATAAAACCCAGGGCAAACATCAAAAAGCCTAGCCATTTAAAAAGGGATTCGTATTTTTTCATGGTTGTAAGTTAATCTTTTCAAATCATTTTATTTGTTTTCTTCGGTTTTCTTTTTGCGTCCAAAAACTGAGAAATTAACGTATCTTTTGGGGTTTTCCCTAAAATCAATCAATAATTTATCAGTGTTTTCTGTAACCTTGTTCAAATTCACATACAAGGAATCATCATTGGCCAGTGCTCCCAAAGTACCTTCACCCCGATTGACTTTTTCCAAAACTGCGTTGAGGTTAGCCAGAGATGCGTCGGCTTTTTGGATAGCATTTTCCAGATCCAGGGCGTTGAGTTTATCTCCGAAGGTATCCAACTTATGGATAATAGGATCAAATTTTTGCGGATAGTTGACCAAAGAAGCCGAAAGTCGGTTCATATTGCTCAGAAGGCTGTTGATTTGTCCCTGATTTTGATTCAGTGTGGTTTTGAGACTAGAAGAAATATCTCGGAAGTTTTGAAGACTTTGTGCAATGGATTCCTTTTCAGCGTTTAGGCTGATCAGCAGGCTGTCAGTATGGTTGAGCACAGAATTGACATTGGCAATCACGGGATTGGTTTTTTCGGTAAGCTCGGCTACCAGACTTTGTGTGACTTTTGCCACAAGTGTATCTCCGCTTTTTAATTGTTTGGCTAAATTACCAATTTCTAAAAAAATGGCTTTACCTCCCAGGAGACCGTCATCACCCAGAGTTGCCTTGGTTCCTTTGCCCAGAATCAGGTCACTTCTGATGTCAAGGGTCACCAAAAGTTTGTGCTTATCATCCTGTAAAATTTGAATGTTTTTGACTTTACCCACCTGTAAGCCATTGAGCTTGACCTGATTAGAAATTGTCAAGCCGCTTACATTTTCGTAAATCACATAATAATAGCGACTATGTGAGATAAAGTCAGTGCCTTTCAAAAAATTGAACCCAGTGTATAACAAGATGGCTGCTATCAGGGCTAATAAACCGATTCGTACTTCTTTGCTCATGAGATATTTGATTTGGAGTTCTTTACTTTAACTTCAAAATGAGAGCTTTAGTTACCGTCCAGCTCTTTTTTATATTCTTTGATCGCCAGGAAGATCGCCTGTGCCATTTGGATTTGACCTGCTGTGCTACTTAAAAACTTCTCTTCGGCAGGATTAGACAAGAAGCCGCACTCGACCAGAATACTGGGCATGGCAGTTTTGGAGAGTACCACAAATCCTGCTTGTTTTACGCCTCTGCTAGGCCTTTTTGCATTGGTCCTGAATTGAAAATCAATCTTTCGGGCTAGATTCAAGCTGTTTTGCAAGTAAGTCTGTTGGCTGAGCGAAAGTAAAATATAAGATTGCGGTGAATCTGGATCAAAACCCTGATAATTTTTCTCATAATTGACTTCCTGATAGATAGAAGCATTTTCGCGCTTGGCTACTTCCAGATTTTCTTCCGATTTGTGCAGACCCATCACATAAGTCTCTGTACCCTGAATATTTTGTCTATTGACCATATTTTTAGGAGTTGAGTTGCAATGGATAGAAATAAATAAATCTGCTTTATTTTCATTGGCGATTTCAGCCCTGCGATATAATTCTACAAATTTGTCATTCAGACGAGTATACACGATCTTAGCCTCTGGGATGTGTTGTTTGAGCCTACGCCCTAGCTCCAGGCTGATGGCCAGTACGATGTCCTTTTCTCGTGCACTGCTTCCTAATGTGCCAGGGTCTTTGCCTCCATGCCCAGCATCAATTACGATGGTGCTGATGAGGCTTGTAGTAGGTTTGGGAGGAGCTGCCCCTACGGCAAGCATAATCAGGGATAAAGTTAAAATTTGTGAAAAGGAGATAGAAATAATACGATTGACTTTCAATTTTCTTCGTCTTGATTTTATCTTTACACAAAAGTCAGCTTTTTTCACTAAATATAAAAATTCAATCTGAAATCCTTTGGGTAAACTACGTTTTCTGATTTGGATATTTGCACTTTTGATACCGGTCTGGAGTCAGGCTCAATCAGACTCTTTGCAGATACAACCTTCCGATTCACTCAAAACAACCATTCGTAAAGATTCGGTCGTGATTGAGGGAGATATAGAAACCACCATTAACTATTATGCGGAGGATTCTATTGTTACGATCGTCTCCGAAAGCAAGATCTACCTTTACGGAAATGCCAAAGTAGATTACGGGGATATTTCTCTCACGGCTACTCAAATAGAACTCAACCAGGCCACCAACGAAGTAATTGCCAGAGGCGTCCCTGATTCAACAGGCAGATTGCGTGGAACACCCGTATTCAAACAAGGAGGGCAGAATTATGAAGCGGATTCTATGCGATATAATTTTAAAAGTCAAAGAGGAGTTATCTCAGGCATCGTAACCCAACAAGGCGAAGGGTATATGCAAAGCCAAAAAGGAAAAAGACTAGCCGACGGTACAATTTACGCCAGGAATAGCCAATATACAACCTGCAATCTCAAACATCCGCACTGGTATATCAATTCTTCCAAAATCAAGATGGTACCTGACAAACAGGTCATTACCGGACCTTTTAATATGGTGATCGCCGATATACCTACACCTTTGGGTTTCGCCTTTGGAATATTCCCTTTTACCGAAACACGACGATCGGGGATTATCGTACCCGTGTATGGAGAATCAGCTGACCGTGGGTTTTTCCTGAGGCAGGGAGGGTACTATTGGGCGGTGAGTGAATATATGTCGGCCGAATTTCTGGGAGAAATTTATACCAATGGAAGCTGGGGATTGAATACCAGGCTGAACTACATCAAGCGCTATCGCTTTAATGGAAACGCTTCCATACGCTTCAATCGCCGTTTTCAGGGAGAAGATGAGGATCGTAATACCTTTGATGATTTCTGGATTAACTGGGCGCATAGTCCTACACCCCGTGGCAAAAGTTCATTCTCCGCTTCGGTCAACTTCGGTTCCAGCAAATTCAATGTGCGGAATGATTTTAACCCGAATAACCAATTGGCAAACAATTTTAGTTCAAGTATTTCATTTAGAACCAGCTTTGATATTAAGACCACTACGGTCAGCCTTGGGCTAAGTGCCCGGCAAGACCAAAACAGCCGCAGTGGTGTAATGAATGTAACTCTTCCCGACCTCAATCTGGCTGTTAATCGGATATATCCATTTAAAAGACCTGGGGTGACTGCCAAAAATTTTATTCAAAAAATCAATATGTCTTATTCTGCCTCCGGTACGGCACGTTTTACCAATGCCAATCCAAGCGGAAGTTTCCCCTTTAAGGTATTTAATCCCGATACCGTAAATATAGACCAAAACAATGAAGCCCCTGGATTTTTTGAAGATTTTGACCGTGTACTGCGCCAAGGGCAGTACGGAATCATTCACCGGATACCCATTTCTACCTCTATGAAATTTCTCAAATATTTTAGTCTTAATCCTAGCCTTAACTATACAGAAGCTTGGTATCCCTATAAACTGGATTACACCTTCATAGAAGAAGAACAAGCCGTAAGGATTGATACCAATTATGAGTTTGCTAGAGCTTATTCGTATTCGGTAGCTGCGGGACTGACTACAAGGATTTATGGTACTTTTCAATTTGCCGGAAAGAAAAACCCCAATCGTAAGCTCCAGTCCATCCGACACACCATGATACCTACAGTAAGTTTTGGATTTAAACCGGATTTTTCGGATGAAAAATTTGGGTTTTTCAAAAATGTAACCGTAGCTACTACCGACACCACCACCACCACCCGGCTAGTGTCCAGATTTCAAGGGTTTAATCCGGGTTCACCCGCAAGCACAGGAGAATCAGGCATTATCTCTTTTAGCCTGCAAAATGTCTTTGAAGCCAAAATAAAGCCCCGTACCGATACAGCGCAGGTCAAGAAGATCAAACTCCTCGACAATCTCTCTTTTAATGGGAGTTATAATCTCGTAGCTGACTCTTTAAACCTTTCCAATATCAGCATTGGTGCTAGAACAAAACTTTTTAACATCATCGACTTTAATTTTACAGGATCACTAGACCCGTATATTTATTTGCGTACTTTTAGAGATGACGGTACATTTATCCAGAGGCGGGTCAATACTTACGCTTGGAATGCCGGACGAGGTATAGGCCAGTTGAGGAATTTTAATATTTCACTTTCGGCTAATTTTACCCCTGAATCTTTTAAAAGTAAAAGCAAACAAAAAATTAATCAGGCTCAGGATAAAGAAAATCTTAGCCCAGATGAAGCCCAAGAGCTTGAATACATTCAGGCAAACCCTGAACTATACGTAGATTTTGACATTCCCTGGACTTTGCAGGCTTCTTATAATATTTCTTACAATAAAACCGGGTTTTTAGATGCCAGAATCGAGCAGCAGATTAATTTCAGTGGAGACCTAAGCCTCACCAAAACCTGGAAAATCGGATTTCGCTCTGGATATGATATTACCCGAAAAGCCGTTAGCTTTACCAATATTGACATTTTTAAGGATTTGCATTGCTGGGAAATGCGCTTCAACTGGAATCCTTTCGGTAATTTCCAATCTTATAATTTCACTATCAGCGTCAAATCCGCTTTGTTGCAGGACTTAAAAATCAATCGTCAGCGATCTTTCTACGATCGAGACTTTTTTTAGGTCATAAACTCAGGACACGTATGCAAATTATATGGAGTTTTTTTTCAAGAAAATTATTTTGGGCTATTGGTGGTCTGGTGCTTGCCACAGGAATATACCTGGGGTATCTTTGGTTTGAACGCCCTTTTGATGCCTGGAATCTGATGCCTTCCAACCCAGTGATTATCCTGGAAAGCAATGACTTACCGGGTTTGTATCGGGATATAGAAAAAGAAATTTACTGGAAAAACCTGCAAAATATACCCTATTTTGGCACTATCGGGCAGAGATTGCAATACCTTGCGCTGATATTGGCACAGGAAGGAGGCTGGGAAGAATTTTTTAGGAATAAGAAATTACTTACTTCTATTCACCTTACCTCAAGGGAAAGCTTTGATGCTTTGTTTTTTATCCCTTTGAGTGCCGAAAAAGACCAGAAGTTTTATGAGAAAATACTGAATAAATTTCGAGAAAATTCTTCCTATCGTATCCGTAGCAGGGGGCTAAGGGGGATGCAGATTTTTATGATCCATCATCTGGACTCCGATACGGAATTTTCTTTTATTGTTCATAAAGACTATTTCATCGGAACGTATGCCCCTATTTTGTTGGAAGACGTCATCCGCAAGATCAGCTCAGGAGAGCGTGCTTTTGCCTTTGACCGCCAAAATGCCCTTGATCAAATCGAGGAAATCCCTCGATTCCGATCCGGTAAACTAAGAATTTACTTCAATAATGCCCAAACAAGGGATTTTCTCAGGTTGTTGGTCAGTGAAGAACTGGAAAGCTATTTTGAACCCTTGAGCCGACTCTCTGATCATGTATTTCTTGCATGGAATCAAAGCGAAAAAGGAACTTATTTTCAGGGATTTAGCTATGTGCCTCAACAATCCGAATATTCTTTTTTACGCATATTTGAAGATCAGCAAGCACAAAATTTTAGTATAAGGAATTACATTCCGATCAGTACTGGGGTACTTTTTTATATGTCTTTCCAGGACAAAGAGTTGTTTTATGAACGACTCAGAAAATACTGGGATTTGCAAGACTCAAATTATGCTGAAGAAATGCGGGAGTTTGCCCGGACTTATGATTTTTCTATCCGTCAGTTTTACCTGAATCTGGGCAATGAGCTGGCTTTGTGTCTTGTATCTACCGGAAATGAAGTAGAAATCCCTAAATTATTGATCTTAAAATCCCAATCTCCTGAAGTACTTATAGAAATGCTGGAGAAATTGAGCCTTCAAACTTCAAATAGTCAGTTCAGAGAAGGAATCGGCACGCTGGAAATTCCTGAATTCCCATCCAAAATCTGGGGAAATACCGCACAAGGATTTACGAAAACGTATTTTGCCAAGGTAGATGATCATATTTTATTAGCCAATGATATCGGATTGCTCAGAAAAAGTATGGAAGATATTAGCCGAAAAAGAGTTTGGGGGCATTATTCACCAGCCTTGAACCGAGTGGTAGAAGGTAAAAATTTTTATTTCGGATTAAACCTCCATCAGGGTTGGGATTTATTGTATCAACACGCCCGACCGGGTTGGCAAGAAACCATGAATCAGTATGAAACAAGCATTAAAAGCCTTGGACAGGTTGGTGTTTTTTTTAATCAGACATCAACCGACGTGCAGACTGGTTTGCAGATTCTGCCCCATCAGAATAACGCTCCTTCCGAAAATCTAGCAGCACCGCGCAGATATACTACTTTGAGCGAATGTACATTACCTACAGCAGGATATACACCTATTTATCGAGTCAGAAATCACTTGGACGGCAGTTATGAAATGCTCGTGCAGGATTTTACCAATTCCTTGTACCTCATTTCGGAGTCGGGCAAAATACTTTGGAAAAAAAACGCAGGTGCGCCTCTTCGCAGTATTCCTCACCAAATAGACATTTATCACAACAATAAATTACAATATGCATATCTAACCGCCGATCGAGTCAGCCTTGTAGATCGCCTAGGGCTGGATGTGCCGAAATTTCCGTTTTATAAAGCAGACTCGGTAAGGCTGCACACACTCAATGTGCATAATTTCGGCGAAACAGAGCGATATTATTTCATTTACTCTAATACAAAGGGAGATATTTATATGTACAATGATTTAAAGGAACGGCAGGTAGGCTGGCGACCTAAGCGCCTGAGATATCCTTTGGCAAGTCCGGTAGAGGTATTTAAAATACAGGATAAATACTATGTGTCGGCGATGCAGGTCAACGGAATGCTTCAGATATTTCACCGGGATGGGTACTCGCTTGTAGGTTTCCCCCTAGATATGAAAGCAAATGTCTCAAATCCTTTGTTGATTGAGGAAGGGCTAGAAGCCTCCGACACGTTTTTAAAATGCCTCACGGATGAAGGTATACTCATGAAAATCAATTTGTTGGCGGAAATTATTGAACAAAAACAACTTCTTCGGCCTTCTTCGCAGGGAAAATTTCTACTTTGCCCAGATCAACAAGCCAAAGACGCCATAATTACCATCGTAGATGGCAAACAAGTAGATATTTTGGATAAAAACGGAGAACCCCTTTTTAGTAAAACCTTCAAAACGGCATCGTCAAAAATAGAAGTACAATACTTTACCTGGGATAATGCCTTTAGTGTAATTGCCGTCACCGATAAAATCACCTCTCAAACCTATCTGTATACCCCAAAGGGAAAGGCTTTGGCAGACCCTTTTCCCAGCAATCAGAAAATAGACCTGATTTATGAACCTGTTCAAAAACGTATACTGATCTACAGAGTGTATGGAAATAAAGCAGGTATATTAGCTTTAGGGGTGGATTAAAAACCTGATTTTCAAATTCCAAAGATTTTGAAAATCTATGACCCAATAATAAACCACTAGCCCGATTGCTGTGAATGTGGTACGTACAATATTTCAAAATAATGATTTTCCCGAACATCCTGGTCTTGTACATTCATGGTACGTTCTTCGGATTCCCAAACACCAAGATGGGAGGTACTTTTTCTTTTGGTCCAAATGGTTTGGTCTTTTTTGGCATAGATAATCGTACCTGTGGGAAGATACTGAAGATCGGGGATAGACTCAAAAACTTGATCAGTTTGATAATCCATTATTTTGCAAAGTTCTGCCCGTTCATGAGGGCTTAGTTCGGTATCATTATCAATTTGTGAGCGAAATACCCTTTTGATGACCGTTAGTTGGTCTTCAAGATCATCATGAACCTGCCTGCTTTCTGAAAGCATAGACAATAATTTGCCTATTTCCTGAATATAATGTTGAATAGAGGGCATAGATGTAAAAATTCTCATGGACATTGATGAGGCTTCTGAATGTTAAGTTTGTGGAATATACGATATATTTTTTAAAATCAAAATAATCTGATAGAGATTGATAAAAAATAAAATAGTTCTCACCGGAGAACTATCTCAAAAACCTGAGAGGTGTTTATAAAAGATGGAAAAAGCTCACACCAAGGTGAAGGAGTTGAACAATCTATTGAAGCTATAAGATTTAGTTGATATAGACTCTTCGCGCCCAATCCACATACATGGTAGTTTCTTCTTTACTGATACCCATGTGTTGGGCAATCTCATAGATAACATCCTGCTCTTCATGAACAAACTGACCGTCTACAAATCCGATTCCAATTAATTCCATCAAAGCGGAAACTTTGGATTTACTGGAGCTGAATTTGCTGCAAAGCGATGGCAAATCGTCTTCCAATTCTTCAATTTGCTCATCGGTAATTTCCAGCTCTTTCTTCATAGATTCCAGCATTACCATTTCTTTGGAGGCAATCACCTGATCTGCGGCAATGACCCTCTTGGCTAGAGTTAGGAAGGCACTTTTTTCTTCCGGCTTCAATAAATTTAAGAACATAATCTCTGAGAATTGTTAAGTTTTATAAAATCTTGATAAAACATTTATTTTTTATACAAAATAAGACACTCAAACAGGCAACTAATTTACAAGAATTTGTCTACACTAATACAAAATATATAACATTATTTATTCATTTAAAACTAACCAACAAAAATAATGCGTAGTTAAGCCTATTTTGTTTTTGTGCAAATAAATGTATAAGGATTTACACCAAAAGACTTTTATCCACTAACACAAATTTAAGTGAATCTAATTCCATTTGGGATGAATTCAAAGATATTTTGGAGAGTTCTCATGTATTTTAGCTAGTTTTACGTGTGTTTTTTACTTTATATTAGACAAAACAATTGGTTCTAACTTCAAAGTTAACAAGAAACTATCAATATGTGGTTTAAAATTTCCCACGCAATCCTAAAATTCAGGATTCCTTTCATTCTACTAATCGCAATCATTACCATATATATGGCTTACTTGTCTCAATATCTTGAGATGAGTTATGATTTCTCCTCGGCTGTTCCTGCGGATGATGAAGAGCATATTTATTATAAAAAATTTAAAAAAATTTTTGGAGATGACGGTACACTGCTCTTGGTTGGCTTTAAAGATGACCGCGCTTATCAGGTAGATAATTTTAAAAAATTAAAAATACTGAGTGAAGAAATTCAGGCACTCGATGGCGTAGAGCAGGTTCTTGCCTTGCCTTTGATCTGGTATCTCGAGAAAGATACAACCAATAAGAAGTTTATTCCCCGAAAAGTATTCGAAAAAATGCCCGATAATCAGGCTGATTTAGACTCCTTGCTTAGATTTGCCCGCAATCAGAAATTTTATGAAGATTTATTATTTAATCCACAAAATCAGTCTTCCCTCATTCTGGTTGCTGTAAATAAAAATACCCTGGAATCTTACGGGCGGCAGGAACTGATCAAAAAAATGCAGGCTCTTGGGGCATCCTTTACAAAAGGTACTCAGGTAGAACTGCACTATGCCGGACTGCCTTTTGTGCGTTCTATTGTCACTGGGCAAGTAGGCGACGAATTAAAGATATTGCTGGTACTCTCAGGCATCGCAACTGCGGTTATTTTGTTCTTATTTTTTCATTCTCTAACGGCTGTAATATTTCCAATGATTATCATTGGAATTGTGGTGGTCTGGAGTATGGGATTGTTGGTCATTTTTGATTATAAAGTAACCATTCTGACGGGATTATTGCCTCCGGTACTCGTTGTCATCGGGATACCAAACTGTGTATACCTGCTTACCAAATATCATCAGGAATATCGCCATTTGGGTGACAAACACAGGGCTTTGCGAAGGATTATCCGCAAAATCGGCATAGTTACCTTTATGACCAATGCCACAACGGCGATTGGATTTGCCGTATTTATTTTGATGGATAACATCAATCTAAAGCAGTTTGGGGTCATCTCAAGTATATGCATCACGGCTATGTTTCTGGTGAGTATTATTTTGTTACCAGCATTTTATTCCTTTTTGCCTTCTCCCACAGAAGGAGAATTAAAACATCTGGATCGCAAGCCCTTGACAAAAACCCTCGAAATGATTCACCGTTTGATTTTCGAGTACCGTATTTGGGTATATGCTGCGGTGGCTTGTTTGATTCTGGTTTCTTTGGTGGGTATATTCCGTTTGAAGACGCTTTCGTATATGGTAGATAATATCCCCTTGGATAGCCAACCCAAGAAGGACCTCGTTTTTTTTGAGGAGAATTTTAGAGGAGTTATGCCCTTAGAGATTGTGGTAGACACGCAAAAGAAAAGAGGCGCAACCCGGCTCTCAACACTCAAATTGGTAGAGAAGCTCGAGCGTTCATTAGCCACCGTGCCCGAACTATCCAAGCCGCTTTCTTTGGTTACTTTAATCAAAGCTACCAATCAAGCTTTTTATAATCATCACCCTGATTTTTACGCATTGCCCAGCAACCGGGACCAGGTTTTTATCTATAACTATATGAAGGGAGGGCAGGATAGTACTACCCGCAGACTGCTCAATACATTGGTAGATAGCACCGGGCAAAAAGTTCGGATATCTTATAAAGTAGCTGATGTAGGCTCCATAGCCCTGGATTCGCTTATCGAGCAAGTAATCAGACCAAGAGTAGACTCAGTGTTCGCAAAAACCAACATGAAAACGCATATCACTGGCAATACTTTGATATTCTTGAAAGGAAACGATTATTTGGTGGGCTCAGTCAAAAGTAGTTTGGTTTTGGCTATTGTTCTCATTGCTATTTTGATGGCGAGCCTATTCGGGTCAATTCGCATTATTCTGATTTCTGTATTTACCAATATTTTGCCTTTGATGATTACAGCAGCCATTATGGGTTATTTTGGTATTTCCTTAAAGCCAAGCACCGGATTGGTATTTAGTATTGCCTTCGGAATAGCCGTGGATGATTCCATTCATTATCTTGCCCGATACAGGCAGGCAATTTTGGGTACTGCCAACTCTGTACCACAGGCTGTATCTATTGCACTTCGTGAGACGGGCAACGGCATGATTTATACTTCCATTGTGCTGTTTTTTGGGTTTATTGTGTTTTTATACTCAGATTTTGACGGTACAAAGGCTTTGGGTTATCTGACAGCTACTACTTTATTATGTGCCATGTTTGGAAATATTATCTTGCTTCCTTCTTTGTTATTGTCTTTTGGCTCTCGTCGCTATCATAAAAATGAGACTCAACTCATTGAATATTATAATGAAACCGAAAAAGATGAACAAGAAGATCAAGAAATAGATGCGCCTTCTGTGGAAGTCTCCAAAAATCCCATCCATCTAAATAAGAACGGACAAAGCCAGGAGAATAAAAAAGGAGAGCAAAAAAATAAAGGCTAATCGACTATTAATCCATAAAAAAAGCTCTGCAAATTTTGCAGAGCTTTGGGCAAATGACCGGGCTCGAACCGGCGACCCCCTGAACCACAATCAGGTGCTCTAACCAACTGAGCTACAATTGCCATTTTTGGAATGCAAAGATAGTAACTTTTATGAATTCATAAAATTTTTTTTTAAAAATTACCGTTCAAAATAAATTCTTTCTCCAGATTTACTTTCATCGAATTTGCCGTGATAATACGCCAAATGCCCCGAAACAATGGTATGGGTAATTAAAGCGGGGAAAGTATACCCTTCCAAAGGAGACCAACCACACTTATAATATAGGTTGTTTTTTTGTACCGTAAATGTCTTCTCTAGGTCAACCAATACCAAATCGGCCCAATACCCTTCTTTGATAAATCCTCTTTTCTCAATCTGAAAGCATCGAGCGGGGGCGTGGCACATTTTATCAACGAGTTTCTCAAGGCTGATTTTGCCTTGTTTATGAAAATCAAGCATCATATAGAGGCTATGCTGTACCAATGGCACGCCCGAAGGCGCATTCCAATAACTCTGGGCTTTTTCAGAATAGGTATGAGGAGCGTGGTCGGTAGCAATGATATCAAGTTTATCTTCCAACAGTCCTTTAAAAAGGGCTTCTTTGTGCCGCACTTCTTTGATTGCCGGATTGCATTTGATCTGTGTACCAAGTTTCTCATATTGGGATGCGTCAAACCAAAGGTGATGTACGCATACTTCTGAGGTGATGTGTTTCTCGATAAGAGGAAGATCATTGTCAAAAAGGTCCAACTCCTCGGCCGTAGAAATGTGCAAAATATGAAGCCGGGTGCGGTATTTGGTAGCGAGTGCCACAGCTAAAGAGGATGATTGATAACAAGCTTCTACGCTCCGAATTTCAGCATGGTACTTAGTGGGGATGTTTTCGCCGTATTTGCTTTGGTAGCGTTGCATGTTTTCTCGGATGATACTTTCATCTTCGCAGTGTGTAGCAATCAGCAGGGGCGATTCCGAAAAGATTCTCTCAAGCGTACCCGGATTGTCTACCAACATATTTCCCGTGGAAGAGCCCATAAAGATTTTTAATCCGCAGATTTTACGAGGGTTACTTTTAAGTGCCTCTTCGGCATTGTCATTGGAAACTCCCATAAAAAATGAAAAATTTGCCAGAGAAACCTGAGCAGCTCTGAAATATTTTTCTTCCAGCAATTCCTGTGTCAGTGAAGGCGGCTTGGTATTGGGCATCTCCATGAAGGTAGTCACACCTCCGGCTACAGCTGCCTTAGATTCGGTGTATATTTCGGCTTTGTGCGTCAGCCCTGGCTCACGGAAATGCACTTGGTCGTCAATTACTCCAGGTAATACATATTTGCCTTTCGCATCAATGACCCTGTCGGCGGGCTGGGAGATTAGATCTCGGCCGATTTTCTCGATAATACCATTTTTAATAAAAATATCGGCTGTACGAATTTGTCCTTCATTAACCAGATTTGCATGAAGAATCAGAATGGTTTTCATGATTTTATGCTTTGAATATTTCAGGCAATTTACAAATATTTAAAATGAATTTGTGTTAATTTGGAATTAAACAAAAAAGAACAATTCAATATGATGGAAAATCAAAAAATCGCCGTCATTGGTGGGGGAAACCTAGGCGTTGCTATTGCCGAAGGGCTGCTTCAGTCTCAGGCTGTAGCTCCACAATCCCTTTGGGTGACCCGGCGACGAATACAACTGATCCAGTATCTTGAGGAAAAAGGAATACACCTCTTAAGTGATAATGTGCACGCCGTAAAACAGGCAAATATCGTGATCTTAGCCGTAAAACCAGGAAAAATCAACGAGGTACTGCAGGAGATCAAACCACACCTTGATCTGGAGAAACATATACTGGTCTCTGTAGTAACGGGTGTCAGCTTGGTAGATATCCAAGAACAAATCGGAAAAAACATAATCCTCTTTAGGGCGATGCCCAATACAGCTATTGCTATTCGGGAGTCTATGACCTGTGTTTCAAGCAACAACGCTACCGAAGCCCAACAGCATCTGATTTTGACTTTATTTGCTTATTTGGGGAAAGCTGTGATGATTGGAGATGAATTGATGGCCGCTGCCACAGTTTTGGGAGCTTGCGGAATTGCCTACTCGCTGCGTTATATTCGTGCAGCTTCTCAAGGAGGAATCGAAATTGGCTTTGATGCCGAAACCGCCAGGCTGATTGCCGCCCAAATGGTCAAAGGAGCCGCCTCTCTTTTGCTTGAGACTGGTCACCACCCTGAACAGGAAATCGACAAAGTAACCACGCCTCAAGGTTGCACCATCGTAGGGCTGAATGAAATGGAGCATCAGGGCTTCAGCTCGGCCTTGATCAAAGGAATAATTAGCTCCTTTAATAAGATTGATCATATTTCACAAAATTATAAAAGCTAAACTTCTAAAAAAAAATTCTATAAAATTTAGAAATTGTCTGATAAAAAGACCTAATTTGTATAAAATTTGTATTTTATGGTTTAGCTGTTTTCAAGAACAAAATTCTTCTTACAATGAAAGACAATAATGTTAAAGGATATTTACAACATCTTGCCGAAGAAATGGACGGCAATTATACCGAATATTCCGATGATACCATCATCGTCACACTGCCTCTGGAAGAAGGGCGATTCCAAAGTGTAAGAGGGTTGATTACAGAAAGAGACTCCGGCTTGATGCTGATTTTAACTTCTACCATTTGCCGTTTACACGAATATCCAGACGTAGACTATCGTAAAATGCTGGAAATGAACTACGAATTGGGTTACTCTAAAATAACCATCACCGATGAAGATTACCTTGAGTTGATGACTTCTATCAAATATGATCTTGCCAACCCCGAAGAAATTAAATATATGATTACCGAAGTAGCCCAAACAGCAGACAAACTCGAGTTTGAGATCACTGGTAAAGACGTTCATTAATCCTGTACTCCCTTTTCAAAGATAAAATGCGACAAAAACTCTCTTTGTCGCATTTTTATTTGAACTGTTCCCCTTTTTTTCTTAACATCGACCCTTCAAAATATTCAAACATGATCCATATCTATATGATGAAAAATATGTACTCAATCACCTGGGGGCTGATCCTTGTTTTGTATCTGATTCCTCAATATAATTTTGGGCAAAACAATACAGCCTCCCCCAAAACGCCTCCCCCTTCTTCATTGGCAGAAAGGAAAACTGCCGTAGAGCAAAAACAAAACCTCCAAAATACTTCTATCTTCAAAGATTATCCCTTGCGTAGTATCGGACCTACTGTGATGGGAGGGAGAATCGTAGACCTAGACGTAGACCTCAATAATCCAAATACCTTTTATGTTGCTTATGCCTCCGGAGGCGTATTTAAAACTACCAATAATGGTCTTACTTTCGAGCCTATATTTGATCGGCAAGCCCGACTTACCGTAGGTGATATTGCTCTTTCACCAGCCAATGCACAAACCATCTGGGTAGGCACCGGTGAAAACAACAGCAGCCGGTCTAGTTATGCCGGTTTTGGAATTTATAAAAGTGAAAACGGAGGCAAAGATTGGATTCATTGCGGGCTCGAGAATACCCAGCATATCGGCAGAATCGTCTGCCACCCCACCGAACTCAATACCGCTTGGGTAGCTGCTATCGGTGCATTGTATTCTCATAATCCTGAAAGGGGAGTCTTCAAAACCATCGACGGAGGCAAAACCTGGAAAAAAACACTCTTTATAAATGATAGTACCGGAGTGATTGATCTGGTCGTTAATCCTCAAAACCCCAACCAACTTTGGGCAGCAGCCTGGGAAAGAGACCGTAGTGCCTGGGATTTTAAAGAAAACGGTCCGGGATCAGGACTTTATATATCCGAAGACGGTGGAGAAACCTGGAAAAAAATTACACAGGGATTGCCTGCTTCTCAACATCTGGGCAGAATCGGTTTGGACATCTCACGCTCACAGCCCCATGTACTTTATCTAATTGTAGACAATCAGGAAGAAATCAGAAAAGAAAGTCAGGAAACCGAAAAATTGCCCTTTACTTTTAAAGATTTTGAAAAAATGACCGTCTCTGATTTCCTTAATCTCAAAGACACTGCCATCGATACTTTTCTGACTGCCAAAGGCTTTCCGTCAAAATACACCGCCGCCGTGGTTAAAAAAGAGATTAAAGCTGGTAAATACAGCCCCCGCGCCTTGGCAGCCTATTTTGATAATGCCAACGAAGACCTCTTTAATACTACCATCAAAGGAGCCGAAGTGTACCGATCCGATGATTCCGGCAAATCCTGGCTGAAAGTTAATTCCTATGAATTGGAAGGCTTATTCTATACCTATGGATATTACTTTGGGCAAATCCGGGTCGATCCCCAAAACCCCGACCGAATTTATATTTTTGGGGTACCTTTGCTTCGTTCGGATGATGGTGGCAAAACTTATCAAAGAATTATCGAGGAAATCTACGGTGATCAAATCCACGCCGACCACCACGCCCTTTGGATTAACCCCAAAAACCCTGCACATATTATCAATGGCAACGATGGAGGCTTATACGTCAGCTATGATCTGGGAGATAATTTCTTGCATTTTAATAATGTAGCCGTAGGGCAGTTTTATACCGTAGCCGTTGATATGGAAAACCCTTACCAGGTCTATGGCGGATTGCAAGACAATGGCGTTTTTAAAGGATCTTCCAAAGGAAAACCCAATGACGGTAAGCCCTGGGAGAGAATCTGGGGCGGTGATGGCATGTATGTGCAAGTGCATCCTAAAAACAATCAATTGATTTATACAGGATTTCAATTCGGCAATTACTGGCGTATAGAAAATGGTAAAACCAAAAAAATTACGCCTGTACACAATCTGGGCGAAGCGCCACTACGATTTAACTGGCGAACGCCTTTGGTACTCAGCAAACATAATCCCGATATCGTGTATTTTGGCACTCAGCGACTCTACCGAAGCCTGGATCGAGGAGATAACTGGCAGGCAATCAGCCCAGATTTGACCCAAAATAAGCCTCAAGGCAATGTGCCTTATTCTACCATTACCTCGATCGCCGAGTCACCACTTGATTTCGCACTCATTTACATAGGTACTGATGACGGCCAGGTGCAGGTATCCCGCAATGGTGGCGCAAGCTGGGAATCCATCTCTAAGGGATTGCCTCCCCAGCGATGGATCAGCAGTATTTTTGCCTCACCCCACGATCTTGGTACCGTATACCTGACCTTAAACGGTTATCGTTATGATGAATTAAAATCATATGTATATAAGAGTATTGATTATGGGAAAACCTGGAGTTCTATCCGTGGAAACCTACCCGATGAAGCCCTTAATGTCATCATACAAGATCCAAAATCTGCCTCACTTCTGTATCTGGGTACAGATGAAGGTGCTTATGTAAGTATGGACGGAGGGGTCACCTGGCACGTACTCACGGGTGATTTCCCCAATGTGGCTACTTATGATATGATTGTACACCCCAGAGAGCAAGAATTGGTATTGGCTACCCACGGCAGAAGTATGTATGTGATGGATATTAAACCGCTCCAAAAACTCGCCCAGGATGCTTTTTCCAAAAAAATATACTTGTTTCCAGCACCTGCGATGACGCACTCTGACAGATGGAACGAACCGCGCCCAGGCTATCTTCCTGCATCCGAGCCAGTACTTGAAATTTTGTATTTTGTCAATCACTCAGAAGAAACTCCTTTGGAAATTTTTATCAAAGATCAGGCTGATAATCAGATATTTCAAACCAAAGCAGATGGAAAAAAAGGCTTTCACAAAGTAAATTGGAACCTAAAAGACCTAAAAGGCAATTTCATCAAACCCGGAGAATACAATTTGGTATTGGTTCAAGGGAAAGAAACTACAGAAATTTCCTGGGAACTTAAAAAGAATAAATAAGACCATATTGAAGCATAAAATTGGATAATTCTGATGCGAAAGTGCAATTTGTATTTTCGCATCAGTTTTTTTTATTTATTTACAAAAAATTATCAAATAAGCATGCTAATCTTACATCTTTTTTTATAAAATATTCGTACAGTCGTGAAGACATTCTGTACTTTATAGTTGAATCTACTAATATCTCAAAGAAAAAAAAATCATAAAAAAGTATTTTAAATACCTGAATGTCAATTTATTTGACTTGTGCTAATTTTGTTTTAAAGATAATATTGATGTTCATCCTTCAAAAAATGATATAATACCTATCATGCTCAAAAAATTAAAATTTTATATAAAACAGACTTGCATAGATAAATAAATATTACTTAATTTGCATTACCAATAAGTTTGATAAAGAATCAAATATTACTTCAACCCAAAGCGTAAGCTTTTTGCGTCTGTACATATCAAATTTTGAATTACTGTCTGTGTAAGATTATTCCTATAAAATTAGGCAATAAGTTTAGTTCAAAAGGAAAATAAACTCTTTGACTAAGTAAGGTAACTATGACGATATGGATTGGCAGCCTATCTCTTAAACTACAAAACTGACACATTCTTCTTTCCTAAATAACCAACTTTAAGTTGGACAAATTTATCCTGTAATTAAAAAGTTACAAAGCTTTTTGGTGTATGGAACTAAGTTTAGTCCTTTCTAGGATTCATCTAAAGTATGGTTTTGATCAGCATAAAATTGTAATTAATCTTAAATTTCAAATTTTTGAAGTATTGAATGCTTATTCTTTATTTATTTTAATTATTACAAGGCATTAAATAGACAATCATGACTACCGTTAGTAGAAATTTAAATTTAGCCAAATTGCTTTTAAGCGACTTAGTACACAAATCTTCCGGCTATCCTTTCTTAGTGCTTATCTTAAGTATTACATTACTTTGGAAAGGATTCAGCTTGTTCGGTCCGTTAAGTTCATCCAATCAGGATCAATCTCTTACTGCGATGAATACCCAAATGGGGTTATTTAAAGATCTAAATCATAATGAGCGTTTTTCACCATTATCGGTATCCAAACAGGCTTTAGTAAACGAAGTAATTAGCTTTACCTTAATTAATGCCACTACCGATACTGAAATTACTACCTTAAGCAATGGTGCAGTAATCAATGTGAGTACTATAGGTACTCGTAACTTGACTTTACGCGCCAATACCTCTGCTGGAGTCATTGGCAGTGTTCGACTGGTTCTGACAGGACCAATAAGCAATCAAAGAACTGAAAATACAGCCCCCTACGCATTGTTCGGAGATGCCGCTGGGAATTATGAAGGAGCTATTTTTGCCAATGGCTCATATACAATGGCGGCTACACCTTACTCACAAGCCAATCTCCAGGGTACTGCTGGCACTACTTTTCAGGTAAGTTTTATTGTGACTGACCAAACCGGTAGTACTGGCGATACTTTTACACTCATCAATGCAGACAATGATACGGAAATAGTGACTCTGACTACGGGTACCACAGTCAATCTTGCTCCCATTGGAAATCCCGGGCTAAACATACGCTTTAACCCAGGAAACGGGCAAACCCAAAGTATGCAATTTGTGCTTACCGGACCTACTTCTGTAACCAAAACTGAAAATATTGCTCCCTATGCTATTTTTGGAGATGTTAACGGCGATTTTACTCCCGGTAGTTTAGCTCCCGGTTTTTATACATTGATTGGTAGAAGTTATTCGGCCGCCAATCTGGGCGGAACTCAACTGGCTTCCACACAAGTCACATTTACTATCCAAAGTCAAACTTCACAAGGCAACTTATCTGCTTCACCTGTTGAATTGATTTTTGATGCAGTAAGGTTTACTACTAGTCCTTCTCAGACCGTCACAGTAACCAACAACACTGGTAATTCAGTTCAAATTACTGATGTTGTTTCATCTACCTCTAGATTTACTCGAACTTCTACACATACTTTCCCACTTAATCTGGCTAATGGTCAATCTGTAGCTATCAACGTGGCTTTTACTCCTGGAAGTGCTGTGGGTGCCTTAAATGGTAATTTAGATCTAAGAAACGGAGCAAATACCCTCTTTAGTGTACCTCTTTACGGGCTGAGCATCAACGGACTAGAAGGTGCCAATGAGCCTACCCTAGCTAATGTAGTGACTACATTGGGGTACAATATCAATGTAGGCTGGACTACCCTGGCAAGCAATACCAATCCAGCCCTGATGGGTGAAGAAGTGAATATACAACTTTTTGAAAGAGCTGGTGGTGGGAACGTAGGCATTTTGCCCGTAGCCCGTTACTCTCCCAAAGAAAGCCTTCCTTTCGGATATTATACCAAAAGCGGTAATACCCCCATTCATACTCAGGTAGGGGTGCTTACCAGTGCAGGAAATGAGCATCAGGCTCTTTTCCCAGAACTCTCCTCAGGGAATACCAGTTTTAATCCAGGTACAGCTGCTTTTGGAATTTATGTGGAATCCAATTCTTTTGGACGTTTTAACTATACCGAAGACGGACTGAACACCGGAGGAGTAGCGCATCGTGTTCGTACTTATCCTTTGAAAAATCGTCAAGGACAAACCATTGCCAACAGTTATCTGGTTTGTTTTGAGGATGCCAACAATGGAGATTACCAAGATTATATGTATGTGCTTTCCAATGTCAAAGCCGCAGGTTCAGGCGGAAGTACCCCCACTTCGCTCGTAAAAATTAATGCCGGAGGAGCGCAATACACCGATGGAGGTGGGCAAGTCTGGGCGGCAGATAATTATTTTAGTGGTGGTACTGCGGGTTCTAAGTCATTTAATGTCGGAGGTACTACCGAAGATGATTTATACCTCAAATATAGATTCGGTACCAATTTTAGCTACAATATCCCTGTGGTAACCACAGGTCCGGTTACAGTAAATCTACATTTTGTAGAGCCTTTTTTTGGGGTGAGCGGACCAGGTGGTACGGGCATTCGTGTGTTTGATGTAAATGTGGAAAGTGGTCAGGGAGTATTGAACAACCTGGACTTGAATGCTTTGGTAACTCCCGGAACGGCTTTGGTTCGTACCTTCAATAATATCAATGTAACAGGTGGCGTACTTACTATTAGTTTTACAGCTACAAAAGATAATGCTATTATTTCTGCCATTGAAATCATCGGTTCGGATACCGGGGGCTCAGGTAGCCCAAAACCTTATGTGGTATCGGTTCACGACGGGTCACTGAATGTAATCACCGAAGGCGAGACCGGCATCCCAACAGATGTCAATATATCTTCTACACAGATCATATTGCCCAATGGAAGCATAGACAATACCACTGTAAATAATAGCACTGTAAAACTGACCAAGGTTTCTACCGGACTATCAGTAAGTGCAACAGTAAACTCTACCGGAGGAGGAGATGCTCTTACTTTGGTGCCGGCAGCTCATCTGGAATCCTTTACTCAATATCGTTTTGAGGTCACAAGTGGGGTTAGAGATTTGAGTGGTGAAAGCTTTATTCCTTATACCCTTAACTTTACAACCGGCGAGGAAGTAGTTGTTCAGCCTGGGAATTTATCTGGGGTCAACTTTGAAAAAGTACAGCAACCTAATACAAACGGACGGCAATATACCAGCTTGGTAATCGGACCGGATAATAGAATGTATGCATCTACGATAGACGGTTATATTGAGCGATTTAATATCGATACCAATGGAAATTTGGTATCCCGAAATACAATTAGTTCTATCCGTAATCATACAAGAGGCTCAAACGTCGTGGCAGGAAATAAAATTGTGATCGGAATGGCTTTTGATCCAAGCTCAACGGCTACTAATCTTAAGCTGTGGGTTACTTATATGAATACCTATGCATTTGAAAGTGCACCGGATTGGGATGGCAATATAGCCTTGTTGACGGGTTCTAACCTTCAAAATGTACAAGATGTAGTCATTAATTTGCCGCGTTCTCTCAGAGATCACCTCACCAATAGCCTTGCTTTTGGGCCGGACGGCGCACTTTATTGCAACCAGTCTGGTAATTCAGCGATGGGAAGAGCGGATCTATCCTGGGGTAATCGCGATGAGAGATTATTATCTGGCGCAATTCTTCGCCTTAATGTCAATAATCTGCCTGCAAACTTGCCGATTGATGCCAAAACTGAAGAAGGAGGGAATTACAATCCTTATGCCGCAGGAGCAGCACTGACGATTTATGCCACAGGTCTGCGAAATGCCTATGATCTGGTATGGCACAGCAACGGTGAATTATACGTGCCTACCAATGGTTCTGCAGCAGGGGGTAATTCTCCTACCAGCGATTCAGGAGACCCTACCTATATCACACCACACCCCAATGCACCAGCCTACACGGGAGGTTTTGTACCCAAAGTAACCAATGTTACTCCTACTCAAAAAGACTGGTTGTTTAGAGTAAGTGCAGGGAAATATTACGGGCATCCCAATCCTCACCGAAGAGAATATGCCTTAGGGCGGGGAGATATTGATATTGACAACTCAGCGTATAATGGAATACAGCCTGACCCTGATTTTGATGCAGCAGGGATTGCCTTTGATTTTGAGCATAATAAGTCCCCCAATGGAGCGATTGAATACAAAAGTGATATTTTTAACGGTAAATTAAAAGGGCTGTTGATGGTAGTAAGATATAGTGAAAAAGATGATATCATTGTATTACAACCTGGCTCTAACAAGAATATTATCAGTTCCACTGAAGGTATTGCGATTGGTTTAAGTGGATTTTCTAATCCATTGGACTTAATCGAGAATACCAACAACGGTTACCTCTATGTTTCTGAATATGGTGCTAGCAAAATTACAATGCTAAGACCTGTGGTCACTTCCGGTGAATCAAGTATTACCCGGTTTGTCTTGGTCAATGCAGATACCGACAAGGATATTATGCAGCTAAATAACAATGCTACGATTAACCTATCCACAGTGGGTACAAATAATCTGAATATTCGTGCAGAAACCAATTCAACCTCAATAACAAGTGTGTATCTGTCTTTAACAGGTGCCAAAACCACAGACCGCACGGAGAGCAGTGCTCCTTATACATTATTTGGAGATGCAGATGCTACGGGTGATTATTTTGGTGAGGCCTTCGGAAATGGTAATTATACCATAACAGCCACCCCTTATACAAGTGGTACCATTAAAGGGCAGAGTCTTACCATAAGTTTTACTATTACCGGAAGTACTGCCCGAAGCTCCGTCACAAGCAATACCACACAACTGCAAAACAATGACACTCCTACACAGGTGACTAGAATTTATCCGATTCCTCTGAATCAGAATAAACTCAATATTGATCTGAATAAGTCTTTGGAAGGAGAAGTAGGGTATTCAATCTTTAACAAACAAGGTCAGAAGATAACCGAAGGAACGCTTAAGCTGGATCAACCCGATAACCATTTAGAGCTGCAACTTCAGGGAATCTTGAAAGAAAATGAAATTTATTATCTGAGAATATCAGGTGTAGATGAAGTTTTCAAAATTATTAATAAATAATCAGAAGTCATTTATATACTAATTAATGCCTCCGGCAAAGCTCAGTCATCAAAAGACTGGGCTTTCCTTTTTTATCACCGTTCCAAAAGCTTTCTTACTTAAAACTACTTGATTATCCAAAACAATTTGAAGAATAGATGATTCTTCATTGTATCATAGACAGAATATTTAGTAACTTGCTTCCCGATAAGTAAAAAGAAGGACACCCCATCATGTTTAATAGGAGTAGTGATATTACAAGTGATTTTATCGAGAAACTCAACGTAACAAAAACGCTTTATAGTAAATTCGATTCGGCTGCCGAAAAATCTGTTTCCGAGGTTCTGATTCGCGAAGCCCTGGAAGATGTATACAAACGAGGAAATTCTATTCTGACGGGATTTTTAATTTTGCACTTTTTTCTGGGATTATCTTTTGTGTATTTTTTTGAGGCTTCTTGGGGGATTTACCTGAGCATTGGCACTTCTATTTTGGTCTTATTTTTTCTTTGTGAATATTACTACCCGTATAAATTCTTAACTCGTGTATTTGCTGGAGTATCGTTGCTCATCTTTGTATTACTTTATATTATTATTCTCAGAGGGTATCCTGAGGCGCGTTTCTTCTTTTTTACATCTTTTACGATCTTAATTGTATATCAAGATTGGAAAGCTCTTTGGCCTAGTGCCTTGCTATTTCTTATACAAATTGTCTTTTTTGCCCTAGCCGCAAGTTATCCAAAATTTCTCCCGGATTATATCCCTCACGAGTACAAAGATGCTATCCTCAATATGGTGACCGACGACAGCCAAGGCATACTGCTGGCTCATTTCAAAACCAAACTGATGCTTTATGTGGGTATTATTTGCCTTCAGGTTACTCTGACGGGTTTATGGGCTCATTTTCTAAGGCGGCAAACCATCAGTGAGGTTTTAGACAAACAAAGTCTGCTGACCAAACAAATTGAAATCGAGCAGGCAAATACTCAACTGGAAGATAACGTACGCAAAAAAACCCGTGAACTTCAGGAAGCTCTTGAATCTACCCAGGCCAATGAAGAAGAATTGCGCCAGAATATGGAAGAACTTCACGCTACACAGGAGGAAATGGAAAATCAACGCAAAATCTTGCTTGAAAACCAAAAACTTATGAAAGCCGTCGAAATAGAACTTCGTGAAAGACAATCCAAAATGGAGCGGTCTCAGTGGCTCGAATCCAATCTCTCCCGGTTTGATGATGTCATGCGCCTTAATTATGATAAAAACCTGGAAGATTTTTCGGATATTATTATGCTGCACCTTGCAGAACTGATGGGTGCAACCCAGGGTGCCTTTTATGTCTATGACGAAGAAAACGATTCACTCAATATGACTGGTGGGTACGCCTGCACCCCCCAATCTGTCAAAAAAGCTCAATTCAGATCGGGTGAAGGTGTACTGGGGCAAATTATCAAAACCAAAAAACGTATTGAACTCAACGACCTTCCTGATGAAAGTGCCTATATCGAGTCGGCTCTTACGAAGGTAAAAAACAAAAGTGTAATTATTGAACCCCTCTTGTATAATGAAGACGTACAAGGTGTCATCGAAATCGCTTTATTAAGCTCTCTGGACGATATTCAGCTTGAGTTCCTTAAACGACTGGCCAAAAATATTGCCTCTATGCTGCAAAGTATCCGGGGAATCCTAAGAACCCAAAAACTATTGGTTCAATCTCAAGATATTGCTTCCAAATTCCAATCCAATGCCCGTGAACTCGAGAAAACCAAACTCGAAGTAGAGAAAAAAGCCTTTGAGTTCCAAAGTCAGTTTAAAGCCATAGATCGATCGATGCTGGTGATAGAATGCAGCGTAGAAGGTGATATTCTTCGTGCCAATGAAAATTTTCTCAAACTTTCTAAATATAACCTCGACGAGCTCGAGGGCAAACACCAAAGTATCTTCCTGGACGAAAATTATGTGAAATCTACGGCTTTTAACCAGCTTTGGGACCAAATACAAAAAAATGACTTTGCCCATACCGAACACCAATGCCTCAATAAATTGGGGAACTTTTTTTGGATTCAGGCCAACTACTACAGCCTCGGACTCGGAAAAAACAAAAAAGTAATGATCCTTGCTTATGACATTACGCTCCAAAAAGAACAAGACCGTAAAATCCGCGATAGCCTCAAAATGCTTCAGGAAAAAGAACTAATACTTCGTAAAAATCTCGAAATCACGAAAGAACTTCGGGAAGAGGTTTCTAAAAAAGCCAATGAATTACAAGAACAAATGAATGCCATTAATGTATCCACAGCTATGGCTGAATACGATGGAAGCGGAATCATTCAATTGGTAAATGATAAATTCAGCGAAATCTTGGGCTATCACAAAGAAGAACTCTTAGGGCAATCCCATAAAATATTGGTCAAAAATAAATTTGCACAATCCAAATCTTATCAAAAACTTTGGGATAAACTCCGAAGCAAACAATTTATCGACGGAGATTTTGAATTTGTCAACAAATCAGGGGCTGTAGTCTGGCTACAAGGAAGTTATTATCCCGTGACAGATAAAGAAGGTAACCTCGTCAAAGTACTGCAACTTGCATCTGATATTTCTAATGAAATATATCAAGAAGAAAAAATTAAAGATTACCTCATCGAGCTCGAAAAAAAACAATCACAACTCCAAAACCAAACAGACGAACTCCGCGCTTATCTGGAAGCAATCGACCAAGCCACCGGGATTATCGAAATGGACCCCGAAGGAAAAATCCTGAGAACCAATGAAAAATTTCTCAAATTATTAAATTATACAAATCGTGAACTACTCGGCAAGCATCATCGTATCTTAGTACCAAAAGACTATGCCCAAACTCAAGCTTATCGTTCTTTTTGGAATAAACTGGATCAACAAAAAATTATCGAAGGGGAATTTATCGGAATCACTGGAAATGCTTCTGAAATCAAAATATGGAGTACCTATGTCCCTGTGTTGGGTACAAATAAGCGAGTAGACAAAGTGATCGGACTGGTCGCTCCGCTAATTCAAAAATAATCAGTTTTAGGGCTTTAATAAGCAGAATCAGCCGAAATCTCATTAAAAAGCATTCTTGAATGGCATGACACCAAAAGAAAATATAGTATTACAAAATCCTGTAGAGGCTTCACCCAGCCCCCCGAATTTCCCTATGCTCCCTTCCTCAGCCGAAGAAGGCTCGTCGGAGGTCAAAAGCCCTACCCGACAGTTTATCGAGCGGTACTGGATGGCTCTAATCGTGACAGGCATCCTTTTTTATATGAGCTATAGCCTGCTTACAGCCAGTTTGGATAAACAAGGCCACTACGTTTCTCAAATCAGTATCATCGAGCGCCAATATCTGCTCAACCAAGAAATTGTCAATCAAATCCTTTTACTACGGAATTGCCAGGAGAAAAAATACTGCCTCCGGCAGCTCAATACCCTCAAAGAAAAAACTGATGCCCTCAAAAATACCCAGGAAACGCTCTTAAAAGGACATCAGATTTTGAAAAAAGAAAATATGAAAAACCCCTTGTTAGATCAATTGGTCAAGGAAAATAAAGTGTATTACAATAAAATTATGCACGTGGTACGCCAGTTTATCCTTTTTAAACAAGACGAGCTAAATCTCTATAAACACACCATTCCTAACCCCAATCTGTCCAATATCAGTGCCGGGAATATCTCCAAAGTAGAACCGATCATTTTCAAAAATATCAATGCCATGGTGCGCCTCTATAATGTAGAAGCCCAGGCTTATATTCAAAAAATTAAACTGTATCAGGGGATCGTATTGCTGGTTGCTTTAATGGTATTGTCTCTTGAGGCAATGTTCTTATTTCCTAATATTGTCCGAAAAATCAAACTCTACACCAAAAACCTGGAAGTCGCACACCTTGAAACTCAGGAAAAAAATCGGGAAATCTCCCAAGCTTACAACCATCTAAAAGTCGTAGAGGAAGTAACACGCCTCAATGCAGAAGCCCTCAAAAAAACCAATCTCAACCTCCTTCAAACGCAGGAAAAACTTACCCTCGCACACGAAGAGCTAAAAACCAAAAACTTAGAGCTTCAAAATACCCACGACATCATGAATATCAATCGGCAACTGGAAGCCGCCCGATTTTTTGATGCCTCGATGAATTATTTTTCGGATGTAATGCGTTGGAAAACCAACCAAAATATATACTCCTGGTCTGAAAACTTACTCTCTGAGCTGATCCCTTATGTGCAAGGGCTACAGGCAATGATGTATGTGTATGAAGAAGAAAAAGACCTTCTGCTGATGACTGGAAGTTTTGCCTTAGACCCGGAACGACTCGTAGACCACGTAGAAGTTAATCTGGGTGACGGCTGGGTCGGGCAGGTTGCTAAAAGCCTTAAACCAATTTATATCGCCAATCTCAATGGGCAAGCCGAAATGCTCAGTGCCCAAGTAGGTACGCAAATCGTCATTCCTCAATCTTTATTTGTTTTGCCTTGTACCTACAACCATCAAATTGCTGGTGTGCTTGAGATCATCTCTGCCAAACCCTTGGAAGAAAAATACCTGGATTTGCTCAATCGTATGGGCGAAAATATCGGCTCACATTTGAGTACCCTGCAAGATCAAAAAAGAATTATTCAATTGTTTGCCGAGTCTAAACTCTCTCAGAAAAGACTTCGCCAAAGCCTTACTCAAATCCAAGAAAATGAAGAAAGATTCCGAATGCTCTCCGAACTGACCCAAGAAGGTATGCTCTTCTTGAATGAAAATACCATCCGAGACGTAAACAGCGTGCTGATCAACATGTTTGACTATGAATCCAATAAAGAACTTATCGGCAAACACTACATCAACCTCATTGCACCTAAATACAGATTTGAAATTGAAGTCAAAAAAATGCTTCAAGAAGGTCAAGAATTTGAAACCGTGGCCGTCAGGAAAAATAATGAAACTTTCCCCATTGAGATTCAGGCGCGCCAAGTAACCTACAACAAAGAAGAAATCACGGTCATCTCTATCAAAGACATTACAGAAAAGAAAAAAACCCAGGACGAACTCGCCGAAGCCAATCGCATCGCTCGCTTGGTCACCGAACTTGAAAAGAAAAACAGAGACATTACCTCAAGCATTGCTTATGCCCAGAGAATCCAGGAGGCAATCCTCCCCAGTGATAAGCTGATCGGAAAGGGATTTTTAGAGCATTTTGTACTCTATATTCCCAAAGATATCGTCAGTGGAGATTTTTACTGGTTTGCCGAAAAAAACGAACACGCCCTCATCGCTGCCGTAGATTGTACCGGACACGGCGTACCCGGTGCTTTTATGTCTATTATCGGCTATTCCAACCTCAATAAAATCGTCATGGAGCAGGGACTTACCAATCCTGCGGATATTCTGGCCACACTTGACAAAGAAGTGTCCGACTCACTCAACCAGCAAGATGGCGGCTCTCAAAGCCGAGATGGAATGGACGTGGCTCTTTGCTCGCTGAATATTTATGAGAAAAAACTCAGCTTTGCTGGGGCTTATCGCCCTTTGTACCTCTTTAGAGACCAAGAAGTGATGGAATACAAAGGCAATTCCTTCCCCATTGGAGGAAATTTCAAATACAAAAAACAAAAAAACTTCAACTGTCACGAAATCACTCTCCTGAAAGGAGATACGCTTTATATCTTTTCGGATGGTTTCCCCGATCAGTTCGGCGGCCCCGAAAATCGTAAGTATATGAGTAAAAACTTCAAAAGCCTTCTCAAAAGAATACAACAAGAGAACCTAAACACCCAAAAAGAAATCATCTATCAGGAATTCCTTAGTTGGAAAGGTGATTACAAACAAATGGATGATATTTTGGTGATCGGATTGAGATTCTAAAACTCTTTCAAAACTTCGCCCTGGCAAAGTCAACTTGTCCATAAACTTGGTGTTTTTGTCTATAAAAGTCATGTACTTAGCCATAAACTGATTTCTTTTTATTTTAATAATTGTAACTGCCCTCATAACCTTCTCTTACTGCTTTACTAATTTATGCGTAAATACCTGCCTGGGAGTATGCAAACGAACGATATACCATCCAGCAGGCAAATCACTTGCTTTTTGAGTGAATAAATCCTCCATCTGCGCCTCAGTACCAGTAACTTGTAGTACCGAAACACCCCTGCTATCCCATATTTCCAGCTTAAGCAAGTCATCAGGCGATGAAGTGAAATCCAGATTGAGATACACATTTTCTGTAAAAGGATTGGGAAAAATACTGAACACTTCTTGAAAAGTACCCTCCACAAATACAACAGGGCTTAGACTCGATGTACCTGCAAAATCTAGTTGCCGGAGTTGATAATAAGCCGCCTCTTTTGCCTGAGGGTCTTTGAATGAGTAATTACGCTTTTGAGGCGAATCTCCTGCTCCGTCAACAAAACCTATACGGCTGAAATCTGATCCATTGATACTTTTTAAAATCTCAAAACCTTGATTGTTTTGCTCTGTGGCGGTTTGCCATTTTAGTAACACGTTTTGCTCATCCAGGCGGTCGGCTTTCAATGAAAGCAACTGTATCGGCAAAGGAATCATACCGTCAATTTGAAAGTTGTCAATTTGCACCCCATCAATCACATTAAAGCGACTCCCGAACACAAAACGAAACCTTAAATCCGCACTTCCGGCAAGAAACGTAATATTATAACGTGGGCTGAAAACATCAAACAAAGCTTGGCTAAAACCTGGCTGATTACGCAAACCAAGGATATGATCCTCGTTATACCAACTAGTCGTACCCACAGGATTATTCCCTGATGACTGAGTATCCCCTAAAAGAAGCCAGGTATTGCCTCCATCTATAGAATATTCTATGTTAAAACCTGCATCCGTACCGCAGGCTGCTCGGTAATTAAATTCCAGAAAAATATCTCCCACCGCACCTATGAGTGAAAAAGGAGGACTTTCCAAAGCATAACGAAGACGCCGCCCATGGTCTTCATTCAAACTGGTTGCCCAGCTATTAGCCCCTTCAATAGTGCCGGCATTGTTAGTCGGATTAAAATTGACACTGTTGCACACGCCCCATTCCCATTCTCTGGGGATAAACACTGAATTGGCATTCCCGGCCAATTGCAATGGATAAGGAAAAAACCCACCATCATTTGTATTAAAATCCTGTGTATAAGGGATATTTGGTTCGGGTAAAATCGTAATATAATTGGTTTTGGTTTCTACAGAAGCTCCACTATTGATACTCAGTTGAACGGTATACGTTCCTGGGTTGGTATAAGTAAAACTAGGATTCTGGGTGGTGGCATCAGTGCCTGGATTTACATTTTGGTCAAAATCCCAAGCCCAGCTATCGGCTTTGAGGGAGTAATCTGTGAAATTTAAAGGGCGATTTACAAACCAAGTGCGGCGTGTTTCAAAATCAGCCAGAGGGCTTGAGAAAACATCAGAAGTAAAAATGCCTCTTCCGTGCGTAGCTACCACCACTACACCGTCGGCTGCCCTGTATTTGAGCATATCACACCGTACCGTTGCCAAGCCTGTATTTGAGATACCCCAAACAGGCACCGAAGAAACCGCATGCCCGAAATTGTCGGTAGAATACACCCCAAGTTCAGTTGCCAGAAGTACTTCTTCTCTATTGTTAGGATTGTACAGTGCCCAGCGTATCGGAATATCCGGCAGATTCCCTTCTTTATTGATCCAGGTAGTACCTCCGTCTGCGGTTTCCCAAACAGAACTGATGCCATAGTTAAAAAATGTGACCAGGAGCTCGTCATCGGTATCTCCTACTTCAATGCAAGAAATACTACCTATGGGTAGGGGATTAGTACTGATCTCTATCGTAGCTGGGGTGGCTGTATGGGCATTGCTTACCTTGAAAATTCTTCCGTCATTTCCCCCCAAAAAAAGCACGTTAGGAGTATTCGGCGATATTTTGAGAGCCGTGATAGTGGGGATGCTTCCGGCAAAATTGATATTCAAATTGGTATATGTATTACTTCCGCCTATATCCGAAATCCTTGTGATGGTAGTAGCCGAGCTAAAGTTGGCATATAAAATATTTGCCTGGTCATCATACTCCGAAGGATTGATAAAAAGCCCATTGCTTTGATTATTAAGTACATTGACATAAATCTGCCCTCCGTCATTAGATACGTTGTATACATTGCGAATAAATGAACTAATTCGTATATCTGGGTCATCTTGGTCAATGTGGCAAAAAGCTCCGTCACCTCCGCTTATATCCAGGGAGGAGTTCTTGAGGGCATCTTGGAATTGCTGACTGCCATTATCCTGTGCGCCTGCAAGAAAGATAGTCCCAGCGGCAATATTGGCGGCATCTACGGCATAAAACTGCGTGACGTTGTAATGATTATTTCTATCGGCAAACGTGGGATTCGCCGAGCTGCCCAGATCTATAGAATAGCTGATCCCCCCATCACTTCCAATAATGGCTTCGTTGGGGTGGTCAGGGCGAAAGAGAATTTGATGTTCGTCGGCGTGTACATAAGGCAGACAGTCGCCCGTCCAATATGAAACGGCAGACCAGGCGACATCTCCGGCAGTAGGGCTAGTCCCGTTGACACTTTTATGCAAAGAAATACCACCAGCAATGACCACATCGGGGTTGGTCGGATGTACTGCCAGAATCAAATCATAAAAAGATTGCCCGCGCGTAAAGTGGCTTGTTGTAGGGAAGCAATTTTGCTCCAGATACAACGGAATGGGAATATCTTCCCAGGTTTGAGTAGTATCTGTAGCGTTTAGAGTTCTTTTAAACCAGGCTACATCCTGGTCAGAAATGGACGGAGAGCTGTTTTGTGCTACGGCGTATACCACATCCGGGTCATTGGGTGCACAGGCAATTTCTACCCTTCGGGCATTATTCGTGCTGCTGAAGTCTAAAACCGTCCAGGAGCCTGGTAAGCCAGTATCGGAATATAAAATTCTTCCTCTCTCTCCACTAACTCCCGTAGAGAAAGCATTTCGGGTAGTACCTGCATAAATGCGGTTATTGGCCGGATGAATCTCAAGATCGGCAGCTACAAAAGGAGTACCAACGGGTGCATCTGGAAATACCTGCGTGAAATTAATACCTCCGTCTGTGGAGCGAAAAAGCCCTTCCTGTCCTGGGAAAAAGCTATCTAAATGAAATAATCGGCTATTGGATACATACAGCACACTTGTGCCTGATTCGTTGCGAACAACCAGGTCATTCACCCAGAAAAAATTAACATCAGTGGCAAAAAAACCATTGGCGGTGGTGAGCTGCGTCCAGGCAGCTCCTGCATCGGTTGTTTTCCAAAGCCCTGCTCCGCGCGTAGAGCTGGAGCCTCTGGCAGTAAACCCTTCGCCCGTACCGACATACCAGGTATCGGGATCGTTGGGGTCGGCAGCGATGGCTGTGATAGAAATATTATCCCAAAGATCATTTACCTTAGTCCAGGCTGCGTCTATGGTGATGTCATCGGTATACCAAAGTCCTCCCTGGACTCCGCCCGCCCAGACTTTTTTTCGGCTCGGGTCGGTGGGGTCAAAAAGTAGCGCACGTGTACGCCCTCCTACGTTGTTGGGACCTCGCTCTTGCCACGTCACATTGCCAATGGCTGCCTTGCTTTTTATTTGGCGGCTCACGGCTTGGAGTGTTTTTAGTTTCCTTTCAAAGGGTACTAGACCCAGTTGGGGATCAAGAGTACGCAGATAATCCTGCTCCCAGCCTAAGTCAGGGCGGTCTTGCTTAGGAATAGCCTTTAAATCCTGATAGCTTAGGTGCTGAAGTCGATTAAAGGGATGATTGGCCAGAAAATGCGCATAAGCTTCTCTTGCTCGGATTTTTTGTAAACTATCATTGAGAGGAGCCTCCGAAATCTGGTGTTTTTTTTTATGATAAAGGGCTAAGTTTTGTGGTTTGTGCTCAGGGTGGGGTATAGGCGTATCAGAAGTTCTTAAAGGTGTTTGTGAAGGTTTAGGATAAAAAATAATGAAAAATACGATAAAAAATACAAAGAAAGTCAACCCTAAGATGCGAGGATAATCTTTTGTCATAGTCAATAAAATTTTGTGTGTCTTCTCTGTTTTAAAAATACGATAAAATAGGCTTTATTCAAAGATTTTACAAAAAAATGAATCTTTATTGTCGAAAATCATTTTTTTTGTGCAAAACTGTATAACTTATCATTTTATCAAAGTCTATTATGTTACACAAAATTATTTTGACAAACAGCCTCGTGTTTTTTTGTTTGTGGGCACAAGCACAGGAAAGCCGTTTTTTCATGCCCAAAGAAATCCGTCAAGCGTATGAAAAAGGCACCCGTGGTATGGACGGGAAACCAGGCTTGAAATACTGGCAAAATACAGCCGATTATAAACTGGAAGTGAAGGTTGAGCCTGCCACCCGTCGCATTGACGGGAAAGGAACGGCCGTTTATAATAATCAAAGCCCAGATGATTTAAACACCTTAGTCGTGCGTCTGTATTATGATGTTTTCCGCAAAGCCAATCCAAGAGCCGAAAGAGTAGACCCCGAAGATATAGGGGAAGGCGTAGAACTTAAAAAATTAGTACTCAATGGCAAAAGCCTAGAAATCGGCGGCAGAGAGGTACAACGCTACGGCACCAACCTTTTTATCCGCCTTGCTGAGCCCCTCAAAGCCGGGCAAAAAGCAACACTCGATTGCGAATGGACTCAATACGTACCCCTGACGAATGAGCGCACCGGAGTAGCAGACAGCACCTCGTTTTTTATTGCTTACTGGTATCCGCAATTCGCCGTTTATGATGATGTATTTGGCTGGGATACACAGGATTATTCCCTCAGAACAGAGTTTTACAACAATCTCGGCAATTTTGATGTCAAAATTACTGTTCCCAAATCATTTTCCGTATGGGCTACAGGAGTACTACAGAATGCACAGGAAATCTATCCCAAAGCTGTGTTTGATCGTTATCAAAAAGCCCTGAAATCTACTGAAACTGTTCAAATTCTTCAGGCTTCCGATCTCAAGGTCGGTTATGCCAATCTGTCCGAAACCTGGCATTTCAAGGCTGAAGAAGTTTCTGATTTTGCCTTTGCTATGAGCGATCATTACCTCTGGGATGCTGCTACACAAAAAGTAGATAATCGGGAGGTGTTGGTAAGCTCTGTATATCCTCAAGCCGATGCAGAGAATTATCAGGAACTCACCGCTATACAACAGCAAATTATGAAACATTTCTCCGAAGATGTACCCGGCATTCCTTATCCTTACCCACGCTTTACAACCTTTATCGGATTGCAGGGAGGAGGTATGGAATTCCCAATGATGGCCTACAACCAAAATGAAGATGAAGGACTTACTGCCCACGAAATGTATCACAGCTATTTTCCGATGTATGTCCGTATCAATGAGCGACGTTTTGCCTGGATGGACGAGGGTTGGGCGGATTATATCACGGATATCGTCATGAAACGTTACTTGGCAAAAGACCCCGAACCGCTTTTTGGAGCATACAAAACCAGTATTCAGGAAATGATGGGTTCTTATGAAGATTTGCCGCTCATTACCTCCTCTCAATTTATGGATGACAGCAATTATGGGTATGCTTCTTATCCATTGCCAGCATTTGTTTATTCTATGTTGCACCATCACTTGGGAGATGATTTGTTCAAAAAAGCTTATCAGGAGTATATCCGTCGTTGGGCTAAAAAATCACCTACACCTTATGATTTCTTCTACACTTTTGAAAATGTAAGCAAGCAAGACTTGTCCTGGTTGTGGAAGCCCTGGTTTTTTGAGCAGGGATACGCCGATATTCAAATCAAAGGCTTTCAGGGCGGACAACTGACGATCCAAAACAAAGGCAATCGCCCTGTACCTGTGTATGTAGAAATTGCTTACAAAGACGGCAAAGAAGATAAGATTTTAGCTTCTGCTGCTACCTGGCAAAAAGGTGCGGAGCAAAAAATAACCATCCCCAATGCTGCTCAGGTCAAGTCTTTATCAGTAAACGGCAATGTGGCTGATCTCAACGAGATGGATAATTTCTATCCTTCACTCAAAGAACAAGTCAAAGAATTTACGATTTTGGATGGTATTTACGGCGTTTACCTCATCCAGGGGTACAACATTGAAATGACCGTGATGCAAAAAGAAGGTTTGCCCTTTTTAAAGCTACCTGCCGCTGGTATGGAATCTTACCTAATGCCCAAAGCCGATGGTAGTTATACCACGCTGGATAAGATGCTGCTTATTGAGTTCAAAGAGGAAAGCGGAAAAATCACTGGCCTAAAAGCGCAACTCAGACAATACGGCATCGAGATTCAGGGAACAAAAAAATAATTGATTTTAAAAAATTAAACCCTTGTTTGTGCTGGGAATATTGGGGTTCAAAAAAGCCTTGTTTTCGCCCTTAAAAGCGAAAACAAGGCTTTAAGTGTATTTTATGCCTCCATGTATCCCCCTCTATAAGCTCTTTTTATCAATATTTTGCTCTATATCGGCTTTGTATGTAAAGGGAGTACCCAAAAGGTGCAAGCGAGAACCTTTTGGGCGCAAGCGAACCCCAAAAAGGTAGACTAGAGCAGCTTTAGGGTGGGGTGGGGTAGTCTGATAGGTGGCTTAGATACCCGTGTAGGTTAAATGGGGTACCCTAATAGGTGGGGAGGGGGACTCTTGTAGGCAGGGGGGAGTATCCAAAAGGTGCAAGCGAGAACCTCTTTGGTGGAGTGGAGAACCTTTTTGGTGCTACATCCCACCAAAAAGGTGGACTTGAGCAGCTTTAGGGTGGGGTGGGGTAGTCTGATAGGTGGGGTGGGGGTAGTCTGATAGGTGGGGGCATCTACCTGGATGTTCAGGAGAACATCTTTTTATTGCTTAGAATTATTTACACTGCGCTAAACTATAATTCAAACTCCTGTTTTTTAATGACTTAGTATCCTATTAAACACTTCAATCAACGACGGCACGCTGAGGCAATCCCCTTGAACTGTCATTGCGAAAGCGGGACGCTGAAGCAATCCCGGTTTAGGTGAGACTTAGTTCCATAGTTAGCCGAGATTGCCACGCCTCTACGAGGCTCGCAATGACAAAGAAAAATGTCCGAAAGCGGCAAAATATTCCTTGTAAAATAGCCAGATTTTTATGTTCTTGTTCCCATAGGTTTCCCTTAATTCCCTTAATTCCTTAATTCCTTAATTCCTTAATTCCTTAATTCCTTAATTCCTTAATTCCTTAATTCCTTAATTCCTTAATTCCTTAATTCCTTAATTCCTTAATTCCTTAATTCCTTAATTCCTTAATTCCTTAATT
>JANRIC010000006.1:0-33885 GCA_033765345.1 Microscillaceae bacterium
CTTAATTTCCTTAATTTCCTTAATTTCCTTAATTTCCTTAATTTCCTTAATTTCCTTAATTTCCTTAATTTCCTTAATTTCCTTAATTTCCTTAATTTCCTTAATTTCCTTAATTTCCTTAATTTCCTTAATTATTTTAATTCCCTATAAACGCCTTTGTTTCCTATTTCATCCCAGACCTCGAGTACAAAATTGCCTTTTAAGATTTGATCTTTGTCTTTTTTGACTGAAATCAAGGTATTTGTTTTGTATTCATAATCCATCAGCAGGTATTCTCCATTGAGTGTGGCTTTGAAATCGCGGATGCCTGAAAGTTCATCAGTGATATAAAATTCTAACGATTCCGTGCTCTTATTTTTTAGGCGAATTGTGGGCGGGCTGCTGTCCCGCAGAATTCTAAAATCGCCCAAAGTACTCGTTTTAAAGGTAATTTTCCCATCTTTCCAGGTACTTTCCAGGTGTCGGATTCCGGCATAATACATAGCCGTATAAAAGGTATCGCTTAGGTATGCAGGTTTAAAATTCACTTCCAACTCGCTAAAAAGCGGAATAAGCGCATCATTTATTTGAAACCCTTCGGTGTTTTTTTGTACTTCTAGGAAAAGCGTATCAAATAAAGCTCCTTTCGGGAACTGAATCAGCAAATCTTCTTTTTGATAAATAGCATTTGTATCAGAAGGGATGAGCATTTTGATTTCCAGGTTTTTTTGTAATCCGGCTACTTGAACCAAATCTGGAAGCCCATTTTGCAAATCCCAGAGGTATACGGCTTGTTTGCCTTGCATATAAGCCAGCGGTTCGGTCACACAAATCCCATTAAAAAATAAATGCACGCTGTCTGCTTTTTCTTTGGGAGCGTAGACCAAGATTTTGAAGATATTTTCGTGAATACCCAGATTTAATGTAGAGCGAACAGGACTGATATCCGGGATAAATTTTGGTCGGGAAGGCGGTGTACCTTGCAGACTCAGTTTCAGGCGGCTTAGATTTCCAAAGGAGTCTCTTGCTTGGATTTCAATCTCGTATTTTTTATCATCCAGGATTGTAATTTTGCCTTTTTTGATCGAATTTTTATACATATCCAATCGGTTTCCATCTACTTGATAGCATTTCTGAAAACCCTGAGAGCGTTGGCGATGCACTGCATAATTTACGTGTACATTCATACAGCGATTATATTCGTGCGAAATACGGTTGAGGTCGTGCTCGTGAATTTTCTCTCCATTGAGATAAACCTGTACCTGAGTCGTGCCATAGGTGCTGTAAGCACCACTCATTACATCGTGAGTAAGGAGCTCCAGACCAATAGTACCATACACCGATATAAGCTGTGGAATACTATAGAATCCTGGAGAGATTTTTTTGACGGTAAATTCTGCTCTCCCAAAGACACCGTTCACCCTTCCGCGGATGTCCAAAGTGTTGATAGCAAATCCATTGATAAGCGGAGGAAGTGCATCCTGGGCTACTTCCTTGAAACCAAAAGAAAAAGGATTCAAAGATTCATCTTGAAGGTTACGAATTTCATAATGCAAATGTGGCCCGCCCGAACTGCCTGTATTGCCCGTGTAGCCGATTAGTTGTCCACGCCGAACTGGAATCTGCTCGGCTTCTGGGTAAATTTCCATTTCAAAGCTTTGCTCGGCATATTGTTTTTGTCGGATAATTCGGGTGATTTCTTCATTAAATCCTTCCAAATGCCCATACACCGTTCGATGCCCAGTTTTGGGGTGATCAATGTACAACACTTTTCCATAACCATAACTCGATATTTTGATCCGATGCAAATATCCGTCAGCACTTGCATACACCGGTGTACCTGTATTGACGGCAATATCCAAACCCATGTGAAAATGATTGCTGCGAATCTCCCCCAAACTACCTGTGAGATAACATTTTTTACCGGGATTAACCGGAAAAAAATAATCCTGCGCCCAAAGAGGGCTTATGGAAAAAAGATACAAAAACAAGACCCAGTGAATAATTCTATTTTTCATTGCGTATAGTCCATCCGGTAATTGAACAAAAATAAGGGATTTATATGATTTGCGAAATTTATAGGATTGATTTAGCAGATTTTGACCTTGATTAAAAGCTTTATAAGATTTTTATGATTCGGGTTGTTTTTTCGCAAACCAATTTAGTTTGAGTATAGATCAAAAAATGATGACCGTAATCTTATATTAGGTTAATCGCATCAAATTTAAGGGTTTTTACAGGTATTTCGTAGCTCCGTAGGAGTAAAATATGGATAGCAATTTCATTTTCAGTTGATAAAGTTCCCTAGCAACGACATCTATGCCGTTCCTACGGAACTTAATTTTAGGTCATTTTGAATTTCTATAAATATTTCGCCCCTTGGGGGCTTGGAAAAGCTCATTGTGCCTTTTCGTGGATGCGATTAACCTATATTTTTTTGACGAGAAAGGGATATTACAAATCCTCAAAACTAAAGCTTTGTGCAGAAAGCACAGGCGGAAAAAACAACAAAAAATAAAATATTGGATTCCAAAATGCGTGTATTTTTTTCATATAATCATCTTTTTTACCCCAAAAACCCTGCAATCGCTTCCGTAATTTCTTTTGCTCCCTGCCCGTAAAGCATCGTCTGATGATTGCCCCACACCTCGTAGTAGGTACAGTTTTTCATCATCTGCACGGTTGCTAGGGCATTTTCTTGGGGTAGCAGTGGTGCATCCAGGTTGTAGACTCCAGTAGCATTACAAAGTATCGCTGATTGGCTTACGTTTTGGATATAATCCAGCCAGGGTTCGGACAATACCTGCGTGACCGCCTCAACGATGTGTTCGGGCTTAGAACGTTGTGTAAAAGTGCCGTCCTGATTTTCAAGCACATCTGCCCGATAGTAACTCAGCATGGTATCTTCCCAGTAATTCAGATAAGGTGCTTGTCTGACTTTAGCCAGATATTCCTCAAATGAGGCAAAAGTCTGCCCGATACGGCTCATGGTATTGCCAAGCATCTCACGGGTATTGGGATGCATTTGTGCGGCGGCATCCAGGAGGATCATTTTGTCTACTCTTTCGGGAAAGTGTGCAGCTAGGTAAAATGTCACCAATGCTCCAAAAGAATGCCCACCGATGACGGCTTTTTCAATGCCTAGTTGATCCAAAACTCCCAAGACATCCTGTGCGTGTTCAGCCATTCCATAGCCAGTGTCAGGTTTATCACTTTTGCCACGCCCCCTCAAATCCAGAGAAATCACGTGATACTTTGGGCTAAGGCCTGCCTGAATCAGCCCGTCGAAGCAGTGGGCATTGGCGGTGAGTCCGTGCATCAGGATGAGCGTGGGCTTGCCTCCCTCGAAATCCATTGCGTGTAGATGTATGTGTGGAAGTTGAAAGTATTTTTCCATAAAAAAGATGTAAGAAATTTCCCCGGGTCTGTTATCCGAGCCGGGAAAAATGTAAGATTATTTTTTCTTTTTAACAGCAGGTAAATTTACCTTCAATTCTACAGAATACAAACGACCGATGGCAGGAGAAGCCACAAATTCACGTACTTCGGAATCAAATAGGTTGACGATCTGGCCGGATAGCTGCAAACCATTGTTGAAGCGGTATCCTGCGCTGATGTCTACATTGACAAAACCACCAAGCGGACCGCTACTCCTCCACCTGGCAGGGCAGGATTCGGTAGCCATTGCTCTTTGTAAGATCTTTGCTTGGCTTCGGCATCGCTGAAGCCGTTATTGACAAAGCTCCAGTAAATTTGGGTTCTTTGATTGATAGCATAGGTGCTGTCGGTCTTACTCCAGGTATGATAGACCTGTGCAAAGATACGGGGCGAAACATAGCGCAATTGCAGATAATGCACCTGCCAGTCTTTGATTTGGTTTCGTCTTACTCAATAAGCTGAGAATCATATAGATAAAAAACATACCTTCGATAGCGAAAAACAAGCCGTACAAACGTGAACCATGATCTACTTTCAATTACCTGCTGCCTTGAGCTTTGCTTCTAATTCTTGAATGTACTTTTGTTGTGTTTCAAAGGCAAATTCAAATTCTTCCAGGGTGTATTTGGGGGTGATGTGCTGTGGACAGTTCCAGTCAAAAGCCTTGACTTTTAGCAGCATAATTCTTTCGGGTTTGGCGCGGTAATTCTCCAGGCTGAGTTCTTCGGCCAGTTCTGGATTGTCTTTGATGTCTTGTATTTCGGCTTCGGCAAAGATTTTCAGTCGGGTGCGCTGGGCATAATCCATCAGAAACAGTGCTACTTTGTTGTTTTGGCTGATATTACCGGTAGAGATAAATTGCATATTTCCCCGAAAATCCAGAAAAGCAATTGTTTCTTGGTCTAAAACTTTTAAAAAACCTTTTGGACCACCTCGGAATTGGATATAAGGAAATCCGTTTTCACCAATACTTGACAGATAAAAACCATCCCTTTCGCTGATAAACTGTATTTCGGCGTATCCAAGTCCAGGTTGCTCGCCCATTTTTTCCATTTTGGCATAGTTCGGGCGACTTCCATATTTCTCTTGAAGCTTTTTGACGGCTTCGCTAAAGGCTGTTTTTGCGTAGTTCATTGTTGTATTTTTTATTAAAGTTTTCGTTCGGAAGCTTCGATTTTAAGGTCATTGATGCTGGCAAAGCGTTTGCGCATCAGTCCGTTTTCGTCAAATTCCCACAATTCATTGCCATAACTACGATACCATTGCCCATTTTCATCGTGCCATTCATACTCAAATCGTACAGCCATTCTGTTTTCTCTAAACCCCCACAATTCTTTCTTGAGTTTGTAGTCGAGTTCTTTGGCCCATTTGCGATAGAGAAATTGTTTGATTTCTTCCCTTCCGTGCAAGAATTCAGTCCGGTTGCGCCATTCTGTATCTATGGTATAAGCCAGAGCAACCTTTTCAGGGTCTTGGGTATTCCAGGCATCTTCGGCCATTTGCACTTTTTGCAGGGCAGTATCAAGGTTAAAGGGAGGAAAAGGAGGTTTTTGTTCCATGGTTTTTGTCTTTAACTGTGATTTATTTGATTTTTACGATTAATTTGATTGACAGCTTTTAGTCATTAGGTCTGTGAATGACAGGTTATATCCTGATTCCTAAGACCCAAAAACAACTACAGGTATTTTATTTCGTGGGTAATTTCGGCTGCTTTGTTGAGCATCGCCTGTACGCCACAATATTTTTCACGAGAAAGTTGTATGGCTTCTTCTACCTTTTCACGATGCTCTTCGGCTACTTTGATTTGATAGATCACGTGGATTTTGTGAAAATATTTGGGATGCGTGTCAGTGACTTCGCCGCTCACCTCTAGATCAAAGTCGCTGAAAGGTACTTTGTATTTACCCAGCAGAGCCACTACGTCCATCCCCGTACAGCCTGCCAGTGAACTGAGCAGCATCGTCTTGGGGCTTACACCTTGTGGATTTTTAGCCAGTTCGACGGCATCGAAGTGCGTTTCGCGATGGTCAAAAGAGGTGGTGAAATGATACCCTTCATTCCAGACCGTTTTGGTTTTGTAGTTCATAATTATTTGGATTTAGGAGAAAGAGAGGCTAGGCCTCTCTTAAATAATACTTTTTACCGATTAAAGTTCGGGAGCCACCGGGAAGTCAATCGGAACTTGAGTGATATTGTGTAAGTAGTTCATAATCACTTTGTCTGCAATAGCCACAATCAGATCTACGAGGCTTCCCTGGGTATACCCAGCTTCAAAGAAGGCATTCAAGGTAGCTTCGGCGGGTCTGCCCTGCGTCTCGGTGATTTCTTTGGCAAGTTTTACGAGTGCATCCAATTTAGGATTAAAAGAAGCCGAACCCTTGCGTAATTCAATCGCTTGTTCATCTGTAAAGCCGTTCATTTTGCCGATTACTGTATGAGCACTCTGACAATATCTACATCCATTTACTTGACTTACCACCAGGTTGATCACCTCTTTTTCTTTTTTGCTCAAAGAAGTTTTGGCATTTTGTAGATTCAAATAAGTACCCAGCGCATTTTCGGAATAGGCAAATGTAGCGTACAAATTAGGCACAAAAGTCAGCGCACCTTTTAGATTGTCAAAAATCTCTTGATTGTTGGCAGAGACTTGGTCTCTGGTTGGAACTTGAAAATTAGCCATCGTTTTTAAATTTAATTGTTAAAATTGAATGAATACTACTTGTATATTGATTTTGAAAATCCTTGTTGTAATTTTACCGAACGATCGGTAAATTTTTAGGTCAAAAAAAATTTAACCTAACATTTCGTGTTTAAATTCCTCGAGATAATCCCTAAAATAAGATACATCATTCATCGCACTTACCATCACTAGCCTTCCCTGAATAGTAATCATAAATTCAGTAGATTTTCTTAAAGCAATGTCTTTGTTTTCACCAAATTCTTCAAACAAGTGCGCTATTGCCTTGATCATACACCGGATTTGTTTTTCTACCGTTGTTTGGAACATTTCCAGGCTTTCTCCCAGCGAAAAGACCCTCCAAAGACAGGCTGCGTCTCCACCTTCGTACATTTCATAGGTTTTATCCAGGACTTTGAGCAGTTTTTGTTCTTTGGGTAAGTCGCCATAACAAACCGACACGACATTTTCATCCACCCACTTCCCTACTTCGTCCAGCACATAAGTCGCCATTTCTTTTTTTCCACCTGGAAAACGATGATAAAGACTGGCTTTTTTGAGTCCGACATGTTCCTCTAAGATAGACAGGGTCGTCCCTTCATAACCATACGTCCTAAAAACCTTCTTTAATCTTTTGAGTAATGTCTCTGAATCAACTAGCATTGCTTTTTCAAATTGCTTACAATCTCTTAACCGAACGATCGGTAAAATGGTTCAATGTGGTGGGAAAATTTTTATGAAATAAATGATTTTCTGACAAATTTTGTGGGCATTAAATATTTAATACAATAGACTTTAAATACACTAAAAGCTTACAGGAATTGCTTGCCACTGTTTATACTCAAACCGAAGTGGTTTTAATACAAAAACAAGACCCTTACAGGGGAGCTTTTGGCTCTTAAATCATGAATAATCAAGCTAATCAATCAAGAAAACTTGCCCCGCAGGGGTCTTGTGTTTCCTAAATCACTTTAATCTGGGTATAAAAGACCTAGTATGCTTTAAAAATGCTTGTTTTTCTCGAGTTGATTTTTGATTTTTAATAATAACAAGCCTTATAAAACCCAATCGGAGTGGAAAAAAAGATAACTTGCATAAAAATTTCCGTAAGAACGACATCGATGTTGTTCCTACGGAACTCAGGTGGAGGCAAACCAATTGCTATACATATCTCGCTCCTAGTGGAGCTAAAAGTCAATACTCTCTATGGAGTTTCAAGTAAAATCATAAAGAACCCATATCTGATCATGAACCTATCAATTGTCAGAGAACTAATAAAAACTCCCAGCAAGGTGATTAGGCATTACAAAATTCACCTCATAAAAAATAAAAATTCTGTGTTTTTGAAGATTCGTCAAACTTTTTGATTCAATCTTAAATTATTAGTATATATTAAAAAACTACATGGAAACTTTATCACTGGTATTTATTTTCGGGCTTTACATCGGCATTCGTTTGTTTCTGGGGCATCATAAAACCCCGGCCATGAAAGACCGTCAAAAATACCAGGAAGGGATTGCACTGGTTTATCAAAAAAAATATACCGAAGCTTTGGATTACTTCCAAAAAGTACTCCAAAAAGACCCCAAAAGCAGCATTGCTTGGGCTTTTAAATCCGAATGTAATCTTTATTTGGATAATCTTTATCAAGCCATCGCCGATGCAGAAAAAGCCCTCAACATTGACTATAGCCTGAGCGAATGTTATTTTTACAAAGGATTGGCATTTTATAAACTAGAGATGATTGAAGATGCCTTGACAGAATTTGAAAAAGCCGTATGGCACTTCAGAGAAAAACACCCAGAAACTTTTCGCTATCGGGGGCTTTGTCACGTCAGATTGGGCAGGAATGAACAGGCTGAAAAAGACTTCCGCAGGGCTATTGAGCTTGGTGATGAAGAAGCTAATTATATTTTTTTGCAATGGCAGCAGAAGCTCAATGTGAATAAAAATAAATGACTGTGATTTGCGCTTAAGTAGTCCATAGCAATTAGCCGATAGTCTATTTCAAATACAACTAGCTGGTTATCAATTAATTATGAAAATAAATACTGTAAACTAATTATAGATAACTATCTAACTCAAACAAACGATGTTAAATTGTTTCTATGTGCTCTTTCCTGCCAGAAACAATAAGTTTTCGGCTGTTGAATTTATTTTTTTTTATTATACTTGCCTCTCATCACTCATACAAGATATGATGAAAAAAAAACTATACATCCCGCTCTTAATTTTTTTGGCTTTTAGTCATTTTTCCATCATTTTTAAAAAGCCTGTATTTTATTCCGTAGAAGCCGATTATGAATTCGGAAACGGTAATGGCACTTTTGCTCAAGGGCAAGCCATGCTGATTCAGTACAAAGTCAGGAATCTCTCCGACCAAACCGTAAAGGGTTTTGTAGCCGGAAGTGTATCCACACAAGATGCTAAAATATTGCATAGCTTTGAGAAATACGTAGAAATCCCTGCCTCACAAAGTCAAATCCTAAGTTTTAGCTATCAACCTTCTCAGCCGGGAATTTATAAAGTATTTACACGACTGCGTAATTCTGGCGGGGATCTGGCCGCCAATTCTATCCAGATGGGTTATGCCGTAGACCACATTCATTCTCCTATCACGCGCAAGGCAGACTTTTATCAATTCTGGCATCAAACTATCCAAAAACTCAAAACCATCGCACCAAATTTTAAGGTTATTCCCAAAGCCCAACTTTCCAATCATCAATACGATGTATATCTTATTGAAATGCAAAGCTTTGATAATCAGACTATTCGTGCCTGGTATCGGATTCCTAAGCATAAAAACGCCCTGCCTGTTGTGCTTCAGTTGCCCTCCCTGGGTGGAAGTTTTTATGATGTACGCTCCCTGGAGGAAAAACCTCGCCACGGGATACCTTATGATTTTGCTGTGCTTTCGCTGAATATTCGGGGACACGGCAATAGCCAAGATGATATTGATCCGGGCGACAATCATTATCAATTGATTACTCACCAACTGCACGACCGAGAGCAATATTTCTACCGTGGTGCAGTGATGGACTGTATTCGTGCGCTGGATTTTTTACAAACCCGCCCTGAACTGGACAAAAATAAAATCGTGGTAGAAGGAGCTAGTCAGGGCGGGGCTTTGAGCCTTATTACGGCTGCTTTGGATGCCCGTGTGAAACTCTGCGCCCCAGATGTTCCTTTTTTATCTGACATAGATCAGTTGATCAAGTATGCGCCTTGGGTAGCCAATGAACTGGCACGCTACCAAAAATCTCAGGTAGATTTGAGCTTATGGCGGATGCAATACACCCTGAGTTATTTTGATACCAAAAACTTTGCAGATAAAATCAAAGCCCCTGTGTTTATGGGGATTGGCTTACAAGACGGTACCTGTCCGGCGATCACTTCGTTGGTTACTTACAATAAAATTTCGGCTATCAAAAAATGTTATATTTATCCCAAAGCCCAGCACGAAGGCGGTGGAGCTTTGCATCGAGAGCGTAAATTTGCCTGGATCAGGCAGCAGTTTGGCCTGTAGTCATTGGGGTTCTGGGTCTTAGGATTTGAAAAGACGATTGGCAGAAATTCTTATTTTAATTCTTCTATCAAATATTCGGAAATGGTTTTTTCTTTGCAGGCGATGCCGATGAGAAGTATTTTTCTGTCGTCGTGCAAATATTTTTCGGCATATTTTTTTTCTTTGATTTGTCGGAGGGCGTTTTCAGCCGAATCTTTCACTTTGAATTCTAAAATATAAATAAACTTTTGTGTGCGTACTACTGCATCAATTCTACCGATAGAAGTACTCACTTCCGCATCTGCATAATAACCCAAAAGCGTAAAAGTCAAAAAAATCACAGCATGGTAATAACTTTCCAGCTTTTCCTCAAAGATTTGATGCGGTATTTTGGCAAAAAGGGCATTAAAATAGACAAAAAGCTCTTCTAATTGATGATTTTCAAAACTTCTTTTAATTTTAATCATCAGGTTATTGGTTTCGGTACTGTCGGAGGCAGCAAATTCTGCCAAAAGCAGCTTAATCATAGTATTTTTAACCTCTCTGTTGGGGTAGCCTAATTTAACAATATCCAATTCAAGTTGCTCTTGAATGGTCAGAAACCCGGTTTGAAATAATACAACGATTGGGTGTATCTGTTCAATATTAAAATTACCCAGCGAAAATAAATCCGTTTCAATATCATTCATATCATAATACCCCCCCTCTGCCATGAGTTTGATCAGGAAAGTAGGTGTGCCTGTTTCAAACCAGTAATTATTAAATGTGCCGTCATTCAAAAAATTGAGTATAGAAAAAGGATTATAAATTCTTTCGGTACCCATAAAACTGTACCCATTGTACCATTCACGCATATTTTGGATGAGAGCTTCCTTGCTGATATGCTGGGTTTGGGCTATATTTTCTAAAATCTCGTCAAAATAGGTAAAAATTTCTTGCTCGGTATAACCAACCAGAGCCGAAAATTTAGCATCCAGGGTTAAATCTTTCAAATTATTCAAATCCGAAAAGATAGAAACTTTGCTGAATTTAGACACCCCCGTAAGCAGAAAAAAACGCAGATAAGGATCAAGATTTTTGATGGGTGAATAAAACATTTTCATCATCTCCCGATTTTCATGGGCGATATGAATTTTGTCTTTGGATAAAAAATCGATGATAGGTTTGTCATATTCATCAATCAATAAGACAACACGGTGGGCATATTTTTGATAAAGGCTTTTTACCAGTTCATCCAGGGCAAATCCTGGCGAATGGTGTTTTAAATCAATCTGATATAGTGAAGCTACTTGTTGTAAACTCTCAAGCAAATAATTTTTCAGCCCTATCTCTTTGTAATCGCTGTTGGCAAAGCTGAGGTGAATGACCGGATATTTTTCCCACTCGATTTTATCCTCAATCCATAAGCCTTTAAAAAGAGCCTGATTGCCTGAAAAAATCTCAGATAAAGTACTCAAAAGCAATGATTTACCAAATCTGCGAGGGCGAGAAAGAAAGCAAAATTTATAATTATCTATCAGCTCAGAGATCAGGCGTGTTTTATCAACATAAAAAAAGCCTCTTTCTTTGATTTCTTTAAAATTTTGTATGCCGATGGGTAATTTATTCATGGTTTGATGCTTTGCGTGTAAAAGCAAATATACAAAAAAGAATGGTTATTTGTGTGATAGCTAATACTTTGAGGCTCGATCTTCTTACTTATTAACCTGATACTTCCTGCTACTTGTCTGCCTTGTTTAATTTGTTTTTCCCATTTTTTTTCTCAATCTTCGGAAAAATAATTTTTTATAACCAAATCCGATTGTTTTATGCAAGCACGCAGGCATTTTATCAGCCGATTAGGGCTTCTAGCAGGCTCTATGGCAATTTCCCCACTCCTCAAAGCAGAAGAACTTGGAGAAATCACCCAAAAAATCAAAACCCGAAACCCCTCGGATTTGCTTACCAAGGATGAAGAATTCTGGCAATGGATTCGGCAGGCCTACACCGTATCGAGTGCTGTCATCAACCTGAATAATGGCGGTGTAAGCCCACAACCTTCCATAGTGCAGGAAGCCCAAAAACGCTACCTCGACCTGGCCAACGAAACACCCAGCTTTTATATGTGGCGCATCTTGGATCAAAACCGCGAACCACTCCGCGAAAAACTGGCCGACCTGGCAGGCTGCTCTCCCGAAGAAATCGCCCTGAACCGCAATGCTACCGAAGCCTTGGATACGGCAATTTTTGGACTCAGCCTCCAAAAAGGGGATGAAGTCATCCTGACCAAACAAGATTACCCCAACATGATCCAGGCCTGGAAACAGCGTGAAATGCGCGATGGTATCCACTTAAAATGGATCAACCTCGATCTACCCCAGGAAAATGACGAATATTTTGTGCAGAAATTCACCAAACAATTTACTGCCAAAACCAAGATCGTACACATCACGCATATCATCAACTGGACAGGGCAGATTCTTCCGGTGCGCAAAATTGCCGACGAAGCCCACAAACGGGGCATCGAAGTAGTGGTAGATTCGGCACACGCCTTTGCACATCTAAACTATAAAATCCCTGACCTGGGGGCAGATTATTTCGGTACAAGCTTGCATAAATGGCTTTGTGCACCCTACGGCACAGGAATGCTTTATGTCAAAAAAGAAAAAATAGCAGGGTTGTACCCTTTATTTCCAAACAATGAACCCCTCAGCCCAGATATTCGCAAATTCGAGACCCAGGGAACGCGTTCTTTCCCGGCAGAAATGGCCACAGCACAAGCCATCGATTTTCATAACCTGATCGGCTCTGCCCGCAAACAAGCCCGACTGCAATACCTCAAAAACTATTGGATAGAAAAATGCCTGAGCATCCCTCGATTTAAAATACATACCTCACTCAAACCTGAATATGCTTGCGCCCTGGCCATTTTCTCCATCGAGGGCATCAAACCCGAAGAGGTTTCTAACCGCCTCTACAATGAATTTAAAATCCACTCAACGGCCATCGTCTGGGAAAATATCTCTGGGGTTCGTATTACACCCCACGTGTATACCACCCTACCGGAGTTGGATAAACTGGTGAGGGCAATTGGGAAATTGGCGGAGAGCTAGATGAATTAACTCAATCTCAGCAAAATACCAGAAGGATGATGGACTGTTGAGCGAACATTGGCTTTTGGTCAATAGCTCATTGTCCGAAGTCCATAAATTTATATTTTCGTTCACATGTTGGAGATACCCAAAAAAATCTTATCAATCAATCTTTATGGAATACAAATTAAATAAAGTGCTATTCTGAACTATCAAGCATTTGATTATCAATACTTTACTTGATTATTCATTATCCATTCCTATACATCCTGTTATAAAATAGCATCATAAAAAACCTTTTCAGTTACCTTAGACCACTCGCTGATATCCTTTCTAAAGCTCAGGAAAGATTCGTATACTTTTTTGCTGGGAGCATCTTTGGCGATGATTTCTTCAATCACTTCCTGCGAATAGACCTTAAGCTTGGCAAGCACCTCATCAGGGTACTTTTTAAGTTTGGTATCTTCTTCTTGCACAAGTTTTTTGAGGTAGAAATTATTTTTTGCTTCAAATTCACCCAAAATCCACAAAGACATCCGATAAATAGCATTTCGGATAATCTCCTGAAGATCAAGCGGTAGTGCTTCAAATTTGCTTTTATTGACGATCATCTCCAGCATAGGACCAGGCTCATGCCAGCCGGGATAATAATAATATGGTGCTACACTATAAAAACCCATCGTATAATCGTGATAAGGGCCAATCCATTCTGTAGCATCAATGATCCCACGCTCCAGGTTGGTATACAACTCATTGCCTGGAGAAAGTACTACAATACCTCCGGCTTTGGCCAATACTTTGCCCCCTAGCCCAGGCATCCGCATTTTGAGTCCTTTGATATCCTCGATCGAGTTAATTTCTTTTTTAAACCAACCGCCCATTTGTACGCCGGTATTCCCGCCCGGAATAGGAATCAGGTCGTGTTCAGCATATAATTCCTCCCAAAGTTTGAGTCCGCCACCATTGATAATCCAGGCATTCATTTGCTGGGCGTTCATTCCAAAAGGTATGGCTGCAAAAAATTGGGCGGCAGGCAATTTGCCCGACCAATAATAAGACACTCCACTAGCGATTTGAGCAGCTCCCTGACTGACAGCATCAAAACACTCCAGGGCAGGAATCAACTCCCCTGCACCCATTACTTTGATCTCCATCCTTCCGGCAGAGCAGGTTTTGACGGTACGGGCAAGCATATCCAGGGCTTCTCCAAATACAGGAAACTTCGGCGGCCAGGTAGTCACTAAAATCCACTGATATTTTTTGTCCGAAGTAATATTGATAGAAGCTTTTTCCTTGATTTTATCAATTTGGCAAGATGATACACTCAGCGCACCCAAACCTGCCGAAAGCGTTGTAACAACTCCTTTTTTGAGGAATTCTCTTCGATTATTTTTTTGTTGCATTTTATTTTCCGGATTATATCAATGAATTTATACCCAGATTGAAGTGATTTGCCTGATTTTCTTGATTGATTAGCTTGATTATTAATGATTTAAAAGCTAAAATCTCGGAAAACCACTTCGGTTTGAGTATATCAAAATAATGATTGGAACATAAATTCCTTTCTCGCCGCAGCTCACTGTTTCAGACAAACAGCATTCATATTGCACATTACTATATATTTTTATGATTTTCAAGCAAGTTTACAAAATTAGCATATACTTTTGATTAGAGTTAAATACGGAATAAATTATTCTTAAAAGCAATTATTTTTGCATTGTATTTAGTGACTAATGCAAAATGATTAGTCCTAGAGATGATATTTTTCACAATCATCTGTAATTTATGAGTGGCACTAACTATCACAAGCTATCTGATGCCGAAGTGATTGATTGTTTCCTTGCTGGTGGAGATAAACAGTACCTTTCCGTACTTTATCAAAGATATGCAACGGATGTCTATCGCAAATGCATTGCCATGGTGAAAAACGATGAAATTGCCAAAGATTTGACACACGATATTTTCCTGAAAGCGTTTCTCAAACTAGCCGATTTGAAAGAAAAGAATAGCTTTAAATACTGGATTAAGACCATCGCCTATCATTCTTGTATCGATTATCTGAATCTAAAAAAAAGCATCCAAACCGGCAGCCTGGATGAAAATAAAGAAATCAGATCCGATGATTCAGAAAGTGAAGAAAAGATATTACAGGAAATAGACCTACAACAACTGGAAATATTATTGGAGAAACTCCCAGATGCCGATCGCTTGATCTTGTTGATGCGCTATCAAGATGATCTGAGCCTCAAAGAAATACAGGATACATTGGGCATTGGTATAAGTGCCGCTAAAATGCGACTCAAAAGAGCTAAAGAAAAGCTGGCTGAATTATTTCAACAGCATAAAAAAGAAATGATATGAAAGATCTATTCAAAAAACTCCATCAAGGCAAGACCCTCCCGGATGATCTGGAGAAGGAGATTATGAAATCTTTTGATACCTTAAAGTTGATTGCCGATATTACGGATTTATTCACGTATAAATTTGGCAAATCCCAAATAGACATGCACCTTGAGCTTGATGAGCTGGTGCGTATCCCTGACAAAAAAAATCAAAATCCTGATGATGGAAATAAAAATAATAGTCATATAGCTTGATCTTCAAATTACCTCAAAGAATAAATTGTATATTTATCGTAAGCTATCTATCACTTAAACCAAGACAATAATCATGAAACAATTATTCTTCTCCTCTTTAGAATCTATGGTAACTACCGTCTCCGGAGTCTTGCCTACTATTTTGGGAGCTTTGTTGATGCTTTTTATTGGGTGGATCGTAGCGCGGTCTGTTGCTTTTATCATCCGTAAATTGCTTAAAAACCTTAAATTTGATACCCTTGCCGAAAAACCTCCTTTTGCAGAATACTTCGAGCGCGCCGATATCAAAACCAAACCCAGCATGGTAGTCGGTAAATTTGCATACTGGACAATTTATTTGCTTTTTATCGTAACAGCCGCCGAAACTCTAGGCTTTGAAGTGGTCTCTACCGAAATCTCCAAACTCATCGGCTATCTTCCACAGCTATTTTCGGCGATGGTTATTTTTATTATTGGGGTATATATCATTACATTTATCCGAGATTTTATCAGGGCAGCTACCGCATCGATGGGGATGAGTGCCGGGAAGTTTATCAGCGGATTTGTGTTTTATCTCTTATTTACGATGCTGACTCTGACCACACTCGAGCAGGCAGGCATAAAAATCAATAACATCAGCTTATATCTGAGTATTATTTTAAGTGCAGTATTGCTCTCTTTTGCCATCGCTTACGGTTTTGCTTCCCGAGATATTCTGGCAAATATTCTTGCTTCTTTTTTCAGTAAAAATGTTTTTGAAATCGGGCAACATATCGAGATGGGCGAACTCAAAGGTGAAATCATAGAAATCGGAACGATTCATATCAAAGTAAAAACCGAAAATGAAGAAGTGATCGTCCCTACTCAGCAACTCCTTAATAACCAGGTGAAGATCCTTAAAAAAGGATAAGGGGTGTCGGGTGTCTGACCTCCAAATCGATTACCAAATAGTTAGTTTTCATCCTACAATGAGGTATTTACATCCTACAAAAGGGTATTTGCATCCTACAAAGGCGCATTTACATCCTACCTACACCCCAACACCCGACAGCTATTTCTTCACACCAAGCATCAGATTAGAAGTACCAGCCTGAAATTGATATCCGATACCAAAAGGTAAAGGTTTGACATTTTCCTTTTGGGCATAGATTTTACGCAGTTCGGGTTGGTAGCGCACACTAAAAAGAGCAATCGGGGCATAATAACTTCCATAAAAGGTCAGATCCCACTTATTGCGGTCAATAAAATTAATGGGCATTCCTGAATCATCCTGTAAAAGGTATTTGGATTTATCCAGAATTAAATTTCGGATGATGCTGAAAGTCTCACGGTACATCAGATAGGAAGCTGATTTCAGGTAAGTAGTTTTGATATCCAAGCTCTCGATGTATTTTTTAAAGTCTGTTCTTTGAATCAGCCCGCCGCTTTTGAGTCCGCTTTCAGCCACGTATGGATCATTCTGGAGATTAGCTGCAAAATAATAGAGGTATTTCCTGGAATTAGGTTCAGAATTTTTTTGAAAGGCGATTTTAGTGCCGTAGTAAGTGGAATCAGATTTGAGTTCTTCGGCAGGAACCAATTTCCCATCCAAATTTACGGCTACCTTTTCATAGTACAATACTTTATGATCGGTACGTGCCAAAAAGAGCATCAGAATAGGCAAAGTACCGTCAATAGCGGCTACACGTCGTCCTGTAAAATCTTGTGCCATAGACAAGGTTCTGAAAAAGCTGTGAGTCAGGATGTGATAGAGTCCTTGCTGAAGACCGTTCATATAGGCTCCTAATGAATTTTTGGAAATAGCATCTATATCCGGCAGATTCCCGATAGGCTCCAGACCAATCATGACGATTTCATCTGCTTTGGGGAAAAAGGTATGCACGTGTAGAAAGTCAGGACCGCTGAAAGGATAAAATATAAGGCCTTTTTCCTCATTAGGAGCTTTGAGTTCCTGATCACGCCACTCAGTCATGAGGGGTAATTTTTTTTCGTTGATGTTTTTCCACTGTACATCAGCCGTTTGGGCATATTGTTTCCAGGCATCGGTTTGGCAAAGTTCCTGATAGGTACTGCCTTCTTGGGGTGCCAATCCGGCTATCAAACGAGCCAGGTCGTCAAATTTGCGGTCTATTGGTTTGGGTTCTTCTTCTTTTACCTTGGGTTGATTGGTAGTGGTATCGGGTATGGTACTTAGGCCTTCCTGGGCTTGTTCTTCGCCGGAGTTACCTCCGCAACCCGTTAAAAACCAGATGACACACATACAAAAATTCAGCAAAAAAAGACTTTTTAAGCGTTTCATGATGATTAAATATTTAGGACTAGTATTTAGATGAATTCAAAGTATTTAAGCAGAATGGGATGATTTTTTATTTGTATCGCCGTTTATGGCTCGGTCTAGCAGGAAAATGAGCAAACCTAGCAGTACAGTGCCTAAGCCGTAAAGCGATTCTGTACGACTTTCCTTGCCTTGAAGCAAGTAGAATAATGTCCAGCCAGTAAGGGCTAAAAAAATCAGTGGTGTCAAAGGATACCCCCAGGCTTTGTAGGGTCTCTCGGCGTGGGGGCGGGTAATTCTCAAAACAAACACGCCCAACACAGTCATGAAGGTAAACAAACTCAGTGTAAAACCCACATATTTGATGATAGAGTCAAAAGATGCACTCAAAATCAAAATAATTGAAATCACTGCCTGTAAAATGATAGCAGTAACAGGAAGTTCTTTTTTACTTTTAAAAGCTAATCTTTTTAATAAAGGAATATCCTCGCCCATAACTTGAGTCACTCTAGGGCCTGCAAAAATCATAGAACTAATGGAAGAAACCAGCAAAAGGGCAATCATCATGCCCATAAATCCGCCAAAAGTTGGTCCAAAAATATGATTGGCTGAAATATATCCGATTTCAAGCTGCCCTTTGAGGTCAGCCGTCGGGACGGTGTACAAAAAGACGAAATTTAAAACTACATAGGTCAGCATCACGATCAATGTTCCGAAAAATAAAGAACGAGGAACATTTTTCTTTGGGTTATCAATTTCGCCTGCCAGATAAGCCGAAGCATTCCAACCCGAATAGGCATAAGAAACAAAAATCAGGGAAACAGCAAAGGAAGAACCGAAGATCAGATTCTGGTCTCCAGGCTTAGGTAAAACACTAATTGGCTGGGAATCTCCAATAAAAAATAAACCACAAAAAGAGAAAAAAACGATCAAGCCCAACTTGACACTGGTGGAGATATTTTGAAAAATGCTCCCAGCTTTAAGATCCGAGGCGTGGATAAAAGTAAGCAATAATACCACTATGACCCCCAAAACCGTGGCATTAAGTACAGGAAAAACACTTTGGGCATATTTTCCCAGGGCTACTGCGGCAGCAGCCACGGGTGCTGCAAACCCCACGGTCATCGATATCCAACCTGATAAGAATCCTACTGCGGGGTGATATATTTCTGATAAATAATGATACTCCCCTCCTGAGCGAGGCATCATCCCTGCTAACTCTCCATAGCTTAGGGCACCACACAAGGCAATTACCCCTCCTACTACCCAAAGCATAATTAATGGGAAGACCGACTCGATACCTCCTCCGATTTGAAATCCTAGGCTGGTGAATACCCCTGCCCCAATCATATTGGCAATCACGATAGATGATGCCGTCTGAAAACTAATCTTGCCTGTTTGTTTATTTGCCATTTTTCGGTTAAGTCAAATTTCGAGGGCTAAACTAGGTAATTCCTTTGAAGAATTAAATAATTCGTTTTCTTTTCGAAAAAAAAGACTGACAGAAAGCTCTTTATTCTTTCTATCAGTCCTTCGGATTCTTTACGCTTATTAGGATAAAGATTGGTTCTCGATCGAGGCTAATTGCAGAATCTTTTCGTATTCTTCGGCTCCCAAATCCTGGAAGAAGAAGTATACCGGATTGACCTGCTCTCCTTTGTAAATCACCTCATAATGCACGTGAGGTGCCGTAGAAAAGCCCGTACTTCCTACATAGCCAATTAACTGACCTCTTTTGACTTTTTCTCCTTTTTGTACAGCCATTTCTGACATGTGTCCATACAGCGTTTTGTATCCGTAGCCGTGATCAATCACAATATGATTGCCATAGCCCGACTCATACAAAGACTTAGAGACTACCCCATCCGCAGTCGCATAAATGGGTGTACCATAAGGAGCAGCAAAATCAATCCCAGGGTGAAACTGACCCACCTTATAAATAGGATGTATTCTCAGTCCAAAACCCGAGGTAAGCCTAGTCAGTTGTTTGTTGGAAATAGGTTGGATAGCGGGGGTGTGAGCGAGTAGTTTAGATTTTTCTTTGACCAATTGCACAATTTCATCATAGGATTTGCTTTGGATATACATTTTCCTTTTTACATCGTCAATTTTTTTTAAGCTGCCTATCACTAGATCGGCTTCTTTTAAACCTTTGCTGATCAGGTCTTGATACCTGTCTACTCCACCAGCACCAGCCGAGCGAATGGAATTTGGAATAGGCTCTGCCTCAAAGATTACTCGATAAATGTTATCGTCACGATCTTGAAGATTTGCCATAATCTCATCCAGCTCATTTACTTTTTTGCCCAAAATATCATAATAGACTTTTAATTCTTCATTTTCAGCACGAAGCTTACTTTTTTCGGCATCCTGAAAATACTGTGCTGTAAAAAATGCAATCAAAATACCCATTATGAGCGAAAGGGTTAAAAACCCTAGAAGATTCAGGAAAATATCCAGTTTCTTGATCTTTACCCGCTTGTAGGTACAAGTCTCCGGGTCGTAATAGTACTTAACTCTTGCCATTCATTTTCAAATTCGTGAAACCATCGGTTTAATGAATTTTCTTCACTCCTCCATAGCACCCGCAAATATAATACTTATTTTAAAAGCCAAAAATTATTAATCAATTGATTGATAGCTTTTTAAATAAATGAAGTTTTGAACTCAAGAAACAGGGTGAAAAATTTGATTTTCTGAATGGTGTCTATGAAGGAAAAAACAATGCAAAACTTGCTTAAAATCAACCAATAAGACGATAATACACAAGAAAGTATCTTAATTTTTGATTTCTTTAACTGTGATAAGAACGGCATATCAAAAAAATTAGATATTTTTAAAGTCGGTCAAATATTACATTTGTAATAATCCATGTCATTGAGCAAACTAAAAATACATGTATATTCTAGGTAGATTGACTATTCCATCTAATTCCTGATTGGATAAAATGCCGAGGGAGTCCGTAAATTAAAAGACATTCATTAGTTTTGCACCTTCAAGACTGATCTTGACCGCAATACAAAAACTGAAGGCTTAATTCCAAAACTATCGGAACTATGAAAGCACAAGAAATTCGCCAAAAATTCCTGGATTTTTTTCAGGAAAAAGGACATCAGATTGTCCCCTCGGCACCTTTGGTAGTCAAAAATGACCCTACGCTGATGTTTACCAATGCCGGGATGAATCAATTCAAAGATTATTTCCTGGGCAATAAAACCGCCCCCTCCCCTCGTATTGCTGATACCCAAAAATGCCTTCGGGTATCTGGTAAACACAACGATCTCGAGGATGTAGGCATGGATACTTACCACCATACCATGTTTGAGATGCTGGGCAACTGGTCTTTTGGCGATTATTTTAAAAAAGAAGCCATCGAGTGGGCTTGGGAACTCCTTACCGAAGTATATCAGCTTCCCAAAGACCGATTATACGTGACTGTATTTGAGGGAAATGCCGAAGACGGATTAGAGCCTGACCAAGAAGCATACAATATCTGGAAAAATATCGTACCCGAAGAACGTATTATTTTTGCCTCCAAAAAAGATAATTTCTGGGAAATGGGCGACACCGGACCCTGTGGACCTTGTAGTGAAATACATATTGATATTCGCCCTGCCGAAGAACTAGCCAAACAAGCCGGTCGGGCACTCGTCAATCAGGACAATCCTCTGGTGATTGAAATCTGGAACCTGGTATTTATCCAATTTAATCGCAAAGCCGATAAAAGCCTGGAAACTTTACCCGCCAAACACGTGGATACAGGAATGGGTTTCGAACGCCTTGCTATGGCCGTTCAAGGCAAATATTCCAACTATGACACGGATGTATTTCAGCCTATGATACAGCTTATCGCCGAAAAGGCCACAAAAACTTATGGAAAAGACCGTCAAGTCGATATTGCTATTCGAGTCATTGCCGATCATATTCGCGCAATTTCTTTTGCCATCGCCGATGGGCAAGCCCCCTCCAACAACAAGGCAGGTTATGTCATTCGTCGGATTCTGCGTCGCGCTTTGCGCTATGGCTATACGTACCTGGGTTTTGAAGAGCCTTTTTTATATGGTTTGGTTTCTACTTTAGCTACTCAATTTGCAGATGTTTTCCCTGAATTAAAAGCACAGGAAGACTTTGTGGCGCAAATTATTCTCAATGAAGAGGAAATGTTCTTGCGTACCCTGGTAAATGGTCTCAAACGCCTCGAAGAAGTCACGCAGGATATGAAACCGGGAGAAAATATTGATGGAGAGGTGGTTTTTAGATTGTATGATACTTTTGGTTTTCCCAAAGATTTGACTGCCCTGATTGCCAAAGAAAGATCATTGGGGATTGACGAAGAGGGTTTTGAGGCAGCCTTGCAAATACAAAAAGGCAAAGGTAAAGATGACGCTAAAAAAGAAACCGGAGATTGGATTATTCTGCACGAAATTGATGATACAGAGTATTTGGCTTATGATACGCTCGATATTAACACAAGCATAGCTCGCTATCGCCCTGTCAAAATTAAAGACAAAACCGTCTACCAACTTGTATTGGATCGTACTCCCTTTTATGCAGAAAGTGGTGGGCAGGTCGGGGACACGGGCTACCTCGTTTCACAAGACGGTACGCTGAAAATCCCGATTACAGATACCAAAAAAGAAAATGATCTGATCGTTCATTTTACGCCTAAAGATGATTTCACCAAGCTTGAGCATCTCTCTGAGGTTGAATTTACTGCAATAGTAGATGCCAAAAAACGCCATTTAACGGAAAATAATCACTCGGCTACACACTTATTACACGCTGCACTACGCCAAATTCTAGGCCCACACGTGTCGCAGAAAGGTTCTCTAGTCAATGAAAAACTTTTGCGTTTTGACTTTTCGCATTCCAAAGCACTTAGCCCCGAAGAACTCACGCAGACTGAGCATATCGTCAATCAAAAAATCCGAGAAAATATCGCTCTGGATGAAAGACGTAACGTGCCTTTCAAAAAGGCTACCGAAGAACTCAATGCTACTGGGCTTTTTGGAGAGAAATACGGAGAATTTGTACGTGTAATTACTTTTGATGAAAATTTTTCCCGTGAGCTTTGTGGAGGAACTCACGTACCATCCACCGGAAAAATTGGCTTGTTTAAAATCATCTCTGAATCTTCTAGCGCTGCCGGAATACGCCGCATCGAGGCTATTACCGCCGAAGAAGCTGAAAATTACATACAAAGCCAACTCCAGATTCTGGACGAACTCAAGGAAATGTTCAAACAACCTAAAGACCTCAAAAAAGCGGTTGAAAGTTTGATACAAGAAAAAAACGCCCTGCAAAAAGAACTGGAAAAACTGGAAGGTCAACAGGTTCAGGAACTTAAAAAAGAACTTCTGACTAAAATTGAACAGGTCGGAGAGATTAATTTTATCAATCAAAAAGTAGCACTGCCTTCTGTGGAAGCCTTGCGTCAATTGGCTTTTGACCTCAAAAATGAACAGCAAAATCTTGTAGCCGTGCTGGCTGCCAACATCAAAGGCAAACCCCAAGTAGGTGTGATGATTTCGGATAATCTGATTGCCGAAAAAAATCTCCACGCTGGCAATATCATTAAAGAACTTGCTAAGGAAATCCAAGGCGGCGGAGGTGGTCAAGCTTTTTTTGCTACCGCCGGAGGGAAGGATCTAAACGGTCTGGATAAAGTCATCGAGAAAGCCAAAGGTCTCCTAAGTTAAATATATACCCCTTCAATCTCTATGCAACACGCTGATATTACTCAAAAAATTATTGCCTGCGCCTACAAAGTACATCATTGCTGGGCGCAGGGTTTTTAGAGAAAGTTTATGCCAATGCCCTCAAAAGCGATCTGGATAATGCATAAAAATACTAAAAAAGATAAACCAGGACAAGGTAAATTCGCAATCCTGACACGAAGTTTTCCTTATCGACAAGATTCCAAGGCAATTCAGCAAATCCTGTAAATCCTGAAATCCTGTCCTAAAAAAATAAATCCTGTCATGACCCTATTTGATAAAATACCTAAACCAAACCAGGGAACCCGGTGGGTCATCCCGGATATTCACGGATGTGTCCAAACTTTTAAGGCTTTGGTACGAGAAAAAATTCAACTTCAAAAAACGGATCACCTTTATTTACTTGGCGATTACGTAGACCGTGGCCCGGACAGTGGCGGAGTCATTGACTTTATTCTGGATTTACAAGACGAAGGATTTTTGGTATTTCCTCTTCGTGGCAATCACGACCACGATATTTTAGACCACTGGAATTATTTTTGGTATACCAAAACCCTCAAAAACCTTGAACTCTTTCACGAAATCCTCAAGCAAAATAACAGTCTGAATTTATTGGATGAAAACGGCAAACTCCGCACTCGCTACGAATATTTCTTAAAGGGTTTACCTTATTACTTTGAATTACCTGATTTTTATTTAGTTCACGCAGGTTTTAATTTCAATATTGAGAAGCCCTTTGAAGATTATGAAAGTATGCTTTGGGATCGCAACCTTGTTCGTAAAAAAAGGAAAATTCAAAGCTTACAAGGAAGAAAAATCATAGTCGGGCATACCGTTGAAAGTTTGCCTCACATCCTTCAAAGGATTCAAGAACAAAACCAAATCATCACCTTAGACAACGGCTGTTTTTATGCCTACCAAAATAGAGATCAACCCGAAGTATACGAAGGAATCAGCGTAGGTAATTTGTGCGCCCTTAATCTGGATACCCTAGAATTAATAACACAAATTAATATAGATGATTAATTCAATTTCTTTTTTTACAAAAACAATATTTGGAATAAAATTCGTGTATCTTTAACTGAATTTTATCAGGAGTAGTGTTTCATACCTTAATGTAAGCCCATGCCTAAAAATCTACAAGACCTCGTCTCGCTGCGCCAAGCACTTCACCGAGAGCCTGAAATCTCTAATTTTGAAGAGCAAACTGCCCATAAAATTGCTGCTTTTCTGACCGCATTCCAACCTCAACAAATGATTGAACATATTGGAGGACACGGACTGATGGCTATTTTTCAAGGTACTGAGATAGGCCCGACTATTTTGATTCGTTGTGAATTGGATGCTTTACCCATTCCCGAAGAATTGCCCCTGCGCTACCGTTCAAAATATCCACAAGTATCGCATAAATGCGGTCACGATGGGCACATGGCAATTGTAGCCGGACTTGCCCCAAGCTTACAAAAGTTATCCAAAGGTCGTGTAATTCTGCTTTTTCAACCTGCCGAAGAAACCGGTGAAGGAGCAATCAGAATGCTCCAGGATGCCAAAATGCACGGAATTTTTGTAGATTATGCTTTTGCTTTACACAATTTGCCTGGTTATCCTTTACACTCGATTCTTGTCAAAGAAGGTAGCTTTAATGCAGCCTCAAAAGGTATGATCGTTACGCTCAAAGGTCTAACATCTCACGCCGCAGAACCCGAAAAAGGCATTAACCCTTCCATCGCCCTGGCTGAAATTATTCAGGAACTCCACCAATTGTCCCTAGAAAAAGATAAATTCAATAATTTTACCCTAATCACTGTCATTCACGCACTCTTGGGTGAAATCTCCTTTGGCACAAGCCCCGGAAATGCAGAGCTGCGTTTTACCCTCCGCGCCTTCGAAAATGAAGACATGAGAATGCTCAGCAGCCTGACTGTAAGCCGCATCATGAATATCGTGGAAAAAAAGAAAATTGCCTGGCAAGTCAACTGGACGGATGAGTTTGCAGCCACAGTCAATGATCCACACTGCGTGCAAATCATCCGTGAAGTGGCTCTGAAAGAAAATTTCTCTCTCCAAGAACTCGACCAACCTTTTAAATGGTCGGAAGACTTCGGGCAATTTACCAAAAAATACAAAGGTGCTATCTTCGGACTGGGTGCCGGACTAGACCACCCCGCCCTCCATAATCCCAATTATGATTTCCCAGATGAAATTATTGAAACAGGTATCCGAATGTTTGAAGGAATTATCCAAAAAATCTTATCTTAGCCATCGATTATTGCGACTCCTATTCTCAATTTCCTACACGTATGATAAGACCGTACATACTTGCCGAAAATAACTGGAAAACCATTCAGGAAACTGACTTCGATCTTGCGATCCTTCCCTGGGGAGCTACCGAAGCTCACAACTATCATCTCCCCTACGCTACCGATAACTTGGAAGCTGAGCACATTGCCGCCGAATCTGCCAGAATCGCTTGGGAAAAAGGTGCTAAAATCATTGTGCTTCCAACCATTCCTTTTGGTGTAAATACGGGGCAGACTGACATTAAGCTAGACATCAACCTCAACCCCAGCACTCAAATGGCTATTCTTTCTGATATTATTGAGGTACTCAACCGACAAGGCATTTATAAACTTCTGGTTTTTAATAGCCATGGTGGCAATGATTTTAAAACTTTACTGCGAGAATTGGGACTTAAATACCCAAAAATGTTTCTTTGTACCTCCAATTGGTTTAAGGCATTGGATAAAACCCAGTATTTTGAATACCCCGGTGACCACGCCGACGAAATGGAAACCAGCCTTATTCTTTACCTTCGCCCAGAGCTGGTTCGCCCCTTGGAAGAAGCCGGCGATGGATCAGAACGCAAAAATAAAATCAAAGACTTTTCCGAAGGATGGGTCTGGGCCGAAAGGCGATGGTCTCAAATCACCGCTGATACCGGCGTAGGATTCCCAAAAGCCGCTACAGCTCAAAAAGGAGCTATTTATTTTAAAGACCTGACCAAAAAAATAGCCGCTTTCCTCCTTGAATTAGCCCAGTGTGATGTCACACAGCTTTACGAATAACCTAAACGTTTTTCATTTAATAAACTATCAATATGATGAAATTTCTCTGGATAAGTACTCCGCTTTGGCAGGATAAAGGATTGGCACTCGTTAGAATTGTATTGGGGCTTTTATTGATCTATCACGGACAAGAGGTATTTCAAACAAAGCTCATGGCAAGTTATACCACCTGGGATCAATTCAAAGGGACTTATGCCTTTTGGATGGTATATGCCGGGAAATCCGCAGAATTAATCTCCGGAATTTTGCTTTTTTTAGGGCTGTTCACCCGGCTGGGAGCTTTGATTTGTATAGGTACATTTGCCTATATCACGTTTTTTGTAGGGCAAGGTAGATTTTGGTATGAAGACCAACACCCATTTATGTTTATGCTTTTTGGAGTGCTTTACTTTTTTACAGGACCCTGCGCCTGGAGCCTGGATGCATTGATCTTTAAGAATTCACGTTTTTGATTTTGTTTGCTGGTTTAATTTCTTTACTTTCGAGCTTAGAATTTGAAGATGTGAAACTGTTGGAAGACTTTTTAGAATATTATCCTCCTACGGCAATCCACGGACAAGCCGATGAATTAATGCTGCAACAATATCGGGGTTATATCCCGGATTTGCTGCTCGAACTCTGGACAAACGTAGGCTTTGGCAAATATGCAGACGGGCTTATCGAGATTGTTGACCCCGAAGATTTTCGCCATACCTTACAATATTGGTTGAGTAAACGAAATCCGCTGTATTTCCCCATTGCTATTTCCGGCTTCGGCGACCTGTTTTATTATCGTAAACTAGGCGATAAAGCCGAAGATGTATGCATGCTTGACGTACATTATCGTCAGGTAGAAGTTTGTACCTGGAGTCTGAAAAGTTTTTTCAACCAACATATTGCCCATGAAGATTTTATGATTGATACCTTACGCAGCGATCTTTTTAATGAATCTAGGGCTTCACTGGGTGAATTAGAAAAAAATGAGATCTTTTATTTTGTTCCGGCACTTATTCTGGGAGGGAAAATATCCAACAGCAACATCGAGAAAGGTAATGCACAAGTACATCTGCATCTATTATATCAAATGGGCTTAAATAATTAAATATACCCCAATGAATTAAAAACTCTTTTCACATAAAAATTTACCCACAAAACATCATGCAAAATCTGGACGAACTTCGTTATCCTATCGGCAAATACCAAAAACCTGAAATCATCACACCAAACCACCTACAAGGGTGGATTCAAACAATCACCGAACTTCCGACCAAACTTCGTGAAGCTCTTAACGGACTTGATGAATCACAAATCCATACGCCTTATCGCCCCGAAGGCTGGACTGTACATCAATTGGTGCATCATATCGCCGATAGCCACATAAACGCCTACATAAGATTCAAACTTGCTATCACCGAAGACCAACCCACCATCAAACCCTACAAAGAAGCTCTTTGGGCTGAACTGGAAGATACCCAACAAACCCCCGTAGAAGTATCTTTGACATTGCTTGAAGCTTTGCATCAGCGATGGTCAAATTTGCTTAAATCTATGACTGAAGCCGAATTTGCCCGTGAATATATGCATCCCGAACAAGGGAAAACGTCTCGACTGGATGCCGTTCTTGGTTTATATGCCTGGCATTCTACGCATCACCTTGAGCATATCTTGGCTTTAAAAAGAAGAAATAAATGGTGAAATTCTTTCAAATATTGACTTTTATCATAAATCATAAGGCTTTTTCAGCCTATTTTGGAAGTAAAATTATTAAAATCAACTTGATGCAATAAAATATGGAAAGGGTCAATCAATCAATTACCAAATTAATCGCTCAGAATCCTTCTTCTGCAAAGATTTTACATTCTTTGGGTATTTATTTCTATAATTATTCCGAAAATTCTCTGGCCGAAATCTGTACCCAAAGAGGAATCAAACCTGAATGGGTCATCCAAAAATTAAATGATGCCATACAATCCCAAACCCTCGAACCGGGGCGAATAGATGATTATCCGATTGATTTAATCATTGAGTATCTCAAACACAGCCATTATATTTTTATCAAAGATCGCCTCCGATACCTTGGGCAAATCATCGATAACTACCCCGCCCCAAACGGCTCGATACTGGCTGACGTACAGGAAGTATTCCCTGATTTTGCACAAGAATTCATCGAGCACGTCTACGAAGAAGAGGATACAATTTTCGCTTACATCACAGAATTAAAGAAAATTCAAGACAATAAAGCCTTTTTGGATTACAAAGAAATTGTACTCCCCAAAAAAAGTATTCAGGATTTTGAGAATGAACATCACCAATTGGACGATGAAATGCAAGGTATCCGCGAATTGACCCGTAGTTTTAACCTGGCTGAGGTGAGCGATGTACATGCCAAAGTGATTTTCGAAGCCCTTAGTAATTTTAGCGAAGAACTAAAGATTCACGCCAAAATTGAAAACGAAATTCTTTTTCCAAAAGCCATCAAACTTGAGCAAGAAGTAAAAGCCCTGTTATCCACACCTGAATAATTTACTAACCAGCTTTTTTAAAAAACATAAACTATCGGTTTGATTATTTTATTTTTTCACAAAATAAAGTAATTAAACCCTCTTTCACTCTGTCTTTCAAAACTGACAAGCCCATTTTGCCTATTCTGTCCCTTTGCCAAAACAAACTTTTTAGGCTTCTTAGTTTTTGTAATCAGAAAGGAAAATTTTAACTTTGAATATGAAAAATTTTGTTTTTGCTTCCATACAATTCGCCATAATTGCTTTGTTAGTCGCTTGTGAGGCCATACCAGGTACCAGCCCAGGAAATATCGCCCCTGACTTCAAGCTCAAAGACATTGAAGATAAAACCCATCAATTGTCAGATTATAAAGGCAAAGTAGTGATGATTCACCTTTGGACTGACTGGTGCAATTCTTGTAGGGCTGAATTTCCCCGAATTCAGGAGTATTATGCAGAACTCAAAAGTGATGATTTTGAATTGCTGGCCATCAATGTCGGGCAACCTGTGAGTACTTCCAGGGAATTTCAGCAATCTTTTGGTATTAGCTTTCCGATGCTTTCTGATCCTCAAAAAATCATGAAGGATATTTATAAGGTAGAGGCTTTTCCAACCAATTATTTTATCGGACCAGATGGCAAAATCATTCGCAGAATGATTGGATGGCTGCACAAAAAGCAGGTACAGGTCATCATTGATCAAAATAAAAATAAAGGATCAAAAACGGTACAGGCGGCTAAATGACCCTCCAGACCGAATCCGTGAAATAATTTCTTTGGTCATAGAAATTGGTCAGTCGCTCAAATCCAGCCTCCTCAGCCATCCGATTGATCATATAAGGCGTGTATTTGTGAGAAGTTTCGGTATGAATAGCCTCCCAGGCTTCAAATTCAACCGTAAAATCGAGCTTCTCCACATGCACTTTTTGTTTGACGGTACTCATCAGGTAGCTTTTCGCTGCTCCGCTTGCCGGGTCATATATCGGATAGTGGCAAAAGTTTTTGATCTCAAAATCAGCACCCATCTCCCGATTAATCCGACGAAGCAAATTCAGATTAAATTCGCAGGTAATGCCCTTTTTGTCATTATAGGCATTGAGTACGATATGAGGATTTTTTTTGAGATCAAAGCCTATCATTAGTAAATCTCCAGGATTGAGATTTTCTTGGATTGCTACCAAAAAACGCTGTGCTTGTTCTGGAGTGAAATTACCGATATTGGATCCCATAAACAACACCACTTTATGCACCGAGCTATCCAGTTTGAGCTTCTTTAAAGCTTTGAAATAATCATCACAAACACCCTCCACCTGGAGCTTGGGTAAGGTCTTCGACAAATCCTCCAACAGCCCTTTCAAAGCCGCTGAGGAAATATCAATGGGGATATATTTAAAACGGCTCGATTGTTTGAGAAAATATTCCAATAAAATTTTCGTCTTTAGCCCATCCCCTGCCCCAAACTCGATGAGTTCAAACTGGGGAGCATCCGATTGAAATATCTCCAGTAAATCGTGCTTGTATGTACTTAAAATTTCAAATTCACAACGCGTCAGGTAATATTCTTCCAAATTCATAATCTCTTGGAAAAGCTCGCTCCCCCGCTTGTCATAAAAATATTTGGAATACAAGCACTTAGGGTCTGATGAAAGCCCTTTGATCAAGTCTGTGGCAAATTCTTGGTTCATGGTGTTCGTTTTTTAGGCGATGTGATGTGTTCGGTCAGTCTGATTCCAGTAAACTGCCAGCGTTCTTGTGGGTAAAAAAAGTTGCGATAAGTAGGTCGGATATGCGAAACAGGTGTTACACAAGAACCGCCACGGAGTACCATTTGATTGATCATAAACTTGCCATTATATTCCCCCAAAGCTCCTTCTTCTTGTGTGTAATAAGGATAAGGCAAATAAGCACTGTTAGTCCATTCCCAGGCATTGCCAAAGAATTGATTGTCATCATTTTTAGGGATTGGATGCAAATAAGCGGATTCCAGGAAATTGGCTGTTTGAGGAATCTTTGGAGAAAATAATTTGCAGGCGATTTCCCATTCAAACTCGGTAGCCAGGCGTTTGCCTTTCCAATCGGCAAAAGCATCCGCTTCATAAAAGCTAATATGTGTAACTGGCTGCTTGAGGTCAATTTTCTCGAGCCCGTGTAAGGTATAGTGATGCCACTCTCCGTCAATTTTGTGCCAGTATAGTGGTGCTTGAATTTGTTCTTTTTTGACCCATTCCCAACCTGGGCCAAGCCAATATTTAAAACTCTGATAGCCGCCTGCTTCCATAAATTCAAGGTATTCTTCGTTGCTGATCAGGCGATCCTGAATTTGGAAAGCGTGTAAAAAAACCTTATGAACGCCTTTTTCATTATCAAAAAAGAATTGATTTCCTTCATAGCCGATGCTATACACCCCCTCTTCTACTTCCAAGAAATTCTGCGAAAGGTGATTACCGGAAGTATAATCCGGGCGTGGACTTTCCATATATGCCGGAAAAAGCGGGTTATTGCCTAGAGTGTATTTCAAGTCGGTTAGGAGTAATTCCTGGTGCTGCTGTTCGTGGTGTAGGCCTAGCTCGATCACCGGATGCGCTTCTGAAGGAGCACTATTTTCTAAAAAGTTATGCATTTTTGCATCTATATACGCTCGAAATTGATATACTTCTTCGGTAGTGGGTCGGCTCATATTGCCTCGGTCTGCTCTAAAAGTACGTTGCCCTTCACTTTCATAATAACTATTAAAGAAATAAGCATAACGAGGGTCATAAGTCCGGTAGTTTTTTTTATATTTTTTGAGTACAAAGGTCTCAAAAAACCAGGAAACGTGCGCCAGATTCCACTTGGGAGGGCTAGCAAACTCGCTGGGCTGGACCACATAGTCTTCGGTTTTGAGGGGTTTGCACAGGTCTACAGTTTGTTGTCTAACTTCCTTGTAGCGTTCGTACAAAGGTTTCAAATCGGCAGCATTTTCCTCAATAACAAGGTTGGAATGTAAATTCATGAGTTAATTTGTGTTAGATGCACTTGTTGGTGATTCTCTAAAGTAAGTCTTTATTGTTTTTTATCAAAAGTTAAAGCAATTAGTTAGACCAATTTGCTTAAAAACCCGTCAGTGCTAAGAGAAAGTTCCTATATGTGCGTGATAAAATAAAAATCTTTTCAAAAACCTTGCTTAGGCTGAAGCCCATAGCGTTTTTTCAAATCCTTGACGGCAATATGGTCTTGGCAGACTTCATACATCACCCTTCTTCGTTTGTATTCTATTTTCATAAAAGGCTCCAGAAGCTCGAGGTTGAGTATGTTTGTCTTCCGGTCTACGGCTTCTACCAAGGCATCCGAAATGACATTGGCAATTCCGGCACCGTTTAACTGGTAATTGGCTGCGAGCTTTGGAAGGAGTCCTTCTTCATACTTAAAAGATGCTGGAAGTGCCTTTTCCCAAATTTTGAGGCGTTCGTTTTCGTTGGGGAAGGGAAACAGAATTATGCGGCGGATTCGGCGTTGAAAGGCCTTATCAAAAGTATTTTCAATATCGTGGACATTGGTCGCCAGGATGACCAGTCCTTGAAAATTTTCAATCTTCTGAAGTAGATACGCTACTTCCTGATTGGCATAACGGTCCTTGGCATCTTTGACCTCGGTACGTTTGCCAAAAAGGGCATCCGCTTCATCAAAAAAGAGAATGCAGTTTTGTTTGTCAAATCGGTCGAAGATTTTCTCAAGATTTTTTTCCGTTTCACCGATATACTTGGAGACCACCCTGGCCAGATTCACGATATACACAGGTACACCGATACTTTTGCCGATGGTTTTGGCGGTGATGGTTTTGCCCATACCCGGCATACCAGCAAAAATCACCACATAACTGGGGCGTATCCTTGCCTCCACGCCTTCCATTTCAAAAAGACGATCTCGGTTTTTGAGGTATTTGATCAAATCCTGAAGTTCTTCACGGGTATTATCCGGCAAGATCACATCTTCAAAATGAAGGGATGTTTCGCTGAGTGAAGCCGGAAAATTAGGCTCTTCATCTAGCCTGGGGGCTTCGCCACCCAAGAAATAGCGCAAGTATGGATAACTAAGGCGCATTTCACGGTAAATAGGGTCATCTTCCCGTTGTTTTTCTTTGCTTTGACCGCCTTCCAGATAAATCATATCTTCCAGAAAAAGCGAATGCTTCGGATGAAAATGCCTCAGGTAGAACTGCTGTACCAAAAAATCATCTCCTGCCAGCAAGTAAATCAATGTTTGTAAAGTAGGGATAAAACGTAAAACCGACGATGTAATCACCTGCCCGCCGATTTGCATTTGTTTGAGTGACTCCCCAGAGGCTTGAATCAAAGGGAAAAATACTTCCGGTTTGGTGGCACGTGCAAAAGCCAATGCCAAAGCAATTTGTTCTGCAAACCCATAGTCTTTCTTTTGCAAAAGTAGCTGAAAATGGCTTTTGGATGGTAGCGCATTTGCATAAAAGCTATCAGGGATAGACTCTGAGGGGTGCTTTATGCGAAAATGAATGAGTTTCTCCAGATGTTCAAGTACATGTTTCACCGCCAGGGTATGTACTGAGGTAGAAGGCATATTTTTCATAGTGATTAGTCAATTTCTTTTGTAATTTGATATTTTTTTTCTAATTTATCAATGAATTGAGGAGCTATTTTTTTGATCTTCATCCGTAAATAATACCATGCCTGACTACGCAGAAAGAGAACAAGAACACGAGGAAGAACACAATTCAGAAGATCGTCCTTTTGACCTCAAAAACCGGCAAAATCCCGCAGAGATTTTTCAGGCAAAGTTGCAGGCACGTTTGAAAGACGAAGCTTTTGTCAGCCCCCTGCAAAAATTTCTGATCCAAAAACAGGAAACTTCTCCTACTAGCTCTCCCATACCTGTTTCTCTACTCGTAGAAAACGATGCCCTCCCCGAAGCAGGGCAAATGCACAAAAGCGAATTTCTGGAGCAAGTCCATGCACACGTCTGTCAGGTTGTAGAAGATGCTTTGGCAGATACCCCTTATTCTTCTGATAATTGCCCTTATCTCCGGCGTATCTTCGCACAGCACGAATATAGCTCTCCGGCTCAAATCGAGGAACTCCTCCACCGCTACG
>JANRIC010000246.1:0-16325 GCA_033765345.1 Microscillaceae bacterium
CGGCTGCTAAGAATGGTTAGGCTTTTTTGTTGGTAGAGGCAATGGCCTTGCTGGTTTGGGGGGGCTTCTGCTGAGGTTTCGGTTATAGTAGGAGAGGAGCTGTCTGTGGTCTGCCCGGTGCTGAGTTTGCTTTGTGTGGGAGGCATCAAGGCATTGAGGAAAGGATTGCTTTTGGGAGTTTCTAAGGTTTTTTGAAAAAGGTTTTTGTTTGGATCATCGGTCTTTTTTTGGATGGTATCCTGTTTTTTGGATTCTACACGGATACGAGCCGGGTCATTGTTTTTGTGTAATTGAGTTTGCATAGTGGAATAGAATAAAAATATTCGGTCGTTTAGCTCATTGAAATAGGAAGGTTTATTTGTTTGTAAGGTCGTGAAGAAATAGGTATTTTGCAAGTGTTCCAGGAAATTTATACTGTGAATTGGAGGAATGTTTTATGGTATGTTAAGGTTTCTGCGCTTAGTTTTCAATGGAGTTATGCTTCAAAAATTGTGAAAGAATAGAACCGTCCAGGTGTACAGATGGACGGCTTTATTTTTGTATTTTGCCACTTGATTACATGGAGCTCTCATCGGCAGTAGGTCCGTAGATATTCGGCAGAGGGGCATCGTTGAGGCGCAGGTAAACCGTCAATTGCCCTCGGTGATGATAGAGGTGATTCAAGATGGTGTTGCGAATTACATCTACACGAGGCTCATCTATATAGATAGTTTCACCGCTACGCATTTTCCAGTTTGTCATCATGGTCTCATCATCGGCATTTTTGAGTGCAGTGATGGCTTCTTCGGTATTTTTCTGATGACACTCGATAAGTTCTTTTACAGAAGTGGCCACAAAGGCTTTGTAATCACCCATAGTTGCAAAATCTAGTTCGGGTTGGTTGATGGTCATTGTAATCCAATTGCCCATTTCGGCGATGTGGGAGGCCAGTTGCGCCAATGTCCAGGATTTAGGATGGGGTCTCCAGTCAAGTTTGTCTTCTGGGATGCGCTCGAATACTTTGAGCGTAGAAGTGCTTTCCATCTCAATTTCTTTGATAAAGGGTGCGTTTAATGTCATAGTTTTGAGGGTTTAAGTTTTGTAAATTTGGATAGTAAATAAAGAAAATAATGTTTGTTAATTTGAATTAGTAATGTATTATTTTTTGGCAATTTATAGGAAAAAAATAATTGAGGCAAGAAAAAACGATTTTTTAGGGAAATTTTTTGGGATTTTTTTAGCAAGCATTGTAATATGCAGAGCGATGTACCCAAAAAAAGACCCCTCGGGGTCTACCCCGATGCAAATGATTTTTCCCGATGCCGCCATTCCATAATACGTGTAAGGCAAGTCACTTTCCAAGATCTAATAAAATCAGACAAGGTCTTTGAATCTTGGAGCGGGAGAGAAGGCTTGATAGATCATATAAAAGTCATATTCTGAGCTGAAATATACGAAAGTCTAATTAGAACTTATTTTGGCCAAAACGATCACTCCGGTATTTATCAATTAAAAAGTATTCAGTATCAGGCAAGCTACTCTAAAACCACCAAGTGCGCCTTTTCAAAACCCTTTAATTTTCTCAGGGAAAGAATAATTTTTCGAGACCAATCCAGGTCAGGTTTTTGGAGTACATATACATAATAAAGTCGCTCTGCACGCAGATAAATCAGACGGGGATTAAGCCCCTTGGATCCCATTTCTTTCATCAAAGGTTCTGCATCGCTGCTGTAAGTAAATTTACCCATACTGATATAATTGCCTTTCTCGAGGTCAAAAGCATATCCGCCAGCCGTACGCCCGATCATTTTATCAGGGTCAAAAGGATAATGGATTTCCAAAGACTTATCATACGCATTCAAATTGACATCAGGAGCAACCTGAAAAATTGGGTTATCGGCATCAGGGTCTTCCTTTTTATTTATCGGAGGTGTAACCGAAGCCGAAGTCGAGTCTTTACGAATTGTTTTTTGGGTTTTGGTAAATGTAGTTTCAGTTTTGGTAACTTCGCTCGTGCTAGGAGTTTCATCCTCGATCTCATCCAAAGGTTCATCACCCCGTTTTTTACTGCCTATTCTTACCCGAAGAGTCAGCTCGTGCGATTGATTGGCCACCGGACTGCTCAGATTGCCAAAAGTATAAAAATAATTCAGACTAAACATTTCATTAATCTCTGCACCCAGGAATGCCGTCACGCCATAATCCTGGCGATAGCTGCCGCCACCCCAGTATTTATCTTGATAGCTGACCTTGAGAAAACCCTCAATCTGGTCTTCTATTTCTTGCTCACGATGATAAACAAGCGTTGGGGTAATTGCCCAACCTGAAATACCTATATCAAACTTGTAACTTGCCGAACCGATCAAATGATACCAGGGAGTGATCGTAATTTCACTGGATAAAGGTATAGCCTCTGTAAAACGAGGCATCGATACACCTACCTGCAGATTGCGGAATTGATAGGCAAGACCAAAACTGCCGTCAGGAGTAAAAGTGCTCTCAGGCATTCCGGCAAGTGCTGGGTCATCGGGGTCGTCTAATTCATTGATATTGAACAGACTATATCTAAATCCTAAAGACATGCCAAACCTGAGGATATGATCGCCGGCGTAGCCCAGGGGTATTTGGTAAGAAGCTCCGAATTGTGCATTGAGGTAGTTCCAGGGTCCTTCTGTGACATTGATGAGATTTGCGCCTAGGTTCAGCGACTCATTCAAAGGTGCTTCAAAGCTTAGGGTAGCAACACTGGGAGAACCCTCGATGCCTAGCCATTGTTTTTTGAATCCACCATGAAACTGCATATAATCGCTATTTCCTGCCCAAGCTGGATTATACATATATGGGTTGACTACAAACTGATTTTGCAGGGGTACTACCTGTGCTTGTGATAAAGAGCAACACAATAATACAGAGATGATCAGGAGTAAGGTATTTCGATACATATTAGTTTAGTGTAATGATGCAATTCTAGAGAAATAAATCAGCGAATGAGGGTAATGTAACCGGTTATGGGTTTTTTTTCGCCGTTAATCTGAATGGAATAATAGTAAATTCCCGCAGGGAGTGCTTTGCCTTGATAAGTGCCGTCCCAATCTTGGTTATAATTGTTGGTTTGAAGTACAGTTTGGCCGTTTTTGGTCATCACTCGGATTTGATAGCTTCCTATTTCATTGAGTTTTTCGATAAGCCAGGTATCGTTGCGTCCGTCCCCGTTGGGGGTGAGGATATTGAAGGCATTGACCAGTTCGGTATTGGTAGTGTCAGGCTCAGGCTCAGGATTGGGGTCAGTTTCTAACCCATTCAACTCGAAAGCACCAATGTCACATTTTCCTGATCGGAATAAGCCGCGTTGGTCGGTATTGATACAGGTATTATTACCAGCATCTATGGCAGGGCTGCCTTCGAGGAGAGCCATAGTTGGGGTACTTCCCCCATTATTTTGCAAGGGGCCAAGTAGGGGGTCAAGTATAGTAATTCCGCTGACACAGAGTATGTTAGAATTAGGGAATTGAATATTGCCACTTCCTTGGTGCGCTCTAGAGCAATGATTGGTATTGGGAGCTTCGGGGCTGGTATTGTTGTATAAAATGCAGTTATTGATGTTGATGCTTGCATCTCCGAAGATACCTCCGCCGTTTTTTTGAGCCTGATTGTTGGCAATGGTGCAGTTATTTAGGTTTAAACCCTGAAAATAAGATACCAATCCTCCACCGAATTCCTGGGTAACGTTGTTGTGAATGGTCAGGTTGCTGAGGGTAATTTTAGGACTCTTTTTCTTGTTTCCACCATCACCAATCCAAATTCCGGCTCCCTGGCCGTTTGTAGTGTTATTGTCAATGGTAGAATTGGTAAATTTGAAAGAAGCATTAAAACTATCTCCTCCACTAAGCCCCGAACCACTGAAGCATAAGCCGCCGCCAAAGGTATTTGTAAAGCTATTTTTGATAATACACTGATCTACAACAAAAGTATTATTATTGTATGCAAAGAGGAATATAGCACCTCCAAAAGCAAACCTTCCCTGATCATTGCTGGATTCATTCCCATCAAACTCGGAAAGCGTAATAGATACATTGCCTTTATTTTCATTTTCATCGGCTCCATCTACAAAAATAGCTCCTCCTCCGGTTTCACCCACAGTGCTGGGTGGTTCCAGATTGATTACTTTATTGTTTACAAATTTACAACTCTCCACTTGTAAGTCAGCCAACACCGAATAAATAGCTCCTCCATCGTCGTGAGCTAAGTTATTGGTAAATTGGCAATTACGAATTATAGATTTACTCCTTATCCGAAGAAATAAAGCTCCTCCCGAACCCTGATCTGTGGAATTATTTTGAAATTTGCAGGCAGTCAATTCTAAACGGGCATTAAAATTAATCATTAAAGCGGCTCCTCCTATATCCTCTATATTTCCACTTTCAAAAGTCAGATTATTTATCACAAGCTGAGAATGCATAAAAGCAAACATCAAGCGAAATTTGTCCGTGCTTTCCCTGCGAATGGTTGCGCCATTTCCTTGAATAATGAGTTTTTTGTTTCTGGCAAAAGATGGAAGACCCACCGGGCCGTAATTACCGTCTAAATCTTCGGCGTTCGAGTGAATACGATCCAAGATATAGAGGCTGCCTTCGGCCAATTGAATGGTATTGACAGCATCCGTATTCGCATTAGCAGCCAGAATGGCAGCTACCAGTCCGTCGGTATCATATACATTGCCGGCACTTACAATAAAATCAGCAGCCTGTATGTGTGTCCATCTAGTGAAAAATACAACGATACATAGGAGAGAGGTAAAAATTTTCATAAAGTTAAAGTTAAGCTACTCGGTTAATTATGACAATCCTTTTTGCAAATATTATTCCTTGATTTTGCTAAGTTAAACTTTAGGGAAATGAAAAAAAAGAAAGCGGTCTATACAATAAACGCAAAACCCAAACTTAGCGTATTCTGATACCAGAAGAATTGAGCCTATAATTTCTCAAATACGCAAAAAATAGGTCGCCTATGTTTAGCATGATATTTGCCACATTTAAAAAGAATAAAAACTTGATTTTATGAAAAAATACGTTTTTGTGCTGTTTCTAGCTGTTTGGGGAGGATTTTCCATATCAATAACTTCCGCCCAAAATAATGTGGATACCCGAATTACAAACAACCTCAATAAGCTAAATTTTAAGTATGATGTCAAAGATGACGGTACTTTTCAATTTACCCTGCCCGTAGGAAATCGTACCCAAATGGTTTTTATCCACTCAAAAACCAGTAGTTATGGTCAACTTGAGATTCGTGAGGTATATTCTGTGATTTATCAATCCAGTAAAAAACCAGATGAAATAAAACTCAACCGACTTTTGATCGACAATGGTCAGAAAAAACTGGGAGCCTGGGAGCTTATCTTTGAGGACAATACTTACTTTATAGTTTTTACAGCCAAAATACCCGCTCAGTTGAACGATTCAGATCTGAAATCTACCATAGATATTGTTGCTACTTCTTCAGATGCCATGGAGCAAACCCTTTTTAATACCGATGAATGGTAGTTTTTGACCAATAAACGATGGCTTATATTTATTTCGCAACTTTTAAGTTCAAAAAAAGTATATGAACTTACTAGCCCTGAACTTGAATTTATTTTCACAAAAAATTGCATTATATGCACTTTTTTTTGTACTTTAATAAACAATTTGAATGCTTAGGGATTATATAAGCATATAAAAGCTATGAATATTTTCGATACAAAATATGCCACCGTTTTTCTAGGAAAAAAGGAAAATACAATCGATTTGAAGTGGAATGGTTTTGTGAGGGATGTGCAGTACAACATGGTGATTGATTTGGTCATCCAGCTCATCTCTAAACATCAAATCAAAACCTTGATTGAAGATCAGACCTTATTGCGACTTTCTGAGAACAGTAAGATTTATTCTTTGTATGAGTTGTGTTGTCAAAAAAAAGCCGATTGTTTTTTAGAATCTTATATACTCAGCAAACCTCAAGACAATATCACAGCCCGGATATTAGCTCAATCTTTGGTGACTAATTCAATAGAAGAAGCACCGATATTGATTGAGTTGAAGAAATAAAAAACAGGGCTTCGGCTAAATATCACGTTTGAACAAAGAATCAACAAATTCTTTTTTGTTGAAGATTTGTAAATCCTCTATCTTTTCACCAACACCAATGTATTTGATCGGTATTTTGAATTGATCACTGATACCAATCACTACTCCTCCCTTAGCAGTTCCATCTAATTTGGTGATTGCCAGACAGGTTACTTCTGTAGCTTTGGTAAACTCAGCCGCTTGATTAAAGGCGTTTTGTCCTGTACTTCCGTCTAATACCAGCATCACATCGTGTGGAGCGTCAGGCAAGATTTTTTTGATTACCCTTTTGATTTTGCTCAGTTCATCCATCAGGGGCTTTTTGGTTTGTAGTCTTCCTGCCGTATCTATGATAATTACATCGGCCTGCACGTCCATGCCTTGTTTGACAGCTTCATAAGCCACGGCAGCAGGGTCTGATTTCATGCCCAAATCGATTACATTTACTTGGGATCTTTGCCCCCATACTTTGAGCTGGTCTACGGCAGCAGCTCTAAAAGTATCGGCTGCTCCTAGTACTACTTTATTACCTAATTGGCTAAACTGATGAGATAATTTGCCAATGGTGGTGGTTTTGCCTGTGCCATTAACTCCTACTACCAGCAATACATACGGAGAACCAGGTATTTGAGGGACTTCAAAATGCTCGGCCTCGTTCAGATTATTTTCGGCGAGTAGGCTTACGATTTCGTCTCTGAGGATATGATCTAGTTCTTGAGTGTTGAGGTATTTATCTTTACGAACCCTTTCCTCGATGCGTTGAATGATCTTCAGGGTAGTTTCTACACCTACATCCGATCCGATTAGAATTTCCTCAAGATTATCAAGTACCTGCTCATCTACCCGATCTTTACCGATGACGGCCTTTTTGAGATTTGAAAAAAAGGTATTTTTCGTTTTTTCCAACCCCTTATCGAGGTTTTCTTTGTTTTTACCTTTTGAAAAAAAGTCAAATACTCCCATAGTTTTATATTTAAGAAGACTCAAGCTTAATGTATAAGCATCTTTAAAAATAAATATCCTCGTAATTTGGCTGCGAAATAGCCCTGGATCAAGATGCTTTATACAAAAAAAGTCTCTGCTATACAGAGACTTAGCATTGTATTATCGTGGGTTTATTATTTTTTCAAAGCATCCTGTACCTGATCCTCAGGGACGATTTCTTCACGAAAGGTATAAGCCCCGGTCTTATCAGACTTAATGGTCTTGATTATTTTGGAAAAACCTTTGGCATCTTTCTTTTTAAGGGTAGCAACTGTTTTCTTAGCCATGATTACTTAATTTCTTTGTGAACGGTATATTTTTTTAGAATCGGATTATATTTCTTTAACTCAAGACGCTGAGTCGTATTTTTTCTGTTTTTGGTAGTGATATACCTTGATGTACCAGGCATACCAGTTTGTTTATGCTCAGTGCATTCTAAAATTACTTGTACGCGATTACCTTTCTTTGCCATGTCAATATATATTTGCGGATTTTGGAAGGCAAAGATAACAATTATTTGATAATTTTACATCAAATTGGAAGGAATTATCAGATATTTTTACCTAAAAAAATTAAATACTTCCCGAATAGAATCAAGGAAGTATTTATCAGGAAAATTTACAGAACTTATGCACTACGGCGTACAAAATATCGCCCGATCAAATAGACGACACCCAATACAAGCGATACAACAACTATTTTTTTAAAGCCCCAGGCTACCAGATTAAATACCCAGTACAAGATAAACAAAAATAGGGCGATTTGAATGACTGTTTTCATAGGTTTTACATGATTTAGAATATGATTTGGAAACTTGGCTTTACAAATATAGAACTTTTTTTTATTTATACAAAATACTTGGTAATATTTTACTTCCTTGTATTGCAAAGTAGTGTTATCTCAAATATTTCTAACTGATTTAGTAGGTTTTCGGTTAGTTTCATCTTGGATATTTGGAGGATATAATCAATTTGTATTTGGAAGAAATCAGCACATAACTATTCTGTAAAATACTGAAAATCAGATTGTTAAAACTTATTCCTTCACAAATTTTTTCACCTCAGTACCAGAGGCTTTGCTTATTTTATAGAAATACAGATTATCCGGCAAATCGTTGAGAGGTATCTCGATCAAGTGTTGACCGGGGGCAAGGGTTTGTTTGAGGAGAATACGAAGTAGTTTTCCCTGACGATCCAGCAATGAAATAATAATTTCTTCTTCCTGGCTGATATTTAATTTGATATGATTGTTAAATACCGTAGGATTGGGATACACCGAAGAGCCGTCTTCGGCTTCGGCTTCTTGATCCTCTGTTTCCTGATAGTTCCAAAGCAAAAAACCAGCAGGAGTCATAAATTCTCCAAAATCGTGTTTTTTATAAGAGATTTGTTTGTTGCTATCCAAGAGAGCATTGTATTTATCCACAATCATATTCATTTCCATTCGCCAAAGGGTACGATCTTCCATCACTTCTTTCTCTAGTAGAAGATTCAATATTTTATCGTAGCGATGACTGATCTCGAGAGCCTGTTGCCAGATTTCGGTTTGTCGTTCTCTAAGATTTTCCCAATGTAGCATGATTTTGGAGCTTTGCCCATTGTATTTAATAAAAAGCTGTTTTAATTCCAGGCTTATTTTATAGTGTTCGGTTTGGAGGTAAGAGATTGTTTTGAGGTCTATATCAGAGAGATAAGAATCCAGTTTTTTACGTTGGGTACGCATTACAGGGATGATATGCTTTTCGGTATACCGATTGATTTCTTCCAGAAGAGCTTCATAAGGGTCGTTCTGTAATACAAAACCTTTAGAGGTATTTGTAAGACAAATGACAAAAACTAGTAAAAATAGCTTGGACTTCATGGGATGTTTTTTTTTATAAAGGTAAAAAAATAATTGCTTTCGGCCATAATTCTGGTACATCTTACCAAAAAAAAGTTTTGGCTCTTCCGTACTTTCAGCGCATCGTTAAGTATTCAGAGAATTCTAGCACTATATTTTCGCTCAACAGAGGCTTGGTGAAGACACCAAGCCAGGCGGTAGGGGTGTTTTGCGCTAAAATGTCGAAAGAAACAGATTTATTAAAAATTGCCTTATTTCAACATAAACGCCGTGTACGAATATTTACAAAAACATAAACCTTTGGGTTCATATCTGGTTATGAAAAGAGAATTATTGAATTTTAAAAAAATCTTTTTGTCTGTAACTTTAGTAACAATATTTGACTCAATATTTTATGGAATTAAGCGTTGGTGACAAGGCACCATTATTCGAGGGAAAAGACCAAAACGGCAATATTATCAAATTAGAAGACTTTTTAGGGAAAAAAGTAATCCTTTATTTTTATCCCAAAGACGATACCAAAGGTTGTACCGAGCAGGCTTGCAACCTTCGGGATCACCACGATCTGATCCAAAAAGCTGGCTACACAGTGATCGGCATCAGCCCTGACAGCGAAAAATCCCATCAGAAATTTATCCGAAAACACGAGCTGCCCTTTACCTTAATTGCTGATACAGAACACCTTATCGCAGAGATCTATGATGTGTGGAAAGAAAAATCCATGTACGGTAAAAAATACATGGGCATCATTCGCACTACCTTTGTGATAGATGAACAAGGAAACATCAGCGAAATTATTGATAAAGTAAAAACTACCGACCATACCGCACAGATTTTATAATTTTGTATGAAATAGACTTTTTTCTCACAGGAAGAAAGCTTATTTTTAGGCATAATTTTCAAAAACTTATGTATGGAAATTGAAGAATTGAATAAAATAACCGCCCAAATTCGACGAGATATTGTCAGAATGGTACACGCAGTACAATCTGGGCATCCAGGTGGCGCATTGGGTTGTACAGAGCTTTTTGTGGCTTTGTATTTTGAGATTTTACGCCTCAAAAAACCCTTTGATATGGATGGATTCGGCGAAGATATATTTTTCCTCTCTAATGGGCATATTTCACCGGTTTGGTATAGTACTTTGGCGCGTGCTGGTTTTTTTGAGGTCAAAGAACTGGCTACCTTTCGCAAAATCAACTCTCGCTTACAAGGGCATCCCGCTACCGAGGAAGGACTGGAAGGCATTCGGGTAGCTTCCGGTTCCCTTGGGCAGGGACTGTCTGTAGCTATAGGAGCAGGACTTGCCAAAAAACTCAACAAAGACGAGTACCTGGTTTTTGTACTTATGGGTGACGGAGAGCAACAGGAAGGTCAAATCTGGGAGGCAGCCATGTTTGCAGCACATCATCAAGTGGATAATCTGATTGCTATCGTAGATTGTAACGGGCGGCAAATAGATGGTGATGTGGCAGAAATTATGTCACTCATAGATTTATCAGCCAAGTGGAAGGCCTTCGGTTGGCAGGTACTCGAGATGAATGGAAATGATATAGAAGAGGTCGTCAAAACTCTTAAACTTGCCAAAGGACTCACCGGTAGAGAAAAACCTGTCATTATCCTAATGCGTACCGAAATGGGCTTTGGGGTAGACTTTATGATGGGAAGCCATCACTGGCATGGCATCGCACCCAATGATGAGCAACTTGAAAAGGCACTTGCACAACTTGAAGAGACCTTGGGCGATTATTGAGATTTTTACACCAACGGAAAAATACGATCCATCCCATTAAAAAAGGTTTTATAGCACTTAAATTCGAGTAAATATGATAACTCAAAAAGATAAAATACCTTTTACTAAAAGAATTTGAACTTCCTTTGCAATTGCTCGATATTTAGCCCAAAAGCTATCATATAGCTTTAATAAATAAAATCTTTTAGACTTAGGGCAAGCCTAATCCACAAAAGGTTCGTTGGAATTGGGATTGTTTTCTACCGAACTAGGCACAAAATTTAAATCCAGAATCATTTTTGCGTAGACCTATTCAACCAATCCAAAAAATAGTAAAAAAATAGTAAAAGCTATGATTCATAAGATTTTATTTGTATCAGCATTATTCATCCTGTTGGGTGGTAATTTGTGTGCCCAGCGCAAGTCCGAATTATTCTCGCTAAGATACACCTATTTTGCTCACAATGAGGTAGTTGACGTGTTTAATGATAGCCCTTTTGGGGGGCTTGAAATTGCTGTGCAAGATTTACAGCTCAAAGGCAATATCCCTGTAAAGTTAGGCAAAAACACTTCTCTGCAAAATCACTTACAGTACAACTTACTCCGCTTTCATTTCCAAAATTGGCCTGTTTCCGTCTCAAATTCGGAACAAATCCAAACGCTGCACGCACTAAGTTATACCCTCGATTTCAAACAAAACTTCGGAACAGGTTGGAGTATCCGTTTGATGGCACAGCCAGGTCTTGCTTCAAGCTTTGAAGATAAACTATCCAAAGAAGATTTTGTATTTCAAGGGAATGCCTTGATTTATAAATCTTTTCAGGCAGATAATCAGTTGCTTCTGGGCTTGGGTGCTTCCTACAATACCGTTTTTGGCGTAGCTACCTTGCTTCCCGCACTTGATTTCTATTGGAAAAACCGCAAATGGGAAGTAGATATGTTTTTTCCATACTACAGCAAAATGTTTTATTTTTTGAGTAATTCTTGGAAGGTCGGCTTAGAAGGTTATATCGAAGGCAATGAGTACAATCTCGGTACATCGGATGCACAGGCGATCGTACTCCAAGATTACATGCAGTACAATGTGGTATATGGCGGTACAACGGTGCAATGGCTTTTTTCAGATCAGTTCTCTTGGCAGGTCACAGGCGGCTTGCTTATCAATCGCACACAGGAAGTTTATAACAATTCTGAGCAAGTGAGCGCAGATTTCGACCCGGATAAATTCACACCTTTTTATTTGCAGAGCAAAATTTCCTTCAATTTATACCCAGATTAAAATGATTTAGGAAATACAAGACCCCTGCGGGGCAAGTTTTCTTGATTGATTAGCTTGATTTTCAATGATTTAAGAGCTAAAAGCTCCCCTGTAAGGGTCTTGTTTTTATATTAAAACCATTTCGGTTTGAGTATAAAATAAGATTTTGAATCGGTTAAGCATACCATGAATGCTCGGTAATATGAAAGAGGTAATGTTCCAATAACAAATCGCCGTGGGTTGTGTCTTCACAGCCCATTGCTTTGGCATCCAGGTTTAATTATTTTTTAGGATTTTAAAATAGGCCTCTTTTACAATTTCAAAATAATGATCAATGTTGATTGGCTTAACAATAAAATCATAGATACCCAATATCTTAGCCTCCTTGACCTCCTGGGGTATGCTGGATGAGGAAAAAATAATAATGGGGATGTTTTTGGCAAAAGGATGAGATTTAATGGATTTTAAAAGGTCTAAACCATACACCCTCGGCATTTTAATGTCTAAAAATATCATACCTATCCCATGTTTTTCATAATCAAAGTCTTTTAATTCATCTGCATTGCTTAGGTGGATATATGGAATATGCTCAGATGCTTGACTCAGGGCTTGAATAGTGAATTCGGCGTCTTGCTGGTCATCCTCAATAATCAAAATGGTCTGGTTTGGCTTCTTTTTCATAGGATATTTGGGCATTTTGTCTTTTTAATAAACGTATAAACTCTTACAAAACCAAAATTTATTGGTTATATATCCTAAATCATGTATAATATCAATATTTTTGTTGAATTATCAAAAATTCACATGGCAAAAACACGCACATCAATACAACATCTATATTTGGATTGTTACTACTCAGGTTATAAAAAAGAATAATATTTTTTTAATTTAAAATTAATGAAATTATATATTGAAAATAATCATTTTAAAGTATAAAATATGTTTATGTAGCAAATGGTTATATACCAATAAAATTGTTGAAAAATTTTATTCTGACAAATTAATAAATTAAAACATTTTACACCTTAATAGTATAAAAAAACAATATTAAATTTTAAAAGAAGTACCTGAGTAGTAACCTTGGATTTAAACGATACACTGTGAAATTGCTGGGGCAGTTGCCCTGGATTGTGTCCTCTCAGCCTAATGCCCTTTATCTAATGAAATAGATCATTGAATATTTTGTTATATCTCATATAATTTGTTGTAATAGCAAAAGGTTTTTGAAGTATACCTTTAAAATCCAAAACCTCAATACCCATTACAATGAAAAGAATTAAAAGTTATCTGATCTATACTTTATTACTAGCTACGTTTCTTGGCTTGATGAACTCTTGTAATCCTTCTAATGAAGGCGAAAACACGGCATCAGATTCTATCTATACCGAAGACACCCCAATGGTTGAGTCCGAAAAAAGTGCTGAAGAAGCCCCCCTATCGGAGTTTAAAGAAGAAAGTGACGAAATTTTGCCGAATGAACCGTATTCTCCATCACCCAACACCGAAGAATACGAACAAATCTTTGAAAACCCTTATAAATTGGCCACCCAAGAGCCGCTTTCTACCTTCTCTATTGATGTAGATAACGCATCTTACAGCAATGTGCGCCAATTTATCAATAATAGCCAGCTTCCTCCAGCAGGAGCAGTACGCATCGAAGAGATGATCAATTATTTCAACTATGATTATCCCCAACCCAAAGACGGGCATCCCTTCTCCATCAATACCGAAATTGCTAGTTGTCCTTGGAATGCTAAACACAAACTTGTACACATCGGATTACAGGGCAAAAATCTCAACTATCGTGATATCAAACCTTGTAACCTGGTTTTCTTGGTAGATGCCTCTGGCTCTATGGATGAACCGACCAAACTCCCTCTGTTGAAAAAATCCCTAAAGCTTCTTCTCGAGAAACTAAGCAACCAAGACAAAATCGCCATCGTAGCGTATGCTGGTGCTGCTGGCTTGGTGCTTCCTTCTACTTCTGCTGGTAAAAAAGCGACAATCCTGGCTGCTTTGGAAGAACTGGAAGCCGGAGGTTCAACCGCCGGAGGAGAAGGCATCGAACTAGCCTATAAAATCGCCAAAGAAAACCTCATCGAAGGGGGAAATAACCGTGTGATCCTGGCCACTGACGGAGATTTTAATGTAGGTGTTTCGGATGACGAGTCGCTCGTAAAATTGATTGAGGAAAAACGCAAAGATGACATCTTCCTGACTATCTGCGGCTTTGGTATGGGAAATTACAAAGACCAAAAAATGGAAATGATTAGCAATTTTGGCAACGGAAATTATTTCTACATAGATAATATCAAGGAAGCAGAAAAGGTATTTGTGACAGAAATGCGGGCAAACTTATTCACCATTGCAAAAGATGTAAAAATTCAAATTGAGTTTAACCCCATCAAAGTAAAAGCCTATCGCCTGATTGGCTATGAAAATAGGGTTCTCAAAAACGAAGACTTTAACGATGATACCAAAGACGCCGGCGAACTCGGTGCCGGGCATACCGTCACTGCCCTGTATGAAATCATCCCCGCCGGTTCAGAAGAAGTTGTAAGCAACCAACCCAACTTAAAATACCAAAAAAGCAGTACCCTGATCTCAACCGGAAACAATACCGATTTGTTGACCATCAAGTTTCGCTATAAAGCTCCCCAATCTAGCACCAGCAAGCTGATCGAGAAATCAGTAAGCGATCAAAATCTGGATTTTGATAATAGCTCCAATAATTTTCGTTTCTCGGCTGCCGTAGCGGCCTTTGGCTTAATTCTTAGAAATTCTCAATACAAAGGTACAAGCAGTTTTGAGCAAGTCCTAAAACTGGCCAAATCCTCCAAAGGATCAGACCAGGAAGGCTATAGAGCGGAGTTTATCAGTCTGGTGGAGAAATGCAAGCTTTTGCAGTAAATATGAAAGACCTCAAGAGTTTTTCTACAAGTCTAAATACTCCTAAATCGGAGTTCCGAACTCTGAAATTGTAGTTCCGAACTCTGAAATCGGAGTTCCGAACTCTGAAATCGGAGTTCCGAACTCTGAAATCGGAGTTCCGAACTCTGAAATCGGAGTTCCAAACTCTGAAATCGGAGTTCCAAACTCTGAAATCGGAGTTCCGAACTCTAAAATTGGAGTTCCAAACTCTGAAATCGGAGTTCCAAACTCTGAAATTGGAGTTCCGAACGCTGAAATCGGAGTTCCGAACTCCGATTTCAGCGTTTCTTTATCTGCGGAAAGAGTTTGAAAAAAAATATTTAAACCAATTTATTAGAAAGGCAAGCCTCCCTTGCAGAGAAGCATTAAGAATTAAATTATTCAAAACTTGGTTCATAGGAAGCTTGTATCATTCATCCCTTTAATCTAGTTATAATTTAATTTTCGTCCCTTACTCTTCTATGAAATCCCGTGAAACATTTATTAATTTGCAAAGTTATTCTGAATGCCCTAAATAAATAATAATAAATAAGTATGTACGTCATCGGAAATACCTATATCAGCGATGATATTGTAGAGGAGTTTTTTGTTTGTGATCTGGAAAAATGTAAAGGTGCCTGTTGTGTGGAAGGCGATTTGGGTGCCCCTCTTGAGAAAGAAGAACTACCAATTATTGAAGCCATCTATGAAAAAGTGAAACCCTATCTGACATCCAAAGGGATTGCTGCTATTGAAAAACAAGGCACTTTTATTCGAGATTATGAAGGAGATTTCTCCACCCCTACCATCAACGGTAAAGAATGCGCCTACGCTTTTTATGATAAAAGAGGGATACTCAAATGTGGTATAGAAGCCGCCTATCGAGATGGAAAGATTGATTTTCAAAAACCCATATCTTGCCATATTTACCCCATACGCATTAGCAAAATCGGTGAAGACGAAGCACTGAATTACAACCAATGGAACATCTGCGCCCCCGCCTGCCGCCTGGGTGCTATGCTTTCGCAACCTATCTACAAATTTCTCAAAGAAGCACTCATCCGAAAATATGGCGAAGCCTGGTACGCTGAATTGGAGCAACTGGTGGAGGAAAACAAAGGAAATTAATGAAGGGAATTAAGAAAATGAAGAGAATTAAGGGAATTAAGGGAATTAAGGGAATTAAGGGAATTAGATTAATTAAAGAAATTAAATTAATTAAGGAATTAAAAAAATATAAATTTACCTTGTTATAAATCGGATTTACTTTCAAAGAAAATAACTAATAAATTGTACTATTCTAATTTTCAATCGATAAAAATGTATTCTTAATTAAAAATTATAAAAAATTAAAGTTTATAATTATTTGATAAACAGCATTTTATAAGAAATTATTTTAATTATTTTAATTATTTTAATTATTTTAATTATTTTAATTATTTTAATTATTTTAATTATTTTAATTATTTTAATTATTTTAATTATTTTAATTATTTTAATTATTTTAATTATTTTAATT
>JANRIC010000247.1:0-4933 GCA_033765345.1 Microscillaceae bacterium
TATGTTTGTGTAATAAGTAAGTTTACACAAACAAAATTATCCAGAAATTTTATTATGATAAAATAAAAAAAATAAAAATTTTATATCTTAATAATATAAAAAACAAAATTAAATTCTGAAACAAGTACCTGAGTAGTAACCTTTTCTTTTAGTTTTAGGCACTTGAATCTTTTCATTTACCACAATTCCTGTAACAACCTGTCTTAGGTTATTGGTCATAATCTTGGTTTTGTGGTGATTAAGTTTAAAATTTTCTTGCTTCAAGTTTGCCTCAATGAATTCTATGAGCTCTTTTTCATAAAAGATATTGCCTGAAAAAGTAAGATCATCCGCATATCTTGTATAACAAATTCCATTATCTGTGCAATAACTTCCGACATTTTGATCAAAATCCTTTAAAATGATATTGGATAAATATGGGCTTGTAGAAGCCCCTTGAGGGATAGATTCATTAAGCGAACACAGTTTACTCAAAAGATTGGCTATCAGGGTAGAATATCCGAGTTTTTTAAAGACCTTTTCTACTCTTTCCCTTTTGATGGAAGGAAAAAAATTCTCGATATCAAGCGTAACAATTTTTTTGAATCCTTGATGACATTTTACATGCTCGCGGATTCCTTTTTTAGGAATATAAGCCTTAGCAAAATCACTGATGGGGATTTTATAGAGGATGTTTTTTAATATCCATTGCTGAATTTCTTTGAGATTGGGTAAGGGTTCGTAAATTACTCTTTTAGAACCGTTTTTTTTAGATATTTCAAATTGCCTATAAAAAAAAGGAGTATGTAAGGAAGCTCTTTTTAAATAATTCTTTGTATAACCTACTAAGGAAGATAGATGAGAAGTATTAAAAATAACAGGAAGCCCTTGATCAATCAAAGGTTTAGCATATTCCAGACACCTTTTTATTTCATCTTTGGAATAGTGCTTTGCCTTTTTTTGGAATCCTTTTTCATAGTCTTCGTATCTCATAGGGTATAAAATCATGAAGGGTTTAGAGATATATTCCCTAAACCCTATGAATAGCACGGTAAAGATCATAAGTCGGAGCAAGGCGGAGACGTTGATCTTTACCGTGCAAGCTTGATAATCTGTTCTCTTACAGAGAAGGTGACTCACCACTCCGCTATTCATAGATAATTATGAATAGAATACAGTAAGCTTTTTAGAGATTAAAAAGATAATTCGTCTCTACTTGGCAAATATATACGATTTTTCTTAATTTTAGAAGTCTTACTCTTTTTTTCCGGTTCAATCCAATGCTGAGGTTTAATAGATTTAAAAAGTTCTCTTTCTCTCTCTGCTTTTTGAGTTAAAATGTATTTATCATCTGTAGTTACTTCCAAAAGCTCCTCCATTATAAGCTTCTCCAGTAGTGATTCTACTTCTGAAAAATTATATCCAAGTTGTATGAATGATTCTTTTACATTTTCCTGTTCTTGGATAAAATTCAGAACAATTATTATCGCATCTTTTTGAGTATTCATATTTTTAGGATTAAGTAAAACTACAAAAAATCAGTAAGTAATCATCAGTTCATAAAAAAAACCCGATAAATGTAGTAGAATATGGCAAAAAGAAGTACAAAATAAACAATTTCAACTTCCTTCCATTCCTCCTCAAAAACCCCTAAATTTGCTTGTTATAACCCCAAATTTCCTATGAAATCACTTAAAATTTGCCTATTGGGCTTTGTGTTTATCAGCTTTTTTTATCACTGTATCTCCAAAGGGCAGCAGCAAAATCTCCCAAAGACAGTACCTGTCACAGAGTCGCAACCGATTTTGGCGGTGACGGGTTTTGGTGTCGATTTGGAAAATATTTCTAAGGATTCGCTTAAAGATTTGTACCAAACAGGGCAAATCTATGTCTGGAAAGACCTTAAAAATCAGACAGATAGCCTTTTTGGAGGGGATCGGGCAAAGATAGTCAGTGACCTCAAAAGTTTTATACCTCTCTCCAAAAATAATATTCTCCTTACCGATCTAAAACATCTCAGCAATCAGCTCAGAGCTTTGTCAATAGACAGTATTTTCTTCTTTCATCAACCCGAAAAATACCCTTATTATACACTAGGTAGCAAATCTTTTGACTTCAAAGGGCAAATCACCAAATTTATGCTTACAGGCGTAACGGCAATCACCCGCAATACTGGTAAAATGGCTGATGCCCACGGCACGGATTTTATCATCGAGGGGGTCAGGAATTATTTCCAGGATTCGGATTTTGTACATATCAGCAATGAGGTGAGTTTTTATGACAATTGCGATTACAATTATTTTGTGCCGAATGTCTATCGCTTTTGCTCTAAAGAGCGTGACTTTGAAGCCCTCAAAAAGCTGAACGCCAATATCGTAGAACTGACCGGAAACCATAACCGCGACTTTGGCGACGATGGCTACCGCAAAACTTTTGCGTGGTACCAAAAAAACGGCATGCAAACCTTTGGCGGCGGTCTCAGCCCCGAACAAGCAAATACGCCCCTGATCATTACGCTCAAAGACGGCAAAAAAATGGCTTTTATTGGCTTTAACGAAACCTGCCCCTGTGCCGAGTGCGCCATCACACCCACACAGGTAGGTGCCAATAAATACGACCGCGAAAAAGCACGCAAAGTCATCCAAAAACTCAAAACCATAGATCAAGTTGATTTGGTTTTTGCTTCAGTACAATTTACGGAGGTTGATTCCTACTCACCCACTGCTACACAAGATCAAATTTCTAAGGATATGATTGATTTTGGGGCGGATGTGGTGTATGGTTCGCAGGCGCATCAAGTACAAAAGATTGAATTTTACAAAGGAAAGCCTATTTTTCACGGTTTGGGCAATTTCCTCTTTGATCAAATACACAGGATTGGGGTCAAGCAGGGTTATTTCTTAGAAAACTACCTCTATGAAGGCAAATTAATACAATCCGTACCGATTTTTACAATGATCAGTGCCAATCGCCGCCCGGAAATCGCCACACCGGAAGAGGAAAAAGAAATCCGTAAGATCGTTTTTGAAGATCATTTGATTTATAAATAGGTATTTGGGCTTGGCTTTTGGGCTTTGGGATGAAGTTTCCAAAAGCCAACACCCATAGTTTAAACGGTATCTCTTTTTTCCTCCCGAAATAACAGGGCAAACAATACCAACACCACTCCTGCCATAGACGCAGGAATGATCCAGATATTAAACCAGTGATGTGCGTTGAGGCTGATTTGATACATTTCAACGACTGCACCAGATATCAACGAACCGATATACATCCCTACACCATAAGTCACCAGAGTAACAAATCCCTGTGCGGCTGCCCTCAATTTAATTGGGGCTTCATGATCTACAAAGATCTGTGCCGTGACAAAGAAAAAGTCATAACAAATCCCGTGAAGGATGATTCCAGTATAAAGCATCCAGACCAATTCCTCGTTATTCCCCAAAGCAAAAAGCGTATAACGGATCACCCAGGCCAACATACCAAGCATAATTAATTTTTTACTGCCGAATCTTCTGAAAAGCCAGGGCATAGTCAAAAGGAACAACATTTCAGAAAACTGCCCGCCTGTCATCTTAGCGGCAGCTTTTTCCATACCACTCTCATTAAAATACTGGTTGGTAAAGTTGTAATAAAAAGCCAGGGGGATACAAATTAGTAAGGCACTGATAATGAGCGTGGCAAAAGACCGATCACGCATCAGGCTAAGAGTCTCCAGACCCAATACTTCAGAAATAGATACTTTTTGCCCTTTGGCTTTGGGGGGAGTATGCGGAAGAAAAAATGCATAGATCCCTGCTAGTACAGAAATGACAGAAGCGAATTTTAAAGGAAAAGAACTCTTCTCAACCTCCAGAAATCCTACCAGCAAACCAGCAATAATCCAACCCACCGTACCCATCGCCCGGATGCGTGGGAATTCCTTACCAGGATTATCCATCTGATGAAAACAAATCGCATTGACTAAACCCAGCGTGGGCATATACATACAGGCATACAGCAATAAAACCCAAAAAAACAAAACAGGAGAAGTGATCCAGGTGGTGCTATAAAGTACGATACCTCCGACGATATTCAAAACCCCTAGAATCTTCTGAGAAGCAAAGAATTTGTCGGCAATCATACCGATGAAAAAAGGTGAAATGATGGCAGCAATGGAAGTGGTGCTATAGGCATTCCCGATTTCTGAGCCGTCAAATTGAATGGTACTCAGATAAGTACTCATGGTTACATACCAGGCACCCCACATAAAAAACTGGAGAAACATCATCAAAGAAAGCGAAACAAGTGTAGTAGTTTTCATCATTATTTATCCTAAACGTTCAAAGCTTTCTAAAATAAAGATAAAATGTGTTTTGGCAAAAAACTTTGAATTTTATTCGCAAGATAAAACAAAAAACCTATTTTTATGGGATATTTATAAAATAAAAATAATTTTTTATGCAAAAATTTTGATTTTATGATTTTATACTTAGTTTTATGAAAAAAATGTTAATTTTTTATTCTTCTAACAAAAACTCAAATAATTATGGAAAATTTAGTGATTATCCAAAATGAAAAAGCAATTACTACTTCATTGAAAGTAGCAGAGGTATTTAGCAAGGAACACAAAAATGTGGTTCGGGATATTGAAAATCTTATGAATGATCTTCAACAAATCAGCATAAAAGATGCGCTCAATTTTGAGCCAATCTCATATCAAGATCGTTATGGGCGTGAACAACGCGCCTATCAAATGAATAGAGATGGATTTACACTCTTAGCTATGGGTTATACAGGTGCCAAAGCCTTAAAATTTAAATTAGATTATATCAATCCGACTTTTCGCACCCCCCTGTTTTTTTTGAGTTTTTTTGTAAGTTTTCTTCTAAAACTCTATAAAATATCACAAAATATGGGTTTTGATGAAATATAGCATGTAAGTTTTATAAGAATAGTTATATTTCATCTAAAT
>JANRIC010000262.1:0-15323 GCA_033765345.1 Microscillaceae bacterium
CCCCCGCCCCCCCCCCCCTCCCCCCACCCCCCCCCCCCCCCCCCCCCCCCCCCACCCCCCCCCCCCCCCCCCCACCCCCCACCCCCCCCCCCCCCCCCCCCCCCCACCCCCCCCGCCCCCCCCCCCACCCCCCCCCACACGCACCACCCCACCCCCCCCCCCCCACCCCCGACCCCCACCCCCCAACCCCCAACCCCCAACCCCCAACCCCCAACACCCGGTTGGTACACAAGCGAAGTCGCATTGCTCTTGCTGGCTGATATATCTTTTTAGGCTTTTTTCATGACATTGTGAGCTAGAGTGCGTATCCGAAATACCTTTCTTTTAGCCGATCAGTATAAGAGATTAAATCGTAAATCATACCGAATGCTCACTTACATCTCCATTATCTTTATTTGTAAATTCCTGGGAATCAGACTGGGGAAAATGGAAACAATAGCAGATCATCAACTGATGATTCTAAAATCCAGGCTAAGGGCTATACATAGGGTCCTCACGCATCAACCGTTAAAATTCAAAATTGCGTTAAGCCGTATCGAGAAAGTTAATTGAGTTTTGGCAAATTTGCCTGGGTGCATTAGGAGCTAAAAGAGCCGGTAAACTCTATGCTCATTCTTGTTTGGTACTTTTTGAGAATTTTAAATACCTCTTTTAGTGCTACCTGTTCTACTTGAGTGATTGATTTGGGTGCTAAATAGTTATCAGGACTTTGACCTTCCCGATCAATTTGTTGTATTTGGTTTCGAAGCCGAAGCTGCATCATATAGTAATAAGCCTGATACAATTCCTGAAAATCTTTGAGGTCGAGTATTTTTTTATCCAGTAAGGTCTGAAGGCGGCTTCCTGTGTTGGTCTGGCTGATTCCGTACTTCAACGCATACACCCGGGCAAAATCTACGATAATCTGCATCGCTTTTTTAATATCCAGTACATTTTTGCGATCATCTTTTTGCATCAGTTGAAACCCTGCAAAAAAGTTTAAAGGGGGTTTAACGCTAGCCGTACTTCGTACCAAGTGGGCAAAAAACATACTTGGATGGGTTTTTAGGATATCAAAGATGGAGTCGCGCAGTTCATCCAATAATTCATAATCTCCATAAATTGCCCTTGCATCAAAGAAAATATGGGCATTGAGGAGAGAAGCCCCGTCTGTATTAGCGATCCAATTTTGATAATACTGCTTCCAAACGGATAAAGGCTGGCACCATTGAGGGTTCTGTGCCATAAAATTTCCCTTGCAATAGCTGAAGCCAATGGCATTCAGCTCGTCACTGATTATGGTACCCAGCTCGAGGAAATAAGCCTGAACCTCTTCTAGTTTGCTTTTGTCTACATCTTCAAAAATGATGGCATTATCCTGATCGGTGCTAAGGGTTTGCTCTTTCCGGCCTTCGCTACCCAAGGCGACAAACACAAAACGAACCGGTATTTTTTTTAGGCTAAAAACGGCTCTCTCTGCTACATTCTGGGCAATGGTATCGATGACCGTAGTGATAATTTCGTTGGCTGTCTCGGATTTGATGCCTCTGTCGAAAAGTTCCAGAATAATAGAAGGCACTTTTTGCCAGCTTTCTCTGAGTTCGGATTCGCCCGTAGCATTATGGATTGCCTGGATGAATAAAAAAGGAGACCTGCTTTGGTAAAACAGTAGTTTACTTCTTGTAATCAAACCGAGGAATTCTCCATGCCGCTCTACCAACAGGTATTTTATTTTTCGGCGATACATCATCAGAATAGCCTCATAGATTTTGGCATCAGCCCCAATAAAGGCGATAGGGCTTGACATAATCTCCCTGACGGGTGCTTTGATGTCATAACCTCGTGCCACGACTTTGGTTTTAAAGTCAAAGTCAGTAATGATGCCTATATACTGCCCGTCTGCCTGGCATATCATCAGATACCCGGTACGATAGCTGTGCATCAATTGGGCTGCTTCCTGGATGCTGCTATCCTCTGGGCAAGTATGTATATGATGAATACAAATATTTTCTACTGGTATTTGAAAAAAATAATCGGCATTCTCAAAAGATTCCTGAGGAATACGATCTTGTAAGTAAAAAGAATATCGCTCGTCCAACACTCTTTTTCCGAATTTACTGGCGAAAAAATCATAAAAAGCTTCATTTTGCTGGATCAATCTTGTAAAAGAATCCATAGGAATTTGCAAAAGGCGGCTATTCTCGAGAGATACCGTATCACGAATGGCGTATTTGAGATTCAGAAGGGCGGACATTTCTCCAAAAGTATCCCCAGGTACAAAAGTCTCGGAAAGTTCTTTTTGACCGTGCCGGTTCAAAAAATATTTTTCCACACTTCCTTCATAGACCACAGAGATAAAATCTACCGGGCTTTGATTGTGGAGGTAGATGAGTTCGTCTTTTTTTAAATCCTGAAGTTGTATCTGACCTAACAAACCCTGCAACTCAGTTGGACTAAGCAGATTAAATGGGGTAGTTTGTTCTAAAAATTCCCTAATTTCTGCATGCATACCCTAAGATTTAAGTTTTGAAGACTGTTTATCACAAAAATAATCAAATCTCAGCTTCCAACGCTAAAATTTTGAATAATAAACAGGAAAAGCCTGAATTTCAATTTTCTTATTGAAAAAAAATAGCTAAAATTGGATTTTATTCTCGATAATTCCTTAACACAATTAATTCATGACAAAATTTTCTATATGTACTGCAACGTTCTACATGCTGGTAGCACTACACGGGCAAGTGCAAAGCCAGCCACTCAATCGGTGGCAACAGCGCGTGGAGTACACCATGAACATTAATATGGATGTCAAAACCAATCGTTTTGACGGCAAGCAGACACTTGTTTATTATAACAATTCACCGGATACGCTTACCCGTGTTTTTTATCATCTATACTTTAATGCCTTCCAACCCGGAAGTGAAATGGACATACGCTCTCGTACCATTGAAGACCCCGACGGAAGGGTGGGAGACCGGATTGTTGGGCTAAAACCTGACGAAATCGGCTTTCAGGAGATCAAATCTCTGCGCCAAGACGGCAAAACCCTGCAATATCACACAGAGGGGACAATTCTTGAGGTAAAGCTGGATAAACCGATCTTACCAAATAAAAAAACAGTGTTTGAAATGGAATTTTTGGCACAAGTTCCTATACAAATTCGCCGATCCGGAAGGGATAACTCCGAAGGCATTCGCTATACCATGACCCAGTGGTATCCCAAAATCTGTGAATACGACTACCAGGGCTGGCACGCAAATCCCTATATTGGGCGTGAATTCTATGGCGTTTGGGGGGATTTTGATGTCAAAATCAATATCGATGCTTCTTATCTGATAGCAGCTACTGGTACTTTGCAAAACCCCGATCAGATCGGTTACGGGTACGAAAAAGCAGGCCAGAAAGTGAATCGCCCTTCTTCCGACAAACTCCTCTGGCATTTCAAAGCAGCCAATGTCCATGACTTTGCTTGGGGAGCCGATACCGAGTATGCCCATGATATAGTGCAGGTGCCTGATGGACCTACCCTGCATTTTTATTATAAGAAAAACGCCAATTATGCCCGTAGCTGGAAAGAAGGGCAGCCTTACATTGTCAAAGCTTTTCAGTTTATGAATAAATATTTTGGTAAATATCCTTATGAGCAATTTTCAGTAATTCAAGGAGGTGATGGTGGTATGGAATACGCCATGTCTACGATGATTACCGGGAATCGATCACTTGGAAGCTTTGTAGGCGTAACAGTTCACGAGTTGATACACAGTTGGTTTCAGGGGGTATTGGCTAGCAATGAAAGCTTGTATGCTTGGATGGATGAAGGTTTTACCGAATATGCATCGAGCCTTACTATGGCCGAGTTGTTTGGCAATAACGGCAATCCCTTTGATGGGAACTATGCCGGATATTTTGCGATTGTTCGCAGAGATACCGAAGAACCTCTCAGCACACATGCGGATCATTTTCATACCAATCGTGCTTATGGTACGGCAGCATACTCCAAGGGTTGTGTGTTTTTGGCTCAATTACGCTATGTAATCGGCGAAGAAGCCGTAGCCAAAGGAATGCTTCAATATTTTAATACCTGGAAATTTCAACATCCCAATGTCAATGATTTTATCCGTATTATGGAAAAAGTATCTGATATAGAACTGGATTGGTACAAAGAGTATTTTGTCAATACGACCTATACCGTTGATTATGCAATTAAATCTGTAGAAGAACAAAACGGACAAACCTTGCTGACTTTGCAGAAAATCGGAGATATGCCTATGCCACTAGATGTACTAGTAACCTATAAAAACGGTAAAAAAATGCTCTATTACATTCCTTTAGCTTTGATGAGGGGAGAAAAAAAGCTTGTGAGTAATAATCCTGAACGCATCCTAAGTTTGGATTGGCCTTGGACTTACCCAAGCTATCAACTGAACATAGCTGGTAAAATCAGTGAAATTGAAAAAATAGAGATTGATCCCAGCCAATTGATGGCAGATTTGGAGCGGGCAAATAACGTATATCCTTTTCAAGAAGAATTTACTTTTCCTGCCAATAAAGATTCCAAATAAATTTTTAAAAGATACCAAAATTTCAAAACCTTTTGGTGCAAATTTTGGTATTTATCACATTATATTGATCCTTCTTCGTGTTCCAGGATTTTTTTTACAAAAAGCAAACATACAAATTATTTGACCCAAAAATTTGGGAGATTATTCGCACATAATAGTTGCTTATTTTAAAATCTAAAGACAAATCTATGAACGTGCTTATTAAGCTGTGGAGGTTGCTAACCAATATAGGTGTTTATCAGGACTTATCTTTTCAACTTCAACAAAGAATACGCCTTTCTAATCAATTAAGTCTTATCGTAAGTCTTTCCGCTTTATCTTTTATCATTATAGATATATTCACTTACGGCTATTTTACAGCCCTGCCCATGCTGGTTCTATTTTTAGTCGGTTCTTCCATTCCCTTATTTAATCATATCGGATTCAATGGCATCTCTCGCCTTATTCTGAGCGTGGCACCTCCTTTGGGCACACTTATCCTCAATTTGAGCATTAAGCTCAACCATCCCGAAAAAATCGGGCTGATTCATTACATCACTCCTCGGATGATTATCATTGCTTTTATTAGTATTCCTTTGATTTTATTCACCACGGGCGAATCTCTTTTTTTGGGGATTGCCCTAAGCCTGATTTTATTCATGGGCACTATGGGGTATGGGTATGCCCATGAATATTTCAATGTATCCTACAAAGACCTGAATATTGAAGCTTCTTATTATGATCAGATCATTCGAGAAGATATAATTTTGCTGTTATTGATTTTGGTCTTGGGCTTACTTTTTTTCCGTTATCTTAACTTCCAATACGAAACACGCACAACGAGACTTCTTTTTGAAGCACAAGAAAAAAATAAAAAGTTGAACGAACGCGAAACACACCTTGAGCGTACCCTGGAGGAAGTCCGAAAATCCAGAGAGGAAGATAAAAAAAGAAACTGGGAATCCAAGGGTTTGGCTCGATTTGCAAATCTACTGAGATCAAGAGCTGATGAAGACAAACTGTACAATATTTTGCTTTCGGGTATTGTCAAATACGTAGATGCCAGTCAGGGAGGGTTGTATCTCTTGGATCAGGATAAATTTACCTCCGAAGGGGTCAAGGAAGTAAATATGGTGGCCTGTTATGCCTATTCAAGGCAAAAAATTGAGCAAAAAACCTTTCAAAGCCACCAAGGGCTTATCGGGCAATGCCTTGCCTCTGCCAAAACCCTGACACTCACTGATATTCCTGATGATTATCTGAAGATAAGCACTGGGCTGGGTTATACCAAACCGAGGTTTCTGATCGTTTTGCCCATTAGCTTCCACGATCACGTGCAAGGAGTTCTTGAATTGGCTTTTATTAAAAACCAGGAAGCTTATAAAATCAGATTTCTCGAGAAACTTTCTGAAAATATCGGCGGAATCATCGTCGGGAGTAAAATTAATGAAAATAGTTCCCAGATTTATAAAGAATATCAACAAACATTGCACAAACTAAAGATCAAAGAAGAAGAAAATGCTTTTTTGCGCGAACAATTAAACAAGAGTTCAACTGAACAGGAAATGAAGGAGGAAAAAAAACTTGATCAAACTTATGAATTAGAAAATAAAAACTCTCAAGAAAACCTCCAGGAACTACCCAAAGTCTAAAAACTTAAATCCTCACTACGATCTCTCGAAAATTCCTTTCCGTATTCTGTATTTTAATCTTATCTTTGAAAAAAAATAGGATGTTAGAATGATTGATATACAGGAAACAAGCGTCAAAGATTCAAAACTTTTTGATCTCATCCATCAGGAAGAAAAAAGACAAACCCGAGGCTTAGAACTTATCGCCTCCGAAAATTTTATCTCCGAACAGGTGCGCCTTGCCATGAGCAGTGTGCTTACCCATAAATATGCCGAGGGGCTTCCCGGTAAACGTTATTATGGCGGCTGCGAAGTAGTAGATCAAGTTGAGCAACTTGCCATTGATCGCGCCAAAGAGCTTTTTGGGGCTTCCTGGGCAAATGTACAACCCCACTCCGGCGCGCAAGCCAATGCTGCCGTAATGCTCGCTATACTCAATCCTGGCGACAAAATCCTGGGTTTTGATCTCTCACACGGAGGTCACCTCACCCACGGTTCGTCGGTGAACTTCTCAGGCAAACTTTACCAACCGTTTTTTTATGGAGTTGAAAAAGAAACTGGGCTGATCAATTGGGATAAAGTAGAGGAAATAGCCCTGAAAGAAAAACCCAAATTACTTATCTGTGGAGCTTCTGCTTATTCAAGAGATTGGGATTATGCCCGATTAAGGCACATTGCTGACCAGATTGGTGCTTTGTTATTGGCTGATATTTCGCACCCTGCTGGGCTAATTGCCAAAAAATTATTAAACGATCCTCTTGAGCATTGCCACATCATCACTACCACTACCCACAAAACCCTGCGGGGACCTCGTGGAGGCATGATTATGCTCAGACACGACTTCGAGAATCCTTTCGGACTCAAAGGACCCAAAGGAGAGTTGAGACTTATGTCTTCGCTTTTGGATAGTGGCGTTTTCCCTGGTACACAAGGCGGACCCCTTGAACACGTGATCGCCGCCAAAGCCGTCGCTTATGGAGAAGCTCTAGAACAAGATTACACCCAATATATCCATCAGGTAAAACAAAATGCCAAAGTGATGGCAGAGGCTTTTGTACAGAAAGGCTATGAAGTCATCTCCGGAGGTACGGATAATCACCTGATGCTCATAGATCTGAGATCCAAGGGCTTGACCGGCAAGCTTGCCGAATCCGTACTTGGCGAAGCGGACATTACCATTAATAAAAATATGGTGCCTTTTGATGATAAATCTCCTTTCGTGACTTCAGGCATGCGCTTGGGTACGGCTGCCCTAACTACCCGCGGGCTGATGGAAGATGACATGCGCCGTATCGTAGATTATATCGATGAGATACTTCAAAATCACGATTCCACAGCCAAAATTGCTTCGGTTCGTCATGAAATTAATGCCTGGATGCAGGATATACCTTTATTTAAATCCTAATCCCCAAGTATTTCAGGGAGAATTTGTTTATATTTGATGTGTGTATAAAAAAAACGGATATGGCCTTAGATCAAGTCTCAGAAAAAGAATTAGATAATCTCTCGCAAGGCGAGAAAAATGACAATCATACCCAGGAAGAAACGGAAATGTCTTTCCTGGATCATCTTGAGGTACTTCGGTGGCATTTGATTAGAAGTATCGTGGCTATTGGGGTTTTTACAATCGTGGCTTTTGCCAATAGCAAGATTATATTCGGTACGATTATCCTCGGACCCAGTAAGGCTGATTTCTGGACATACCGCCAACTCTGTTATATAGCCGAATGGATGGGTTCAAAATCACTTTGTATCGGTCAGAACATCACCCTGATTAATATCCACCTGGGAGGGCAGTTTTTTATGCATATTACGTCCTCGGTTGTCATCGGACTGGTCTGCGCTTTTCCTTATTTCTTTTGGGAGATGTGGCGCTTTATTAAGCCCGGACTTTATAAAAAAGAGCGAAAAGCTGCCCAAGGAGCCACTTTTTTTGTGAGCCTCCTTTTTCTTACAGGGGTTTTATTTGGCTACTACATTGTAGCACCTCTTTCTATCAATTTTCTGGTAAACTATGATCTGGGAGTTGCCAACCAAATAACACTGACCAACTTTGTGTCTACCCTGACAGCTTTGGTGCTGGCTTGCGGATTACTCTTTCAGTTGCCATTGGTCGCTTTCTTTTTGGCTCAAATTGGTATCCTGACACCCGAAATGATGCGGAAATACCGCCGTCACGCAATCGTAGTCATTCTGATTGTAGCCGGAGTAATTACTCCACCTGATGTAATGAGTCAGATTTTGGTGGCTGTACCATTGACTATTTTGTACGAAATGAGTATCACTATTGTAAAGCGAGTAGTCGCCCGACAAGAAGCAGAAGCCGCCGCCGCTTAATACATATTTTCATCTTGAACCCCCGGAAGCACTGTCTTCTGGGGGTACTCTGTGAGAAAATCAAAATTATATTAAATTCTTTTATTAACCATGAAAATTGCCCTAGGAGCCGACCACGCAGGCTTTGTATACAAAGAAAATATCCTTCGATTTCTTGAAGAGCTAGGACACGAAGTCAAAAACTTCGGAACCGACTCCGAAGAATCGGTAGATTATCCCGATTACGTCCATCCATTGGCTACTGCTGTTGAACACAAAGAGTTCGAGCTTGGAATACTGGTCTGTGGTAGTGGAAATGGTGTAGCGATTACAGCCAACAAGCATCAGGGAATCCGAGCCGCATTGTGCTGGCAGCCTGAAATTGCCGCCTTAGCCCGGCAACACAACAATGCCAATGTACTGGCACTTCCCGCCCGTTTTATTGATCAGGAACTCAGCCTGGAGATTGTACGCATATTTATTCAAACCGACTTTGAGGGCGGTCGCCATGCACGTCGTGTCGATAAAATTGCCTGTATGTAGCCCCTTTTATTCTCTTGAGGCTCGTCTTTGTGATTTCTTGGTGGTTTTTAGAGTGTCCTCCGAAGTTTGTTTGTCTTTTCTGGCATAGAGTACAGGTTGGGTATTGGGGATTTTCTCGTACTGTTGAGCAGCAAGTGGCAAATGCCTGAATAAAACTGGAGCTGTTCCGTCTACATCTACAATAATTTCAGGGATGTCCTTTTGAGGGTTGTCAAAAATATTGCTATAAACACGGGTTTTGATATTAAAATACCGATCTATGTTGTCTATATGCCTTTGCGCCAATCGCCAGTTTAAATAAGGGGAGGCTACACGAGCCCCCTGATAATTCCCTAGAGCATTTCCCAAAACCAAAATGCGTTTACCCCGGATCAAATCAGACTTTGGGTGAGGTTTTACCAATAATTTATCTGTGGAAACGCTGATTTCAAAGCGAGTCCAGGAAGCAATAGGGATATTAATTTTGAGCGGGGTTTTGTACAAAGTACTGAATAAAAAATAAAGGGAACTAAGCAAGATTAGCATGTAAATTGCTTCTTTATAAAAGGTATTCCTAAGCATCAACAAATAATGGCTCAGGATAAATACAATTGCCGGAATAACAAGAATAAAGCTATATGACGAAATCTTGGAACTAATAAACATCGTCAAAAAAGAAATAATCAACCAAAAAGTCATCACAAATTGACTTCGATGCTGGTAGTTAGTATACCTCCTGTACAAATGTGTATTGAAAATACCAAGTAGCGTAAATAAAATCGGTAAAGCCATCAGCTTAATCAGATCAACAAAAGATACATAAAAATGAGGCTTTAAATAAAACAAAGACTGAAAGAAATTGAGATAAAAATCATACTCGCTATTATTCAAATAAAAACCTAAAAAAGCTATCCCAATCGTGAATAAAAAAGCAAATAACATCAATAAGTAATCTTTCAGTGCTGTCCCTGTGTATAAAATAAAAACTACCAGAGGAACAAGCAGCATCAAAAAACTGGGCAGATAAAAAAGTGTAGCGAGCCCTATATAAGCCCCAATCTCAAAAACAGCATTGTATTTCTTGCGCTCATTGATATGTAAAAAAATGTAACGAATCGTGATAATCAAAAATGTATTGGCCAACAATACCGGACTAAGTGTATAATAATCAATAAATAAATTGGTGAGGGTGAGGTAAAGTAATATAGGCACCTGGGTGCGATCTAAAAAAATATCTCTCCGACGTAAAAAATGATTGAGCATAAATGCCTGAAGCAATATTAACAAAGTTGTAATAATTTGTATTGCCAAAGATTCTGTACCAAACAAACGATAAATCAACCAATAAAAGTAAGACGATAAAGGGCTGATGTCGTCCCAGATTTCGGAATAAAGGCTAAAGCCTTCATCCATACGCTCAACCACCAAAAACCAACCCAGTTCAGGCAATATTTGAGGTATGCCTAGCGTAATCGCAAATATGCGAATGGCCAAAAAGAAAATAGTAATAAAAATATATTTGTAAACCGTACTTATTCTAAAAAAACTAACCAATGTTCTACAATTTTTTGTTATTAAATGCGACCGTTTATACAGTAATTTAGGAGATTATATCCTGAAACTTTTATTTTCAAAATTACGCTTTATATTCAATACATCATAAATTAATTCTCATGGAAAGTAAGAGACAACAGCAATTCGCCAAAGTCATCCAAAAGGATTTGAGCGATATCTTTCAAAGAGATGCCAAACACCTCTTCGGAAATTCGTTCATTACCATTACTCAGGTACGGGTAAGCCCAGATTTGAGTATCGCCAGAGTATATCTGAGCTTTTTGATGACCAAGAATAATGAAGAAGCCCTGGAAAATATTCAGGAACATACCAAGACGATTCGTCAGATTTTGGGGCAAAAAATCCGAAAAACCGTAAGAATTGTGCCCGAATTACAATTTTATATGGACGATACGGCTGAATATGTCTCTAAAATGGACGCTTTGCTTGCTAGCCTGGATATCCCTCCCTCGGACGAAGACGAGGAATCTTAATACACTTGCTTGATTATTCCAAATCAATTTGTATTTTGCCCTTGCAACATACAAATTGATTTTTTTTTAGCATATTCGGGTTTTCAATCACTCTAAAAACTGTAAACTGTCGAATGCTAACTTTATAAGTATTTAATAATCAATAAGATAAATATCTAGGCGAAGGACTATCAACCCTTGCCCAAATGCTAATATATGTCGAATCTGAGCCTTTTTATCGCCCGTAGGTATTTTTTCTCCAAACACAAAAAACAATTCATCAATATTGTTTCTATCATTTCTATGCTTGTAGTGATGGTTGGAACAATGGCACTCGTCATTGCTTTATCGGTTTTTAACGGACTGGAGGAAGTGATTCGGGGTTTACACTCAACCTTTAATCCTGACCTGGAAATCAGCCCCGCAAAAGGGAAATCTTTTTCTGTGACCCCTTCTTTTTTTCAAAAAATCAACGCCATTCCAGGGGTAGAGATTGTCACCGAAGTGATTGAAGATGATGCCCTACTTCGCTATCGGGAAGGGCAGATGGTAGTAAGACTCAAAGGCGTAAGTGATAATTTCTTGCAAAATACTAAGGTGAGCCAGGCAATGATCTATGGAAAGTTCAAAATCAAAGAGCGAGACCGTAATTTTGCCGTGATCGGGCGTGGGGTACAATATACCTTGTCGGTTTCTCTTCGGAACGAGCTGGATCCGCTCGAGTTTTGGTATCCACGCAAAAGCCGTAAGGTCAATCTCAGTAGCCTAAATCCTGAAAAACAATTCAATCGCAAACGTATTTTTCCAATCGGCGTTTTTTCATTAGAGCAAAGTTATGATACCCGTTTTGTATTTGTGCCTCTCGAATTTGCCCAAAATCTGCTGGAATACGGCAACAAACGCAGTGCGCTGGAAATCAAAGTGAAAAAAGGGGCATCCATCGATGCCGTGCAGCAAAGTCTTAAAAAATTGCTCGGGAAGGCTTACCTAGTCAAAAACGCCGAAGAACAGGAAGCTGGCATCCTCAAAGCCATTAAAATTGAGAAACTGTTTGTTTATATTACCTTGTCTTTTATCCTTGCAATAGCGTCATTTAATATATTTTTTGCCCTCATGATGCTCGTTATCGATAAGAAAAAAGACATCGCTATTTTGCAGGCTATGGGTGCCCATGCATCTTTTATTCGCCGAATATTTTTCCAGGAAGGCGTAATTATTGCTTTTTCCGGAGCTTTGATCGGACTCGGACTGGGGGTGGCTGTCTGTCTGCTTCAGCAAGAATACGGTTTTGTATCCATGGGCACATCCATGACCATCATTTCGGCTTATCCGGTTAAGCTTGTCTGGCAGGATTTTGTGTATACTGGGCTTACCGTGGTGCTCATTACCGTTCTTTCCTCCTACATCCCGGCTAGGAGAGCCACACGCATCGACATCAAGGAAAACCTTTGATTGCATCAAAAACCAAGAGTTAGGTGCTAAGTTTAGGGTATTAAGAGGATTTTTTAGGCAAATGGAGTTTCAAAAAACAACCTAAGACCCATCACCCGACAGTTGTTTGCGTACTTAACCGTCCGTATTCGGACAATTGTGGTACATGGGTGGACAATTCCCTAACATTCCATTTTTTTGTTGATTAAATAAAAGTATGATTATCAGTGTGTTATGCTAGATTCTTGAAAGAGGTATATACTTTGTAATGGTTTAGCTAAATCTAAAATTGCCAACACCTGAAAACCGTATACCCATGATTGCATTAAAAAATATTGAAAAATATTACAAACAAGGCCTTCAACGAACCTATGTACTTCGGGACATCAACCTGAAGGTAGAAAAGGGCGAATTTATTACCTTGATGGGACCCAGTGGCGTGGGGAAATCTACTCTCCTGAATATCATCGGTTTGCTTGAAGTGCCTTCTGAAGGCGAATATCTCTTTTTAGATGAGCCAGTGCATAATTTTAATGAAAAAAAACGCGCTGAATTTCATAAAACCCAGATGGGTTTTGTGTTTCAGGCTTATCACCTGATTGATGAACTGACTGTCTACGAAAATATTGAAACGCCCCTGCTTTATCGCAGAGAGATCAAATCCAAAGAACGTAAAAGTATGGTAGCCGAAGTACTGGATCGATTCCAAATGGTAGCCAAAAAAGATTTGTTTCCCGAACAACTCTCCGGAGGTCAGCAACAACTCGTAGGAATTGCCCGCGCCATCATCGGCAAACCCAAGCTACTCCTCGCCGACGAACCCACCGGAAACCTGCATTCCCGCCAAAGCGAAGAAATCATGAACCTTTTCAAAGAATTGAATAAAGACGGTATGACCATCATCCAGGTGACTCACGACGAAAAAAACGCCTCCTATGGCTCGCGAATCATTCAATTGATGGATGGCTGGGTGGAGAAAGACGAACCCATCGCCAAACCTGCTTAACAACTATCTCTGTTTTGTTTTAATATAAATCATAAAAAAAAACCATAGCTCTTTGGGCATGGTTTTTTTATGAAACTTTATCTTTCAATGGTTTGAGCTTAAAGGTAGAGATACCACCTACTCTCTAACAAACAGCTATCATACAATTTCTAATCAATCCGCTCTAGCTTTACCGGTAAGCCGTCTTTGGGCTCTTGCAAGGGTACAGGCTGGTAGGGCATCTGATAGCCTTGGGGCACTGACCATCGATAATGCGTCAGCGCATGGCTTATCACGAGTTTGATCTGCATTTCGGCAAAAGCAAAACCTACACAATGATGCTTTCCTGCACCAAAAGGGGCAAAAGCGTGTGAGCATTTTTTGTGTTCAGCACGATCCTGGGCAAAACGCATCGGATCAAATTGTTGTGGTTGGGCAAAAATCTGATCTTCATAATGTGTTTGATACAACATGACAATCACCTGGGTATTTTTAGGGATATGATGCCCCTCGAATTCCATGGATTCAGTAGCCACCCTGGGGATCAAGATGAGGGGCGGGTGCATACGCAGGGTTTCTTTGATGGCATAATCCAGCAGGCTGAGTTCTGAAAGCCGATTAAAATCAGCCGATCCTTGTGCATAAAAATTACGGCTTTCCTCCCGAAGTTTTTCCTGCCAATCTGGGTGCTTGGCCAGTTCGTAAAACAAACTGGTGAGCGTGCTGGCAGTAGTATCGTGACCAGCCATCAAAATAAAAATCATGTGATTGATAATTTCCCAGTCGCTCAGTCGGTCGCCTTCGTCATTTTCGGCGGTACAAAGTGTACCCAGCATATCTTTGGTAGGGCTTTTGCGGCGATCCTGGAGAATTTCCATAAAATACCGCTCCAGAACCTTGCGTCCTTGAAGCCCGCGCCAATACGGAGTAAATGGAATGGCAAAAGGCAAAGCCGTGGTTGAGGCCTTTACAATATCAATGATGGCTTTGTTGATTTGTTTGAGTTCGCCTGAGAGATCTATACCAAAAAAAACCTTTCCGGCAATATACAATGTTAATTCCTTGATTTCGTGGAAGATATTTACTTCTTTCCGGCTTTGCCAACCTTTGAAAAACTGCTCAATAACCGGAATCATGGCTTCTAAATAGGCGTTCATCGGGTCTTTTTTAAAAGCTGATTGGAGAATACTGCGGTGGAATTTGTGATCCTCTCCATCTCGAAGCATAAGCCCTCCAGGAAAAAGCTCACCCAGATTGACTTCCCAGGCTTGTTTGCTGGAAAAATATTTGGCTTCTTCTACCAATACAAACTGATTGGCATCCTTGCCCATAATGACCAAAACCTGATTACCCAAAATACGGATTTTAAAAATATTGCCATACTGAGCTTTTTTTCGATCAAAAAGCCCAAAAGGATCCCGAATGAAGGAGAAGATATGGCCGAAAAAAGGCAGTCCTAGTTCACCCGGAATATGGTTCAATCGGGAGAATTTCTGTTGAAAGGGTTTGGGTTTGGCGTAAGTTTTTTCCACGAATTTTTGATTTTTTGAGATATGCGAAAATACAAAAAAATGATTTCTTATAAAATTTATATTTTTTCAGAGAATAAATAATAAATAAATACAAAAAAAGCGAAAAGACATGTGACCAAAACCCAATAAACAGTCTTAGAGATGTACTCGGAGATCAAGAGGTAGCAAGGTGTACAGAAAGGATAACTCCAAGAATCAATTTGATATAAAATAAAAGAAAGGATAGTGTTAATTTTTAACTGATAACATTAAGATTATATTGATAGGCCCAAAGTTTGAAATGTAAATTTAACATATACTCTTTTTTAGAAAAGGATAAAGTTTTGCGTACAAATCTGCTAAACCTTTGTCTAATAGTA
>JANRIC010000008.1:0-58244 GCA_033765345.1 Microscillaceae bacterium
ACGAATAAGGGCGTTTATTCGTGCATTCGTGGCAAAATTGATCATCAAGAGAGGAAATTGAATGCACTTATTTTTTATAGAATTATTGTTTGAAAATACTTGTATGGATCATTCCCACATAAATTGTCAGAGAACCAAAAAAACTTAAATTCCTAAAATCTTTTTATTCATGACTTCATCAGCACCAGTACCAGCAAAATCATCAAAAGCCCTTTCGGTGACACGGATGATGTGGTCGGCGATAAATTTAGCCCCTTCGGCAGCACCTTGTTCAGGATGTTTCAGGCAGCATTCCCACTCAAGTACCGCCCAGCCTTCATAATCATAGGCGGTGAGCTTGCTGAAAATGGATTTGAAATCCACCTGTCCGTCGCCCAGAGAGCGGAATCTTCCTGGACGATTGACCCAATCCTGGTAGCCACCATATACTCCAGAACGGCCTGTAGGGTTAAATTCGGCATCTTTGACGTGGAACATCTTGATTTTCTCGTGGTAAATATCGATAAATGAAAGATAATCCAGACATTGTAATACAAAGTGGCTTGGATCATAAAGAATATTTACTCGTTTGTGGTTTCCGGTAGCTTCTAGGAATCGCTCAAAGGTAATCCCATCGTGGATGTCTTCTCCGGGGTGGATTTCATAACAAAGGTCAACGCCGGAGTCTTCAAAGGCGTTCAAAATAGGCATCCATCGGTTTGCCAGTTCTTTGAATCCAGTTTCTACCAGTCCGGCAGGTCTTTGAGGCCAGGGGTACATCGTAGGCCAAAGCAAAGCACCTGAGAAAGATACGTGTACCTTTAGCCCGAGATTTTCGGTAGCTTTGGCGGCGTATTTTAGCTGCTTTACAGCCCATTCGGTTCGGGCAGCAGGATTTCCACGGTATTCGGCAGGAGCAAAGCCGTCAAACATTTCGTTGTAAGCAGGATGTACGGCCACCAATTGCCCTTGCAGGTGTGTAGAAAGTTCGGTGATTTCCAGCCCGTGACTAGCTACCAGTCCTTTGATTTCGTCGCAATAGGTTTTGCTTTGTCCAGCTTTTTGGAGGTCAAATACACGACTATCCCAGGTGGGTATTTGTACGCCTTTGTATCCCAGATCTGCTGCCCATCGGCAGATATTATCCAGATTATTAAAAGGAGCTTCATCTCCGAGGAATTGAGCCAGAAAGATGGCAGGCCCTTTGATAGTTTTCATTGTTTACTTAGTTTTTTTGGATTTTAAATTTTTGAAAATGGGTGTTAGGCTTTGGGTGTTAGCTCTTGGCTAAATTATTCTATTGATACTTACCAACTCCCAATAGCCAAACCCCAACACCTGAATTAATGTATAAAAGGAAACCATTTTTGATCGCTTTTGCCGGAAGCGATGACCGTCTCGATAAAAGCCATTCCCCGAACACCATCATCTACGGTGGGGAAGTCATAGGTTGGGTCGGGATCTTGTCCGTTTAATCTGCGACGCAAAGCCATCGCAAAATTTCGGTAAATATTGGCAAACGCTTCCAGATAGCCCTCCGGATGCCCCGCAGGAATACGTGTATGTGCTTTGGCTGCATCAGAAAGTTCTCCCACGCCGGTTCGTAGAATCCGCTGCCCCTGGTTATTTTTGAAAATAAGCGTATTGGGTTCCATTTGGTGCCATTCCAAGCCTCCGTTTTCACCGTAAATGCGGATATTGAGGTTGTTTTCTTCGCCGTTGGAGATTTGGCTGCAGTGTAGAATTCCTTTAGCACCATTGTCAAAAGTCAGAAATACATTGCCATCATCGTCCAATTGACGGCCTTGTACAAAGATATTGACATCGGCACAAACCTGTGTAATCTGTAATCCGGTGATGTATTCAGCTAGATTTTCGGCGTGCGTACCGATATCGCCGATGCTTCCTGCGGCTCCGGATTTTGAAGGGTCGGTTCGCCAGGAGGCTTGTTTGTTTCCTTCACTTTCCAGGAAGGTAGACAACCAACCTTGGGGATATTCTACCACTACTTTACGAATTTTGCCGATTTGGCCGGAATGGATGATATGTCGGGCTTCCTTGACCATGGGGTAGCCCGTATAGTTGTGCGTGAGGGCGAAAAGAAGTCCAGACTCGTGTACTTTTTTCTGTATCTTTTTGGCTTCTTCCAAAGAAAAGGCCAGGGGTTTGTCGCAGACCACGTGGAAGCCATTCTCGAGAGCCAACAAGGCTGGGGGCACGTGTACGTGGTTGGGCGTAACGATAGAAACAAAATCCATACGGATGCCTTCGGGGAGATTTTTTTCGGTCTCGATCATTTCTTGGTAGCTGCCGTATACACGATCAGAGGCAAGAAAAAACTCTTCTCCCGATTCTTTAGATTTTTGGGGATCGCTGCTGAAAGCTCCGCAGACGAGCTCGATCTGTCCGTCGAGGGCAGCCGCCATCCGGTGTACTCCGCCGATAAAAGCGCCTTTTCCACCGCCAATCATACCCATTCTAAGTTTTCTATTCATAGTAAATGTATTGTTTTAGCTTTTTAGGTTAATTTACTCTCTCAGTATTTAATTGCTTACTTTCAAAATCCCGCGCATACTTCGGGCGTGCCCTGGTAAAGTACAGACAAAGATATAGTCTCCCGGTTTTGAGGGTGCTACAAAGAAAATGGCATCTGAGGCATTGGGTTCAAGTAAAGCTGTATGGAACAAAACATCCTTGGATTCAGGCACATACCCTTTTTCCTGCCCAGCGAGTCCGAGGGCTAAGGCTTTTTTGGCGATTTCGTCTGCAGTTCCAGGATTGACAATCAGCAGGTTATGTAGCATATCATCTGGGTTATTAAGCACCAGTTTGATTTTACTACCGGCTTTTACGGTCAATTCTTGTTTGTCGTATTTCAGCCCAGAAACCGTATTGATGGTCAGCGTGACATCCGGTTTGCCCCAATCGGCAGGCATTTTGGTGATGCGTTTGGCAGAAGTGATGGCCTTGCCGGAAGATTTACCAGAATGCCCTTCGTGATCCATAGCATTTTCATTCCATTTAGCTCCTTCGGGGATATTATTTAGGGTATAATAAGCAAAGTTATGCAGTAGACTTTCCCCTTTTTGGTTTCGGATACCTTCGGCTTTGATTTCGTAGGCGTAACCTTCTCTTAAATTATCCAAAAAGATGCGTACTTTACGACGATCTGTAGAAAGCTCTACTTTGCCAATTTCCCGCTCTTGCAGATTGATCGGAGGGCTGCCATAGAGGTGGTGGTATTTATAGGTGAAGTCCGAAACTTGATAGGATTCTATCTTGGAGGCAGTTTCAGGGTTTATTTCCTGTGTGAATACAAGCTCAAAGCCATCCGGTTTGGCGTGAATTTCACGAATTTCGAAAGGCACTTTTTTAGTCCATTTCAACTTCTCCAATCCAAACATATCGGGTCCGGTAGAAGACCAACCGCGACTGGTCATGCCCACATAGAGTGTATTGTCTTTTCCCCAGGTCATTCTGAGTACTCCCGATGAAAAACCTTCTTTGAAGGGGAAACAAGCTCCTTGATATTCACCTTTGACTTTTTCCTGATAAACCCTCATAATTTTGCTTTGGCCTTGATCTCCTACTAACATTTGCCCGGCAAAAGGTCCAAAATCCTTGGGAATGATCACCATATCCGAAGTAGAAATACCCATGACAGAGTGAGGAAACCAGACCGAGGGTGGTTTTACTTCCTTGCGTTTTTTGGAATATTCAAAAAGCGTAAGTCCTTCTTTGTCGCTGATGTCTTCCATTTTGAGTGAAATCGGCGAACCAGCTTCACCGCTCCATTTTAGTCCTTCGGGGTGTCCGGCAAAATCACCTTCTTCTAGGTGAGTAATGCGCCCTGAACCGACCCAATCGCCCTGGTTTTCGGCATAAAAAATATCTCCTTGTGCATTCATTCCAAATCCTGCCGGGGATCGCATTCCGGTGGCATAGGGTTTTAGTTTACCATCGGGTGTGATCTTGACCATCCAGCCGCGCCATTTGGAGAGGCTGGCTCCACGACCGACCCAGCCTAAGTTTAGGGTTACGAGCATATCTCCATTGGGCAGAAATACGGGTCCGTAGGAATATTCGTGATAATTTCCGACCAGATCCCAATTGTAAATATTCTCATAAAGATCGGCTTTACCGTCCTTATCTGTATCACGCAAGCGGGTGAGCTCGCCTCTTTGAGCTAGATAATAATCACCATCTTTAAAATTTAAGCCTAGAGGTTCGTGTAGTCCTGTGGCAAATTTTGTAAACTTAGGCTGAGGGCTGAGTGGGTCTTCAATCACCCAAACGTCTCCCCGACGGGTACAAACAGCCAATTTACCAGCATCATCAAATACCAAACCGCCTACTTCCAAGGTGATATCGGCAGGAATGGCAATTTTTTCAATTTGATAATAAACACTTTCGGCAGCTCGGATGGCTTCCTGTGCTGAAGCCGAAACCCAAAGCCCACTCATCAAAAGGAGAAAAACAAGGAAAGATATATTTTTCATAAGTAATTAATAATCAGCTATATAATTTTACCATAAAAAAACCATTTTGATCTCAGAGCTAGCTTTTGATTCTAAAAAAGGTATAATCAACTCCTGTTTATCACCGACTTTACGAAGTTTTTCTTTTCCTGAAGTCTGGTCTAAGAGTTTTAGATAATAGTGTTGGTCAATGCTGTACCATCCATTGCTTAATTTTTTAATTTCTTTGGCTTGGGCTAATTTTAGCCAATGCCCTGTAAGCGGTTTGGATGCTTTGAAGCGAAGGGTTCTTTGTAACTGTTGCGCTTCACTAGCAAGGAAATCATCTTCAATGCTTATGTCGGTTAGCTCATAAAGAAATATAGGGTGTTCGTCTTTGGCTATTTTATACCCTTTGTAGCGAAATCCAGTGGGTTTTTCGGTCGGCCAGGGGCTATTTTCATTTTCCAGAATAGCAAAAGGAATTCCTGCTTCAGGTTCTATCACGGCATTGAGGGGTTTGAGCAACTGAGGTTCGCCTCGGTCTTGCCACATTTCGGCTACATTGGCAAAGCCACCTTTCCAGGCTTTAAGCAGAGAGCCTTCCAACAAATCATAACTGTAATGTACACCCAGAGGGCTTCCTACCGAAATGGCGTGGGTTCTTTTTTGATCTTTATAATTCACAAAAGAGCGCATGACTTCGTGTTTTTTTTCCGGGCTAATGATCAGGGGTTCGGTATTTTGGTTTTCCCCGTATAGTGCTTCTATATCTATGGAAGCTAGAGTACGCCTTGCGATACCGGGTCCTTCATAATAAATAGCCAGGGTACTTGCCCAGACTTCTTCATAATAAGTGATTACAAGGGGATGCTTGCCTGCGGATAGTTGCACGATGGCTCTTTCGGCACCGAATCCGGGTTCGCCTTGGTTATGGATAATGGTTTTACCGTCAATAATAAGGTCTCCACCGTCATCGATCATGGTTTCAAACAGGTATTCTCCAGTTTTGGGGACGATCAGCTCTCCTTCATATCTTAGTGCGTAGTGATCCGATTGCCCAGATACTTCATCAAAATCCTTAAAAAAGCTCAGATTTTTTTCTTCTTTGGCAGGTTTGAGTGTATCGAGATTGGGTATATAATCCCATTTTCCATAATAAGCTTTGCAAGTTAGGTTATTCAGGCTTAGGCTATCTGAGCTATATGTTTTGTACTGAATGTTTCTAAATGCAACGGGGCCTATTTCATCCAAAAAAGTCAGGGCACCCAAGGCGGCTTCTTCTTGGGATAAGGCATCTTTGGAAGGCGCGGGCAGGTCGGTATTCCGGTGAATCATCATACCATTCAGATAAACATATTCCAGCTGGGCATTTTGCGTTTTTTTACCTTGGGCATCAAACTGAGGTGCTTTAAAAAAAGCGTGAAGTTTTTGCCACAATCCGGGAGCGTATCCAGCGTTTACAGTAGGTTTTTGAGCATTTTGCCCGGCTTGTTGTGGGGCAATTGCTCCTGTGAGAATAACTCCGGCTTCGGATTTTCCCCAGGAATCTGCTATTTGTAATCCGTACTTTCCTTGAAAGAGTATCTGCGCGCTGGATTCTTTGGTGCAGAGGAACTCAAGGATCAATTCCAGGTCGCCGTGTTCCATTTTGGTGGAGATAGCTGTTGGTTTTTGATTTCCTTCGGCGACAAAGGCCAAAACGCCCTTGCCTGGTTCTGAGATAAGCGAATGCTTTTGCTCATAAAGAGCATAAGCTTCCCCTACAATTTTCCAATTGGGATCAGGGTTTTGAAAAGCCTGTAGGTCATCCAAATTAAGGGTTTGAAAGGGAAGAAATTTAGGTATTACAGCTTCTTCTTTGGTATCTTGTGATTTTGAATCGGCTTTGGGGGAAGTATTACAAGCAGCCAATCCCATAAATCCTACAAGAACAATACATAAATAAAGGTTTTTTCTCATTTTATAAAATCGATTTCGAGATTATAAATAAAGAGTAAAATTTATAAAAATACTAACATTTCTTATGAATTCGGAGAAGATTTAACAATCCCTTTTTTGTATCACAAAAAAACTTTGAAAAATCAGACGTTTTAAAGACCCAATGAAAAATCCACTTTCTCTATCAAACATAGAAATTTCCTACTCAGAGAAGCAATTTTTTCTAGCATTGAGATGATAGTCAATGGTCAATAGACGATGGACTATTGACCGTAGACGATGGACTATTGACCGTAGACGATGGACGATGGACTATTGACCATGGACGATGGACTATTGACCATGGACGATGGACTATTGACCGTGGACGATGGACTATTGACTTAATTCAATCAGATACTTTTTTGAATTCACTGCATCACTTGTGACACATTAGCAAAAAATCTATTTGTTTTATCCTTTACAGATCAAAATAATGATAAAAATATATTAATTTCTAATAAATTTTGCCTAAATATGAGTCTGGAATAAAAATATTTTGAATTACATCTTCATCTATGAAAATCAGTCAAGTTACCTTAAAAGATATTGCCCGTCAGTTAGGTATCAGCCCTGCCACCGTTTCCAGAGCATTAAAAAATTATCCTGACATCAGTCAGAAGACCAAGGATGCCGTCCAAGAATTAGCCCTGAAACTGAAGTATCGCCCTAATCCCATTGCCCGTAATCTGAGGAAAAATCAATCCAATACCATCGGCGTGATCATTCCTGAGGTAGTACACAATTTTTTCTCAACGGTAATCAGTGGTATTATGAAAGTTGCTGACAAAGCCGGTTACAGTGTGATGTTGTGCCAAAGTAATGAGCAATATATCAGAGAGGTAAGAGAGGCTGGCATTTTATTAGCCAGCCGGATTGATGGTCTGCTGATTTCATTTTCAAACGAAACCACTCAGTTTGATCATATTGAGGAGTTTGATCATTATGGCATTCCGGTCGTACTTTTTGATAAAATTTGCAGCGAGTTGAATGTGTCAAAGGTGGTAACCGATGATTATGGGGGGGCATTTCAGGCTACAGAACATCTCATCCTTCAGGGTTGTCATAGAATTGCACTGATACGAGGGTCAGAAGTTGCCTCCAATACCCGTCTGAGGCTGGCTGGGTATCGGGATGCACTTCAAAAATACAATGTTCCTTTTGACGAAAGTTTGATGGTGGTTTGTCAGGATTTTAGCATTGAAGAAGGGGAAAAACTTATCGAACAATTGATGTCCAGAGCTACCCCTGATGCGATTCTCAGCCTTGCCGATACCCTGGCGGTAGGTGCATTAAAAGCTGTAAAAAGGATGGGATTCAGTATTCCAGAGGATATTGCCATTATTGGGTTTAATGATTGGTATCTATCCAAAGTAGTAGAGCCGCCCCTGAGCTCGGTGTATCAACCTGGCTTTGAAATGGGGCAGATTGCAACTGAATTGTTGATTCGTCAGATTGAAACAAATAAAGAGGGTATACTTACAGAGCCAATCATCCAAACCTTACAAACTACCCTGATGATTCGGGAATCTTCTTTAAAACAGACCCCATCCTCTTATCAAGAGGGTGTGATCAATACAGAACACAGAAATTTTTAGTTTTTTATTTCACAAGTTTGAGCGTACTGATGATTCGGTCGCTGTTTTGTTTGGAGTTGGTCATATATAAAGCCTCGTATAACTCTCCTTTCGACCAAGTTTGTAAGAAATTATCATAATAGAAGCTTCCAGGATTGCCGGATTGCCCTCCTGGATAAACTACAAAGGCTTTGGGATTGATACCCAATTGTACCACCATACGCCAGGAAGGGCCTGAGACCGGTCCCAATGCATTGACAGTTCCTTTGGCTCCTCCGGATTGAATACGAGGAGAGTTAAAAGGTTCAAATCTAGCAATGATGTGGTTTATTTTGGTATCTCTGTAGACTGCCCATTGCCAAGCTTGCCCTAGAGCACCTCTTTTTCGAAGTTCTTGGATGGCGGTATCATAGCTTTGTCGCATTAAGTCTTTGAGTGTTTCTATGGGTTTGGTTTGTACATTGTCGAACCATTTCACGGGGCTTAGACTATCACCTCGGGCTACTAGTTTTTGGGTAACATCTTTGGGTGGGTACACCATTCCTTCGCCGAATTCGTCTTTCCAGATGGCATCGTTCAGGGAGTTCCACCAGACGTGAAACACTGTGGGGGCGATAAGGTCTGCTTTGTAGCGATAGTCCCAATCTTGCAATAAAGAAAGGGCTTCCCTGGCTTCGGTTTTAAGTATTTTTTTATCCAGATATTTGAGCATAGAAGGTAAAATATCCTTTGCGAGCAGGCCTAGGTTATCTATTTGTAAAAGCCGCATTTCTTCCACTCCTACGGAGTCTATCCGCTCGAGTCTTTCATTGATTCTTCTGCCTCGGTCGTAGGGGTCAAAATTCCAGTGCAGATAATACGGATAGATAGAATCTACCACGGGGAATTGATTGGCAGAACTGACAAACCCTCTTTCAGGATTTTTGACGTGTGGGTTTTGATCGGCAGGGATCCAACCTTGCCAGTCGTGTTCGGGATTGCTACCATCCAGTACAAATTTGCCCTGGTTTTTCCATTTCAAGGGAAATTTGCCATTAGGAGTAATGGCGATATCTTTGTGTACGTCTGCGAAGATAAAATTCTGCGCCGGGCAGGAATAATGTACCAAAGCTTCCCGATAATCTTGATAATTGCGGGCTCGGTTAAGTTTGTAGAAAGTGACCAGATCATTGGAGGCATCGTGTGCCAGCCAGCGAAAAGCTGCATCGGTAGGGAAGTTGTTTTTGGCGGCAAATTGTTTTTCTTTTTCTTGAGCAGCAATAGGTCCGTGATGTGTATAAAGTACCGTATCCATCAGACTGGGAGCGTTGCGAATCTTAATGTTTTCTATCCGGCGCTCGACTTTGCGCCATTCCTCTCCATATTTATAAGCTTCGCGTTTGTTATCCTGAAATTGTATTTTGTACCAATCCGTCACATCAGAGTCTACATTGGTTACTCCCCAGCAAACTTCCTTGTTGAAGCCTATGATTACTCCGGGAGTACCCGGCAGAGAAGCTCCATATACATTGACTTTGGGTCCTACCAGTTGGATTTCAAACCAAATAGAAGGCAGTTTAAGCCCCAAATGCGGGTCATTACACACTATAGGGTAGCCAGTGGCTGATTTGTCGGCACCGATCGCCCAGTTATTACTTCCCAGGCCTGTTTCATAATCTTCGGGAAGCAGGGTCTGGCTTTTATCTTTTAGTTCCAGGGGATAGCTTATTTCACGGGGGACTTTGGGGACTTCCAGTTTTTTGAAATCAAAAGGAGTACCAGGAGGGATGGTCGGGTCTTGCAAATCGGTATATCCTTTAAAAAGGCTCTCGGTTATCTCTGTGCCGTATTTTTGTAATATCTTGGTGAGTTGCAGGTCTTCGGTACGGAAGGCTAAATCCTGCGCCATATATTTTTGAATCAGTGCTACCTTGATAGGAGTCCAGATTTCAGGTTTATAATCCAGTAGTTTATATTCAATAGGATAATCTTTTGGAGAAAGCTCTCGAATGTAGGTATTGACACCTTGTATATAGGCATCAATCACACTTTTTGCCAGGGGATCTTTTTGGATTTCTTCTACGGCTTTTTCGGCAGCATAGAGCATGCCGATACGTCTTTGGGTTTTATCGTACTCGAGGGCATCTCCTACTCCAAAAATTTCGGACAATCTTCCGGCTGCTACATACGTCAGAAAATCCATCTGCCAGAGACGATAGCGCGCCGTGATGTAACCCTGAGCAAAGTATAGGTCTTTTTCGCTACGGGCAAATATATGAGGGATTAGGCGATCATCAAGTAGTATATCCACTTGATTATCAAGGCTATCTAAATAAAGTCGGCTAATTTTGGGGGCATTTTTCGCTTCGGCATTTTTCCAGAAACCACCAAATGGATTTAATAATTTACCCAAAGCGGGGGTAGCTTTGAGAGATTCTATTTTTTTTAGAAATGGAATATCTGCTAGGCGATTATTCAGGAGATAAATCAAACCTACTGTCATGAGTAATGAAAAGAGGAAGCGAAAAAATTTCATAGGAATCTGTTTTTGAAATGATACTTTTGAGCTCCAATCCAAAAGTTTGTTTTAAAAGCAATGTTCTTAAGGATTTGAAGGGCTAAAATGCACAATAGATCAAATATATGCAATATTTTGAGAAATAATTAAATTTTAAATTCAAATAAACTTTGTGTGTATGGTTATACTCTCTGGAAACTATACATTTGAAGTAAAAATCGCTCAGGAATATGAAATATATCTCTTTAGAGATTATTAGTCAGGCTTTTTTAACGGTTATTTACCGCTTCACTTATGTGCTGCTTTTTGCGATGATCGCTACTATCAGTGCTGTGGGATTGGTTTGGTATAATTTCGAGCAGATTTTTCTTCTTAAAATATTTCAAACAAGTACGCTTGGGGGGCTTTTATTTCTGGTGATTCGGCTTTTTCTTGAAAATATTTCCTTTCAGGCTAAAATAAGTCGTTTTTTACAAACTTTTGGTTTTATTTTCCTGGGGGTTTATTTTTTATCCCTGGGCAGTCATTTGCATTATTCCGAGTATGTTCGTTTTATGGTATTGGTTTTTGCCTTGCACGTTTTGGTTTCTGTAGCACCTTATCTTTCCTACTATCGTGAACAACAGGGCTTTTGGCATTATAATATGTCTATTTTTTTGAGATTTCTCAGGGCTTTTTTATATACAGGTGTGCTTTACTTGGGTTTGGTGATTGCCCTGGTCGCAGTAGAACGCTTATTTGATTTGCCTATCCATATTTTTATTTATTATTCTTTGGGAATCTGTATTCTGGGGATTTTTCACACAAGTTATTTTCTGGCAGGCATTCCGCAGGATTTTCCCTACCTTGACCGAAAAGATGACTATCCGCAAGAGCTCACATTTTTTACGCAATTTGTACTTTTGCCTTTGGTGATTATCTATTTGATTATTCTGTATGTCTATGGATTTAAAATACTGATTCCCTGGTATTTGCCCAAAGGTTCGGTGGCATATCTGGTGATTATTTTCTCGATAGTGGGGATTTTTTCTTTGCTTTTGGTTCATCCCATTCGTGAAGAGATCGGGAATCGTTGGATAGGTATTTTCAGCCATGTGTTTTATATGGCTTTACTGCCTTTGATTTTTTTGCTGTTGGTTTCTATCCGGCAACGCATAACAGATGATGGAATTACGGAATTGCGTTATTATGTGGGTTTGATGATGTTTTGGCTATTGGGCACAGCTATTTACTTTCTTACGAGCCGACGTAAAAATATTCAGTTTGTACCGATGTCCTTGGCTGGTTTGCTTATTTTGAGCTCTTTTGGACCTTGGGGGGCTGTCGCCGTAGCCCGGCAAAGCCAACTCCATCGCCTGCAAAGAATTTTAGAACACTATCAAATGCTTGAATCCAATAAAATCAAACCTGAAAAAGCCCGAAAAGCAAAAATTTCTCAGGAGGATTTAAAAAAAACAGAAGGCATCCTTCAGTTTCTCAATCAAAGAGGGAGTCTACATCGATTGCAGCCTTATTTTGATCAAAACCTAGATTCTCTTTTTGTAAACACTGCTACTCCGAATGCCCACGAGGAAATGCTCATCCATCTGATTGGTAATCAGGCACTCGTACACCGTCTGAATCTCAAAAACACCCGTGATCAGATGAATTTTTCAACAGATAAAAGCCAGAAAATTCATCAGATTCAAGGCTATGATTATATGATTCGGGTAGAACAATACGCCCTGGCCAATCGCCCTGAGATGCACCTGCTGGATAACCAAGAAATCGAGATCAATGGCGATTTTGAGGAAGGTTCTCTCAGAATTCTTCAAAAAAAATCAAGGGAAGTACTTCTCAGCTTTGACCTGAAGATTACTATTCAAAATCTGATGCGCTATCATCTCAAAAAAAGTTATGATGTGCCACTTTCTGAAATGAGCCTCATCGAGGAAAGCCTGCACTACCAAGCCAAACTTTTATTGGATCACGTAGGCATAATTCGTATTACAGCATCCGATTTCAAACTCACCGGATTGAGCGGAACAATCTTTATCAAGTTCAATCGCTGAGGGGTCGGGGGTGAGGAGTCGGGTGTATCAATCAAAAAATCATACAAATCAAAAAAATCATAGTTTAGACAAAATGGACATTACATTGACTACTCCTGCTTTACTTTTTTCGGCGATTTCATTGCTTTTGCTGGCTTATAGCAATCGCTACCTGGCCATTGCGGCCTTGATCAGAAATCTGCATTCGCAATACAAAGAAACTCGGCAAGCCAATATTATGGGGCAGATTCGTAACCTACGCAAACGGATGTACCTTATCCGCAATATGCAGGCTTGTGGGGTTATGAGTTTGTTTTTGTGTGTATTTTGTATGTTTATCCTTTTTGGCAAGTACATCTTGCTGGGCAAATACATCTTCGGGGTGAGCCTGGTTTTGCTGATGATTTCGCTGGCACTGTCAGTCTGGGAGATTCAAATCTCGGTACAAGCCCTGGATATACAATTAAAAGATTTGGAGGAGCAGGAAGGGGAGTGAGGGTTTAGGCTTCCTCTAGAATTTTTCGGAGTTCAAGCAAATCTGTAAACTGTTTGTAATCAAAAAGTTTTTTGGCGAATTTATAATACTCTTTAATTGGAAATTCAGGCAAATGTATTTTCAAGGCTGATGCAAAGTCTTTTCCCTGAAACCATACCAAAAAACCAAGGTTTTCAAAAAAAGTATCGTCAAATTTATCTAAAAAGAATTTTCGTTCGCGATCAAAACTATCTTCGTTCCAGTTCTCCGCAACTCCTTTTGATTTCAATATTTTCTCCAAAGCTTTTTGCTTACAATAATCTTGGTCAAATTGATCCGGTAAATTGCCGCTCCCACCCGTCCAAGTAGTACCAAAATCAGTAGGCTTTCGCATCTTGCCCATAGCGTGACGGGTAGCTTGATAGGCTTTAATATCTTTGGCGGCTTTGATGAAAACATCCTTTGCATGAGTTTCATCTAAGATTGGGTATTGTTGGGTCAGATTTTTCTCCCGTATAAAACTGTAAAAAACAGTAGGGGCAAAGAGATAATTTTCAATCGTTATGCGATGGCTATAATAAACTCCCTTTACTAAAGTTAAAGAAACTGTATCAGGTATAGGATTATCAAAATCTCTATCTCTGAAAAACAATTTAAAGTCAGATTTGACAACTGACTCATAAACCTCAATGGCTCTTTTAGCTCCCAGTTTACTACCAATAGGCTTAATTTCAACTTTCAGGCCGTCAATAACTTTCTCTAGAATATCATAATCATGACCTCCTTTTTTGCCTTCGCAATATATTTTGATGATTTTACTCATGATTTAAGTCTTATGATTTCATTTTCCTCCTCATCAAACATAGAAGCCACTGCGTCCGAATGCGTTGTCAGGATAAATTGATTGTTATTTCCCAATTTAGGTAAGGCTCTTACCAGGAGTTGTTGTAAAGGCGGATGAAGGTGCAGTTCTATTTCATCAATAATGATGATGGAATTGTTGATGTTCCATCGGGCAAAATCCATCAAGATAGGAAAAATAGCCCGCTCTCCGGCTGACATGCCAGAGATTTCATACTCATTCTTTCCGTCATACAAATAAAAATCAGGCACAGAAGCCTGTTCAAAAATATCAAACCTCGGCGTAGAACCCACAAAATGATTCCCAGGAAAAACACTTTTGTATAAATTTTCTAATTTTTCATAAAAATCAAATTCTCCTTCACGAATTTGTCTTCCTTCATTTTTAATGGCTAAATGATAATTGTAAGCACTCGCTAAAAACCCTCTTAAGGAATCTATCTGAGGCTGATCATTCTCATCAAGCACTTGGCTTAAACTATAAGAAGTCCTTTGTTCATTATACCAATAAATATTTCCTACATTTTCAAACAGTCGGCTTTTATCAGGTGTCCTGGCTGCGAGTTGTTTGGCAAATTGATACCCCGAAAATTGGAAAAAGGCTCTATTTCTCCCCTCAACGATTATTTTCTGCTGATCATAATTCAGAAAAAGCGTTAATTTTTGTTCTGTGGAAGGAAGTGTTTTAATCATTTTTTCATCTTTTAATTGCTTGGCAAAATCATAAGTCGCCTTTACTTCCTGATCATCAAATAGAATATCAGCCTCCAACTTCAAAGGCATTCTCCCGGTCTGCAAATGACGATATTCAAATCCAGGCCAATCAAGTCCTTTCAAATCAAAATTTTTGCGGGTTACCCCAGCAATCAAAAGTACAATCGCTTGCAAAACGGTAGATTTTCCTGTGCCATTATCCCCTACTATCAAAGTTCTTTCATGAATCTCTCCTTCAGGATTACAAAAAGAAAGCTCCTGTTCCTGCACAAATTTTTTGTAATTCCTGAATCTTATATTTTTAATTTTCATTCGCTCTCGATCAAATTTTGGTAAATTTAGCGATCTTCAGGTACTTTGACAAAGTCCCTAAAATGTCAATCAATACGTGTAAATACTTACTCCAATTTATTCCACTCCCCAAAATGCGCCTTTGCCTCTAGGTACTCCTGATATTCTTCATCCGTCCAAGTGGGGGCATGTAGTAAAATCTCCTGAAGCTTTTTTCTATTTTCTTCCTGGTCTTCGGGGATTTCCTTTACTGTAATTTCTACCCATTTACCCTCAAACTCTTTGGGCAAGTTGAGGCTAAGGTTTTCTTCCTTGACAAAAACAGTCGTTTTAAATTTCAACATAATTCTTCAAAAAATTCATATCCCAAAAACGCCGCTGTTGAGGCGGCGTTTTTGGGGATCCTTAAGCCATAGTTTTATTTTCAGCGAGTTCCTTAATCTTTAGGCGAATGCTTGCTTCTCCGCCTTGTTCGGAGTGCAGATTGATGTCTACCACTGTCCATTCATTTTCATTGAGATTGATGATTTTGAGCATTTCTCCGGGCATTTCTTGTGCCAGTGTAGTGCCTGCTACCATCTGTGCGTCTAGCATAAGCCCGTGAATACTGCCTATCGAGATTTTATCTGGCAAAAACTCCATCACCAAAGAGCGCAGCGATTGCGTGGCCTTGGTCGTTTGGTTGATGAGGGCGCGTTGTTCTACGGTTTCTCCCAAAAGCTCTGCGGCTAGATCCCCGCTATAATCTACGATTTCTTCTATGGCATCCAGTTCTTCTTTTTCTAGGAAAGCCATCGAGAAGTGAAAGGGTAGTCCGGTATCCCACAGATCATTATACAACATCGTATATTGAAAACCCAGGAAATGTTCCGGGCTTTTATTCCGGTTTTGCATTTTGATATTGAATGTATTTTTCTCTACCTTTCGCCCGCTTCCAATGGCAGATTCTATGACCAGGGTTCGGTAGTTTTTGTCTTGATTGCTTCGAATGACAACCTGCTCAAGCAATACCAGCACCTCACGCTTGGCAATTTTTTTAGGGGGGCTCAACTTAAAAACACTGAATGGAATGCGTACCTGGGGATTTACTTCATTGGGAATCTTACGGCGAACATCAAAAATGCCTGTCGTAAAGTCCACAAACCATCCACTGATCAAACCCTCTGGGGAACCTGCATTGCCCATCGTGCCGAAAAATTCTAACTCCGAATCATCGTCTTCTTTCTGAATAGAATTAATAATGCCGTGCAGCAGTGAAACTCCAGCCGAGACAATCCCTCCTACGCTAGGAATGAGTTTGGCACTTTCGGAAAGAAATCTAAAAAGTTTTGGGCGAAGATTTCGGTCTACCTCAATAAATTGCACCTCGAGTTTTAAAAATTTGCCAGCTACACCCCAAAATAAAAGCTGATTTTGAAACTTATGCACATTATACACCTTTTTGCCTTCCTTAGCAGCCCAACTCAACGAAGTAACCTGATCATTGACCCTAATGACCAAAGTCCCTTCTCGCTTGCGGGTCAAATCCTGAGAAAGTAAACGGTCAATCACCAGATCATCCAGTTTAATCAAAATCAAGTCACTTTCCTGAATCGGCTCTAGGGGATTAAGGGCACGTAGGTGTACCACTCCGCTAGGTCCAAAATAACGTGTTTCCATAATTTTGCAGTTTTTTTGTATTTGAATTGAAATTTAAGAATTTTCAAACTACCTGCCAAATTATACCAAGATTAAAGTGATTTTTAAGACTTGCCCTGCAAGTCTATTGTATTTGATTCTTAAAATGAAGAAAGGCTCCACAGCTCACTGTTTTGAATGAACAGCATTAATGTTTAACACTACCAACACATCAAATACAATGTCATTTTATTTTGTCATTCCGACGGCAGGAGGAATCTACGCGTTTCTTGATTCGTTGGCTAAGATTCTTCCTTGCGTCAGAATGACAAATTCATATTTTCGTCATTTAACTTCTTCAGCAAACGTTTTAACTTCTTCAGCAAACGTTTTAACTTCTTCAGCAAACGTTTTAACTTCTTCAGCAAACGTTTTAACTTCTTCAGCAAACGTTTTAACTTCTTCAGCAAACGTTTTAACTTCTTCAGCAAACGATTTTACTTCTTCAGCAAACGTTTTAACTTCTTCAGCAAACGATTTTACTTCTTCAGCAAACGTTTTAACCCGACACCCCACACCCCACACCCCACACCTCTACCTCGCACCCATTTCTCCGGCCATCTGAATAGCGGTACGCAAGGCTCTGAGTTTGTTATTGACTTCCTCAAGCTCACCTTCGGGAGTAGATTTGAATACAATGCCACCGCCGGCCTGATAAAAAAGTCGGTTATTTTTACTTAAAAAAGTACGAATCATAATAGCGTGGTTGATGTCACCCTGAAAGCTGATAAAACCTAGTGCACCACCGTAGTAACCTCGGTTTTCGGGTTCATAATCATTGATCAGTTCCATAGCCCTGTATTTGGGCGCGCCTGAAAGCGTACCTGCCGGAAAGGTATCGGCATAAAGGCGAATATTGGATTTGTCTTTGGGGATTTCGGCGGTCACCTTAGAAACCAGGTGGATAAGATGCGAATAATATTGAATCTCTTTGAAGGTTTCCACTTTGACTTGACTACCGCTACGACTCAGGTCATTGCGTGCCAGATCGACGAGCATCACGTGTTCGGCGGTTTCTTTTTCGTCGGCGGCTAGTTTTTTGGCCAGTTCGGTATCTTCCAAGTCGTTTCCGGTGCGCTTGATAGTACCAGCGATGGGGTGAATTTCAGCTTTTTTGTGTTGAATACGGATTTGGGCTTCAGGAGATGAGCCAAAGATTTTGAAGCTGCCATAATCAAAATAAAACAAATAAGGCGAAGGATTGATAGAGCGCAAAGCTCGATATACATTAAATTCGTCGCCCTGGAAAGTTTGCGAAAAACGCCTGGAAAGCACAATCTGAAAGACATCCCCTCGTCCACAGTGTTGGATACCGAAGTTGACCATACTGCGGTATAGCTCATCCGTCATATTGGAAGATTCCTCTCCTTCGGGCTGAAAACTATAGCTTGGGATGTTTTGGGTGCTGATAAGTGCCTCTACTTCATCCAAAGAATAGCCGCCGGGTTGGTCTTCGAGCGTATGCTGAAAGATATACAGTTCATTTTTAAAATGATTGATAGCAATGACAAACTCATAGGCCTGATAGAGCATATCGGGGATTTTGCGGGATTCGTCCGGGAAAAAACTTCGGATTTGAATATCTTCAAAATATCGCACCGCATCATAACTCGAATAACCAAAAAGCCCGTTTTGGGGGAAATTAAAGAGATTGGGTGCTACTTCAAAAGATTTGATAAAATTGCGGAAATGATCTACTACCGTATCATTTTTCCCTTGTATATCGATCACTTCCTTTTCCACACCAGGGAATTGCACCTGAAGCTTTTGATCTCCTACCTCAAAGCTTGCTATCGGCTGAAAGCAAAGATAAGAAAAGGTATTGTCGTTGCCGTGATAATCTGAGCTCTCGAGCAGGAGCGTATTGGCAAACTTATCTCGGAGCTTCAGGTAGATACTCACGGGTGTAAGCGTATCCGCCAACATCTTTTTGTACTGTGTTTTGAGTGTAAATTTCCGATTCATAGATTGTCTTTGCTGTGATTGTCTTAACTATGATTTATTTGATTTTTGTGATTGCTATGATTGCCTTACTGACACCCGACTCCTTGTCTTCACTATGATTTATTTGATTTTTGTGATTGCTATGATTGCCTTACTAACACCCGACTCCCAACACCCAACACCCAACACCTTGTCTTCACTATGATTTATTTGATTTTTGTGATTGCTATGATTGCCTTACTGACACCCGACTCCCAACACCCAACACCCAACACCCGACTCCCAACACCCAACACCCAACACCCGACTCCCAACACCCGACTCCCAACACCCAACACCCGACTCCCAACACCCGACTCCCGACACCCCACTCCTGACCCCTCAAAACAAAAAGGCTTACTGCGGTGAACAGTAAGCCTTTTTGGTAGATTTATTTGCTTTTTTTAGCAAGGCAAGGCGATCCTATTCACAGGAATTGTTTCACTGCGCCAGTGCCAAAGCCAGGTATTTTTGCTAAAATTGAATTTCATAATTAGACTTAATTTTCTTTTGCTCAAACTTAGGAAAGAATTCTCAGGAAACAAACAAAAGCGGTAAATTTTACAAAATTTCAAACTCGATTCTTCGGTTTTTAGCCCGTCCTTCTTCGGTATTGTTATCTCCTTGGGGTTTGGAAGCTCCGTAACCCTGATATTTGAGGCGTGCCGGGTCAATGCCTGCTTTTACGAGGTAATCATACACCGACTTGGCACGATTGAAGGACAATTCTTTATTGGCTACGTCTGAGCCTACGTTGTCGGTATGCCCTGAGATTTCACCTTTGACATCCGAGTTCTCGATCATAAACTTAACCAGTTCGTCGAGTTCTGTTTTAGATTTCTCCTGTAGTTCGTATTTATTATAATCAAAAAAGATATTATTGAGGCGAAATACAGTACCCTGTGCAATGGGGTCTAGCGAAATATTGATTTCAAGCGGTTCTACGTCTTTGCCTTCGGTATAGTTAAAGGAAAGGCTTTTGAAAGCATATCCTTTGCGATGAACTTCCAAGCCGTATTCCGAACCCTGGTTGAGTACGATGAGATAATTTCCGCTTTGGGAGTCAGATTCTACGGAAGCCTGCCTGACATTATCCGTCAGATCAAAAAGGTCTATTTGGGCATCGAGTTTCTGTTTGGATTGGGAGTCAAAAACATACCCTTTTACGTAATTACTTTTGACTTTGGGCTGGATGGCTTCGGGCATATCAAATTGGTGGAGAATGCTGCTATTGATTTCATTATTTCGGGAATCTTCCACAGAATAATAACCCTTTTTGCCATCTGCACTGATGAATAAAGCCACCTGATCTTTGAAGGTATTCACGGGAAAGCCCAGGTTTTCGGGTTTTGTCCATTGTTTGTTGATATAATCACACATATAGAGATCAAACCCACCCATTCCTGGATAACCCGTAGAAGCAAAAAACAGCGTTTTGTTATTAGGATGAATGAAGGGAGAGACTTCTTCAAAAGTCGTATTGACCTCAAAAAGATTCTGTGCAGGCGACCAATTGCCTGCATCATCTCTGCGGCTAAACCAAATATCTCTTCCGCCCTTGCCACCCGAACGCGCTGAAATAAAATACAAAGTGCGTCCATCGGCAGACAAAGAGGGCTGAGACTCCCAGGAAGATGAATTGACGTTCGGACCGAGATTTTTGGGTTCAGACCAGTTATTTCCTTCTTTGTAAGAAATAAACAAATCACAAATCCATCGGGTGTCCGGTTCGGTATCACAGATCGTAAACACAAGCGTACGCCCGTCGGCCGAAATACTGGCAGTACCTGCATTTTGAAAGGCATTGATATTATCGGAGATAGAAACCGGATTTGACCAAGCACCATTTTGAAAGTTGCTCTGCTGAATACTTTCTTCTTCTCTTCTACTTTCGGGGTTTATTTTCCGGACAGTAAATACTAGAGTTTTCTGATCTCCGGTAAGTGCGGGGAAGTACTGTAGGTTCGTTTGATTGATCGGATAAGGTAGGGGTTGAGATTTGAAATCGAGGGGTTTTTTGATGGCTTCCTGGGCAAATTCACAATCTGTGATGATTTTTTTAGACGCTGCCAGATATTTATCTTCGGGTTTAAAGCTTAGAAATTTTTCTGCTGATTTTTTGGCATTGGTATAATCTCCTTTATCCATATAATAGTTGGCCAAATCCAGATAAGCAGCACTAAATCGGGGGTCTTCTGGGGCTGCTGCAATTGCATAGCGAAAATACTCGATGGATTTCTGGTAATATTCATTGGCAAGCCCCGGATTGGCTATCTGGTTGGTTTTGTAATCCAGTGAAAAAAGCGTTGCAATCTTATAATGAGCTTCGGCAAAATTTTTATCTGTTTTGACTGCTTTTAGGAGATAGGATACCCCTTCATCAAATTGTCTGAGGCGTAGGTATTGCTGGGCTTTTTCATACAATTTGATGGCTTTTTTGGACTTGCTGGTATAGTTTTGGGCTTGCAGTTCACCAAATCCAAGCAAGGTGTATAATAAAATGAATAAAAAAAGATATTTCATCATGATCAATATTTAAGGCTCAAGGGATGTTCATAAACTTATGTACTTGTAAAGAAATCTGCCAGCGAGGATTTTGTTTGACATACTCGATTACTTCTGGCAAAATGGCAGCAGATTTTCCCCATTCCGGTTGTAAAAAAAGCTGACAGTCAGGCTGCATTTCACGGGCAAAACTTTCTGCCCATTCAAAATCATGTTTATTATAAATAATTACTTTGAGTTCATCTGCCAGTGGATAAATTTCGGGCAGTGGAGCTTTAAATTTTTTGGGAGAAAAACAAATCCAGTTCCAATGCCCTGAGAGCGGATGTGTGCCAGAAGTCTCGATATGTGTTTGAAAATGGTTTTCTTGTAATTTTGAAGTCAAGGCATCTAAATTGTGCATCAGGGGTTCACCTCCGGTAATCACCGCCAGGCGCGCTGGGTGGCTCAAAGCACCTTGTAAGATTTCTTCTACGGAAATCTTCGGATGCGCCTGCATATCCCAGGATTCTTTCACATCGCACCAATGGCAGCCCACATCACAGCCTCCCAGGCGAATAAAATAAGCGGCTTTACCCTGATGAAATCCCTCTCCCTGCAAGGTATAAAAAGCCTCCATCAAAGGCAAAGCGGCTGTGGGTGTTTTCGGCTGTGGGCTGAGTGTATGAAAAGGGCTTTTTTCTTTTGAATGCATAGTGTTCGGTTATATTGCTAATACGCCCAGAGAATACATTTGGGTTTTTTAGGCATAGATTTTCTTTTGGGCTGCCAAGAGTGTATTATACAAAAGCCCAGTGATAGTCATCGGTCCCACTCCTCCGGGTACGGGCGTAAGTGCTGCAGCTATTTGTTTTACACCTTCAAAATCTACATCGCCTGTGAGACGATAGCCACTTTTTTTGCTAGGATCATCCACGCGGTTGGTACCTACATCTATGACTATAGCCCCTTCTTTGACCATATCGGCAGTTACAAAATGTGCCCTGCCTATGGCTACGATCAGAATATCAGCCTGGCGGGTCATCGCACTGATATTTTGAGTACGGCTGTGGCAAAGGGTCACTGTGGCATTACCGATGCGGTGATTTCTAGCCATCAGCACACTCATAGGTGAGCCGACTAACTGGCTTCGCCCAATGACGACACAGTGCTTACCGGAGGTCTCGATCTGATATTTCTCCAGCAGCATTGTGATCCCCAGCGGAGTAGCAGAAATGTAGGCGGGTAGTCCTTTGACCATTCTACCGACATTGACTGGGTGCAGCCCGTCTACGTCTTTGGCTGGGCTAATGTGTTCTACTATTTTGATGGGATCAATCTCATCAGGCAAGGGAAGCTGGACGATTAGCCCGTCGATTTGAGAGTTTTGGTTAATTTCTTCAATTTTTTCTAGGAGTCCGGCTTCGGAGATGGTGTCATATTTAAAGAGCGAAGATTCAAAACCTACTCTTTGGCAGGCAATCACCTTATGATTGACATAGGTTTCGCTTGGGGCATCGTTGCCTACTAGAATGGCAGCCAGGTGGGGTACTTTTTGCCCAGCAGATTTCATATTTGCTACTTCAAGGGCAATTTCTTCCTGAATATCCAGGGCGGTTTGTTTACCGTCAATAATTTGCATACTGATTATATTTGATTAAAATGCAAATTTAATAGCTATGGGCGAAAAACAGCTATCAACCTTTAATTTTCGTCAAGTATAAAAAAAGCCTACCCAGGATGTGGGCAAGCTTGTATAATCATCAATTGAATATGTCTTAAACTTATTGAACCCGAATGATGGTCAAAGCCACAGGCTCATCCAATTCCGGTAACTGTGAAGCAAAGGCAGATAAATTTACCTCACCCTCAATCAAGGTTACTGTACCGCTAGAGTTGGCTGTGATTTCTAAATTGGTAAGCGCAATAGGAATGGGTACAGGAGAACCAGGCACAGGAAGATTTAGTGTGAATGTTCCGTTAGCCTCAGAAAAAACCCAGGTGCCATTGGACTGTGTAGCCGCAGAAGCAGTACAGATAATGTTGATATTACCAGAAGTATTGCTGCTACCAGCTGCCAATTCAATCAGAGGCGCATTGGCTGGATTACCGGTGGTATCACAGGGTGAATCAGCCAATAGAAGCCCACCTAGTTCCAAAAGGATATCCTCGCCGGAAGTAACCGTTTCAGCGGAAATGATGGTATAAGCACCAGGGAATATCAACTCCGGTGTATTGTCATCATCATCACTGCAAGAAAACGTGAGGGATGTCAAAGAAATAAGTACTAAGGCATAGATTGCGTTCGAGATGTATTTATTCATGGATAAAAATAGTTTAATGTGCCACAAATAAAATGAATAAATCTCTAAAAAAAGAATAATCCCTCGAAAACCCTTAATTTTGGTCAAGCTTAATACATATTGACGTGGATAAATGGATATTTCTCTTCTTTTTATTTTCAAGTACTGGTGTATTTGGGCAACCGGATGACCATAAAGCATTTGCAAAACTCAAAACACTGGCAGGGGTTTGGCAGTTACAATCTTCAGAAGATCGTATTTTTGATGTATGGAGTCGAGACGACAAACAATCCTTAACACAAGAGACTTACCAAATTCAAGACAAAGATACCGTGCTTTTGGCAAGGGCTAGGCTTGATTACACAAAATTTCTAAGGTTTGCTCACACAAGTGCATTGCATTACAACCAAAAGTCATTGAAAAGTGACGTGGTTTATCCTTTTAGATTGGAAAAAGAGCAACAATATACCTGCATATTCCGTAACTTCAATCAGGAATTTCCAAATACCATTGTCTTTTATTTTCCTGACAAAAACACACTCTTCATCACACACTCTTCAAAAGATCAACAACATCAAGTGGTCTATCATTATAAAAGAATTAACCCCTAAGCATTATACAATATGCCGTCTATTTTACTCGTTTTTGTCTTTTTTATATTAAACAACCCTATAACAGCTCAGGTAAATTCTCCCAAACTTACCTGGGAATTTACCACCCTAGAAGATAGCCTAGGAACGCCACAAACTACGATTCATTTGCTGGTAAACGGTCAAAAAACACTGATCGGCAAGGGAATTGGTCATTTTAGTGAACTGGATAAAGCCTCTTACACCGAAACGCAGTACCAGATTCCAGGCGATGCACTTACTGCCTGCACCGGATTTTGGGCAGGACTGGGGCATCACTATTGTGTCATCCAAAATAAAAATGTACTGGAGGTAAAAGAAGGATTCCTGGATGAAGAAGCCCCCAGAGGAGCACGAATTCGCTACAAAACTGTGCAAAAAATCAATCTTTAATATTTATTAATTCAATTTACCTATTTAATTCAAATTACCTATGAAAAAAAGTATTTGCTTAGTACTGCTTTTATTTTCAGTAGCTTTTTGCTACGGACAAGCTCGCCAAACTTACAAAGGCACCATCAATAAGACCCTTAGTATCGAGATGGAAATTGTCATGTCTCCCCAAGGAGACGGTACCATGTATATTAGTGGCGGTTATTTTTATACCAAAAACCCCAACGGGGGCAGTCTGAACATCGAGGGTACTTATAAATCTGAAAACGATGAAGTAAACATGACTGAAAAAAATGACAAAGGTGTAATCACCGGATATTTTAAGGGCAAGTATGTTGGTGATGGCACTGTAATCGTAGGCAAATGGCTTAGCGCTGATAAAAAGAAATCCTATGATTTCGAATTAAAATTTGTACAATAAATCCAATTAAAATGAAGTTTATAACCCACATCGCTTTTATTTATCTATTCGCTATTGCAACAAGCTGTGGCAGCAGTTCCGAACAAACTCAAGAATCTGCCAAACAAGACACTAGCCAAGCTACCGAAAATGAGGTAGATACGCAGGATGAAAACCAACCTGAAAATAATACTGAGCAAGCTGATGCCGGTCAAGAAGTTACAATCGGTACTTTTGTAGGTATTGATCAGGGAGATTACTTTTACTTCAGGGTGAAACCCGACCAGGGTGAAGAGCTGAGTTTGATGGTTTTACAGGGTGATGAAACTTATCGCAAGATTGAAGCCGCTCCAGATACCTATATTGGCAAAAAGATAAAAGTTTACTGGATGGCTACCAAAGAAAATCTCCCGGAAGCTGGCGGAGAAGTGGATGTCAATAAGTACCTGAAAGCTGAAATCTTGGAATAATTCTTATCGATATATCCGATATGATGAAAATACTAGCAGTTATTATCAACCTTGCGTTTCTGGCTACGCTGCCTTTTGCTTATCAGACTGGTACTTTGCTGTATTGGCTCAATTTTTTTCTGGAAAAAGCATTCGGCCAAGTTGCTGAAACGAATGTTTTATTGGTACTGGCGGTGATATATCCCATCTTTATTGTACTGGCAAATATCATTTCCTGGACATTATTATTCTTCAAAAAGCCCAGAACTGCTTTTTATATCTCTTTGTTGCCATTAATTCCTGTGATTGTTTTTTTGACTTATTTTTTTCTGGTATTCATCCCCGCCCAACCTGGTTCTCCTGCTTAAATCAGGCTTCAATCCATTTGTTATTGGGAAAATTAATATTTTTCCAATAACAAATGATATTTTTCATGTAAGATTGTTGCATAAAAGACACTTGTGTTGCAATTAAGAGGCAACAAAGTCATGGATTTATGTGTATTTTGTTTAAATTGGACGCTTCAATAAACCCTAAAGATATAACCGATTTGGATATGAAACACATTCTATCAAAACTACTCGTATGCTTTTTATTAAGCCTTTTAAATCCTATACTAGCTGATGCTCAGGAAATTAGGATAGAAGGGAGAGTACTTGAATCCAAAAGTAAAGAACCTATGATAGGTGTCAACATTGCCATCAAAGGCAAGGTTTCGGGTACTGTGACCAATGCTGAGGGGCGCTTTACCCTAATCACAAAAACTCCCCCTCCTTTTACGTTGATGTTTAGCAGTGTGGGGTATGCTATTCAGGAAGTAGAAATCACTGGAAGTATTAGCAATCTGGATATTAAACTACAAGAAGAATCTTTGCTTGGGCGCGAAATCGTCATAGCGGCTTCACGTTATGAAGAAAATGTACTTGAGTCTCCTGTGAGTATTGAAAAGCTAGACCTACTGGACATTAGGTCTTCTCCGGCTGCTGATTTTTACTCTGGGCTGAGAAATCTCAAAGGCGTTGATATGGGCGTACAAAGTTTGATATTTGTGACACCCAACGTCAGAGGCTTTAGTAGTAATACCAATTACAGAGTCAATCAATTGGTTGATGGGATAGACAATGCTCCTCCTGGGCTGAACTTCCCAGCCGGAAATATTATCGGAATTTCAGAGCTTGATATTGAAAGCCTTGAATTGTTAGTAGGGGCTTCTTCGGCACTATACGGTCCAGGTGGGCTGAACGGTACAATCCTGATGACTAGTAAAAGCCCTTTTGATTACCAGGGATTAAGTGCTTCGGTGCGTTATGGACTGCTACACGTAGGTGCCGATTATCAAGATAATCCATCAGGAATGTATGATTTTACGATGCGTTATGCCAAGGCATTTAATGATCGTTTTGCTTTCAAACTGAATTTTAGCTACCTCACAGCCGATGATTGGCAGGCCAGTGATTTCAGAGATAAAAACGACTTGAACAACCCTGACCTCAATATTCTTACCAATCCTGGTTATGATGGAGTAAATATGTACGGAGACGAGTCTTTTGTTCCCGTGGATATTGGTCCGCTCGCTCCTCAGGTAGCCGCAGGTTTTGCACTTGGTCAGGGATTACAACCTGGTACACCTCAATACGATGCCACCGTTGCACAAATTATTGGTTTATTTCCTGAAAGCCAGCTCATTAGTCGTACTGGCTACCCAGAAAGAGATTTGGCAGATTATAATACCAGCAACCTCAAGACGAACCTTTCTCTGCATTATCGACTGACTGAAAAGGTAGAAGCAATTGTACAAGGGAGCTATAATGTAGGAACAAGCGTGTACACAGCCAGTAACCGGTTTTCCCTCAAAGATTTTTCTTTGTATAGCATCAAAGCCGAAGTCAGAGGACCCAAATTCTTTTTGAGGGCTTTTACTACGGGTGAAAACGCAGGCGATACGTATGATATGGGGGGTTTGGCCTTACAAATGAATGAAGCCTGGAAACCCAGCGAAGCCTGGTACAATGACTATATCGGTGCATTTACTACGGCGCGTTTTATTGGGCAGGATTTAAACAGTGCTTATCGTTTTGCCCGTGACGTAGCCGATAACAGAGACCAAGACGGTAATATCCTTATTCAGGGGCAGCCTTATCGGCCATTACCTGGAGAAGAAGTTTTTAATGATCTTTTTAATCAAATCTCATCACGCCCAATCAGTGAGACTTTCAGCTATAATGGCAATACCATCCGTGGGGCAGCCGTGGTAGATAAAAGTAAACTTTACCATTTTGAGGGAATGTATAATTTTAGTGATTTCTTCAAATTTGCTGATATTTTGGGAGGGATGAGCTACAGGGTATTTAATATCAATAGTGAAGGAACGATCTTTGCCGATCAACCGGGTGACCCGCACCTGATCAGCGAATTTGGTGCTTATTTACAGATAACCAAACAACTCCTCAGCAAAAAGCTTAAATTTACTGGTACGGTACGATATGATAAAAACGAAAACTTTGATGGAGGGCGATTTACCCCCAGAGTTTCTTTGGTGTATTCCGTAGACAAAGACCGTAAGCATCACATCAGGGGTTCTATTCAAACGGCTTTTCGTTTCCCTTCTGTGGCCGACCAGTACACCAATTTGAATGTAGGGGTATTTGAAGTCATAGGCGGCTTGCCACAGTTTCGCAATCGCTTTAATTTTGAAGAAAACCCTGTTTATCCCCTGGATAATCCCAATCCTCTGGTAGGTAAACCCGTAACCACAGATGGCCCTTATGTCTTCCCTGAATTCAAACCGGAGCGGGTTGTTTCTTATGAAATCGGCTACAAAGGTTTGATCACGGATCAATTCCTGCTGGATGCATACATCTATTACAATACATTTAACGGATTTTTGGCAAATCAGGCACTCGGGCAGCCCCTTCCTGATGGAACGACCCGTTTTTTACTTACTGCTGTAAGTACCGAAGAACCCATCAGTGCTTACGGGTGGGCAGTGAGTTTTGATTATAGAATCTTCGGCAATTATGACCTGGCAGCCAATGTTTCTTACAATACCATCAATTCATCCGATGGAAACTTTCCCCTCGGGTTTTTGACACGATTCAACTCCCCCGATTATCGCACCAATATTTCTTTATCAAATCGTAATGTTTTTAAAAATATCGGTTTTAGTGTCAACTGGCGTTGGCAGAATCAGTTTCTATGGGAGTCTTCTTTTGGCGTAGGCGAAGTACCTGGCAATCATACCGTAGATGCTCAGATCAGCTATAAATTGCCGAAGATCAAGACTATGTTCAAAATCGGTGGTAGTAATTTATTCAATCAATATTATACCACTGGTTTTGGAAATCCCCAAATCGGAGGCTTGTATTACATCGGTATTACTTTTGATCAATTTATGAATTAAACTTTTCTAAGATCAAATTATCTCTTTCAAAAGCCCGAATTTTTATCGGGCTTTTTTTTGTGTTTTAAATCAAATTAAAAGTTTAAACCTTAAATACAAATAATACAATCAATTCTTTTTTAAGTTAAATAAAAATCCATTTACCTCCTCTACCTAATAAAAATATTTTTAGAAATAATAGAAATTAAGCATGCATACTTTTAAAGTTATCTTAGATACTTTAAATTTAGCCATTCAGTTCAATCAAAAAATTAATAATTAGTATATGAAACATAATTTATCTAAGATCATGCTAGGCTTATTATTTATCTTTATAAGCGTAGCATTTGTAAAAGCACAAACTACTGTCTCAGGTACAATCACTGATGCAAAAACCAGTGAAGGCCTCATAGGAGTGAATGTGGTCATTAAAGGAAAAGTAATCGGAACGGTTACGGACAAAGACGGTAATTTTAATCTGACAACCAATACCCCTCCTCCCTTTACGCTGTCTATCAGCAGTGTGGGTTTTTTGGGTCAGGAGTTAGAAATCACTGGCAACCAATCGGGCATTAGTATTCAATTGGAAGAGCAAAATATTCTTGGACAAGAATTGGTCATCTCTGCTTCCAGGGTTGAGGAGAGTGTGCTTGAATCTCCGGTTACTATTGAAAAAATGGATGTATTGGCTATTCAGCAGTCACCAGGAGCCAGTTTTTATGACAACATCAAAAACTTAAAAGGGGTTGACGTTTCTACCCAAAGTTTGACCTTTACCTCCGTAACTACGCGTGGGTTCAACTCCAATGGTAATGTGCGCATTAACCAATTGATTGATGGGATTGACAACTCTGCCCCTGGGCTAAACTTCCCTGCCGGAAACGTGGTGGGTATCTCTGAGCTGGATCTCGAGAGTGTAGAATTACTTCCAGGAGCGTCTTCAGCATTGTACGGCTCTGGTGGTATCAATGGTGCTTTGCTGATGCGTAGTAAAAGCCCTTTTGAGTATCAGGGACTGAGTGCTTATGTAAAATTAGGTGCCAATCACTTTGATTCACCTGTCGCTACACAAGATCCTCAGTTTTATTATGATGCAGGTTTTCGCTATGCCAAAGCATTTAATGATAAATTTGCTTTTAAAGTGAATGTAAGCTGGATGGATGCAGAAGACTGGCAAGCCAATGATTTTAGAGACCGAGGCAGCTTAGACAACCCCAATTTCTTTAACCCCGACCGCAACACCAACCCTAACCCTGGCTACAACGGCGTAAATATCTATGGGGATGAAGTGGCTACCAGCATCGGTTCTGTAGCCGATCAACTTGTGGCAGGGGGATTGTTACCAGCAGCCGCTCGACCATTAGTACCCAACACCGTAGTAAGTCGTACAGGTTATTTGGATTCCGAACTGGTAGATTATGATGTCAAAAGTTTAAAAACCAACCTTGCTTTGCACTATCGAGTTTCTGAGAATGTAGAGCTGATTGGGCAATTCAACTACGGATTCGGAACCACCGTCTATACTGCCAACAGCCGTAACTCATTGAGTAATTTTAGCCTTACCCAAGCCAAAATCGAGGCACGCGGTTCAAACTTTTTCCTGCGTGCCTGGACTACCCAGGAGCGTTCCGGGGATTCTTTTGATGCCGTAAACCTGGGTGTAAACCTAAACCGTGTTTGGAAATCCGATTCTCAATGGTTTGGCGAATATGTAGGAGCATTTGTACAAGCCCGTTCACAGGGGGCTTCCGAATCTCAGTCACACGTTGCAGCGCGCCAGTTTGCTGATGTAGGAAGATTATTGCCTGGAACTGCCGAATTTGATCGTCAAGCGGATATCGTACGTAAAAGACCCATCAGCGAAAGTGGAGCTTTATTTACAGACAAAAGTAACTTGTACACCTTTGAAGGGATGTATAATTTCAACAAGGTAATCAACTTTATGGAACTCATGGTAGGGGGTAACTACCGCATCTATGAGTTAAAATCTGAAGGTACACTCTTTGACGATGCCAACGAACCCAATGGAACGATTACTGTCAATGAATTTGGATTTTTTGTGCAGGCTACCAAAGCACTTTTCGGAGACCGCCTCAAATTACTGGCATCTACCCGATACGACAAAAACGAAAACTTTGAAGGTCGTTTTACACCTCGTGGTGCCATTGTCTATTCCGCAGGTGCCAACAAAGAGCATAATATCCGCTTCTCCGTCCAAACAGGTTTTCGCTTCCCGACTACCCAAAACCAATTTATCCGCCTCCCTATTCCTGGCTTGGCTACCCTGCTGGGAGGTCTGCCTCGTTTTACGGATAGTTTTAGCCAAAACCCTGGCTTTACTCCTTCCACCCTAGCAGCTTTTGGTGCAGGTCTAGGAGCCACTACCAGTGACCCCAATGTAATCGCTGCCGCTCAAGCACAAGTCTTACAATTGGTTCAAGCAGGCCAAATCCCAAATGATCCCAATGTAATTGCCTCCACAGTTCAGCAATTTGTATTTGCCGCAGGTGTTCAGGCGAATGTCGGATTACTTACTCCCATAGAAATCAAAGAATTCAAACCGGAGCGTGTGCTTACTTATGAATTAGGATATAAGACTTTGATCGGTAACAAGTTTTATATTGATATCTATGGATATTACAGTATTTTCAAAGACTTTTTACTAGGAAATGCAGCAGTACGTCAGTCACAAACACCGATTGATTTGAATAATCCAACTAGTGTTGCCACCCTTACAGGTATTAACGAGATTCTTTTCCCAACCTCAGTTGAAGACGTAACTTTTGCTTTCCCGATTAATTCCGATGGAAATATCAAAAGTTACGGATTTGGTATTGGTATGGAATATTCTCTTCCTAAGGGCTTCAAACTAGGCGGTAACTTCTATTTTGATGATTTAGACACAGTAGACGACATCATTGATGCACAGATTCAATTCAATACCCCCAAGCTACGTTACAATCTGAGTTTATCTAATCGTGAAGTAGTGAAAAATCTGGGCTTCAACATCACTTGGAGATGGCAAGACAGCTATATCTGGGAATCTTCTTTCGGTGTGGGTAATATTCCTGCTTATCATACCGTAGACTTCCAGGCCAGCTACAAGCTGAAATCCCTGAAGAGTACCCTAAAACTGGGCGGACAGAACCTCTTCAACAACTATTACAATACTAGCTTCGGTAACCCTCAACTGGGTGGATTGTATTACATCTCCTGGACATTTGACCAGTTGTTGAATTAATATCCTGATTTTAGATACTGATTACATTTTTCTAAGATAATTCCCAAAGCCCGCGAATTGCGGGCTTTTTTTTGTGAGATGCGGAGTTTAATGTAATTTTTTAAATATTTTTTTATACTATTTTGAATATCATATTAGACAAGTTATATTTATACATATTTAAATTAAATTATCGCTTTATAAACTCACTAAACAAAAAAATGTAAATTATGAAACAAGCTTTGACAAAATTTGTCGGGGTACTCTTTTTGTTTTTGCTGTTAAGCTTCGGTAAAAGCAATGCCCAGACTACCGTATCTGGAACTATCTATGATGCGGAAAACAACGAACCACTTATCGGCGTGAATGTTGCCCTAAAAGGTAGCTCTATTGGTGCCATTACAGACGTAAAAGGGCAATTTAGCCTAACTACCAATACGCCGACGCCTTTTATCCTGAGCATTTCAAGCATAGGGTACGCACCCACGGAGCTTGAAATAACAGGCAGTACATCAGGAATCAGCATCAGCCTAGAGCCACAAACGATTATCGGGCAGGAATTGGTAGTTTCTGCTTCCAGGAAAACAGAAAAAATCCAGGAAGCTCCAGCCTCCATCTCGGTGATTAATGCCGTACAAATTGCCAATACGCCAGTTACCAATCCCTTGCTTACCATTGACAATGAGCCTGGAGTACAACTAGACCGCCACAGTTCTTCCAGAATGAATGTAACCATGCGGGGAGCTTCGGATGTGTTTGGCACAGAAACCTTTGTGATCCAAGACTATCGCAGCTTAATTGGCGCAGGTATCGGTACTTTTGAGTCTGCCAATACTACCCTCAGTACTTTAGATCTAGAGCGGGTTGAAGTGGTAAGAGGACCTGGTTCGGCACTTTATGGCCCTGGTGTAACCGCCGGGGTGGTACACTTCCTCACCAAGGATCCCTTCCGCTATCCGGGTACTTCCGTAGAAATGACTTATGGCGAATTAAACACCTTCCGAAGCTCACTTCGGCACGCCGGACACTCGAGCGACGGCAAATTCGGGTATAAAGTTAACCTTAACTTCAACCGGTCTGACGAATGGACACTTGACCCCAATGATCCCGATGATGCCGCAGTCATTAGCCAGTTTCAGGAAAATATCATTGACCCCTTGGACGGTGAAGTAGTACGTACCACAGGAGGGCAACTTTTAAATGAAAATATGGGATATAGTATGAATACCTCGCTTGAGTTTCGCCCCAAAGACAATCTGCAAATCGTAGCAAGTGGAGGTTATTCTTGGTTTAAGGGGCTGTACTGGAATGCTCAAGGAGAAGGTGTACAACAAGCCAATGATTATTTTGCACAGATTCGCCTACAGGCAGGGAGGCTTTTTGCACAGGTGTTCTGGAATGCTAACCACGTACCAAGTGATCGCAGCAAAGTAGGTTTTTTATATCGAAGCGGTCAGTTGAGTTATATCAATCGTGATCAGTTGGAAGCCCAAATCCAGTATACTTTTGATATGCCGAAAATTCGAACCCAAATGATCGTAGGTGGCGAATATCGCGGAGCATTTTCGGATACAGATGGCATCGTATACGGACGTAATGAAGAGGATGATGCTTTTCAAATTTATGGAACGTATTTCCAGAGCAAAACAGGCTTATACGAAAAGCTGGATTTGGTGCTGGCAGCCCGATTCGATGCTTTTTCATCCGTAAGCGAAACTTCTATCTCTCCCCGTGCTGCCTTGGTGTATAAGGTATCTCCCACCAGTTCATTCAGGGTTTCTTACAACAAAGCTTATGCTCCCAATAGTGCATTGGTCAATAATATTGATTTCAAACTAGCAGCCACACCTGCATTTGATGTATGGCTGATCGGCAATAAAAACGAACAAACTTTCAATAATCCTTCTACTACCTGGCTGATTCCCGGCTTGGGAGAAACACCAGGCGTGGGCATGGATATTGGTCTGGCTTATGGTTTTCTCACCCAAGTGATTGCAGCCCAGATTCAAGCCGGTAACCCACAGCTACAAGGTTTAGCAGGTGCATTACCAGTATTGACTGACCCCGCCACACTGACAGATATTGCTGGGTTAGGAGCTTTCTCTAATGGCGTGACCATTGATAATGACGGCAGGCCTTTAAATATTGAAGGAACTCCTACTTCGCAACTTCGGAATGACGACAACTTCGAGATTGGTTACAAAGGAGTTATTGGTAAAAAACTAGCTGCTTCTGTAGACCTCTATTGGGTAAGTCGTAAGAATTTTACGCTATTTACCCAAATCAGCCCTCTGGTGGTACTTCCTACATTGGGTGCAGATGTGGCAAGCAATATCACACCAGTGCTGACTCAGATTTTCACCCAATTGGGCGACCCGAATGCCGCAGTCACCGCTCAAACGATTGCCGGGGCATACCAGGCAGTAGCCAACTCATCCCTTACTGGCCCTTTGGGGCTTGTGGGTACTGATCAGTTACCGGATTCACAAAGGCCTTTGCAAGCTTTCGGATACCGTACTTTTGGAGAAATATCTTATTTTGGAACAGACATCGGTCTGACGTATTTTATACGCCCAGATATATCTATTTTTGGCAATTACTCTTGGGTCAATCAAAACGAATTCCGGGGAGCTGATCTGGGAGAAGACGAAAATTCAACCAATTCATACAGCTTGAACATCCCTCGTAATAAATTCCGAATTGGATTTGCTTATGAGCCTGATCAGGGACTTTTTGGTAATTTTGCGGTACGTTACAATGAATCGTTCAATGCAGACTTGGGGCTTTATTCGGGGGAAGTCAAATCCCGAACTGTGGTAGATGCTTCGGTAGGTTATAATTTTAATTTCGGATTGAGTTTGATTCTTAATGGCACCAATATTTTTGATCAGGAGTACCGTACCTTCCCGAATATACCCAAAATCGGGCGACAAGTCCTTTTTACGGCACGGTATGTATTTGATAAAAAAGATAAATAAAGGCATGATTCCAATGTCTGTGGTTTGTGTTTTCATCAGACAAATTCCTGAATTCATAGCGTGACTTGTTTAACACTACCCTTTATAAAGAAGTGGTCTTTGCGGCTACTTCTTTTTTTATCGGCATCTCTTACTTATCTTCGCCTTAGAGTATCTCAAATCTACCCTTTGAAAAATCTATGTTGAAAATTTCAAGCCTCGGTGCCGGAAATGTAGCCTGGCACTTGACCCAAAACCTGGAGCAGAAAGGCTGTATCATCGACGAGGTATACAGCCGTAATTTGGCTCATGCACGGATGCTTGCCCAACAACTTGGTCATGCTACTGCTACCGATTCATTAGATTTTTGGGCAAGTGAAGCTGACTTATTTATTCTGGCAGTAACCGATGATGCCCTGGAAGAAGTGATCCGGTCAATGAAAGTTTCTCCAAGTGCGATTTTGGTTCATACTTCCGGCAGCCAATCTATGGGTGTTTTTGATGCGCTTCCTAATCCACACGGGGTTTTTTATCCTTTACAGACTTTTAGTAAGAACAAACCCATTGATTTTTCGGAAGTTCCTTTTTGCTTGGAAGCTTCAGATGAGGATACTTTTGCTCTTTTGTATCAAATGGCTACTGTACTAAGTACAAAGGTGTATACAGTAGATTCGGAACAAAGAAAAAAATTGCACTTGGCGGCTGTTTTTGCCTGTAATTTCAGCAATCACCTCATGGCACTTGCAGAAGTTATCCTTCATCGGGAAAACCTTGATTTTGATATGTTAAGGCCTTTGATCAAAGAAACCATGGAAAAAGCTCTGTCCATAAAGCCCCAAGAAGCACAGACCGGTCCGGCATATCGCAATGATCGGCAAATTATGGAGGCGCATATCCGATTATTGGCAGGACATCCGTTTGAGCAAGAAATTTACAGATTAATAAGTCAGAGTATTTCAGCTATGTATCCTTAAAATTTATCTCATCAGGATACAAACTTAAAGATATACGTATATGTTAATTGAAAAAAGATACCAAAAAAACTCCCTTCTAAACATGGCAATTTTTAGCAATTCATATCCGAAGAACTTTGACCTGGTGGGTTTTTTTAAGCTTGTACGGTTTAATAACCTATTGATTTTGGTATTTACCTTTTATATGATCAAAATTTTTTTGGTTGACTATCAGGTGAATATCTGGGCAAATTTAGTGAATCCGCATTTATTTCTTCTTTCTTTTTCTACGGTTTGTATTGCGGCAGCGGGATATATGATCAATGATTATTATGATGTGAAGATTGATACGATCAATAAACCAAACCGGGTAATTGTAGGCCGGGTGATCAAACGTCGGGTAGTGATGGCTGCCAATCTTTTTCTCAATTTTTTGGGTTTTCTAATTGCCTTGTATCTTAGTAAAAAGGTCTTTCTAATCACTCTGGGGGCAGGTTTTTTACTTTGGTGGTATTCCAATTACCTCAAAAGGCTTCCCTTAGTCGGCAATATTACTATTGCTTTTCTTACTTCTTTGGCTGTGATACTGCTTTCAGTTTATTACCGACAGAATGAGTTGATGATTTACATTTTTGCTATTTTTGCATTTTTTATTTCTCTGATTCGGGAGATTGTCAAGGATATGGAAGATGTAAAAGGGGATGCTAATTTCGGTTGTAAAACTTTACCGATTGTCTGGGGTATTCCGCGAACCAAACAGGTGATTTATGTATTTTTTTTTATTTTTGCCATTATTCTGCTTTCTACCTATCTTACTTTTCCTCATCAATTTGCGCTTTATTTATATGGTGTGGTAATTCCTCCTTTGGTTTGGTTTTTTATTCGCCTGAATCGGGCTGACCGCCGCAAAGACTTTGCTTTTTTGAGTGCGCTTTGCAAAATCATTATGCTGTTAGGGGTACTGAGTATGGTATTGGTCTAGGTTGTAGTCTGTCGTTTACGAACTGTAGCTATGCACCAAAGCCTAAAATTCCAAGAATTTATCTTCGGCTACAGCCGCATTGAGAGGAATATCTGTGGCTTCCAAATCCTCAATCAAAGGAACAGGCGCAAAATAAGAAAGGCCGATTTTGATCATATCTTTGCGGCAATTGGACAAAAAACGGTCGTAATGCCCCTTGCCATACCCTACGCGATTTCCTTGAAAATCCAGACAAAGCAAAGGAATAATAACCATATCAATATCTATTTCTGCAAAGGAAGTCCCTCCTACCGGTTCTGGAATTCCCCATCGGTTTTCCTGAATCGGTGCATTTGCCTCAAGAATCACGGTATGCATTTGATGGGTATCAAGGTCAGTTACTGAGGTAAGTAGCTGAATATGAGGATATTCTTTGCGAACTTTTTCTACAAAATGATACGTGTTAATTTCTTTTTTACTCAGAATGGGCAGATAGACATGTATATTATTGATTGTTGGGAAATGTATATTCTGCCATAGCACTTCGGCAATGTGTTTGCTCTTTTGCTCGGCTTCATCCCAAGAAAGAGTCATTCTTTTGTCTCGGAAGATTTTTCTGAGTTCGTTTTTATGCATAAGCCTCTAATGCTTGATTGATGGTCTACTATCTGTAGCCAATAGTCCTATATTATTAATTATCAGCAAGTCATGACAGGTAATATTCTAAACCTGAGGCTTGGAAAGCACTAGTAATAGGCTTCTTTTATCAAATAATTTTGTACATAATCCTGTACTCCTTCCTCTAAGCTATGAAAGGGTATATTATAACCGATGCTCATGAGTTTACGCATGTCGGCTTCTGTGAAGTACTGATATTTATCTCGAATGTCGGCAGGTGTATCAATAAATGTGATATTTTCGGGTACTCCCATGGACTTGAATGTATGGCGGGTCAGGTCTAGAAAAGTACGGGCTTTGCCGCTTCCAAGGTTATAGATTCCGGAGTGTTGTCGATGATGCATCAGAAAATAACAGACTTCTACTACATCTTTGACATATACAAAATCGCGGCTTTGCTGGCCGTCTTCAAATTCGGGGCGATGTGAGCGAAAGAGCTTCATAGAATGGGTATTTTTGATCTGATGGTAGGCATGAAAAATCACAGAAGCCATACGCCCCTTATGGTATTCATTGGGTCCATAGACATTAAAAAACTTAAGCCCTGCCCAGAAAAAGGGTTCTTCCTCTTGTGCTAGTGCCCAGATGTCAAAATCGTTTTTGGATTGTCCGTAAGGGTTCAGGGGCTGTAGCCTAGGAATCGTGTCATGGTCATCTTTGTAGCCGAATTCGCCTTCGCCATAAGTGGCTGCCGATGAAGCATACACCAGGGGGATTTGATACTGATAGCAAGCCTTCCAGACTGTTTTGGAGTAATTCAGATTTAATTTATCAAAAATTGCCACATCAAACTCAGTCGTGTCGGTACGTGCACCCAGATGGAATACAAATTCGACCTCAGCATGGTTTTTGTCGAGCCAATCCGGAAAATATTCTCTTTCTACATTTTCCTTGATTTTTTTTCCGACGAGGTTTTTATTCTTCTGAACATTAGAAAAATCATCAACAGCGATGATGTGGTTGAAGTTTTCTTGATTGAGTTTTTGGATCAAGCAGCTTCCGATAAAACCTAATGCGCCTGTAACAACGATCATAATTCCCGATTTGAAATTTGATAAATTAATTTAGGCTTACAAATGTAGGATGAAACCCCTTAATTATCTTAAATTTACGGAGATATTTTTTTATTTTAATTGAATTCATATTTCTTTTAGGGGATAATTATAAGGTTGAAAAAATAACAGCAAATTCCGAACACTGTATTGAATAAATCAAGATGACTACATTTAAAAAAAATTCATTTTTCAAGAAAAGAATACTCTATTTCTGGGGAAGTATTCTGGTTGTTTTTTTATTGTTGAACTCCTGCGGCAAGAACCTTGACCCTACTTTTATCCCAACTGACGCTAATTTGGTGTTGGCTCTCGATTTTAACAATCTATCTTCCAAAGCTGCCGGATGGCAAGAAATTCTCAATTATGCCTTTGATAAATCGCAATCTTCTAAAACAGATATCATAGATTTATTAACTCACTCAGGAATCAATTTAGGAAAAAACGCATACATTTTTGGAAAAATAACCCCAGAAACTTCTCAAAATTACTTTGCCTTAAGCCTTGAGCTGAATGACGAAAAGCAGTTTATGTCTTCTTTGCGTAAAAACACACCCAATCGCCCTGTCACTCAGGAGGGAGAAATGAATTTTATGATTCAAGACAAACTCCTGATCGGTTGGAATAAACAAAGAGCCTTGATTTTGAGCCAAGACCTTTCCGCCGAAGCACTCAAGAATAGATTTCGAGAAATTTTCTCTACGGGGGGCAGCCAAAGTCTTGAGCAAAACAATACGGAGTTTTATCATCTGCTGAACAAAAAGTTTGATATGGCTTTATGGATGGATTTCGGGCAAATGTCTGATTTGCGAAGCAAAGCGATGGATAATTTATGGGGGGGTAACTCCGATGTTCTCCAAGAACTAAGTCGATTGACTGAATCCACCTCGGCAACAATTCATTTTGAAAATGGAAAAATTGTCTCGAATTTTAGTACACATACCAATGAAGCACTTTGGAATAAATTTAAAAATATATTTCGTGAGGATGGTATCAATCAATCTTTGCTTAAAAATATCCCGATAAAATCACCAACTTTATTACTTGCACTGGGTGTGGGTACTCAAGGCATTCGTGAAATTATGGAAGAAGCCCAATTGCTCAATGATATGAAGAAGTTCAGTAGAGTTTTTAATACTTCTCCCGAAAAGGTTTTCGATCTTTTCACCGGTGACATGGTGGTGGCCTTTGATGAAATTCACCTAAAAGAGGACTTAAATCCTTATTATGAAGTAATTATGGGAATTGGTATCAAGAATCGCCCCGATTTTGATAAGTTATTAGACCAAATAGATGGTTTTTTTATCAAGAAAAAAGGAGATTATTACTTGCTTAAGAATAATAATCAGACTTATTACATGATCGAGCAGGATAATTTTATGTATTTCTGCAATACTGGTTCTCTTCGGGATAAACTATTGAAAGGCTCTGTACAACTAGACAAAAAATTGGTTCAGTCCGTGGAAGATCACAGTTCGCTATTTTCCATCGATTTCAATCGTATAGGTTCGGTGATTTCGCCCAAGCTTCTTGAGGGAATAGGATATTCATCGATTAGCCAAGTATGGCTTCCGGCTCTCGAGTCTTTGGAAGTTTATGCTGCTCCCTATTCTAAAGGAGTATCAGAGGGCAAGTTAGAGATCAATCTTAAAGACAAAAGCCGGAATGCACTCGTGATACTTCTTGAATTAATAAAAAAAACCTCTGAATCCCAAAAATCCGTATAAGTGCCTATGAGTAAATCAAGCACAAACTTTAACAAATATTTTTTGTTGCTAATAATTTTGATGGGAAGCTGTAGGGCTGACCTTGAATCAAAAAACTGGGCATCCAAAAACCTAAAAGACCAGGAGTCTCTCGCTGTTATTCCCGGAATCTTTGAGCTGCATTATGTAGAAAATGATGCGATTGCTTTTAGTCTTTTACATTCCCTGGAAGAAGGGATTCGCCTACCGTTGATTTTGGTATTATCTATGGCAGCCACTTCTATCATTATCGTTCTGATATGGATCTGGCGACACAGACCTTTTAAGGAATTACTGCCTCTAATTCTGATACTTGGCGGAGCATTAGGCAATGTGATTGATCGAATCAACAACCGTTATGTAGTAGATTTTATTTTTTTTCATTACAAAAACATCAACTTTCCCATTTTTAATGTTGCTGATATTCTGGTTTTTTGGGGAATTTTATTGCTGATGTATTATTACTGGAAAGGTGCCTATCGTCATTCCTCTAAAGTCATTGAATAAAAAAGATCATGCTAAAAATAAAACAAATAAATACAAGGGCAAACACGCTGAATTTAGTACTCTTTTTCCTTTTTTGTATTTGTTTTGGTACTTCATGCTCCAAAAACGCCAACAATACCCCAAAACCCAACAAAACACTAGAAATTAAGGGAGCAGATATGTCCTTTTTACCTGAAATCAGGCAAAGCGGGATCATTTTACAAAATCAGGAAGACCAGACCGAGGATATGCTTATGACCCTAAAAAAATCAGGCGTGAATGTAATCAGATTACGATTATGGAAAAATCCTGAAAGCTCAAATTCTGATTTTGCAACAGTCAAAGCACTTGCCCAAGAGATCAAAAGCCTAGGAATGCAAGTTCTGTTAAGCGTACATTATTCTGATTCCTGGGCTGATCCTGCCAAACAAACCAAACCTGCAGCATGGCAAAACATTTCTTTTGATCAACTTCTGGATAGTGTTTATCAATATACTCAAAAAATAATGGCAGAGATCACTCCCGAATATATCCAAATCGGTAATGAAATCAATGGAGGTTTTTTGTGGCCAGATGGTAGTATTTCAAATTTCAGTCAATTCAAACAACTATTAAATCAAGGAATCAAAGCTGTAAAAGAAAGCAATACAAGCACAAAAATTATCATTCATTACGCAGGTTATGAAAATGCTGACCCGTTTTTCTCAAAAATCTCGAGTTTAGATTTTGACATCATAGGAATCAGCTACTACCCACGATGGCACGGAAAAGACCTACAGGCTTTGGAAGTCAATCTAAAATTTATTTCTGAACGTCACGACAAACCGATATTGATTGCCGAAACATCGTACCCATTCACCCTAAATTGGAATGACTGGACGAACAACATCATCGGTGAAACAAACCAAATTCTAAACGAGTTTGAAGCAAGCCCTGAAGGACAAAAAGCTTTTTTGAATAAAATCAAAGAAATCAGCCTCGATGTACCCGAATGTGTGGGTTTTTGTTATTGGGGGGGAGAGTGGGTCAGCTACAAAGGCACTACCTCCACAGAGGGTTCAACCTGGGAGAATCAAGCTTTTTGGAACTTTGAGAATAAAAGTCTACCTGTGCTCGAGGCTTATCAATAAAAATCCGATTGTTTTTCACCTCATATTTCATATCAGTGACGCTCCATTTGGCGATCACGGTTTGCGTCTAGTTTGATAAAAATAAACAACAAAATCGTAAAACCCCACAAAGAAGAACCTCCATAGCTAATAAAAGGCAGTGGGATACCAATTACAGGAAATAAGCCGATCGCCATTCCAATATTGATGGCAAAATGCACAAAGATAACAGATGCAACTGCATAGCCGTAAATTCGTGCAAATTTATCTTTTTGTCTTTCTGCCATGACAATCAGGCGATAAAATAACGCCATAAACAAAGCAATAATAAACAAACTGCCTTTCCAGCCGTGTTCCTCTCCTACGGTACAAAAAATAAAATCGGTACTCTGCTCCGGTACATAACCCAGCTCGGTCTGCGTTCCTTCCAAGTAACCTTTCCCCCAAAAACCTCCCGAACCTATCGCAATGAGTGATTGATTGAGGTTATAACGCTCTTTGAGTCCTTTTTCATCGATATCTGGGTCAACAAGGATCAAAATACGATTTTTTTGGTGCGGTTCAAGAAAATTATCAAAAATAGATCTTACACTCCAGGTATATAAACATATTGCCAAACCTATCAACAGAATGGCACCTACTTTTGAGGGGCTTTTATCGCGCATAAACAAAATAATAAACAAAGTAATACTAAGAATAGGCACATATAAATAATATACCATATCTTCTTCTCGCTGCAAAGACAAAGGAATAATAAACAAGGCCAAGGCTAGGAATCCTCCCAGCAAGATCCAAGTCGGTAAAGCGTTTTCACGATAAAGCACCAAAGCAAAAGCACCAAATACCAAAGCCGAACCCACATCGTGTTGTAAAATAATCAGCCCGGCCGGAATTACTACAATCAGTCCGGCTATAAGCCTGGGCATCAATTGCTTGGACTTAAACTGGGGCATCGTCATATACCGAGCCAGGGCTAGAGCAGTAGCAAATTTGGCAAACTCCGAGGGTTGCAATCTAAAACCAGCAACTTCAATCCAGGAACGGGCACCATTGATCTCTCGGGCAAAAACCATCACAATCAACAAAGAAAGTATGATTCCTCCATAAAAAAGATAGGCAAACATTTCATAACTACGATAATCCAGGTTCATAATTACAATAATAATGAGCAAGGAAGCACCTATCCAGATGAGTTGTCTGGTCGAGCTGAGTGAAAAATCAGAAAGCGAATACCCAATCATTTGTACGAACTGGGTGACTGTAAGCCCTTGTGAGGCATTAAAATCATTAAAATAAGCCTCTGCCATAGAATTTTCAAAGACTGAGGCAAAAATATTCATCCAGCCGAATATTACCAGGGTGGTATATAGAAGTACAGCAAGTCCGTCTGTACCTGAGCGAAGACCGATATTTCTAGTGACCAATGGCTAAGATGTTTTTAGGTTTGTCAATAGTATCTTTTTTGGGTTTTTCTTTGCGGTATAATCTCTCCAATTCCTCGAGAGGTACAGCGACAGGTGTTTTCTCTTCAATAAATTCCTTCTGCAATACCATCGCTTCGGTATCTTTGCGGCTAATCTCACCTTTTAGATATTTTTCAATCATCAGAGCAGCAATCGGGGCAGCCCAAGTTCCGCCAAAGCCAGCATTTTCCACATAAACCGCCATTGCGATTTTTGGATTTTCCATAGGGGCGAAAGCAATAAATACCGAATGATCTTCGCCGTGCGGGTTCTGGGCGGTTCCGGTTTTGCCACATACTTCCAATCCCTGAATAATGGCTGTATAAGATACAGTACCACTTAAATAAGCTCCACGCATACCTTGGATGATCAGTTCAAAGTGTTTGGGATCAATCTTAGTATGATGTTTTACAAGGTATTCAGGTTTGGGTGCCTGACGATTTCCAATTGCTTTGACGAGGTGAGGGGTGAAATAATAACCTCGGTTGGCAATAATAGCGGCTACATTGGCCAACTGAACAGGCAGCACCCCTATTTCGCCTTGTCCGATACTAAGGGAGTAGATATTTGAATATTTCCAGTTGTCTTTTCCGTATCGAGTATCAAAAAAATTCAGATCAGGGATAAGCCCTCCCAATTCATTAGCCAGATCAATGCCGGTTTTTCTACCCAAATTAAAGGTAGTGATATAATCTCGCCAAGTGCTATAACCTGCCCGGTGATCTCCATCGCGGGCTACTGTCGTAATACTATCTTTTTGGCTGATTACATTTTGATGCACAATTCTGCGGAATACCTGATAATAATAGGGATTACAGGAGTGCTGAATAGAGCGTTGTAGGTCGGTAGTAGGATGCCAGTGGCATTTGACCAGGGCTTTGTTGCAGGGGAAGACGGTTTGATCATTGACCACGTGTTCTTGCATAGCAATCAAAGCCTGTACAGTTTTAAAAGTTGATCCCGGAGGATATTTGGCTTGAATAGTCCTATTAAAGAGCGGTTTATGATCATCTCGCAATAACTTATTGTAGTTTTTCGGGAAATCGCCACCTGTTAGAATATTCGGATCATAAGAAGGGGCTGAGATCATCGCCAATACCTCACCAGTGGAGGGTTCGATGGCTACGATAGCTCCTTTTTTGTTTTTCATCAGAAGCTCTCCATATTGCTGAAGCTCAAGATCAATGGTAGAGATCAGCCTTTGGCCATCTACCTTGGTACTATCAAAAGCACCACCTTTGTATTTACCCTTTCGGTTTCCGTGGGCATCTTCCCAGAAATATTCAGCCCCTTTGATGCCACGAAGTTCTTTTTCATAAGCAGCTTCAAGCCCGCTTTTGCCCACATAGTCGCCCAATTGATAATATCCAGAAGTATCCCCTTCCAATGATTCAGGGCTTATTTCAGCGATATAACCCAGTGCGTGCGCCAAGCTGGTATGCGGATAAAGGCGTACTGTGCGCGAATCAACCGAAAATCCCCGATAAGTAATGAGGCGATCTTGGATGCGGGCATATTCTACTTTGGAGATTTGCTTGATAAAAGGGACTTTTTTGTTCCTATAATGCTTTACTTCGGCAAGTTTTTTGGCAAATTCTTCGGGGCTAATCCCCACCAATTGACAAAAACCCAGCGTATCTTTCAAATCCACCTGAGAAGGAGTAATCATAATATCATAGACAGGAGCATTGACCACCAACACCCTTCCCTTACGATCCAGAATCGTACCTCGATGAGGATAAATAACCCTCCGTTTGATAGAATTGTCCTCAGCTCGAAGTTTATAATCTTCATTGACTACCTGGATGATAAAAAGCTTTACCAGGAAAACCAATCCTGTAAGGAAAAATATTCCCAAAACTGTCCATTTTCTATTTTCGAGCATGGCTGACATAAGGCGAATTAAATGAGTATTGAATAAGAATAATCACCAAGACAGTAAACAAAGTACTGGCTACAGATTTGAGTAGTGTACCCGGAAACATCCCAAAGTTAAATCTTTGTAAAACAAACAAAATAAAATGATGAATTCCTACCAGAATTAGAGCATAAGTCAAAAACCAGCGAAAACCTGCTTCTTTGATAGAAATAGCCAAAATTTCTTGTTTGGAAGTCATCAGACGTACCACAATTGGCCTGATGAACGCCACCAATACACAAGCCGCACTGTGAATTCCCAGAGTATCATAAAAAATATCGATCAGGAAACCCAGCACAAAACCAAGTATGAGTAAAAGTACTTTGTCAATTTCCAGCGGAAAAATCAATAAATAGTTGATATAGATAAAACAAAAGGCAATACCAAAAAGCTCCAGATTTTTGGCAAAAAAGACTTGAATAAATACATAGACAAAAAAAAGTATGATCAGTTTGATCGGATTTGAGTTATTCATTGATTTCTTCGTAGGTCTCTGTTTCCAGAGAATCTTTGGCTAGTTTCAAAGCATTTTTCACCACATATACATAGGTCAGTCTGTTAAAATTCGTAGCCAACCTCACGTCTATATTTAAAAAAGACTCTGAAACCGTTGTTTTTTTATTAATTTGCTCAACAAAACCCACCAAAATTTTGGGGGGATAAGTCGTATTAAAACCAGAGGTAACGATGGTATCACCTTTATTGACAGTCAGATAATCAGGTATATCTACCAATTTGGCATAACGGGGAGATTTGCCATCCCACTTGAGGCTTCCCAGTTCATTGTTTTTCTTGAGTTGAGCAGATATTGAAATACCTGTATGCAATACAGAAATTACTGTTGAAAAGTACTCACTGCTGGCACTCACCTGACCCACAATGCCATTGGGAGAGATTACACCCATGCCTTTTTCTATTCCGTGTCTTTTGCCCTTGTTGATAGTCATATAATTTTGTGCCCGGTGGGTTGAGTTATTTACAACCCTAGCTAAGGTATAATTATATTGATTAATAATCAAGGGGTCTGTCACAGGCTCGATGTCAGAAAACTGCTTTTTTTGTTCTTGTTGACTAAGTAATTGTCTTAATCGACGGTTTTCCCAGGCTAATTCTTGATTCACCTGTTTGAGATGAAAATAGTCCGTTACACTACCCGAAATGCTAAACATCACGCCTACATAACGATTGGCAGAGTTGAAAAAAACTGCATTTTGGTAACGATTGTTGTTGACAAGTAGCCAGATACTTAAGATTTCCAAGGCAATAAAGGATAGGAAAACCCGATATTGCCGGATGAGAAGCCATATTGCTGACATATTCTTTTTTCTATTACATCAAAACGGGCTTAAAAGCTTCCAGATTGCGTAATGCAATTCCGGTTCCTCTTACCACGGCTCTTAGGGGGTCTTCGGCTACGTGAATAGGCAGTTTGGTCTTCAGGGATAATCTTTTATCCAAGCCTTTCAGCAAAGCACCACCACCTGTCAGATAAATGCCATTGTTGTAAATATCTGCTGAAAGCTCAGGGGGAGACATCTCTAAGGTTTTGAGTACGCCGTCTTCTACTTTGGAGATGGATTTATCGAGGCAAAAAGCGATTTCAGAATAACTTACTTTGATGGTTTTTGGGATACCAGTCATCAAATCTCTACCTCTCACTTCATAATCTTCTGGAGCATCATCCAATTCGGACATGGCTGATCCTACTTCCATTTTTACCTTTTCGGCTGATCTTTCACCAATCAACAGATTGTGTTGTCTACGCATATAATCCAGAATATCACGCGTAAATACATCCCCAGCAACTTTCAGAGATTGTTCACAAACGATACCAGAAAGTGCAATGACAGCAATTTCGGTAGTTCCTCCTCCAATGTCAACAACCATGGAGCCTACGGGTTCCTCGATATTGATTCCGATACCAATGGCAGCAGCAATCGGCTCGTGGATCATAAATACTTCCCTTGCTCCGGTGTGTTCTGCGGCTTCTTTAACGGCTCTTTTTTCCACTTCGGTAATTCCTGAGGGGATACAAATCACCATTCGGTAAGAAGGAGTAAATAATCGGTTACCGGTATTGATCATTTTGATCATTCCCTTAATCATCAGCTCGGCAGCAGTAAAGTCAGCGATTACTCCATCTTTGAGCGGGCGAATGGTTCTAATATTGTCGTGGGTTTTTTCGTGCATTTGCATCGCCTCACGTCCGATGGCAATTACTTTATCGGATTTACGATCTAGGGCGATGATAGAGGGTTCATCTACCACCACCTTATCTTTATAAATGATTAAGGTATTGGCAGTACCGAGGTCGATAGCAATATCTCCCGTAAAAAAGTCTCTTAATCCCATGAATGATAGAAATTTCAATATTTTAAAGATTTAAGTGAAACAATTAATTTTAGTGTTTAAAATGTCTGAAACCGGTCAAGACCATAGCCATTCCCAGCTGATCACAGGCATCTATGGAGTCCTGATCACGTATAGATCCTCCGGGTTGTATTACAGCTTTTATGCCAACTTGGCCGGCAATTTCTACACAATCCGGAAAAGGGAAAAAAGCATCCGAAGCCATGACAGCCCCTTGCAAATCAAAGCCAAATTCATTTGCTTTGGCAATGGCTTGTTTGAGGGCATCTACCCTTGAAGTCTGCCCGACTCCTGCTGCCAATAATTGGTTATTTTTTGCCAGCACAATGGTATTTGATTTGGCGTGTTTCACCAGGACATTGGCAAAAAGTAAAGCTTTTACTTCTTCATCACTGGGTGATTTTCGGGTGACGGTTCTGAGTTCGTAGGCTTCCACTACTTTGGTATCCCGATCTTGAAAGATCACACCATTAAGGATGGTCTTAAACTGATACAGACTATTTATTTTTTGTTTTTTCTTTAGCAAAATACGGTTTTGTTTTTGGCGAAGCAAACTCAGGGCATCTTCTTCAAACTCGGGGGCAATCAGTACTTCAAAAAACAACTTGTGGAGTTCTTCGGCACTTTCCAAATCTACGGGGCGGTTGGTAGCAATGACCCCTCCAAAAGCCGAAACGGGGTCTCCAGCAAGTGCTTTGAGATAGGCTTCTTTAGGGGTTTCGGCAATTGCCATTCCACAAGCATTGGTATGTTTGATAATGGCATAAGCTGTATCTTCAAATTCCTCTACCAAAGCCACGGCACCGTCGACATCTACCAAATTATTGTAGGATAATTCCTTCCCGCTTAGTTGATCCAGCATAGCTTCTAGATCCCCGTAATAAATTCCTTTTTGGTGAGGATTTTCGCCATATCGGAGTGTTTTACCCTGCGGAATACTTTGTTTGAAAGGTAAAATATCGATACTATCCTGACTGAAATACTGAAAGATTGCCGTATCATAATGCGAACTTACGTGAAATGCCTGCGTAGCCAACCATTTGCGGTCTTCAAGCGATAGACTGCCTTGATGCTCTCGAAGTTTGTTCTCGATGTATGAATATTGTGCCTGAGAGGCTACAATGGCTACTTCTTTAAAATTTTTTGCCGCTGCACGTATCAGTGAGATTCCACCGATGTCAATTTTCTCAATAATTTCTGCTTCTGTCCCTCCAGCAGCCAATGTTTGCTCAAAAGGATATAAATCCACAATGACCAAATCCAGTTCGGGAATTTCAAATTGGCTCATCTCAGCTTGATCATCTTGTACGTCAGCCCGATAGAGAATACCTCCGAATACTTTGGGATGTAAGGTTTTGACCCTTCCGCCTAGGATTGAGGGATAACCTGTAAGAGATTCTACGGCGATGACTTCGCCACCCAATGACTCGATATATTGTTGTGTACCACCGGTTGAGTATATCTTTACTTGATTTTTTTGAAGTAAAGATATAATCGGCTCTAAACCTTCCTTGTGATAAACTGAGATTAAAGCGGATTGAATTTTTTTCAAGGTTTTAAAACAATCTGATTAAATTTATGTAAACATCTGAATTTAAGACACAAAACTAGGCAATTTTACTTGATTTATTCAATAATTCCTCAATCACTTTTGGGAAATATTTATGCTCCAGGGCTTGTACTTTTTGCGCAATCTTTTCAGGATCATCCTCAGGGCTTAATTCGCAGTGTGCCTGAAAAATAATCTCTCCTTCATCATAATGATCATTTACATAATGGATGGTTATGCCGCTTTCTCGGTCTCCGGCTTGAAACACGGCCTGGTGTACGTGTATTCCATACATCCCTTTGCCTCCATATTTGGGAAGTAAAGCCGGGTGAATATTGATGATTTTATGAGGAAATGCATGAATCAAATAATCGGGAATTTTCCACAAAAAACCAGCAAGAACGACTAGGTTTACTTGTTTTTCCAGAAGTAAATCCAAAATTTCTCTGGTTTCAAAAAATGTTTGACGATTGAATACATAAGAAAGTATACCTAAATCTGCAGCTCTTTGCAATACCCCTGCTTGAGGGTTATTACTCAGGATACACACAATCTCAATCTGGGGATTATCCCTGAAATATTCTGCAATTTTTTGAACATTAGAGCCTGAACCCGATGCAAAGAGCGCGATTTTATGAGTTTGCATAGATTATAAAGATGTTTTTACAAGCAAATCAGCATATTTTTGAGCAATTAAGCAATATTTCCTAAAAACTCTTCCTTTATTTGGTATTGTTTCTGTAATGGGTATTTCGTCTATTTGCAACCTAAATCAATATTAAAATCCGATCAAATATGGCTAAATGGAGATTAATTTTTAAAGCTCTACCTTTTGTATTAATAATTTTGGTGGTTAAGATTATTTTAGTTCAATACCTGTCTTTTGAGGGTTTTGTGGACCTTCAGGAAGTTCGGGTTTTGCTTACTGCGGGCGTATTTTTGTTGGGTTTTATGCTGGCCGGAACCATGGCCGATTACAAAGAAAGTGAAAAAATTCCTGGGGAAATCTCTATTTACTTAGAAAGTATCGCAGAGATTAGTCATAATTTAGCACTTAAAACCGGACTGGATACCGAGCAAATTAAGCTTGAAATGCTGGATTTGTCCCGGTCTATTTACAATTGGCTTTATAAGCATATCAGCCACCAGGAAATGTATCGGGCTTTGTCTCGATACAATACGACCATTCAGCGAATTGATCAGGCTGGAGGTGCCCCCCCACTCATAGGAAGCCTATCCACACAATTGCATCATCTCAGAAAGCTGGTTACCCGTACCCAAGTCATTTCAAATACTGGTTTTTTGGCTACGGGCTATGCGCTATTGGAATTATTAATAGCCATCATCTGTGTACTTTTATTGGTTGCCAAATTCGAGAATTTAGTATCCGAGATAGTTAGGGTTTTGGTAGCAGGTCTGATCTATATTTATATGTATATGCTCATCAGAGATATTGATGATCCTTTTGAGTATAAAGCCGGACACCAAACAGGCTCGGCAGAGGTTTCGCTTTTACCTTTAGAAGATTATATACGCCGTTTGGAGCAAAGTATCAAAGAAACCAAATACAATCCGGTCAAGGATTAGTTTTGGTTTCATGCTGCAAAAGAGAATAAGGCGAGTTTTTCACCTTTTCTTTTTCCAAAGCCAGGTCAAGTACTTCACTGGCATAGTGCACATAATGAATCTGAAGTCCTTTGAGGTATTCGGCGTTGATCTCTGAAATATCTTTTTGGTTTTTCTGACAAAGTATAATTTCTTTGATTCCAGCTCTGCGGGCAGCTAGGATTTTTTCTTTGATTCCTCCCACGGGCAACACTCTTCCGCGAAGGGTGATTTCTCCGGTCATTGCCAGTTTATCTCTGACCTTTCTTTGGGTAAAAAGCGAGGCCAATGACGTAAACATCGCAATTCCTGCCGAAGGTCCGTCCTTTGGCACTGCACCGGCTGGTACGTGAATATGTAAATCAAAATCTTCAAAGAGTCTTTGCTCTATTCCGATCAGATGCGCAATAGCTTTGAGATGTGAAAGAGCTGCGGTGGCCGATTCTTTCATTACTTCTCCCAATTGCCCTGAAAGGATGAGTTTACCTTTGCCACGATTCAGGCTCGATTCAATAAAAAGTATTTCTCCTCCGAAAGAAGTCCAGGCCAATCCAATGACGATGCCGGGTAGATCGTTTTTTTGATATTCTTCTGTGTCATATACCTCTACGCCCAAAAGATTCTGCACGGTCGCAGGCAAAATATTTTTTTCGTAATCCTCCCCCAAAGCAATCGCTTTGGCTACTTTACGTGTGATGGCTCCGATTTGGCGTTTGAGGTTTCGCACGCCGGATTCCCGGGTATAATTTTCAATGATTTTGGCAATAGATCTATTTTCAAATTTAAGCTCTTTGCCTATCAGTCCGTGTTCTATTTTTTGTTCGGGAATCAGATGTTTTTTGGCGATTTGAATTTTTTCTTCCAGGGTGTATCCATTGATCTCTATGATCTCCATTCGATCTCTTAGAGCCGGATGAATGGTATCCAAGTTATTGGCTGTGGCAATAAAAAGGACGTGTGACAAATCGTATTCTACCTCCAGGTAATTGTCTGAAAAACTATTATTTTGCTCAGGATCAAGCACTTCTAATAAAGCAGATGCTGGGTCGCCCCGCATATCAGAAGATACTTTGTCAATTTCATCTAGGATGAACACCGGATTAGAAGACTGTACTTTTTTAAGATTTTGTATTATTTTACCAGGCATCGCTCCTACATAGGTTTTGCGATGTCCACGAATTTCAGCCTCATCGTGCAAACCTCCCAGCGCAATTCTTGCATAATTGCGGTTGAGTGCTTTGGCAATTGATTTGCCTAGGGAAGTTTTTCCTACCCCAGGAGGCCCGTAAAAGCACAAAATGGGGCTTTTCATATCATTCTTAAGCTTAAGCACTGCCAAGTATTCCAAAATACGATCTTTGACCATATCAAGCCCGTAATGGTCTTTATCCAAAATTTTGCGGGCTTTCAACAAATCCAAAGAATCCTTAGTAAATTCATTCCAGGGTAATTCTACCAATAATTCTACATAATTTAAGGCTACGGGATATTCAGCCGCAGAAGGGTTCATTCGGCTGATTTTATCTACTTCTTTGTAAAAATGAGTGGCTACTTCATCACTCCATTTTTTCTTCAAAGCCTTAGTTTTGAGCATTTCCAATTCCTGGTCGGCACCTTCATAACCCAGTTCGTCCTGCAAGACCTTAATCTGTTGTCGCAGATAATAATCTCTCTGTTGCTGATCTAGGTCAGAATGAACCTTGTTTTGGATTTCATTTTTAAGCTCCAGGAGTTGAATATCCTTGTGCATAAACTCCAGCAAAAGAGTTGCTCGGGTAATGCCATCATTGATCTCTAAAAGTCTTTGTTTTTCAGATACTTCGGCACTGATATTGGATGATAAGAAGTGTGTCAGAAAACTAGCACTCTCAATATTATCCAGGGCAACCTGCGCTTCCTGGGGAATTTCAGGGTTTAATCTCAGAATTTTAGTAGCTGATTCTTTGAGTGAAGATACAAGGGCTTTGACTTCTTTGTCATCTTTGGGGGGGAAATTTTCGCCAATAGTTTGCACACGCGCCGTAATGTAGGGGTCTTCCTGGAGGTAATCCAATATTTTGAATCGTTTTCGCCCCTGAATGATAATGGTGGTATTCCCGTCTGGGAGAATCAACATTTTGAGAATATGCGCTAAAGTGCCAATTTGATGGAGATCCTCCGTTGAGGGTTCCTCAATATGGCTATTGCCCTGCGCAATAACACCAATGGTTCTTTCGCCTTTGTAAGCTTTTTTTACTAATCGGATAGATTTTTTCCTTCCAACCGTTATAGGAATCACTACACCAGGAAATAAAACAGTGTTTTTTACTGGTAAAATGGGTAAAACATCTATAATTTTATCGTTTTCGTCTTCATCATCATCTTCGTTAGTAATGAGTGGAATCATCTCAACTCTATCATCATCTTGTATATCACTGAGAATGATATTAACGATGGGTTCCTTTTCTTTCTTCTTCATAGAGGGAATTTTTGCAGCCTTGTCAAGTTGGCACAAATTTAGTAAAAAATAAGTACAGCAAGACCATATTAATCGTTATAATAAAAACTACAAGCCTTATGCCAAGCAGCATTTAGAACATTTTGTCAGTTTATATGATGCCAGTTTTTCTTGATGTTAAATAAAAACCTCCGGAAAGAAAATTTTTTTCAATGAAAAATTATTACCTTTTGATTTTTATCTTATTTATCTGCGCCTATACACACGTAATGGGTCAGGACAATACAGCTGGTCAAAACCTTAGAATAAATTCGGACACTGCCAGAGATGACAAAAATATTCTTTATTTCCGATTTATCAATGAATATCCACACTATTACAACAAAGAAGAACTTGCTGCCATAGACCAACTCCTGCAAGCCGGTAAGCTGGAAAAAGCTTATGAAGCATTATATGCTTATGTGATGCGTTTCGGCATTAAAAACTTTCAAAAAGATGCATTTCTGTTGTGGCGACTGGGCAAATTAGCCGAACAACTTAAGTATATCGACAAAGCCAAAATCTTTTATAACCTGGTAATCAAACACCATCCAGAAGGTAAAAAAATGGAGTACCGCCTCTATTACGACTCTTTAAACCGTAATAATCTGGATTATTATCTCCCTGTAGAATACTATTATACCTATGCCAATGCCAGTAGTAACATAGATACGCTGGATATTCCTGAAAGTATTTATACGGATGTGGGCGACTCTGTCAATTCGGTTTATAATGATTATGCACCTGTACTTTCTGGCAATGATCTGGTACTGGTATTTACTTCCCAACGAAAGCAAGTTCGAAATGGTATGCGTTATCAGGCTGACGAAGATTTTTATTTTTCTCGCAAAGCTGATAGCTTATATGTGACTCAAACAGAAGAAGGTAGTAGAATTGACACCCTGCCCTGGACGGAGGCCAAACCCTTCCCCGGTGGCATCAATTCACAGTTTAATGAAGGCTCACTTTGCATCAGCCGTGACGGGCGTACAATTTATTTTGCCCGATGCCAAAGCCCTGATGGTTATGGAGATTGTGACATTTTTGTCTCTTTCAGAAAAGACGATAACTCCTGGACTTCTCCCCAAAACCTAGGGCTGAATGTGAATACCATCAGTTGGGAATCTCAACCTGCACTTTCACACACGGGCGACACATTATTCTTTGCTTCTGACAGGCTCGGGGGCTTTGGGGGCTCGGATATTTATTATACTTATAAGACTGACTTCAGACAGCAAGGCCAAGATACACTTTGGCAATGGGCACCAGCGCAAAATATCGGGCCTATCATCAATACCCGCTACAATGAGGTAAGTCCTTTTTATCACCCAAAGCACGAGATTCTTTACTTTAGCTCTGACGGACAATTGGTTAATTTTGGAGGATTTGACATTTATAAGTCCTACCGAGTAAGAGCCAAATGGGCAGAACCGCGCAATATCGGCCCGCTGGTCAATTATAATAAGGATGAATACTATTTTACGATTGATTCCAAATCAACCAATCTGTATTATGCCAAATTGACTAAAACCCGCTTCTTTGACTATGCCGTAGGAGATACTGTCGTCAAAGAATCTTTGAATATCCACACGGCTTTTTTACCCATGGAAGCACAACCTTTGGCTACTACCGTACTGGAAGGCCAAGTGACCGATTCGCTCACTGGAGCTGCTTTCGAGGGGATTATTTCCATTATCGATCTGGACAATGGCATTGAGGTGGCACCCAAGTACATCCGCCCTGACGGTTCTTATCGCTTTGACCTAATTCGTAACAATAATTATCTGGTGATTATTACCGGAGATGACTTTCTGAGGATTGAAAAGCAGTTTTTGTTAAAAGGAGATACCACGTTGAATATCTCTGCACCTTCTATCCAGTTTAAAAAATGGAAATTTGAGGCCGTGGAGTTTGATGAAAATAGCTCCGAGATTACTGATAAAATGGTCAAAGACCTCAACAAATTGGTGCTTTTCCTATCCGATCACCCCAATTTGGGTCTAAAAATCTCCGGGCATACCGATTCGCAAGGAAGTGATACCGATAATATGAATCTCTCGCAGGCCAGAGCTGATGCCATCAAAAATTATATCATTTCCAAAGGAAAATTTAAAGATTCTCGCATTGAAGCCATCGGCTACGGTAGCCGAAACCCTATCATCACACCTGAAGTCACCGAAGACGACCGCCGCATCAACCGCAGGGTAGAATTTGAGATTGTAAAATTGTACTGATGTTTATAGTTGAAGGCATTAAAAATAAAACCCATAAGCTCCATGCGTGAAAACAATTTTGAGCTTATGGGTTTTGATTTTTATCTACTCAAAGCGGAAATAGATTCTTCCAAAGCTTTGATTTTTGATTCTGCATCGGCTTTTTTCTGTTTTTCGGCCTCAACGACCTCAGGTTTGGCATTAGACACAAAACGTTCATTGCCGAGTTTTTTTTCTACACTCATCAAGAATCCTTTCTGATATTCCAAGTCCTTTTGCAGTTTTTCCAATTCTTTTTCTACATCAATTTGCCCTTCGATAGGAATAAAGAACTCGTGGTTTTTGACCAGAAAACCGGCTGCCCCTTCCAGCGCATCTTCTACAAAATCAAGGTTTTGGATATTGGATAGCTTCTGAATAATAGTACCGAATCGCTCAAAGAGTGCCTTTTCTTGAGTTTTAATTTTCAAATCCAGGGCTACTTTGGGTGAAATTTGCTTGGCGTTGCGGGTATTACGGATTTGGGTAATGACTTCAAAGACCACTTCGGCTTCTGCCAAAATGGTTTTGTCGGGAATTGCCTCAGCTTGGGGATATGAGGCTATGGAAATAGAATCTCCTTCCTTACGCTCGGCGATTTCCTGCCAGATTTCTTCGGTAATAAAAGGCATAAAAGGATGGAGTAATTTAAGTAATTTTTCAAAAAACTCAATGGTTTTTTGATAGGTCTGTACATCCAGTCCCTTGCCTTGCTCAGGTTTGATGATCTCCAGATACCAGGCACAGAAGGCATCCGTCCAGAAAAGCTTGTAAATTGTCATCAAAGCATCTGAAATACGAAAATCTACATAATATGCCTCCATTTCTATAATTGCCTGATTAAGAGCCGCTTCAAACCAGGTGATCGCCGTTTCGTGCTGAGGTGTCAAGCCTTGATCTATCTCCCAACCGTGAATCAAACGGAAGGAATTCCAGATTTTATTGGCAAAATTACGCCCTTGCTCACAAAGTTTTTCATCAAATAACAAATCATTCCCGGCAGGGCTACTGAATAAAATCCCTGATCGAACGCCATCTGTACTAAATTGCTCCATCAGTTCAATTGGGTCAGGTGAATTTCCCAAAGATTTGGACATTTTGCGTCTTTGTTTGTCGCGAACCATCCCTGTAAAATACACATTTTTAAAGGGTTTTTCTTGGCGGTATTCATAGCCTGCAATAATCATTCGGGCTACCCAAAAGAAAATAATATCAAACCCGGTGACGAGCGTAGAAGTCGGATAATAATATTTGATTTCTTTATTTTCAGGGTTTTCCAGACCATTAAATAGCTGTAAAGGCCAAAGCCAGGAGGAAGCCCAGGTATCGAGTACGTCTTCATCTTGGCGCAGGTCTTCCATTTGAAGGTTTGGATTTTTCTCTTGAGCCAATTGCAGTGCCTCTTCGGGGGTTTTGGCTACCACAAAATCACCGTCCGGCAGGTAATAGGCCGGAATCCGGTGCCCCCACCAAAGCTGACGGGAGATACACCAATCTTTCACATTTTCCATCCAGCTTCGATACATATTCTTAAACTTAGTCGGGTGGAATTGAACCTCATCATTCAGGACATTCTCCAGGGCGGGTTTGGAAAATTCTTTCATCGCAATAAACCATTGCGTAGAAATGCGCGGCTCTATAACTGCCCCGGTACGCTCGGAAGTACCTACCTGATTTTTGTAATCTTCTATTTTTACGATATGCCCTAATGCTTCCAGTTCCAGTGCAATTTCTTTACGAACCACAAAACGGTCTTTGCCGATGTATTGTGGTGCTTGTGCGGCTTCGCTGAGTGTACCGTCTTCGTTGAGGGTATCGATGGTTTCCAGCTTATGTTTTTGACCCAGTTCATAGTCATTGAGGTCGTGGGCAGGAGTCACTTTGAGGCAGCCTGTACCGAACTCCATACTCACGTATTCATCCAGAATAATCGGTATTTCCCGGTTGATGATTGGTACAAGGGCTTTTTTTCCGTGTAAATGCGTATAACGGGCATCTTCGGGATGAATACAAATGGCAGTATCACCCAGGATGGTTTCGGGGCGAGTGGTAGCAATGGTTACAAACTCATCAGAATCCTTGATACGGTATTTGACAAAATATAATTTGGAATTCACCTCTTTATAAATCACTTCTTCATCTGAGAGGGCGGTTTTCCCGGCGGGGTCCCAGTTGATCATTCTTGCTCCACGATAGATATAGCCTTTGTGATACAAATCCACAAAAACATCGGTCACAGCTTTGTAGTAAGCCGGATTCATGGTGAAGTCAGTCCTGTCCCAATCGCAGGAGCAGCCTAGTTTTTTGAGTTGATGGAGGATGATCCCGCCGTATTTTTCGGTCCATTCCCAGCAATATTTCAGGAACTCATCCCGGCTAAGGTCTTTTTTGGCTATTCCTTGTTCTTTGAGCATGGCTACGACCTTGGCTTCTGTGGCAATAGAAGCGTGGTCGGTTCCGGGAACCCAGCAGGCATTTTTGCCTTCCATCCGGGCTTTGCGGATGAGTATGTCCTGGATGGTGTTGTTGAGCATGTGCCCCATGTGAAGTACGCCAGTTACATTCGGCGGAGGAATGACGATGGTATAAGGCTCACGCTCATCGGGCTCGGAGTGAAAAAACTTATGATCTAGCCAATACTGATACCATTTCTCCTCAATAGCTTTAGGCTCGTAAGTTTTGGAAATTGCCATAGTTCAAATCAATGTTTGGTGTGAAAAATCGGAGTACAAATTTAGGAAAACAATGGATATGGGAATTAAAATAATTAAAATAATTAAAATAATTAAAATAATTAAAATAATTAAAATAATTAAAATAATTAAAATAATTAAAATAATTAAAATAATTAAAATAATTAAAATAATTAAAATAATTAAAATAATTAAAATA